>JBEKZH010000001.1:0-182529 GCA_049510065.1 Bryobacteraceae bacterium
AGACCTCCGAAGTGGGGCAGGCAATTCTGCCTGCAGACCCGCTTTCCAGCGGGTCTTGCCGCCTGAAAGGCGGCTGCGGCCAGGATTGGCCGCCCCACAAGTTGTTGTCAATTATTAGCTGGAACAGGACACTGGATGGCAGTCTGCAGAATTAAGTGGTTCTCCGCCAGGGCGCCGGAAGGATCGCCCCCCGCCCGTTCGGATACTCGGGGAACCTCTGCCGGTACCACCGGTGATGCGCGACCGCCCGCGGCGCCAGATTCGCAGCCGTCCAGCACGCGAAAGCAGCTCCGGGCAGCGACCACGTGGCCACCGCCCAGCCCGCCCACTCGATCACCTCCCCGAGATAGTTGGGGCACGATACCCAGCGGAACAGTCCACCGTGCGGCACCTTGTACCCCGTCTCTCCGGCTTTGCGAAGGCGTCTGAGGACCGCGTCCGAGTGCCAGTTGATGGCCAGGCCGCCCAGGAACAGCGCCGCGCCCAGTACGAAACGCGGATCCCTCAGCCAGTCCACCCCGTAACCCGGGCCCACGCGGAACAGCCAGCCTCCCTGGAGATACGCATTGAACAAGTTGAAGATCGCCGCCAGCACCGGGATGGTCAGCGGCATCCGCGCCGCACCGCGCGAAAGCAGAAACGGATAGACCAGCGCCCGCTGCAAGTAGTGGATCTCCCACATCGCCAGGAACACCACGGCCGCCAGGTTGACGGTTCGGCCCGAAGTGAGAAGAAGGGCGGGAAACGCGACGGCCGCCGGGAGTTCCATGGCCATCCAACCGAGGCGCGCGTCCACCGTTGGCCCCCACCCTGACCGGCTATGTCTGCCATAGGGGGCGGTGACGAACAACAGGGCGACGAACGTGGCGGCGCCGAGGCCGAACCAGACCCATACGACGCCCCGAAAGACGACCGGGTCAAACAGCGTTTGGAATATCGGTTCCGTTTCCACTCCAGCGTACTTCAGAGAGCGTCCCACCGGAAAAGTGCCGAGTGTATGCGGTACACCGTGCAGCGCGTGATGCTCCCGGGCGCGCCGATTCTCAAAGCCCAACAGCGACCACGGGACGGGCCTTCGGCCCAATGCCACTTAGTTTTCCAGCCTTCCCTGCAAGTGATTGATTCTCCGAGTTTGTGGGGCAGACTTTCAGTCTGCAGCCGGCTTTTAGCCGGCCTGACGCCGCGTAGAAACGCGACGGCAGCCAGGATTGGCTGCCCCACCGAGGGAATGCTTTGAACATAAGAGTCATAGAATGTAGGATTTGCGAAACCGGTCTGAGAACCAAGTGACATTGGGCCTTCGGCCTGTTGTGCCCGAACTGGCGGCTACCGGATCGCCGGTGGCACGGTGAATTGGCACTGGCATAACGTGGTCGAATCAGACTATACTGGCGGCTGCGCTTCATGCGAAATAAGCACGGTGGTTTCTGGCGGCAATCGGGGAACTGCCGCGCACACGCCTGGTTCCCAGTGGAAGAATGGCCGCAGCCGCTTGCCCGGAGCGGCGAATAGCATGCCCTCGCCCGCCGGGGACTTCCCCATCCTGCTCGACCTGAGCGAGCCCGTCTCGTTTCCTCCCCTGGGTCCGAACGTGAAAGTTCTGATGGTGTGGCCTCGCTTCCCGCCATCGTTCTGGGGCTTCGAGGGCGTTCTCGAAATGCTCCCGGAGGCTGCAATATCGCCGCCACTGGGCCTGATCACCGTCGCCGCGCTCTGCCCGCCTGCGTGGACCATCCGGCTGGTGGATCGCGCGTTCGAGGATTTGCGCGACGAAGACCTGCTGTGGGCCGACCTGGTGATGGTCAGCGCCATGTTCGCCCAGCGTGCGGACGCCATCGCCACTCTCGCCCGCGCTCGTTCCTTCGGACGCCGCACGTTCATTGGCGGCCCCTGGGCCAGCAGCCAGCCCGAGCTGCTGCTCAAGGAAGCGGATCACGTGCTCGCCGGCGAAGCGGAAGTGGTTTTCGGCGAGATCGCCGCCGCGCTGGAGCAGGGTACCGCGCAGAGTCTGTACCGCGTCTCCGAGAAGCCCGACATGTCGCGGAGCCCTTTGCCCCGTTTCGATCTGCTGCGCCTGAACAAGTACGCGCAGATGCCGGTGCAGTTCTCGCGCGGGTGTCCTTTCCAGTGCGAGTTCTGCGACATCATTACCATCTACGGACGCAAGCCAAGGTCGAAGCCGCCGGCCCAGGTGATCGCGGAACTCGACGCGCTGTACCGGCTGGGGTGGCGCAACGAGGTGTTCATCGTCGACGACAACTTCATCGGCAACAGCAAACGCGCTCTGGAGCTCGCCGGGGCGTTGAAGCCCTGGCAGGAACTCCACGGCTATCCTTTCGCGTTTAGCACCGAGGCCTCCATCGACCTGGCCGATCGCCCCGAGCTGCTGGCCGCCATGGTGGAGGCGAACTTCATGTACGTCTTCATCGGCATCGAGACGCCCTCCGCCGAAGCGCTCAAAGCTTCCCGCAAGTTCCAGAACCTGCGCAGCGACAACGTCCAGCAGATCCGCGTGATCCAGCAAAGCGGGCTCTGGGTATTGGCCGGCTTCATCGTCGGTTTCGATTCGGATGACCAGAGCATCTTCGAACGCCAGCGCGAATTCATCGAGCGCACGGCCATCGCCTGGGCCATGGCCGGCGTCCTGCAGGCGCTGCCCACCACACCCCTGTTCGACCGGATGAAGCGGGAGGGGCGTCTGAATGAGAGCAGTCAGGCGACCTCCAATTTCAGCGCTCCCGATTTCCGCACCATCATGCCTCTGCCGGTGCTGCTCCACGGTTTGAGCGGGTTACTGGTGGCGCTGTACACCCCGCAGGCGTTCTTCGCGCGCGCGTTTCGCTCGTTGGAGGTATGGCGCCCGCGCGCCACACAGCGCCCGCCCAACGCGCCCCTGGCCTACACGCTCCGCGTGCTCTTCGCGTCTGTGTGGACGCAGGGCATCCGTTCGGATTACCGGCTCGCCTACTGGCGATTCCTCGGCCGCATGGCCTGGAACTGGTGGCGCCAGCCGGCGAAACTGTGGCTCGGATTCATGGTGCTCTTGTCGGCGCACCATTTTGTCCTCTATGCACGCGAGGTTGCGGACGAACTCGAACGGGAGTGCAACGGATTACACCGGGCAGAACCCTCCCCTGCAAGTGAACTGGAAGCAGCCGGTCTCCAGGTAGTGTAGTGTACTTGTTCTTGTGGGCGGGCACTCTTGCCCGCGGCCGGCTTTTAGCCGGCTCTTGTCCGTCGTCTGTTTGCCCGGCTATTCCGCGTCTGGAGCATCAGGGAGACCCGGCAGTCTGCCCACGCACCGTCCCGGAAACCGCCATAGCCGTGCTACTCGGGTACCTTGGTGGATTGCGAGGCTATGGCTTTCCATTGGCCGGCTCGCTTTGCGAACACATCCGTCCAGATATATTTCCCACTGGAGTCCTTGCCGTTTTCCGTGCTCTTTTCGGTGTCGCTTCCAGTCACGATTGCGATGGTGCCGAAGACCCGAACCTTCATCGGGCCCATTTCAATGCTGTCCAACGAATTGTCGGTCGACTTCAGGTCCGCCAGAGCCTGGGCCTTGTTCGACGTCTTGCCGGACCAGCCAAGTCCCACCCAGTCATCGGCGAGAATGGCCCCCAGCTTGTCCGCATTCCTGGCCTTCTGCGCATCCACCCAATCGTTTTCGATCTGCTTGAGCACTTCAGCGGTCGGCTTCGGCGCAGCGGCGGCCTTGTCCTGGGCCTGTGCGAGCACCATTCCGGCGCAGAGTGCCATCATCAACGCCGTTGTCATCATTCGCTTCCTCATCGGAGATCTCCTCTTGTTCGTGTTGACCGGGATTTCCATCTTGCTTCCCGGGCGAACTAGTATACCCCGTTCCGAATCTCCTGGGGCCCTGTTGAAGCCAGTTTTTTCTTCGGAAGCCTTTTCGTCTGCGACCGGATAGCCGACGACACCATCCGCAGCTTCCTCATTCGCTGCGCACCGACTAACTTTAAGTGATCACATCGGAGAGCCAGAGCACGTCAGGCCCGCCGACGGCCGCCGGCGAGCCGAACCACAAAGATCGCTTCCTGATGGCGAGTCTCTCAGGGATCGCGGTTGGCGCCCTCTGGAGCGGCACCGGAAAGATCGGGATCTACGCCGAACGGTTTGCCGATGGAACGGACCGCCAGAGCTTTGTCTCCCGCAAGCTCTGGAAAACTTGCCCACGCCGCTTGTCCTGGTCGCCAACAACTGGATGGCTGACCTTGCTATAAGGAACAGTCGCCCGTTCCGTTGGCAAGTTACTCCGAGGTTGTCGGATCGATCACTGACCGAACTTGCGAGATCCGGTTGGCCGGGAATCCGCCCTGCTCGGCATGCTTGCGAACGGTGTCTTCATCTGGGGCTATATACACGCAGTAGATTCTGTCGTCCGTGACATAGCTCTGAACCCACTGAATCCGCGGACCCATCTCTTGCAGAACGCCACACGACTTCTGCGATATCGCCTGCAGTTGCTGAGGCGACAGTTTGCCAGCCTCCGGAATGTCCCTCTCGATGACGAACTTCGGCATCGTTGATACCTCCCTTCTGATTCCTGACGTTCAATGATTCTAGCGCAACCAAACACAGCGTCATTAGTGATTGCGGATAGAACCACTCCGGTGCCTGCGTTTCCGAGCCGCGACAGTAAGGGAGCGGATGCGCAAGTACTTATGACGCTGTGTTTAACCAGGTGCAACTCAGGGCGGGCTGGCCCTGCATCACGACGTATCCGGAAGTTGAGCTGATTTGCCCCGACCGGAGGACAGTCGGTCATGATTCTGCCAGACGGCCTGAGGTCGGGTTCTGGAAGACCGGCGCTCACGGCAGTTGCCGAGGACGGAGTCCAACCACACGACCGCGTCGTCCCCGACTCGTAGAAGCGCTTCTGGCGGCGATGGCTGGTCGTTGTCGGACGACGGCGCATCCGGAAGTTGGGCGGGAGACGCACGCGTGCCACATCTTCTCCGCCACGGCATTCACAACAACCCACACCAATCAAAACACCAGCCCCCGCGGAAAATCCCGCCAGCCCAGTGCTACCGTCAGCGCGTGATGTCTACCGAATCCCAAATCCTGGCCAATCGGCGAAACGCCCAGGCCAGCACCGGCCCGCGCACCGCGCACGGCAAATCCATTTCCAGCGCCAACGCCCTCAAGCACGGACTCTCCGCCGGCTTCCGCGTCCTCCAAAACGAAAATCAGGACGAATTCGACGATTTAATCGCCGAGCTCCATCGCACCTTCGCCCCCACCAACGCCTATGAGAGCATTCTCGTCGACGAAATGGCCCACGCCCACTGGCGTCTCGCCCGCGCCCGCCGCCTCGAGGCCTTAATGGTCGACGACATGTTCGCGGCCAGTCCCTGTTCCGACGCCGATGCCGCCCTCCTCTCCGCGCTGCTCAACAACAAGGCCGCTCCCTTCGTCGCCCTGCAACGCTACGCCGCGGCCGCCGAGCGATCCGGCTACCGCGCCCTCAAACAGCTCCTGACGCTCCGCAGGCTGGAGGCCCAGGCCGCCCGCGATTCTGCATTACCAAACGAACCCGATCCCGGCGTGAGCCCCGACTCCACCACGGGCTGCCACGCAACCGCGATTCCCGCACTACGAAACGAACCCAGTTCTGCTGGAAGTGCTTCTGACAGCGGTGGATGCTCGACCCCCATGGTAAACTGGACCATCGCGCCGCGCGCCTCCTTCTGTTATGAAAATCCCTGCTCTGCTGTCCACCGCCGTGCTGGCCTCCATGATGCTCTCCGCCGCCCAGACCGGCGGTCTCCACATCCCCATTCAACAATTCAAACTCGACAACGGCCTGCGAGTGATCGTCTCCGAGGACCATTCCGCCCCCACCTACGCCATCAGCGTCACCTACAACGCCGGCTCGCGCGATGAGCGCAAGGGCCGCACCGGTTTCGCGCACCTGTTCGAACACATGATGTTCCAGGGCAGCCAGAATGTGGGTAAGGGCGAGCACTTCATCCTGGTCCTCAACAACGGCGGCAACATGAACGGCACCACCAGTCAGGACCGCACCAATTACTTCGAAGTGTTCCCCTCCAACCAGCTCGACCTCGGCCTCTACCTCGAAGCCGACCGCATGCGCTCGCTCGCGGTGAACGAATCGAACCTGGTGAATCAGCGAAATGCTGTGCAGGAGGAGAAGCGCCTCGGCGAGGACAACCAGCCTTACGGGCAGGTGGAGGACACGCTGAACGAGCTGGCCTACGGGAACTTCGCCAACGCTCATTCGGTGATCGGCTCCATGGACGACCTCAACGCGGCCACCGTCAAAGACGTGCAGGAGTTCTTCCGCACCTACTACGCGCCGAACAACGCCGTCCTGGTGCTGGTGGGCGACGTCGATGCCAACGCCGCGCTGGCGAAAGTCAAGAAATACTTTGGCGATATTCCCGCGCAAACTGCGCCGCCCGCGCCCGACCTGTCCGAAGGCCCACCCACGGGCGAGAAACGCAAAACGCTGGAGGATGCCTTCGCGCAACTGCAGCGCATCGACCTGGGGTTCCGCAACGTGCCCGGCGACACCCCCGACGATTTCGCGCTCAGCGTGCTCGCGGAAATCCTCGGCAGCGGACAGTCTTCGCGGCTGTATCAATCGCTGGTGAAGGGCAAGGAACTGGCCGTCAGCGTATCCAGCTCCGAGGACGACCATCGCGGGCCTTCGCTGTTCCACATCCGCGCGATGGTGCGGCCCGGCAAAAACGTGAAAGACGTGGAGGCCGCTCTCCTCGCCGAAATCGACCGCATGAAGACCGAGCCGGTGGCCGACTGGGAGCTGCGCAAAGCGCAACTGCTCTTCAAGCGCAGCAACGTGCAGCAACTACAATCGACGATCGAACGGGCCATGGAGATTGGGGAGTTCGCGGTCTTCTACAACGACCCCGGCCTCATCAACACCGTGCAGGAGAAGATCGAAAAGGTGACAAAAGAGGACATCCAGCGCGTGGCCCGAAAGTACCTGACCGCGGAGAATCGCGCCGTGGTGATCTCCGTACCGAAACCAAAGACGGCATCCGCCGCCGGGGGTGCACGGTGAAACGGACATTCCTGTGTGTGGGCCTGCTGGCCGCCGCCGCCTTCGCCCAGCAGAACGACAAGGCCATCCCGCTCAGCAAAGTAGAGCGCAAGGGCAAGGCCCCGGTGTCGAACGAGGTGCTCCACGTCAGCCTGCCGAAGCCGGTGGAGCTGAAGCTGCCCGATGGGCTGACCGTGCTCGTGCTGGAGAACCATCGCCTGCCCACCGTGTCTGCGCGGCTCACCATCCTCGGGGCCGGCGCGATTTTCGAGCCCGCGGGAACGCCCGGCCTCGCCAGCTTCACGGCGCAGATGTTGAACCAGGGCACGGCCTCGCGCACCAGCCGCCAGATCGCCGAAGAGGTGGAGGGCATGGGCGCGTCCATCGCCGCCGTGGCGCCATTCGGCTCCAGCACAACCGTAATCAACGCGTCGGGGCTCAGCGAAACGTTCCCGCAGTTGCTGGCGCTGGCCGCGGACATCCTGTTCCACCCGGCGTTTCCGGAATCGGAGCTGGCCCGGCTCAAGCAACGGCAGAAGGCGCAGCTCATGCAGATGCGCGCGCAGCCGCAGTTCCTCGCCAACGAGGTGTTCCACCAGGCTGTCTACGGCGCGCATCCCGCGGCCGTGGTTGCGCCGACGGTGGCGTCCATTGACGCGATGACGCCTGAGCTGCTGCGCAAATGGCACGACGAGCGCTACGTCCCGCAGAATGCCATCCTGGGCATTGCCGGCGACGTCACCGTCGACCAGGTCCGCGAGGTGCTCGGCACGCTGCCGGAGTGGAATCGGACCGATCTGGCCGCGCCGCAGCCGCCCCCGTCCAAAGCCGCGGAAGCGAAAAAGGTCTGGCTGGTGGACCGTCCCAACTCCGTGCAGACCACGCTCATGCTGGGCAACATCACGGTGAAGCGCACCGACCCCGACTACCTCCCGCTCGTCGTAATGGACCGCATTGTCGGCGGCAGTCCGGCGGCCCGCCTGTTCCTGAATCTGCGCGAGAACAAGGGCTACACCTACGACCCGTTCAGCTTCCTGAACGCCACCCTGTTCGCCGGCCCGTGGACCGCGTATGCCGACGTCCGCACTCCCGTCACCGAAGGAGCCACCGCCGAATTCCTGAACGAGATCCGCCGCATTCGCGACGAGAAGGCCCCGGCAACGGAATTGGAGGAGGCGAAACACGCGCTGGTGGCCTCGTTCGCGCTCTCGCTGGAGAACCCCGCCGAGCTGCTGGACCGCGCCA
This sequence comes from Bryobacteraceae bacterium, assembly GCA_049510065.1. Taxonomy (GTDB): domain Bacteria; phylum Acidobacteriota; class Terriglobia; order Bryobacterales; family Bryobacteraceae; genus CAWACP01. The sequence continues at coordinate 8,297 of JBEKZH010000001.1, forward strand.
CCCTGCTGCGAATCTACAATCTGCCCGAAGACTACTGGGACACGTACCCGGCGAAGATTGCCGCCGTGACCGCCGGCGACGTGCAGCGCGTGGCGCAAAAATACCTCAACCCGGACAGCCTGCAGGTGGTGGCGGTGGGCGACGCCGCGAAGATTCGCGAGGCGCTGGCGAAGTTCGCGCCGGTGGAAGTGCGCGACGCCCAGGGAAAGATCGAGACCCCGCCGGCCCCCGCGCGATAATGAAGGCTGGCATGCTTTCGGTCGTCATCCCAATCCACAACGAAGAGCCTTCCATTCTGCCGCTCTACGACCGGCTCACCACCGTGATGGAGGGCCTGCGCAAGCCCTATGAGATCCTCTTCGTCGACGACGCCTCCACCGACCGCAGCTTCGATCTGCTGGCCAACCTGGTGGAGACCGACCACCGCCTCAAAGTAATCCGCCTGCGCCGCAATTTTGGCCAGACCGCCGCGCTCTCGGCCGGCTTCGACGAGGCGCAGGGCAGCGTGGTGATCTCGATGGACGGCGATCTGCAGCACGCGCCCGAGGACATTCCGGCGCTGCTGGCGAAAATCGACGAGGGTTACGATATCGCCAGCGGCTGGCGCAAGGACCGCATCGACAACGCCATTACCCGCCGTATCCCGTCGCGCATCGCCAACTGGCTCATGGCGAAGGTGTCGGGCGTGGACCTGCGCGACTTCGGCACCACCTTCAAGGCGTACCGCGCTGAGATCCTGAAGGACGTCAACCTCTACGGCGAATTGCACCGCTTCATCCCGGCGCTGGCCAGTTTCTACGGCGCGCGCATCGCCGAAGTGCCCATCCAAAACGTGCTGCGCGCGAACGGAGCGTCGCACTACGGCCTTTCGCGCACGTTCAACGTGATGTTCGACATCATCACCATCAAGTTCCTGCTGAAGTATTTCACGCGGCCCATGCATTTCTTCGGACGGCTGGGGCTGGTGGGCACCCTCTCCGGTCTGGGCATCCTGGGAACGCTGGGCGTTCTGAGGATTGCCGGCCGCCTGCAACTGGGGGATCACTCTCCGCTGATGCTGCTGGGCGCGCTGCTGCTGCTCACCGGTCTGATGATGTTCTCGACAGGCCTGCTGGGCGAGGTGCTGATGCGCACCTACTTCGAAAGCCAGGGCCGGCGCATCTACGCGGTGCGCGAGGTGCGCTGCCGCCGCGAAACGGTCACGCCGGGAAGCTGATGCCGCACCGGCGCGAACGAACGGAGGATCAGATGAACAGATCCGCCGGGACGCGAAAGAACTCCGCAAGCCTCTTCGCCTGGGCCTTGCTAATGCCGCGTCGCCCGCTGAGCAGGTCGGATACCTGGGCCCGCGACCCGATCACCTCGACAAGGTCCGTCTGCCTGAGGCCGCGCTGGTCCATCAGAAACCTGGTCAGCTCATTCGGCGGGACCTCGGGGAGTTCAATCTTGTCGTCATAGTCCTGGACGAGCTGTTCCAGCAGCGCCAGTAGCGTTTCCTCTTCCGGGCTGAGTTCTTTTCCGTTCGCCGTTCTTCGGTCGAGCTCTTCCATGGTTTGCACGTAGCGGTCGAACTCCTCGCGGGTCTCAATGACCTTTGGCAGAGTTCTCGCGAGCAGCTTCCCGTACTTGATTGGGCTGATTTGGGCTATTACGGCCATTTGGTTTCCCGGTCCTCCCTGTCGTATTCCTTGTGACTCAGCAGTGCCTTCACGTACAATTTACGGCGCGCGAACACCGGGAACACGATCAGGCGATAACGGTTCCGCCGAATGTTGAACACCAGTAGTCCGCTCACGTAATCCGCGTCCGGGAACTGCCGCCGAACGGAACCAAAACTGTCCCATGTGGTTCTCCGCGCCGTCCGATACCAGGCGAGCACCGCGGTCTGAACGTCTCTTGACTTGCCGGCGATGAGATCCATCAGACCGGCCTTGCTGATTACGTTCACAAGTGTATGTTCGCATAAAGCGTACATCGATGCAAGCGTTTCGCGAACACCAATCGGGGTCCGCGCGCTCTCTCTTCCTATTCGTAACGCAGCGCTTCGGCCGGCGCGATGCGCGTGGCCGAGGTGGCCGGGTAGATGGTGGCGGCGAAGCTGATGAGCAGGGCCGCGGCGGCGATCCAGACCCCGTCCAGCAGCCGCGGCGCGAAGGGCACGAAGCTCAGGGCATAGACATCGGCGTCCAGACGCAGCCAGCGGTAATGATCCGCCAGGAACGAGAGCGTGTAGCCGGAGACCAGTCCGATCGCCGTCCCCACCGCGCCAATCAGCACGCCCTGCAGCATGAACACGCGCCGGATTTGCGCACGCCGCGCGCCCATGGACATGAGCACGGCGATGTCCCGGTTCTTCTCCATCACCATCATGGTGAGTGTGATCAGAATGTTCAGCGCGCCAATCAGCACGATGAGCCCGATGGTGATGGCGGTGACGATGCGCTCCATCCTGAGCGCGTTCAGGATGCCGTGGAGCTGCTCCATCCAGGTGGTGGCCACCAGCTTCGATCCCACCATCTTCTCCGCCGCGGCGGCGGCCTGCGGCGCCTGATAGATATCGTCGAGCCGCAGCTCGATGGCGTTCACGGCATCCACGGAGAAGACCTGTTCGGCCGAAGCGAGCGACACGAAGGCCCACTGCGAATCGACGTCGGAGAAGCCGCTCTCAAAGATGCCCACCACGCGGAAGCGGAAGCGCGTGAACTTCGGACCGAACGGGGTCAGCTCGCCCTGCGGGCTCATGATGTTGATGACGCTGTGCGGCAGCATGCCCGTACTCTGCGCCAGCCGCGAGCCGAGGACGATGCCGGGCAGGCCGTCGCCGGTCTGCAACTCGTCGAACGAACCCTCCTTCAGATGCCGCAGCATGTCCGGCGCCGCGTCGAGCGGGATGCCTTTCAGCACGGCCTGGGACGATTGAATGGGCCCGGAGGCGAGGACCACGCCGTAGAGAGTGGGAGACGCGCCGATCACGTGCGGGATGCGGCGGAGTTGCGGGTCGAGCTCGCGCCAGTTGGCGATCCCGTACGACGGCTTCTTCTCCAGAATGGTGACGTGCGCGGTGGCGCCCAGCAGGCTGCGCTGCAGCGTGTTGCGAAAGCCGTTGTTGATGGCCAGCGCGATCACCAGCGCCATCACCCCCGCGGCGACGCCCACCACCGAAATCACCGTGATCACCGAAATGACCGCCTGCTTGCGTTTGGCGCGCAGATAGCGGCCCGCGACAAACAGCTCGAATCTCGGTACGGTACTCATCTAGATTCTCTGATTCTGTGGGGCGGGCAATCCTGCCCGCAGCCGGCTTTCAGCCGGCCCAACGCCGCGTAGAAACGCGGCGGCAGCCAGGATTGGCTGCCCCACAAAGGGCATCCTCCACCAGACACGGTTTCTGTCTTGAGCATGAGAGCCGTATGGTCGCCTCAGCCTTCCAGCTCGCGCAAGCGGCGGGCGATGCCGATCTCGCCCTCCGGCCGCAGCAGCGGAAACAGGATGACATCGCGGATAGATTTCGAGTTACTGAACAGCATGACGATGCGGTCCACGCCCAGTCCCTCGCCGCCCGCCGGCGGCATGCCGTAGCAGAGTGCGCGCACGTAGTCTTCGTCCATCTGGTGCGCCTCTTCGTCGCCTTTGGCGCGCGCATCGAGTTGCCCTTCGAACCGGCGACGCTGCTCCTGCGGGTCGTTGAGCTCGGTGAAGGCGTTGCCGATCTCCATGCCCGCGGCGAAGATCTCAAAGCGCTCCACGAAGCCGGGATCGCCGGGCTTGTTCTTCGACAGCGGCGAGACCTCCACCGGATAGTCGTAGACGATGGTGGGCTGGATGAGCGTGTGCTCGAACTCGTTCTCGAACTTGTCCACCAGCGCGTGGCCGGCGAGCGACGCATCGCCCACGATCTCGCGCATCGTTGCCCGGCGAATGTTGCCGAAATCGAGCTGCTGGCCGTCGTACTCCACCACGGCCGAACCGGTGGCGTCGATGGCCGCCTGTTGCAGCAGCTCGGCCGAGAGGTCCATCATGCCCAGGTAATCCGTGTAGGCCTGATAGAACTCCAGCATGGTGAACTCGGGGTTGTGCTGAGTGGAGATGCCCTCGTTGCGGAAGTTGCGATTGATCTCGTAGACGCGCTCGAAGCCGCCCACCACCAGACGCTTCAGATACAGCTCCGGCGCGATGCGCAGGTACAGATCGAGATCGAGCGTGTTGTGATGCGTAACAAACGGCCGCGCCGCCGCGCCACCATAAAGCGGCTGCATCATGGGCGTTTCCACTTCCAGATAGCCGTGCGCTTCCAGTTGCCGGCGGAACGAAGAGATGGTCTTCGCGCGGGTGACGAAAACCTTCCGCGAATCCGGATTGGCGATGAGATCCAGATAGCGCTGGCGGTAGCGGATCTCCACGTCTTCCAGACCGTGCCACTTCTCGGGCATGTTGAGCAGCGTCTTCGCCAGGAAGTACAGATGCTCGGCGTGCACGCTCAGCTCGCCGGTGCGGGTGCGGAACAGATAGCCTTCCACGCCGATGATGTCGCCGATGTCGAGCAACTCCCAGAGCGCGCAGTCGCGTTCGCCCACGGCGTCGCGGCGGATGTAGGCCTGGAGTTTCTCGCCGTTCTGCAACAGGTGCGCGAATCCGGCCTTGCCCATGCGGCGGACGGTCTGCACGCGCCCGGCGATGCGGACACTGACGCGCGGGACATTATCTTGTGGCGCGAGCTCTTCGGCGGTTTTCGCGCCGTAGTCGCGCAGGATGTCGGGAACGGTGTGGGTGAAGTCGAAGCGCTGCCCATAGGCCGCGAAGCCCAGCGCTTCGATCTGCGCGATGCGGTCATGCCGCTGTTTGAGAAGATCGTCTTCCAATGACACGTACCTGCATTATAAATCGCGCTCGTCGATATAATGCCTTTTGACATCTCTGACCGTCGTCATTCCGGCCTACAACGAAGTGCGGAGACTGCCGGCCACATTGGACCGCGTGCTGGCGTGGCTGGACTCGCAGGCGCTGGAATTCCGCGAGGTGATCGTGGTGAACGACGGCTCGACGGACGGCACGGCGACGCTGGTGGAGAGCCGCCGTGACGCAAGCCCGGGCCTGCGGCTGCTCAACAATCCCGGCAATCGCGGCAAGGGTTATAGCGTGCGGCACGGCATGCTGGAGGCGCGCGGCGAATGGGTGCTGTTCAGCGACGCCGATTTGTCGACACCGATTGAGGACGCGGCGCGGTTGTTCGCGGCGGCCACCGAGGCGCGAGCGGACATCGCCGTCGGATCGCGCGCCGTGGACCGCTCCCTGGTATCGGTGCGCCAGTCCCCGCTGCGCGAGTGGTCCGGACGCTTCTTCAACGTGGTGATGCGGGCCGTAACGGGGCTGCCTTTTCGCGACACCCAGTGCGGGTTCAAGCTGTACCGCGCCAGCGCGGCCCGCGAGGTCTTCTCGCGCCAGCGGCTCGACGGCTTCAGCTTCGACGTGGAAGACCTCTACATCGCGCGCCTGCTGGGCATACCGGCGATCGAGGTGCCGGTGCACTGGGCCAACGTCGAGGGGACGAAGGTGAGCGCGTTTACGGGGCTGCGGTCCTTCGCGGATCTGGTGCGGGTAATTCGGGGACGGAGGTGAACGTCCCCGAATTACTCGTCGCGGAGAGCGGTCAGCGGGTCGATGCTGGCTGCGCGGCGGGCGGGCACGTAGCCGGCCAGCACGGCGGACATCGCCAGAATCGCCGTCAGCAGCGCGAAGACGAGTGGCTCCACCAGCACCACGTTGTACAGCAGGCTGGACATCACCAGCATGAGCGTGAGGGCCACCGGCACGCCGATCGCCAGGCCCACGCCCGCGATGCCCACGCCCTGCATCAGGATCATTCTGAGCACGTCCGGCCGGGCCGCGCCCAGGGCCATGCGCACGCCAATCTCGTGGGTCCGCTGCACCACTGAGTATGAGATCACCGCGTAAATGCCGGTCACTGCCAGCAGCAGCGCAATCACCGCATACGAGCTCATGCTGACAGCCGAGGCACGAACGCCCGAGGTCTGCTCGGTGATGAGCTGCTGCATGCTCTTGACGTCGAACACCGGCTGATTGGGATCCACGTTGCGAACGGCCGCGCGCACGGCGCCGACGATCATGTTCGGGTCCCCGTTGGTGCGCACCAGGATCTCCATAGCCGGCCCGGGAGCCTGTGAGAAAGGCAGGTAAGCCGCGCGCTGGGGCTCGCCGTTGAACCACTCCTTCACGTCGCCGCACACGCCGACCACCGTCAGCCAGTGCGATTCTCCCTTTTGCAGCCGGACGTGCTGGCCCACCGCATCCCCGTTCGGCCAGTAGTGCCGGGCCACGGTCTGGCTGAGGACCACCACGGCCTGCGTGTCCTTTCCATCCTGCTCCGTAATCGGGCGCCCGGACACAATGGGCAGGCCCAGGGCCGCAAAGTACTGCCCCGCGACCGAGCGCACGTTGGGCCGCGGCTCGCCGGGCCGGGGCTCCGCGCGCCCCTGGATGTAGACGGCATCGGCGCCACCAATCCAGGCCGCCGCTCCGGCCGTCTTCACATCGGGCGTGGTTTGAAGGTTGTGCAGCAGACGGTCATAGAACCCGGTGATCTGAACCGGAGTGCGATACGTGGAATCGGGCAGCGCGATTTGCAGGGTCAGCAGGTTGTTCGGATTGTAGCCACAGTTGACGGCCAGCAGGCGCTGAAAGGTTCGCACCATGAGCCCGGCGGCCACCAGCAGGATCAGCGCGAGAGCCACCTCGGCGGTAGCGAGTGAGTTGCGCATGCGGCTTCGGCGCGGCCCGGCGCTGGAACTCCGGCTGCTCTCCTTCAACGCTTCATTCACTTCCACGACGCTGCGCCGGCGCGTGATCTGCAGAAAGGACGGAAGTGCACACAGGATGCCGGCGACCACCGAGGCCGCCAGCGTGAACAGGACCACCGGAGTGTCGATGCGCATCGAATCGAAGCCGGCCACCCATTTGCGGACCTGCGCCGGAACCGACGCATGCGTGTAGCTCAGATTCCACGCGGCCAGCACCAGGCCGAGCGCGCCAGCCACCAGGGCGATGGCCACATTCTCCACAACGAGCTGACGCACGATGCGCAGCCGGCTTGCTCCCATTGCCGTCCGCACGGCCATTTCTTTCTGCCGGCTCATGACGCGGGCAAGCTGGAGGTTGGCCACGTTGGCGCAGGCCAGCAGAAGCACGAAGCCCGCGGTGGCCATCAACATCAACACGAAGCGGTCGGTAACGTTGTTGGTGAGTTCGAGGATGGGCTTGATCAAGCCGGTGCGGCCCTCGTTTGTATCGGGATGCTGCTTCTCCAGCCGGCGCGAGAGCGTCTCCAGTTCGGCGCGCGCCTGGGCCACTGGGACGCCGGGCTTCAACCGGCCCATGACGGCCAGGCTGTGCGTGGCACGGTCGTCCTTCTGCGCGGGCGTCATGGCCAGCGGCGCCCAGATGTCGGTCCCGAGGGGGAAATCGAACCTGGAGGGCATGACCCCGGCGATGGTGTAGCTCTGGCCGTTGAGCGCCACGCGGCGGCCGAGTACGTCGGGCGCGGAGGCAAGATGCCGCTCCCAGAACCCATGGCTCACCACGATGACGAATGCATGGCCCGGCTCGGCCTCGTCGGCACGAAACGTCCGGCCGAGCATCGGCTTCATGCCCAGCACCGCAAAGTACTCGGGAGACACCAGGCAGGCCTGGGCGCGTTCGGGATCGCCGAGTCCGGTGAGATTGACGTCCCACGGCTGAAACGCCGCCAGGTGCTCGAACAACCGGCTTTGTTGTTTCCAGTCGAGGAAGTTGGCTGCGGCAACCGCGTCGCGCTCGGAGTGCGCCTTCGGCACGGTCTCCCAGACGGTCATGACGCGGCCAATGTCCGGAAACGGCAGCGGATGCAGGACCAGCGCGCTGGTGGTGATGAAGGAGGAGGTGTTGACGCCAATGCCGAGCGCCAGGGCCAGCACAATCACGGCGGTTGTGCCTGGGCTCTTGCGCATGAGACGCAGAGCGAGCACGAAGTCCCGGAGCAGGTTGTTCACGACAACCTCCATGGAGCACGCCGGGGGCCACAAAACACGGCTGGCGCCGCGTGTCCATCCACCGCACCGCTGTCCGGTTGTGGGACCCGCTATCCGAATCTGCAACGCGGGTAGAATCAAGACATCATGCCCGAATGGGACGCGCAGGCGTATCTGCAGTTTGTGAACGAACGCACACGGCCGAGCGTGGATCTGGTGCAGCGCATCGGCGTCATCGATCCGCGGCGGATCATCGACCTCGGTTGCGGGCCGGGAAACAGCACCGATGTGGTGCGCCGCCGCTGGCCGGAGGCGGAAGTCATCGGACTGGACAGTTCGCCCCAGATGATTGAGGCGGCGCGGAAGGCGTGGCCCGAGGGGACGTGGGTGCTGGGCGACGCCGCAACGTGGACCGCCAGCCAGCCGTTCGACCTGGTGTTCTCCAACGCCATGCTGCAGTGGCTGCCCGATCATGCCCGGCTCTGCCGGCGGCTCTTCGAGCAGGTGGCCCCGGGAGGCGCGCTGGCGGTGCAAATGCCGGCGCACTACGATTTGCCGATGCACCGCGAGATCGTGGAGGTGTCCAGAGATGCGGCGTGGGACGAACGCATGCACGCGGCGCGGACCGCGCTGACCCGCGAGCCTCCGTCGTTCTACTACGACACGTTGCAGCCGGTGGCTTCGCGCATCGACCTGTGGGAGACCGTTTACCATCACGAGGTGCCCGGACCGGACGCGCTGATCGAGTGGTTCCGCGGCACCGGGATGCGGCCGTTTCTGGAAGCGTTGTCATCGGACGACGAGCGCGCGCGGTTCGAGTTGATCTTGTTGAAGCGCTATATCGCGTCGTATCCGCGGCGCCCGTCCGGCCTGGTACTGTTCCCGTTTCGCCGGCTGTTCTTCATTGCGTACCGGTGAGCGCCGCGTTGGACGCCTACGCCTCCTTCCGCTCCCGCGACTTTCGGCTGCTGCTGACCGGCAACTTCCTGGCCAACTTCGGCCTGCAGATGCTTTCGGTGGCGGTGAGCTGGGATCTGTACATGCAGACGCGATCGGCGGTAGTGCTGGGCAACGTGGGATTCGTGCAGGTGGCTCCGTTTCTGCTCTTCGCGCTGTTCGCGGGCCACGTTGCCGACCGCTACGATCGGCGGCGGGTGATGCTGGCGACGCAGGTGCTGTTGCTGGCCGCCTCCGCGCTGCTGGCGTTCGCGTCCCGCTCGGTGGCCCTCATCTACACGTGTCTCTTCCTGATGCAAATGGCGCGAGCGCTGCAGGGACCGGCGCGGCAGGCCATGGTGCCCGAGATCGTGCCACTGGACGCACTGAGCAACGCCATCGCCTGGCACACCAGCGCCTTTGAAATCGCCAGCGTGACGGGTCCGGCGCTGGCGGGGATTCTGGTGGCCGCCGCGGGCAGCCGGGCGGTGTACCTGATCCAGGTGGCCTGCGCGGGACTCACGCTCGGGTGCGTCTGGATGATGCGATATCGCGGCGAGGGGAAGCGCGACGATGCGACGCGTGAGGGTCGGCCGCTGCTGGAAGGGCTGCGATTTGTGTGGCGCAGCAGGCTGGTGCTGCCGGCCATTTCGCTGGATCTGTTCGCGGTGCTGTTCGGCGGCGCGACGGCGCTGCTGCCCATCTTCGCAGTGGACGTTCTGCATGCGGGCGCGCGCGGTTTGGGATGGCTGAGGGCGGCATCGTCGGTCGGGGCCATTCTGATGGCCTTCCTGCAGGCGCATGCGGGGCCGATCCGGCGGTCCGGCCTCGCGCTGTTGTGGTCGGTGGCGGGCTTCGGCGCGGCGACGGTGGTGTTTGGGTTTTCGCGATCCCTGTGGCTGTCGTTCGTGATGCTGATGGCCATTGGCGCGCTCGACAACGTCAGCGTGGTGCTGCGCCAGTCGCTGGTGCAGAAGAAGACCCCCGATGCCGTGCGCGGTCGCGTGCTGGCGGTGAACAGCATCTTCATCAGTTGCTCGAACCAGCTTGGCGCGGTGGAGTCGGGCTGGACCGCGGCGTGGTTCGGCGCCGTGCCGAGTGTGGTGGGCGGCGGGCTGGCTACGGTGCTGATTGTCGCGGCGTTCGCTGTGGGGTCGGCGGAACTACGAGGTTGGACCGAGTGAGGCCTTACATGAAATTCACACCAAAATCTGATAGATTCTGGCTGTGAGACCGTTATTCGTTGCGCTGCCGGGCTTAATTGCCTTCGGTCTGGTGGCACAGGAGGCCGTCGACCGCGCGGGGGACCCGATGCCTGAGCCTCCCAAAGGCGAGCTTTTCATGCGCGGGACCGTGGTGGATGAAATCACGCGGGCCCCGCTCCGGCGGGCCATGATTCACGCGTCCTGCATGAACGGCGAGTTCGCGGCGCTCTCCGATGCTTCGGGAGGCTTCGAAATCGCCGGCTTGCGTGCGGGAAGCTGTGAAATCAACGCGGAGAAGCCCGGCTACATAACGCAATCGGAGATGGGCCCAATTCAACTGGAACGCTCACGCAGCGATGTCGTGGTGACGATGGCGCCGGGAGCGATGGTGACTGGCCGGGTGGTGGACAACGCCGGGGATCCGGTGGCCAATGCATGGGTGCAGGCTTTCCAGTCCCACGTCCTCCTGGGAAAGAGGCGTATGCAACTGCGCAACGGCGCATACACGAACGATCTGGGCCGGTACCGCATCACGGGACTCGATCCAGGACCGTGGCTTCTGCGCGCAGTCTGCAACATTCCACAAGTGAAGCAACAGGCGGGTCTGGGCACCTCAACGCCGCTGCCAGGGGTCGCATGGCCGCCCGTGTACTTCGGCGGTGCGACGAGCGAGAAGACCGCCGTGCCGGTAAAACTGAGCGCGGCGGGAACATTCGAGGCGGATTTCGCGGTCACGCTGGAATCAGGCTACTCGATTACGGGAAAACTGGAGGGATTCAAACCCAATCAGGAAACCGAGGTGCAATTACTTCGCACCAGCGACAACGACAACGTCGCTTCGGCGGCCTACAACGTTCTCACGGGCAGGTTCTCGATTCACGACGTCCCAGCCGGATCGTACTACCTGCGCGTGACCAGCGGCAGTGAGAGCAACCGCCTGCGCGCATTCCAGGCGGTGGACGTGAATGGCGACATTCGCAATCTGGTGCTGCCGCTTCTGCCGGGCACGGACATAGAAGGGGAACTACAGGGGACGCTAAAGACCGATCCGAATCGCCAGTTGCGTGCCAACCGGAGTTGCACGTTGAGCCTGCGTCCGGAGACCTTCGATCACGACCACACGAATACGTATACGGCGCGCGCGGAGCCGGGTAAGGAGTTCGCCTTCGAGCATGTGTTGCCGGATCGCTATCATCTGGACGTCCGGTGTATGCAGGGCGGCTGGGTGCGGTCGGCGACCTACGGCGACGCGGACGTTTTGCGGCACTCGATGACGGTTGGCGCGGGTGGACTCTCGCTGAAGGTCGAGCTCGGCGAGGGCTCCGGCGAGGTGAGCGGGACGGTGCGGAACGCAAGCGGCGAGCCCGTGGCGGGCGTGGTGATTCTGATTCCCGAAGACGGCGGACCGGCGTTGCGAAGCCCGGCGATTCCAAGGCTGGGATTCGCCTTCCCCTACGTCCCTCCGGGAAGATATCGCGCCTACGCGTGGCGCGCGCAGATGCAGCCGGAATACGAAGACCCCGATTACGTTCGCAAGTACTCCGACCACGGGCGCGACGTGAGCGTTGATGCAGGCGGCAAGGCGACGGTGGATGTGGAGCTGATTGAGGAGAGCAAGTGATGTTGGCCGTCCTGGTGGCTCTGGGCCTGATGGCTCAAGTCGCGCCACGTTCCAACGAAGCCATGTATCCGGTGACCGGAACCGTCACTGATTCGGTGACGGGCAGGCCGCTGGCGCGCGTGCGTGTCGCGCTGTCGCTGGTCGAAGGCGGGGATCCTCACTATTCATTGGTGACGGGTGCAGATGGGAGATTCTCGTTTCGCGCACCCGCCGGAAGATACCATTTGGTGGGCGAGCGCGCGGGTTACCGGCGGCAGATGCTGAACGATTCCGTGAACTACAGTACCGCTGTCCTGGTCGGTCCGGGTAAGGTACCAAGCGAACTGGCGTTCCGGCTTCACCCAGGCGCAGCGATCTCCGGTCACGTACTGGACGACAACAATGAGCCGGTGGACGAAGCGCGGGTGGCGGTGTATCGGGTCGGCACATTCCAGGGACGCCGGCGCGCCCTGCCGCTCAAGTGGACATTCACGGACGGCACTGGCGAATACAGAGCCGGCGATCTTCCTGCCGGCGCTTACTACGTGATGGCGGTCGCGCAGCCGTGGTTCATGAAGGAGGTCGCGACTGGTGTAACCGTGCAGGGCGGCGACGTCGGGATCGGGTGGCCGAACGTGTATTCGGGGAATACCGTCGATCCGCGCTCCGCCGCGCTGATCTCTTTAGCGGAAGGCGGCGAGGCGACGGCCGACCTGTCATTTGTGGCAACTCGAGGCGCAAGATTGAAGCTGCATGCGGACTCCGGAAAGCCGGGGGAGGCGAATGTGCTCATGCTTCAGTACGGGTTGAACGGCCAGAAGACGATGTATCGCAACGAGAACGTTGATGTCGGCGCCGATGGCTGCATCATCGCGAATGTGTATCCGGGAACCTACGATCTGATGATTCGCTGGCCGGGGCATGACGGCTATCTCTATCGAACGGTGAGCGTGAGTTCGGGCGACATGGATGTCGATCTGTCGGATTCGCAGATGCCGAAGGTGAGCGGGCAGGTGCGAGTGGAGAGCACCGGCGCGGGACCAGAAGTACCGTTGCAAGTGATGTTCTTCGATGAAGCGCTGGGCGGCGCGGTGCCCGCGATTACCAATGCCGATGGGACGTTTGCGGCGAGCCTGGTCGCGGGGGGTCCGTACAGGGTCAGCGTAACGGGCGGGAAGTACATGGTACGTTCGGTTACTGCGGCAGGCGCAAAAGCGAACGGCGCGGTGATCGAATCGCTGGAAGGCGGACCGGTTAAGGTGACCATCGTGGTGACCGATGACGTTGCGCATATTGAGGGCATGTTGCGGCGGGGCACGCAGGCGCTGCCGGGAGCAGCGGTCATGCTGATTCCTCGCAATGGCGAAGCGACTGCCGCGGAAGACCAGACCGACAGCGACGGCTCGTTCAATCTGCGCGAGCTCCCGCTGGGTGACTACGATCTTCTCATCCTGGAAACGGGCGAACACATCGAGTATGCGCAACCGGAGGTTCTGGCGCAATATCGTGATCGGTTTCGTCCGGTCCATGTGGCGGCGCGCGGCGTCCAGAAACTGGAGATCGATCTGGATGAACCTGCTGCCAGGCCGGAACCTCCGGGGCAGTAAGATTCATTTTGACTGAGCCAGTTTCCTCGCGTTCGTGACGGCGACGCCATCAGTGGCGGTGTTTGCGGCGGGGTCGAGGGAATTACGCGGGTGGACGGAGTGAAGCCTTCTTCTCCGCGAGCGTCCGGCGCAGAAGCGGCAGAACGGCACGGTCCTTTTCGCCGCCAAGTTCTTCCTTCAGCGCGATGAGCGTTTCGAGATCGAGAACGCGGACGTGAATGCCGCCGCCGACGTCCATCTTCGATGAATGTGGGAGCAGATCCCGATAACCCAATCCGCTTCCGATGGTCCCCAGCACGTCGAGCGGGCCGTATCGGGTTACCAGATTCAGACGACCGGGACCGGCCAGGTGCGTGGTCGTGGGCCGGATGCGGCGCTCGGGCTGAATGCGGAAAACGGCATCGAGCGATTCGAGTACAGGGAGCAGCCGCGCGATGTTGTCATCGTCTCTCGAATGAACCACGTCGACATCGAAAGTGTTCACGGGGGTGCCGTCCAGAACGGCGGCGATTCCGCCGACGACGATGAACTCTACACCGCCTTCCGTGAGTGTACGCAGTATCGCAATTGGCTTACTGCTGGGCATTGCGCTCCCGAATCGCCAAGGATATCGTTCATGTGCTGTTCGAGGCACTCGAGGCGCTCGGCCGGCGTCAGCGAGAGCATCCAGCGAATCAGCGAGAGGTCGACGCCGTCGTCGCTGTAGTCGGGCTCGGGTGCAGGCTCGGCGGGATTCATCCTCCAGATCGAGGATAGCGAGTTCGGACCCGCCGTGTGCAGCGGCCAACTACGACATTCTCTGGCGCAGGAAGACCGGAATGTCGCGTGAGCCGCGCGTCACCGAAACGATTTCTACCGGCAATCGGTCCGCTCGGTAGATCACCAGATACGCGCCAACAGGCCAAAACAGAACCGGATACGCAGTGAGGTCCTCCCGTTTGTGACCCATGCCCGGAGTGCGCCCCAACACCTCGAAAGCATCGAAGAGCTTACCTGTCCAGCGGTCGGCAGCGTCCACGTTGTCAGCGGCGATGTACTCCCAGATGTCTTCGAGGTCGAGAGCCGCATCCGCGCTGAGAACGTAGCGCTCACGCACGCTTTCTTCGGTATTCTTCCGACTTGCGCCGGAGCCGGGCGCGGGCCTCGTCCGGGTTTATGTGCTCGCCTCGGTCGAGCGCGGCCAGGCGCCGGCCAAGCTCTTTGTTGAACTCGCCCAACTGGAGGGCCCGCGCACGCTCGTGCTCTTCCAGCAGGCGGAGGGCTTCCCGGACCACTTCGCTGGCCGAGTTGTAGCGGCCCGTCTCAACCTTGTTGTTAACGAACTTCTCCAGTTTGGGTGTGAGCGAAACGTTCATGAACGACCTCGGTGATACTCCCGATGGCAAGACATCATGATAACAGGCTTTGTCAATGTATGACATCAGCCCACCGGTTACGGGCGTGTGAATCAGAAGTGGAAGCCCATGCAATTTGAGCGCCTACGGCAGAAGTACCTGCTCGGCAATTCGGTGACGGGCACCGAAATTCCGCAACATCCAGTCACTTGTTTTCAGTGGCTTCCCGGTGCGGAAATTCGGTGCCCGTCACCGAATTGCCCGCACGACCACTTTCATGTCGCGCACCCGGCGCTTACTTCACCAGCGCCTGAAACGCCGGGTCCTGGCGCAGCGCGGCCAGGTCGTTATCTTTGGTGGCCTGTTGCTTCAGCTTTGGGTTCAGCGTCAGGGCCTTCGCGAGCGCGTCCAGAGCCTCCGTCCGGTGGCCGTTGGCGAGGCGGATGACCGCCAGATCGTAGAGGAGCTCGGCATTGTCGGGCGCGATCTGCGCGGCGCGCTCCTGGGCCTCGAGCGCCGCGGGGAATCGCTTCTGCGTGAACGCGGTCCAGCCGGTGTTCCACAGATAATTCGTCTCGGCCAGCTTGAGCAGGCGGGCGAGTTCGCGGAACGGGTCGGGGTTGTCGTCCACGCGGATGTCGATGGCGCGGTCGTTGTAGCCGCCGGCGCCGGCGCCTTCTTTCACCACGATCAGCGCGGCCGATTGCCTGCCGCGGGAATCGCCGCCTTTGCTGTCGCCGGCCGCCAGTGCCGCGTAGAGACGGCTGGCCAGCGTTCCCTTCGTCGCCAGAAACGCCGCCTCCATGGCCGTGACCACGCTCTCGCCAGTGAGGATGTTGCCCTGGATCGCGTAGTTGGGGCCCTGCCGCCCGCCCGCCCAGGGATTGCATTTCGGGCCGCTGTACGTGACGGAATCGCCGCTGGCGCTGACAATGCCCACCTGCCGTCCGTTGGGATCGTCGTCACTGGCGAGCAGGACCTTCAGCGCCTGCGCGGGGTTCATTCCCTTTTCGAGCAGCTCGAGTCCGCGCGGGCCAAACGTGGGGTTCACGAAGGACTGCGTGGCCACCGCGCCCACCCCCGCTTTCGCCCACGGCACCACGCTGCCCACGGCGAAGTACCGCGAAGCCACGGCCACGCCTAACTCGCCGGTAGCGGCGTCGCGGGCCACGATGGAGAACGTCGCCACCACAGGTTTTTCACGGGCCGTGACGGTGAGGCCGAGGAGTGCAGTTAGCGCAACGAGCAGGGCTTTGTTCATGGGGTGGCTCCTAATTGCTGTCGAACAGGCCGCTCAGAGCATCGAGGCCGTGATGCTCGTCGCCGCCGGTGTGTGCCGGGGCCAGCTCGCGGCGCATCTTCTCCAGCGTCATGCTCTGAATGATTACCCGCCCCGGTCCGCGCAGCGTCGCCAGGAACAGCCCTTCGCCGCCGAACAGCGCCGTCCTGATGCTGCCTACCAACTGAATATCGTAGTCGACGCCTTCGTCGAAAGCGACGATGCAGCCGGTGTCCACCTGCAGCACCTCGCCCGGCGCGAGCCGGAACTCGACGAAATCTCCGCCGCCGTGGATGAAGACCGACCCCGGCCCGGTGAGCTTTTCGAGAATGAAGCCCTCGCCGCCGAAGAACCCGGTTCCCAGCCGCTTCACCAGCGCGATGTTCAGTTGCACGCTGCTCTGGGCAAACAGGAAGCTGTCGCGCTCCACCATGACGCTCTGGCCGGCGGCGAGATCGAACACCTGAATGCGCCCCGGGTAGCTGCCCGCGAAGCCGACCTCGCCTTCCGTTTGCGCGCGGAAGTACGTCAGGAACAGCGACTGGCCCATGAGCTTGCGCTTCACCGCTCCCCAGATCTTGTCGCCCAGGCCGTCGCCGCTCATGCGTGTTTCCCATTCCACGGCCGGGGTTTTGTAGATCATGCGGCCCGCTTCGGCGTAGAGTTCCTGGCCGGGCTTCAGCTTCACGCGGGCCATTTGGAGATTCTCGCCCTGGATGGTGTATTCCAGCTTCGGCACCACCGGCATGGGCGCGGGAGCGGACGCCCCGGCCGCCTGAGTCTGTCCGCAACCGGTACAGAATCGCGCGTCGTCGGCAAGCTTGGTTCCACAGCTTCCACAGAAAGGCATGGGTCGGTTTCTCGCTGCTATTGTAGCCGAGCGCCGCGGCCTGGCTCGCGAGCTGCTAACATTATTCCCCAGTATGCTCATGCGATTCCTGACTCTTGCCCTTCTGCTGCCTCTGGCGATCCCGGCCCAGGGGCCCTTCACTCCCGGCCTGAAGCCGTTCATCAGGATCGACGCCCCGGTGGTGGCGCTGGAGCACGTCCGGGTGATCGATGGCACGGGCGCGGCGCCGCTGGAGGACCAGACCATCGTGATGGATCATGGCCGCATCCAGGCAGTGGGCCGTGCGGGCGAAGTGCGGGTGCCCGATGGGGCCGAGCGGCTGGCGCTGGCGAATCACACGGTAATCCCCGGTCTGGTGGGCATGCACGAACATCTGTTCTACCCGTCCTTCGGCGGCATCCCGCTGTACATCGAGCAGGGCATGAGCTTCCCGCGCCTCTATCTGGCCAGCGGCATCACCACCGCGCGCACCGCAGGCACGCTGGAACCGCAAACCGACCTCAACCTCAAGAAGATGATTGACGCGGGCCGCATGCCGGGGCCGAAGATGCACATCACGGTCGGCTATCTCGAGGGAAAGGGCAGCTTCGCGCCGCAGATGCCGGAGCTGACCGGCCCGGACGACGCGCGCCGTTTCGTCGAGTACTGGGCCAGCCAGGGCGCCGAATCCTTCAAGGCGTACATGCACATCACGCGCGCGGAGATGGAGGCGGCGCTCGCGGCCGCGCACGCCCACGGGCTCAAGCTGACCGGGCACCTTTGCTCCATCGGGTTTCGCGAAGCGGCCGCGCTGGGCGTCGACAACCTGGAACACGGCGTTGTTGTGGATACCGAATTCACGGCGGGCAAGGAGCCCGACGTCTGCCCGCCCGGCCCCACCGGCGACGATCTGGCGAAGCTCGACATGAACGGCGAGGCCGCGCAGCAGACCATTCGCGAGCTGGTGCGGCACAACGTGGCGGTGACCTCGACGCTGGCGGTTTTCGAAGTGGCGCCGCCGCTCCAACAGCGGTTTATCGACGCGCTTTCGCCCGACGCGTTGCGCAACTATCTCACCGGCCGCGACCGGCTCCCCGACGTGGCGCGGAAGACCAGCGCGATGCGGGTTCAGAAGGAGCTGGAGTTCGAGCGCGCTTTCGTCAAAGGCGGCGGACTGCTGACGGCGGGCTGCGATCCCACCGGAAACGGCAGCGCGCTAGCGGGGTTCGGCGATCAGCGCAATATCGAGCTGCTGGTGGAAGGCGGATTCACGCCGGTGGAGGCCATACAAATCGCCACGCGGAACGGCGCGAAGTTCCTGGGGATGGACGACCGGATCGGCTCCATCACCGCGGGTAAACACCGATCTGGTGGTGATCGATGGCAACCCGGCCACCCGCATCGCGGATATCGAAAAAGTCGCGATCGTTTTCAAGGACGGTACCGGCTACGATCCGGAGAAACTGCTCGATTCCGTACGCGGCCAGGTGGGGTTTCACTAAGGCGCGCCGCCCGGGCTGGTATCCTGACTAAAACCGGAGAGCGACGATCGGGGATGCAACATGACTGGCGAAGGCGGGCGCAAGTCTCTGGCGTGCTCCTCGTTTTTGCGGCAGCATTGCTCACGCTTGGTTGGCACGTGGATTCCGCCGGGATCGCCGCGGCGTACTCGGATCCCATCGCGCGAATCCGCGCGCAGGATGAAGCAACCTATGTCGCTTCTGCCATACGAATGGCGCGCCGTGGCGACTGGACAACTCCGTACTTCATGGGCCGGCCATTCCTGCAGAAGCCGCCGCTGTTAGTCTGGCTGGCAGCCCTTTCCATCCGTGTCCTCGGCCTCGGTCTGCTTGCGGTGCGTCTGCCTGCGCTCGTCCTCGGCGCCGCCGGAGTCGCCGCGATCTACGCCTGGTGCTCGGCGGCCCGAGGCGCTGGCGCGGGCATTCTCGCCGCCGGATTGTTGCTGTCGAGCCCCTTCTGGCAGATCTTCTCGCGCCTCTGTTACACCGACATTCCGTCGAGCGCGTGCGCCCTGCTGGCCATGACCGCAGTTGCGATCGACCCGCATCTCGACCGCCGCGCCACGCCGGTGCTGTTCGGCGCCCTGGGCGCGCTCTCGATCCTCGCCAAGAGCATCGCCGGCCTGTTCCCGTTCGCCGCACTCGCGCTCTTCTGGATTCTCCTGCCATCTGAACGCCGCCCCCGCTTCACGCGTCTGGCGATCGCGGGATTCGCGGCCTTCATCGTCGCAGCGCCCTGGTTCCTTTACCAGGCCTTCGTACACCCGCAATGGTTGTGGGCCGATCACGTCCAGGTGCAGTTGCTCGGCGTCGGACTCCAGCGCGAAGGCGCCTCCCTCTTCAACCGGCCCGTGACGTTCTATGTGTCACGCATGGTCCAGATGGATCCGATCATTGCTCTGATGGCGATCATTGCCATTCCGGATGCGATTCGGCGGTTGCGGTCGCGGCAGGATACTGGCGTGCTCCTTGTGTGCTGCTGGACGGTTGCGATCCTGGCCGCACTGGCCGCATTCCAGACCAGGAACCTGCCGTACCTTGCGTTCCTGATCCCGCCGCTCTGTCTGCTCGGCGTACTATGCGGGCCGCGATGGTTGTGGAGGGATGCGCGGATTGCCGCGGTGCTGGTCGTCCTCCTGTTTGCTGTCAGGACGGCCGCCCACGGCGCACCGTGGTCACTCCGGCCGGAGACTCCACCGCTCGAAGGCGCCGCCGCGATGCGCGCATACTACACCCTCGGGCGCGACACCGAGCTTCTGTTCTGTCAACCGGACGATGAGTTCTACAGCGCGACTCTGCCGCTGCCGCGGGTGCGCTATTGTTTTGTGGATCCGGGCAGCGCGATCGTGCACAGCTTTCCGCACTACGTTCCGCTCGGTATCGTGATTACGGCGGAACAGTTCCTCGCTCTGCCTTCGCTGCTTCCACAATTCGAGCAACGGCTCCGCGAATGGCGATCCGATTCGACGGAACCCGTTGCCACCACCATCACGCTCGCCGCTCCCGAACAGATCGCCGCGATCATCCGCGCCCGGCCCGGCATGGATTTCTGCCTGCCCTCGGAATGGGCGTCATTTTTCGGAACAACCCACGACGTTCGGAAATCCTCCGGGAGTCACGTGTTCCTGCTCAGCCGGATGGCGCGAAGGCGTCCGGAGCCGATACCGGCGCTGCCCCGCTTCTGGTGAGCCTGCCCGGGCTACCGGCTCTTCGTGAAACAGGCAATGTACTGGCTGCCGGGGATGTGCGCTCGCTGCCACGCGAGCTTGAACCCGGCCGCTTCCACTCCCTTCAGATGATAGGTGTCCAGCACCAGCACCGCGTCCACTTTCCCCGCGGGCAGCTTCGGATCGGTTTCGGCGCCCAGCACGAAGTCCACGTTGGTCAGGCCGTTCTTCGCCGCTCGCGCGCGCGCCTGTTCCAGGGAATCCGGGAAGTTGTCCTCGGCGATGAGGCGGCAGGTGGGCCCCACGGCGGCGGCGAGAAACGGCAGCATGCAGCCCACGCCGGTGCCGACGTCGGCCACGGTCATCCCGGCGCGAAGCTGCATGGAGGCGACCAGCTCGCGGGGCTTCTGTCGCGCGTCTCTCGCGGATCGCCCAGGAAAGTGCCCGTGGCGGGAACGGATAGTAGTACATCCCAAACTGACCCACTACCGTACGATGGAAGAGAGCGACGGGCGGCAGGGTCCCTGCATCCGATAGGTGTGGGCTGTGGGGGGATGTTGGACTGTGCGCCGGCTCACCGTATCGGAGTAGAACTCATTGCGAACCTTCATCCTTTTGTTTTGCGTGCAGTTAGCGGCGCTGGCCCAGGTGCCGCCGCCGACCGCCGACCGAACGCCGGGCGCCGTCCCGCTTCCGCTGTCAGGCCGGGGCACACAGTTGGGCGGCGTGGGCACCGCGCGCACCACCAACCCGGGCGGACTGCCCACCAGCGCCAACACCAGCATCAACACCGTGCAGGTGCAGGGCGTGTACTCGGGCAGCGTACCGCAGGGGACGGCCACCGCGGAACCGCTGGCGCTCTCGCTTTCCGAGGCCATTCGCCGGGGCCTCCAGTACAACCTGGCCACCACCGGCTACACCAATGCCACGCGTGTGGCGGAAGCGCAGAAGATGATGGCGCGGAGCGCTCTGCTGCCCACCGCTTCCATGCATCTTCTGGGCGATGAACAGCAGTCCGATCTGGCCGCGTTCGGATTCGGCGGCTTCCCGGGTTTCCCGGCGGTGGTGGGTCCGTTCCACTTTTTCGACCTGCGGGCCGGCGTGGCCATGAACGCGCTCAACTTTCCGTCTCTGCACAACAACCGCGCCGCGGCCGCGAATCTGCGGGCCACGCGGCTGGCGGCAAAAGACGCGCGCGATCTGATCGTGCTGGCGGTCAGCGGCACCTACCTGCAGGTGATCGCCGCCGGGTCGCGGGTGGCCTCGGCCAAAGCCCAGGTGAACGCCGGCGATGCCGTCTACCAACAGGCGGTGGACCGCAACAAGGCGGGCGTGAACGCGCGCATCGACGTCCTGCGATCGCAGGTGGAGTTGCTGGTGCAGCAGCAACGTCTGCGCTCGCTCGAAGCCGACCTGGCTAAGCAGAAACTAAACCTCGGCCGGCTGATCGGTCTTCCTCCGGGACAGGATTTCAACATGACCGACGCCGCGCCGTACGCTCCGCTGGAAGGGCTCGACGTTGCGCAGGCGCTGGAGCGCGCGTATAAGAACCGGTCCGACTTACAGGCCGCGCAGGCGCAGGTGCAGGCGGCAGAGCATGCGCGTCAGGCGGCGGTGGCGGAACGTATGCCCTCCGTCGGTGTCAGCGCCGACTACGGCGTGATCGGCGTCGCTCCCAACAACTCGCACGGCACGTTCACGATGAGCGCCGACCTGCACGTGCCGGTTTTCGATGGCGGCAGGATCCGGGGCGACATCGATCAGGCCAGCGCCGTGCTCGACCAGCGCAAGGCCGAACTGGCCGACCTGCGCGGGCACATCGACTACGACGTCCGCTCGGCGTTCGTGGATTTGCAGGCGGCCGTCGACCAGGTGCGCGTCTCGCGCAGCAGCGTGGACCTGGCGGCGGAGACGCTGACCCAGGCGCGCGACCGTTTTGCGGCGGGCGTGGCCGACACCATCGAGGCGGTGCAGGCGGAGGAGTCCGTCGCCGCATCCAATGAGGATTACATTTCGAGCCTGTATTCGTACAATCTCGCCAAGGTGACGCTCGCCCGGGCCATGGGCGTGGCGGAAGAGTCCATGAAGCAATTGTTTCCGGAGAAGTGAAGATCCCTTTAACGCATGCTCAAACAAAACGCGGTACGCATCATTGTGGGCACAGTTCTGCTGGTTGTTCTGGCGGCCGGCGGGTGGTTCCTCTGGCAATACTTCAGTTCGTACGAATCCACGGATGACGCCGGGATCGACGGCCATGTGTACCCGGTGAGCGCAAGGATCGGCGGCACCATCAAGGCGGTTTACGTGGAGGAGAACCAGCACGTGAATGCCGGGCAGTTGCTGGCCGAGATCGACCCGGCCGATTACCAGACCGCGCTGGCACATGCCGAGGCGGCGGTGGCGGAGGCCGTGGGCGAAGCGGCGGCGGCAGGCCCCGGCGTCCCCATCGCGCGGACCAACACGTCCACCAGCATCGCTACTTCGCAGGCGGACGTGGCGGCGGTCCGGGCGGCGCTGGCAGCGGCCCGGCAGAATCAGGAAGCGGCGGTCGCGCGCTTGCGTCAGGCGGAAGCCGACAACACCGTGGCTCAGGCCGATCTGGCCCGCTACGCGGCGCTTGTCCAGAAGGAAGAGGTATCGCGACAGCAGTACGACCGGCAGGTGGCCGTGGCGAAGGCGGCTGAACAGACCGTGACGTGGAACCGCGCCGCCGTCGCCGCCGCCGCCGATCAGGTACGCGAGGCCGACGCCAGGCTCCATCAGGCCGAGAGTACGGCGGCTGCGGCGCACAGCAACGCCGGGCAACAAGTGGCCGTCCAGAGCGCCACCGTGCAGCAGAAGAGCGCCAGGGCGGCGGGGATGAAAGCGCAGCTCGATCAGGCGCGCCTGGATCTTTCCTACACGAAGATCTTCGCCCCGGCCGATGGCGTGGTCGGCCAGAAGAACGTGGAGGTCGGCACGCGCGTGCAATCCGGCCAGGAGCTGATGGCGGTGGTGCAGTTGCGCGACATCTGGGTCACGGCGAACTACAAGGAGACGCAACTGCGGCGCGTGCGGCCGGGCCAGCCGGTGACTATTCACGTGGACACGTTCGACGCCGACTACGACGGCTACGTGGAGAGCATGCCCGCCGCGACGGGAGCGCAGTTCAGCCTGCTGCCGCCCGAGAACGCCACCGGCAACTACGTGAAGGTGGTGCAGCGCATGGGCGTGCGCATTCGCTTTAAGGGCCGCGTTTCGCCGGATGAGCGGCTGCGGCCGGGCATGTCGGTAGAAACGAAGATCCGGCTTCAGTGAGACTTAATTCGGGGACGTACACCTAAATCCCCAATTACCAAGCCACATCGTTAACTCTGTCCGCGTTTTGCCGCGCGGTAATTGGGGATTTAGGTGTACGTCCCCGAATTAACATTCCCGATGTCGCCGGACACGGCCAGCGCCGCGGCGAATCCTGGCTCACAGTCCAGCACCCGGAGAGACCATCTGCCGGCCTCTTCCGCGTCCGGTCGGGTGGCCACCAGCCGCGCCGGCTCGCCCGGCGCCAGCGTCACCTCGAAACTGTCCAGCGAGATGGAAAGGCCCTGGCCGCGGGCCTTGATCCACGCCTCCTTGCGCGTCCAGCAGTTGAAGAAGGCCTGCGCCTGCTGGCCGGGTGGCAGGCCGGCGAGTGCCCGCGCTTCCGCAGGTGAGAAGAACCGCTCGGCGATCCGCTCCCGCATCACCTCTTCGCGAACCCGTTCGATATCGACGCCGATCGCGCGCCCGCGCGTCACCGCAACGAGCGCGGCTCCGTGCGAGTGCGACAGGTTGAAACAAACGTCGGAGCCAGCGAGTCCGGGCTTGCCAAATTCGTTATAGGCGAACACCAGGGTCTGCGGCGGCACGCCCGTGTAACGTCCCAGCAATGTCCGCAGGACGCCGCGGCCCACGATGTATCGCTCCGCGCCGCGCTCCACGCGAAACTTGTCCGCGCGCGCGAGTTCATCGGCGGAGAGCAGGCCGCGCAACCCGGCGACCACATCGGGGGGCTGGTCCAGCGCGATCTTCCACACGTACACCACAGAGCACTATAGTACAGTCTGAGCATGAGCGAGAACATCGCGCGCATCGTTCTCAATCGCCCCGAGAAGCGCAATGCACTGGATGGGGCGCTGGTGGAGAAGATCGGCAAGGCCCTTGCGGACGCGGCGGCGGACCCCGGGGTTCGCGTCGTGGTTCTGACCGGAGCGGGCCCCGATTTCTGCTCCGGCGCGGACCTCGCTGAACTGCGCGCGATGGCCGGCAACGGGCCTCTGGAGAACATGGCCGCCGCGCGGGCCCTCGGCGATCTCTTCCTGGCCATCCGGCGCCATCGCTGTCCGGTGGTGGCGGCGGTGCGCGGGCGCGCACTGGCGGGCGGCTGCGGGCTGGCCACGGCCTGCGATCTGCTGCTGGCCGCCGAATCGGCGCAATTCGGCTATCCCGAGGTGAACATCGGATTCGTCCCCGCCATGGTGATGGCGCTGCTGCGGCGGCAGGTGGCTGAGAAGCGGGCCTTCGAGCTGCTCACGCTGGGCGGCGTGATCGGCGCGCGCGAGGCGATGTCGCTCGGCCTGGTCAACGCGGTGTTCGCCGACAGCACCTTCGACGACGATGTCGACGCCTTTGTGGACCGGCTGGCGCAAAAACCGCCGGCGGCCGTCAGCATGACCAAGAGCCTGCTCTACCACGGCGACGGCCTCAGCTTCGAGGCGGCCATCGAAGCCGGTGTCTACGCGAACGCTCTCGCGCGCACCACGGAAGAGTGCCGGCGCGGAGTGGAACGCTTCCTCGAAAGCAAGCGGGAGCGTGGCCCGGGTTAACGCACTACGGCCCGCCGGCCGGCCAACTCCAGTTCGGCGCCCGCGCGTGCATGCTCGCTTCGCACATAGGCGAGCGCCACCACCTGGCCGAGCGCGGGCGAGTATGCCGACGACGTGATCTCGGCCGCGTCACGTCCCTCAGCCTGCAGCTTCGTGCCGGGCGCCGGCGCTTCCGTGCCCTCAATCCGCACCGGCATCAGCACGCGATGGATCTGCGCGCGCGAGCGCACTCGCTCCACAATCTCCTGTCCCAGGTAGCAGCCCTTCTGGAAATGGATCGCGCGAAGCTGGTTCGTCTCCTGGGCCAGGTAGCGCTCGCCGATGTCCTCGCCGTAGCGCGGCCGGCCCATCTCCAGGCGCACCACGTGAAAGTCGCTCTGGCTGGCGGCGATTGTCCCGGCTTTCTCCAGATGACGCACCACGTCGTCGCGCTCGCCGGCGGACGCCACCACCAGCCAGCCCGGCAGTCCGGTGTAACTCACGTTGACCACCAGACGCTCGCCCCACAACTCGCTCGCGTATTCGACAGCGGGCGCGGGCGCGCCCACGCGATCCAGCACCCTGGCGGCGCGCGGCCCCTCCACGGCGATGGCCACGGTCTCGGCCGCGACGCTCTCCACCGTCACATCGTCGGCGATGATGAAGTGGTCCAGGTGCTCGCGAACCTTGTCCGCGGTTTCCGGTTCGGTGTCGAGCAGAAAATGATCCGGGCGGCAGAAAAGGTTGACGTCGGCCAGCACGCGCCCCTGCGCCGACAGGAAGAACGCGTAGCAACCCTCGCCGGGCTGGAGCTGCTCCACGTGATTCGTGGTCATGGCGTGCAGAAGGCGTGCACGGTCTTCGCCGGTCACCCGAATGCGGCCGCGGGCCGACACATCCCGCCATGCCGCCACCTCGCGCAGCGCAACGTATCCGCTCACGGCAACTTCACCGCCGCCGGGTTCGACGCGAGGTAACGCAGCCAGCCCGAGATCAACACGATGGCCACACCCGAAATGATGATGCCCGTGGCCCGGCGGTTGCGCTTCGCCTCATCGCCGCCCGACATCGCATACAACAGGGCAGTGGCCAGCACATGCAAAACCAGCAGAAGCTTGATGCCCATCCACATGTGATAGCCGGGTGGGTAAACGCCTTTGGTGAGGTAGTTGTAAAGACCCGACCCAAGGATGGTGAACACTACCGCAACCAGAATCGGGCGAAAGCGGGCCGCAACCTCATCGCCCAGGGTGCGCCGCTCGGTACCGGGCAGCGCCGCCAGCGCGGGCGCCAGCACCAGGCGCGCATAAAGGAAGCCGCCCAGCAGGGTGATCACCGAGATCACATGAGTCCAGCGCATCAGCAGCGCGAGCACGGCACGAACGGCAGGGTCCATCCTTCCGAGTATAGCCGTCAGATCACGCGCGCCACCGCGGGAATACGCCGGAGCGCGGCCGTCACGCCCCAGCTCAGCGCCACCGTGCCCGCGAATACCAGGGACCCCTTCGCGAAGGCCGGCAGCGCCGCCTTCAGCAGCGCGTACTGCAGCCACGTGACGAACGCGTAGTGGATCAGATACATTCCGTAGGCGCTGTCGGTTAGGCTGTCAAAAGCCCGCACGCGCGTCCGGGCAAAGCGCACGAACACCGCGAGGAAGCAGAAAGAGGAAGTGGCGCACGACAGCACGAAGGCAATGCCCCCGGCCGTTTCCCACATGGAACGTGCGCCGTGCCCCGACAAAGAAGCGATCAGGACGACGGCCGCCAGGCCGAAAGCTACCAGCGCCGCCACCACCCACATGGGCCAGCGCCGCGCCAGCTTGCCGTCGGGGGCCAGCAGACCGCGGCCAATTCCCCATGCCCCGACGCCCGCCCCAGCCAGGAACCAGACGAAGTAGTGCAGCAGGCGGCTGGTCTGAAAAACGAAGGGCCCGCGGCCGCTCCACCTCATCGGACCGAAAGCGAGCACCATGGGCAGATATACGGCGGCGGAGACGGCGACCAGTAGCGCAAAGAAGACCGCGGGGCGGCGGGATGCGCCCGACGACAACCGGCCGGCGAACTCGCCCCACTTCGGCGCCAGCCAGAAGAGAACTGCGGCGGCGCAGTCGAATGCCAGCAGGAGCCACACGAACCAGGCCGGGCCCGCGGGCCACTCGCCGAGTGAAAGCCACTGATGCAGGAAGGCGGCCGGGCTCGGGTCGGCGCCCGTCTGCACCCAGGTGGCGTAATACGCCAGTGGCGCCACAATAGCCGCCGCCGCGAGGAACGGCACGCCCAGCCGCAGCGCCCGATCGCGCACGAAGGTACCAGCGCCTTTGCGCGCCAGGCTCTTCCAAACGAACAGGCCCGAGAGGAAGAACATCAGCGACATAAAGAAGATGTCGTTGAAGCCCACCAACAGGTTGAAGCCCGACCAGCGCGCGCTGTCCACCACCGGAAACGCCTGCCACCAGCGGGGCACAGTGGCAAGAGACGCTGGCGGAGGCGGAGCGAACGGAATGTACGCGAGCATGGCATGATGAGCCAGCACCAGCAGGGTCACAAAGGCCCGCAGGTAGCCCACCGATACGTTGTACGTGCTTGTTGATTGCGTCATTGAAAGCTCAGAATCGGGTATTCGGACCGGGGAGTCGCCGGGTTTTCGGCGGAGAGCGCCGGGTTACCGGTTAATCACGATGGCAGGACCGGGGGCGCCGTAGAAACGGAGCACCTGCTGAACGATGTCAACAAAGGTGCCGATCGAGGTAACGATGAGCCCGATGTGTATGCCGGTGTTGGTCCACTTCGTGGCATCCGCCAGACCCGGCGCCGTAAGCTGCGACGACGAGAGCGTCAGCAGGGGTCCCGCTTTGGCCAGCAGGCCGATGCCGATCAGAGTGACCGCGTCAATGGCCAGCCGGATGACCGCTCGCAGCCGTATACGCGAAGGCCATACCAGCCCGGTCCAGCCCAATGGGATCCCGGACACACACGAAAGCAGGATCGGCCAGTAAAGGATGTTCCAGACCGGCGCCAAGGTGACGTGAACAACGCCCAAGTTGAAGCCGGCGCGAACCCACGCGTACTGCAGGCATACTCCCGCGAAGATCACGCCGAACACCAGCTCGGCAATGGCCGTAGCTCTGGGTATCGGAGGGCCGGGGTCCGGAGCAGGCTTCGTTGCCGGCAGACTCGCAAGCTTGCGGGGATCCCACTTCAACAGGTCGTTGCGAGGCGACCTTTCCAGAATCGCGAAGACCACCGTGATGACACCGAGTGCGAAGACGGCTGCCATGGCGAGGTTCCAGAGGGTCTGGATGGATGCGACGGCCGGGTTGTTCCCAGTCGCTATGGTGATGGGTCCGACGATCAACACGAACACCGGGACCAGGACCCACAGCACGACGATTCGCAGGACGACCAGGTAGGCCGGATACAACACTGGGCCGATCAGGCTGAGCTGGGGCAGATAGCGGGCGGCCATCAGCATGGGATGTCCGCGTTCCTTGAGCAGGGCCGCGAGATCGTCCTCGTCCAGCTTCCGCCCGAGCGCCGACTCGCGCTCTTCGATCTGCGAGCGGATGTCGTCGCCGAGCTCCGCGATGATGTCGTCCTGCTGCGCGGCCGGCAGCCAGAAACGAACTGCGTTCAGGTAACGATCGAGAAGTTCCATAACCTATGCCCCCTGAAGGATCTTGTTGATGGATCCGTTGATGCTTTGCCACTCGTCCAGAAGCTGCCTGAGGATCAGGTCACCGTCGGGCGACAGGCGGTAGAACCGTTTGTTGCGCTTGTTCTCTTCGCGCCACTCGCTGACCAGCAGTCCCTGGCTCTCCAGCCGCCGCAGCAGCGGGTAAAGCGTGCCTTCGTCCACGGCCAGACCGCCGTCGGCCAGCGCTTTGCGCAGCGTGTAGCCGTAGTGTTCCACCCGGAGCTGCGCCAGCACGGCTACGATCAGGCAGCCGCGGCGAAGCTCAAGTCGAAGGTTTTCAAACAGTTCGGCGTTCATTTTCTGTACTGTGCCACAACTAGTGTGTCATACATACTATGTGACACACAGCATAGGTTGTCAAGAGGAAAGTTGCAGAAGTTTTACCGCCCGGGCATTACCCGCCGGGTTGCCGGGCACCATACTGGCCGTGGATGCCTCGCTCACGCAAGGTGGTGCTCTTCCTGCCGCCATACGCCGGAAAGGTCCTCGGACCACCGCTGGGACTCTTCAGCCTGGCGGGCTCCCTGCGCGAGGCCGGCTACGACGCCTGCATCATCGACGGTGCGCTCGACGCCAACTATCGCCAGCGCATCGCCGAGGAAGTGAAGGACTGCCTCTGCTTCGGCGTGTCACTGCTCACCGGGCCGATGATCCGCGACGCCATCGAGGTCAGCCGCATGGTGCGCGCCCTGCGCCCGGAGCTCTGCATCGTGTTTGGCGGATGGCATCCGAGTCTGGTCACCGGCCAGACCCTGCGCGAGGACTTCGTGGACGTGGTGGTCCGCCATCAGGGCGAAGCGACGCTGGTGGAAATCGTGCGGCGGCTCGAGGCGGGCCAGCCGCTCGACCTTGTGGCAGGCTGCTGGTTCAAGCGCGCCGGACGCGTCGTCGAAAACCCGGACCGGCCGGCCGCAAAGCTCGCGGATCTGCCCAGGCCCGCTTACGATCTCATCGATTTCGAGGCCTACGAAAAGACGAGCGGCGAACGGAAACTGCCCTATGCCACCAGCGTCGGCTGCCCCTACGCTTGCAACTATTGCACCGACATGGTGTTCTACAATCGCCGCTTCAACGCCTACGACGCGCGCGACGTGGCGGAAGAGCTGGCCGGCCTGGTAACGCGGCACCGCCTGACCGACGTGGCGCTGCTCGACTCGAACTTCCTGGTGGACACGCACCGGGCGGTGGCCATCGCCGAGGCCATTCTCGAAGCCATCCCCGAATCGGGCGCCCGCTTTCGCTGGAGCTTTCAGGCCTCCACCGACCTGCTGTGCAGAATGACCGACGACGAGGTGAAGCTGCTCGCCGCCGCCGGCCTGAATCACATCGGGTTCGGCACCGAGTCGGCTTCGCCTGAGGTGCTGCGGCACATGAACAAGGGGCACCAGAGCATCCCGGACATGTACGAAGCGGCCGCGAAATGCGCGCGCGCCGGGATTCGCGTCACGTTCAATCTGATTCTCGGGTACCCGGGCGAGCAGGAGAGCCAGCGCAACGAGACGCTGCGGGTGATGGGCGAAATCGCCGACCGCTACGACAACGTGAGTTTCTCGCCCAACATCTTCACGCCGTATCCGGGCATTCCGATCTGGCCGCAGCTTGTGGAGATGGGCATGCCGGAGCCGGCGACGCTGGATGCATGGGCGGACGTCGATCTGGGGCAGAGCAGTTTGCCGTGGCTGCAGGGAACGTCGTTCGCGCGGCTGCAGCGCAGCGTTCGCTACTTCCTGCTCGACAACCAGCTCAATCGGATGCGGCGGGATTGCCGGTGGAGCGTGCTGCGGTGGCTCCTGCGAGCATTACGCAAGCCGCTGCACTGGCGCTTGCGGCACGCCTTCTTCGAGCTGCCGCTGGAGTTGTGGATCTCCATGGCCAACCAGCGGTTGGTGGTGCGCCGTTCGCTGCTCACCGGCCAGGCACTGACTACGGAGCTGGCGAAAGCACGGTAGGCGCGCCAACCGCTCCGTCACCGTTGCGGCTCGGTTCCGAACCGCATAGCGCCGCCGGCCCCGGGCGCGGTATCATCCCTGGAATGGGAGAACCGTCTTGAAGCTTCTGATGAAGTTCAATCTGATCTTCGCTCTGGTGTTCGGAGCGGGCCTGAGCGTCGCCGGGCTCTTGTCGTGGCGCTTCCTGCAGGAGAATGCTCGCCTGCAGGTGATGCAGCAGGCGCGTCTCATGATGGCCGCCGCATTTTCGGCGCGCGACTACACGACGAAACAAATCAAGCCGCTGTTGGTGAATAACGAATTGCACCGCATGAACTTCCTGCCGCAGACGGTGCCAGCGTATGCCGCCGTGGAGAGCTTTGGATACCTGCGCGGCCGCTATCCCGACTACACGTACAAAGAGGCCACGCTCAACCCCACCAACCTGCGCGACCGGGCCACCGACTGGGAGGCGGATATCGTGAACGACTTCCGAAACCATGCGGGCATTCAGGAGGTGAGCGGAGAACGGGACACCGCCACCGGCAGCGCTCTGTTTCTGGCCCGGCCCATCTCAGTGGCTCCACCGTGTCTGGACTGCCACGATCGCGCCGACAATGCTCCGCCCGCGATGATCCGGCGTTACGGCTCGGCCAACGGTTTCGGCTGGCGCACCGGCGACGTTGTGGGCGCGCAGATCGTGTCCGTTCCCATGACCGTTCCGGTGGAGATGGCCGAACGCGCTTTTCGCGGCATGGTGATCTATCTGGCGGGGATCTTCGTGGTGACCATTCTGCTGCTCAATCTGCTGCTGCTGGTCACCATCATCCGGCCGGTGGCAAGCCTGTCCGACATGGCCAATCAGATCAGCACGGGGAACATGAACGTGCCCGAGTTGCCGGTCCACGGACGCGACGAGATCGCGGTGCTGGCGGGCTCGTTCAACCGCATGCGGCGCAGTCTGGAGCAGGCCTTCAAGATGCTGGGCGAACAGTAGCGCCGACGGCACGGACCTGTCCCAGCTAGTGTCCTGTCCCAGCTAATAATTGACAACAACTTGTGGGGCGGCCAATCCTGGCCGCAGCCGCCTTTCAGGCGGCAGGACCCGCTGGAAAGCGGGTCTGCAGGCAGAATTGCCTGCCCCACTTCGGAGGTCTGGATTGTAAATTGTTAACTCGGACAGGACACTACCGCGGGAGTGATTTGAGGAACGCCTGCCGTTCGGACTCCTGCGGGATCTGCGCCGCCAGCGCCTCGTACAACTCGCGGGGGCTCCGCGCGGTGCGCGCCGCACGGTCCACCATGATGTTGGCGATGGGTCCCAGGAACATGGCCAGCTTCTGTTTCACGGTTCGGATCAGCTCGGCGTCGAAGGTGGGCGCTGGAGGTGTGGGAGTCGGCGCCGGAACCGGCGATGGCGGCGTCGTTTCGCGCGCGAAGCTGCGCAGAAACTCCTCGCGCTCTTTGGGCGTGGGGATGTGCGTGGCCAGCGCGCGGCAGAGCTCCGGCAGCGACGAGTGCGACTGGGCTGCGCGGGCCACCAGTTGCTTGCCAATGGGACCCACGGCACGCACCAGAGTGTTCTCCAGTCTGGCCAGTTGAGCGGCATCCACCGGGGCCGGCGTGGCCGTTGCCGCAGTCGTTCGTGCGAGGAAGCTGGGCAATTTCGTAATGGTGACGGCATCCTCGCCGAGCGCCGAGCGAAATTCGTCCGCGGTCGGGTAGCGATCGGCCGGGCTCTTCTCGATCGCGCGCAGAATCGCATCGGACAGGCTGCGCGGCAGAGCGGGGTTGATCTCGACGGGGGCGGTGGGCCGCTGATGCAGATGGCCGTCCATGATCGACCAGTTGCTGTCGCCCCGGATCGCTCTTCTTCCGGTTGTTATCTCATACAGTGTGATTCCAACGGAGTAAATGTCGGACCGCCCGTCCACGCTTCCTCCACGAACCTGTTCCGGCGACATATAGTGCAGCGAGCCGACTGCGGCGCCGGTGGATGTGAGCGAGCGATCCCCCGAGAGCTGCGCGACGCCGAAGTCGGTCAGTTTGGCGATGCCGGCAGTGGTCACCAGGATATTGTCCGGTTTGATGTCGCGATGAACCACTCCGTGAGCGTGCGCGTAGGAGAGCGCGCCGAGCACCTGGCCGATATAGCGGAGCGCGTTGGACATCGCGAGACCCTCGGCGCGCAGCCTGGTGTAGAGGCTGACACCATCCACGAATTCCATGACCAAGGCCACGCGGTCTTCCACGCGGAGCGCGGTGCGCATGGCCACGATGTGGGGATGATCGAGACTGGCAAGGACGCGAATCTCACGCAGGAAGCGCTCGGGCAGGCTTTGCTGGCCATCCAGATGAGGGAGGACGATCTTCATCGCCTCCACGCGGTCCGACAGCAGATTGCGCACACGAAACACCTGGCCCATGCCGCCCTCGCCGAGCATGGACTCGATGCGGTAATCGCCGATGGTGTCGCCCACCCGGAAGGCCATGGGAACAGGTATTCAGGATAGCAAGCCACCGGCCCGGCTCCGCTAGCGCCAGCGAAGAAATCTTTCAGGGCGCGCCCGGGCATGGAGTGGCCGGTCGGCCGATTCGGGGACGGGCGACGAATTCCAGAAAGCCACTGAAAACGATCCGACCTCCGCGTCGCTCTCGCCGAAACACTCCTCGCCGCGGGCGACGCCCGCAAAGCCCTCCAGAACGCCCGCAATGCGCTCGACCGCTCGGAAGCGCCCGACTGCCAATACGCCTGGGGAAAAGCCGACGGTCTCCACTTCTGCGGCATCGCCCACTTCCGGCTCGGCGAGCACCAGCTTGCCCGCCAGCGCCTCACCGCCGCCCTCGAACTCCGCGAGCGCCTCGGGCATGGACGGGTTGAGGAAACGCGCCGGGCGCTGGAGCAGCTCCCGGCGTAGCACCCGCTCCGTTACCGTCGCGGCTCGGCAACGATGTCGCAAGTTCGCAGGATGTTACCGAGCCACGAGGGTAACCGAGTGGTCCCCCTATCGCACCAGCTCCAGCGCTTTGCGGAACAGCGGCTCGAACTCGGCTCCCGCCCCCGCCGCGCGCGCTTTTCGCACCGCCACCTCCGCCGCGGCGCGCTGGCATCCCAGGTTCAGCAGCGCCGACAACACATCCTGCTCCACCGCGCTCAACGCATCGCCCGGCTTGGTGGCCGCCGCCGCGCGCGGCACGCCCGGAAACATGTCCAGCTTGTCTTTCAGCTCCAGCACCATCCGCTCGGCCGTCTTCCTGCCCACGCCGGGGATGCGCACCAGCCGCTCCACGCTGCCCTCGCGAATAGCCGCGACGAGATCCGGCGTGGCCAGGCCCGAGAGCACCGTGATGGCCAGCTTCGGCCCGATGCCGCTCACCGAGATCAGCCGCTCGAACACCGTCTTCTCTTCCGCCGTCAGAAAGCCGAAGAGCTGGATGGCGTCCTCGCGCACGTGCGTGTGGATGCGCAGCCGCACCTCGCTGCCGGCCTCGCCCAGGCTGGAGAACGTGGAGATGGGAATGGTGACGTCGTAGCCGACCCCGCCGGTGTCGACAATCACCTGGTTCGGATGTTTCTCGAGGAGCTTCCCGCGCAGAGAGGCGATCATGGCGTTAGATTATCGTACATGGCCAGACGACGGTTCTTCGTGCCCCTGATCCACAGCGGGAGCGCCACGCTCGCCGGCGAAGAAGCGCATCATCTCACCCGCGTGCTGAGGGTGGAAAAGGGCCAGAAATACGAGATCTCCGACAACCGCGCGGTGTACCTGGCGGAGGTGGAGGCGGCGCGGCGCGATCTGGTTTCGTTTCGCGTGTTGGAGCGCATTGAGGCCGCGGACGCCCCGGTGCGTACCGCGCTCTGGGTCGCGCTGGTCCGCTTCGAGCGCATTGAGCTGCTGGTGGAGAAGGCGACGGAGTTGGGTGTGGAGAGCATGTCGTTCTTCGCGGCCGAGCGCAGCGAACGGGGGCTCGACCGCGCGGCCGGGAAGCGCGTCGAACGCTGGCAGCGGATCGCGCGCGAGGCCAGTGAACAGAGCCGGCGCGTCCGTTTGCCGGAGATTGCGGCGCCGGTTCCGTTTCGCGAAGTGCTTAGTGATGACGGCCCGTGCCGATTGTTGCTGAATGAGGAACCCGGCTGCATGCCACTTCGGCCCGAGCGTTCGCTCGACAATCGCGTGAGCGTGCTGGTGGGGCCCGAAGGCGGCTGGACGGATCGCGAACGCAGTCTGGCGCACGAGGCCGGCTGGCGATCGGTCTCGCTCGGACCGGCCATTCTGCGCACCGAGACCGCGGCCATCGCGGCGCTCGCTGTGATCAATGCGGCGTATTTGTGAGGTGCCAGGTGCGGCCGTCGTCGGTTGTCACCACAACCTCTCCACCATCGCCGGCCCGGATCCCGACGATGGTCCCAGTCGTGTCGATGGCCACCCGCTCCCAGTGGGCGCCCGAATCCGTGGAATGGTACAGCGCGCCCGCCGAGCCACCGGCCCACACGCCGGAGCCGCTGCTGACAACCGCGCGAAAGCTGACCTCATCGCTGATTGGGACTGTCTTCCATGTCGCGCCACCGTCGTCTGAACGCTGGACCATTCCGCGCGGGCTGCCGGCGATCGTCCAGAGGACGCGAGAGCCGGAATGCCCCAAGGCGCCGAAGCCGCTCTCCTTCCTCATGCGCGCGGGAGCAGAACGGGCAAGGGCGGAAGGCGCGGCCGCCGCCTGGTCCTGCACGAGATACCGAGCGCCGGGTCGCGCTGCCTCTGCCTGCTGGTTGTACTGAGGCGCGGGGGCCTGCTGCTGGATTGAAGAGAGCGCGTCCGCGGTTTGCTGCGGCGCGAGGGCGGGTGGTGGCGGTGGCGCTGCGGGTTGTTTCGGCGCGGCGCCAGGGGCGGCGATGGGCGGAGCAGTGAACCGCCGGGGCGTGGCAGCCTTTACCGGCGCTACCTGCGGCGACCGGGGAGCACTAATCGCGGGCGGGCCAGGCGGGGGCTCCAGCGGCGCCACCCGCTGCGCACGAAACTCCCACACGGCCGACACCACGATGCAAACCGCCGCCGTCGATGCGGCCCAACTCCACACCGGCGACCACCGGCGGACCGCCCGCGGCTTCGCCGCCGCGGCAGGCTCGGCCACCTCGCTGGCGAAGGCCAGAGCCAGGAATTCACGGCAATCGGCGCAATCCGCCAGATGCCCGGCGACCGCCGCCCGCTCGCGCGCCAGCAGCGTATTCTCCGCGAAGGCCGCCAGGAGATTGGCGTCGGGGTGGCCGGAAGGGTTGCGCGGCGTCGTGCGCGCGAGCGCGGACCTCACCACCCGCAACAGGTTCGCCTTCATCGGCCTTCCCTCCTTTCATGGAACGTTCCAGCGCCCGGTTCTTGCAGCAGGCTTCCGCGCACGTCCAGCGCAAGATCGCGGACGTCGGCTTCCAGCGTCTCCTCGGCCGCGCGCGCGCTCATGCCGCGCTGGCGCAGGCCGCGCACAATCCGCTTGCGCAGCGCCGCGGTCAGGCGATCCAGACGACGGCTGATGGTGGATTCGTGCACGCCCTGCATGCGCGCAATCTCCGCCAGCGTCCTTCCATCCAGATAGTACGCCGCCAGAATGAGTCGCTCCTCCGCGGGCAGCTCGGCCAGGGCTTCGCCGGTGGCCTGCTCCAGACGAGGGTCCACGGCGGCGCCGTCGCTGATGGGCGCGGCTGGCTGAACGCTCTCGTCGAAGGGGGCGGTGCGGCGCTGGCTGCGATACCGGTTGACGTACTCCTGCGCGAGCACGGTGCGGAGCCAGCCTTCCAGCGATCCGCGTCCCGTGTAACTCGCCAGCTTCGAGATGCGCTGGCCGCCAGCCGTCAGCCGCGTGCCGAACAGATCGGTATAGAGCGAATCGGCCAGCTCACGGCCCACCGATTCGTCGCGCGCGATCGCGGCGGCGGTCTCGTACAGCTTCGCCCGGTACCGGTTCAGGAAGCAGTCCCAGGCCGCCTCGTTCCCGTCAGCGCACGCGCGCGCCAGCGCCAGGTCCTCCAGCCGCAGACTGCGGTGGAACGCGGCAAGCTCCCGCTCGCCCGCGACCTCGGGCACATAGCGGCCACTCACCTCCTGCAGAATCCCGGCGAAACTCGCCAGACTCAGCCCGAAGCCGCGCCCGCCGGATTCCTCGTAGAGTCCGGCGAAGTACGACGGGTAGTCACTCATGGTCCGCGCTCAGTTGTTATTCTCGCGAAATTCGCCGCCAGCGCAAAGGCCGCGAGCCCGCGGCGCCATACAGGTCAGGAATTCGCGATGAGGCAGAGCGGGTCGCGGTCCGTTTTGCGCGAAAATATTCTGCAAGAAGTACGGGCAGCGGCGTTCTCCCGGTGGAGGATCGCAATGCTGAAAACAGCTTTCGCAGTGGCTTTCGCCGTAGTGGCCGCGTCCGGCGCCGATTACAAGGTGCTCGCGCCCACCACGCAGGACAACCTGACCGTCTTTCCGATTGTCAGCGACACAGTTCGCAATACCGGCGCCTTCCTGACGCTGGACGAAGGAATCCGTTCCGGCCAGGTGGTGGTGACCGAGCAGGGCGCCGCCGGCCTGGTACGCCCGCGCCGCCGGCCCACGGCCATTCCCGATCCATGGCCCGAGCACAGGCCCACTCCCCCGCAATCATCGGGCGCACAGGTCAACCGTCTGATGCTGATTAATAACTCAGACCGGCCGCTAATTCTGCTGGCCGGCGAGATCGTCACCGGCGGCAAGCAGGATCGCGTGGTGGGCAAGGACCGCATCGTGCCCCCGCGCAGCGAGCCCATCGACCTCAGCGTGTTCTGCGTGGAGCCGCATCGCTGGGTGGAAACCTCGCAGAACTTCGGTTCGGCGCATGCGCTGATGGCGCAACCCAGCGTGCGGCAGAAGGCCATGGCCGCCAAAGACCAGAGCCAGGTGTGGGACGAAGTGGCGCGGTCACGCCAGGCAGTGGTGGCGGCAGCCCCGCCCGCGGCCGCTGGCGCGCTGACGGGGACCTCGTCCTACGCCCAAACCATGGGGAACAGTGCGGTGCAGAATCGCGTAGACGTGGTGGCCGCGCCGGTGGAGCGGAGCTGGGACAAGGCCATGGGAGAATTGCGCGCACGCAAGGCCGTCGGGGCCGTGGTGGCGGTGAACGGCGAAATCGTCTGGGCGGACATTTTCGCCAGCCCGTCGCTGCTGGAAAAATACTGGCCGAAGCTGGTGCGCTCGTACGCGGCCGAGGCGGTCTCCTCGCGCGGCTACGGGAAGCCGCAGGCCACCACGGAGAAGGACGCGCAGGCGTTCCTCAATGATTTTCAATCGCGGAGCGAGCGCGTGGAGAGCGAACCGGGCGTCTACCGGACCACCGAACTGCAGGGCAACGGCTTCGACGCCTTCGTGCTGACGTCGCTGCTACCCGGCACGGACTTCAATCTGCACGTCGCCAAGATGAAGCTGTAGGCACCACTCAGGACGCCACGCGAAAGGCGCGATCGGGCCCATCGCTGGAATGCAGTTCCGTAGCCAGCGTCATGGAGCACCGTTCGCGCTCTTCGTGCGTGTGGGCCAGTTGCATGCAGGCCGGGCAGTGCACCATGATCTTGCGCTCCTCGGGCCAATCGCCCTTCGGCCTCTTCTGCTCTTTCACCACCAGAGCCTGGTCAGGGTGAAACCGGCATGCCACGCGGTCGACACTCACGCTGTCTTTCGCTACTTCGCGGATACGCATGAAGTGCTTGTTGGGCATTTCATTATTGTGCACCAGATTCGGGTGGCCTTCACGCACTTTTCACTTGCATTCTCCAAGCATATCCCCTATTCTTGATGGAGAATGGATAGATCGATGTATCCTGCCCGCTGTTGTTGCCGCTGACCCGCCGCTGCACGTTCGTATTCCCGTCCCAAACAAATCCAGGGAGGAGTGTTTATGTCGTCAAGTTTGTTCCTTGTTTTCGACCGATCCGGCCTCGACCGGTCGTCAGCGTCCCTTGAGCGCCTGTTCGATCTCGTGCTATCCACGACTCACGCCAGCGGAGCTTTCGTGTATGCCGCCGACGTAACCGGGACGCGTCTGACCCTGACCTGGGGAAGCGCGTCGCTGCCGCTGGGCCCGGTCGGCCGTTTCGTGGTGGAACTCACCGGGGAGGCGGCGGAGTCGCTGTTCCAGTTGCGCCGGCCGGTGGATGCCCGTGCGCTTCTGGATGACCGGTTTGAGAAATTCCCGGAGGTACTCCAGTTCCGTTTTGGCCGTCTATTGGTGGCGCCGCTGTTTCACGGCGATCGGCTGTCGGGCCTTTTGACCGTGGGCCGGTTGGGCGACGGTGCGTTCGATGCGGCCGAGGTGGATCTGCTCACGGCGCTGGCGCACGCGGCCGAGGCCGTGGTGAATGCCCGTTTGGCTGTTTCGCAAGGCAGGGCGCTGGCCGCGCGCGTGTCCCTGCTGGAACGGGAAAAAGGCGAGCTGGAGCGCCGTTTGGAGGAGCGCAAGCTGGTGGAGCGCGCCAAGGGGCTGCTGCAGCAGGAGGGGGCGACGGAGGAATCCGCGTATCTGCAGATCCGCCGGACGAGCCGGCAGCGGCGCGTCACCATGGCCGTCACCGCGAAGGAGATCATCTCCGCTCACGAAAACGGCGCGGTGGAGTTGGCCCGGCGCATGACGGCTTAGGCTGCCCACGAAAGTGGTACACTGAGTTCCTCGCATGCCTCCCGCTGCGCGCCTGACCGACAACCACACCTGCCCGATGGTGGACCCGGGCCCCACGCCGCACGTCGGCGGGCCCATTCTGCCGCCATGCGATCCGCAGGTTCTGATCGGCTACCTTGCGGCGGCGCGCGTTGGGGATACGGCGACCTGTGCCGGCCCGCCGGACATCATCGCTCAAGGCTCCACGTCGGTGATGATCGGCGACCAACCAGCGGCACGCGTGGGCGACCTGACCCTGCACGGCGGCGTCATCGTGGCGGGCTGCGCGACGGTGATCATCGGCTGACCGGCATATAGTTGACCCAGTCAATTGATTGATTGACAATGTCAACTATGGACCTCCGGCAGCGCGCGGACGCGGTGCGCCGCTTCAACCGCTTCTACACCCGCCAGATCGGTCTTCTGCACGAGAAGCTGCTGCGAAGTCCGTTTTCGCTCACCGAAGTGCGCGTGCTCTACGAACTCGCCCACCGCGATCTCCCGACGTCCAGCGAACTGGCCAGGGATCTCGGCCTGGACGCCGGGTATCTGAGCCGCATCCTGCACGGGTTCGAAACGCGCGGACTGGTGCGCCGGACAACCTCGAAAAACGATGCCCGCCAAAGCCTGCTCGCGCTGACGCCGAAAGGACGGAAGACCTTCGGCCCGCTGGATGCGGCCTCCACCGGTGAAGTCCGCGCCATGCTGGGCGGTCTTTCCGATGAGGAACAGAACCGCCTGGTGGGGGCCATGGGGGCGATCGAGGAACTGCTCGGCGGCGGGCGGCACGAGAGTGTCCCTTACATCCTGCGGGCTCACCGGCCCGGCGACATGGGCTGGGTGGTGCAATCCCATGGCGTCCTGTACGCGCGCGAGTACGGCTGGGACGAGCAGTTCGAAGCGCTGGTCGCGGGAATTGCGGCGAAGTTCATCCGCCAATTCGACCCCCGGCGCGAGCGATGCTGGATCGCCGAGCGCGACGGCAGGAACGCCGGCTGCGTGTTTCTGGTCCGCGAATCCGATGCGGAGGCCCGGTTGCGCCTGCTGCTGGTGGCGCCCGAGGCGCGCGGCCTGGGCATGGGCAAACGCCTGGTGGACGAGTGCGTCCGCTTCGCCCGCCAGACGGGCTACCGGAAAGTCACGCTGTGGACGAACGACGTGCTGACGGCCGCGCGGCACATCTACCAGCAGGCCGGCTTCCGCCTGACGGAGGAGAAGCCGCATCACAGTTTTGGCCACGATCTGGTGGGCCAGACGTGGCAACTGGAGCTTTGATCACAAGCTGGCCTCCCGGTGATAGGCCGCAATCCTTTATTGCAGGAGATTCGGGCCTGTCGGACGCGGCGCAGGCAATCGTGCCTGGCACTCGTGCCTGCCGCGCCGATTCGTCTCGGCGCTCCCGCCCGGTGTAGCTGCACTCGACCACCGGCAATCTTCCGCGCGTGGCACCAGCCCTGCTTTCACCGGGTTGTTCTCGATGTAGGCAGCAATTCGCTGCCATTCCCCTTCATCTCGCACCCAGTGGTCATACGACTCTGCCTGCCAGAACGTCTCTCCCGTGCGGCTCAGGATCAGATTCGCCTGCCGTGCCGTCGCCCCTTTCAGAGATTGCAGCAGGCGCGATGGCGAGACTTTCGGCAGTAACAACACATGGGATTCTGATCGTCGCGGAGGAGCGCCGAGACGAGTCTCGGCGCGGCAGGCACGATTGCCTGCGCCACATCGAAACCGGGAATCGTCGCCGGAAATCACGCCAGGTCGAACTTCTCCTGGTGCAGCAGCGGGTCGCTCTTCACCAGCACCGGCCGGCGCAGGATGCCCTCCAGCTCCTCCAGGTACTTCGTGGTGTGCGAATTCAGCAACTTCGCCACTTCCGGGTTCACCCGCAGAATCACCTCTTCGCCTTCCACCGCCTTGACGATCTTCTGCGCTTCCTGCAGGATCTCGCCGATGGTGGTCTGCGGGCTCTTCACGTAGCCCGCGCCGTCGCAATACGGACAGGGCGCGCACAGCGTCCGCTCCAGACTCTGCTTGACCCGCTTGCGGGTGATGGCCACCAGACCGAAATCGTTGAACTGGAGGATCTTGTACGGCGCGCGGTCGGCGCGCATGGCCTCCTCGAGCGTCTGCATCACCTTCTGGCGATTTTTGCGCTCGTCCATGTCGATGAAGTCCACCACGATGATGCCGCCGAGGTCGCGCAGACGGATCTGCCGCACAATCTCCTTTACCGCGTCGGTGTTGGTCTTGACGATGGTGTCCTCCAGCCGGTTCGACTTGCCCACGTACTTGCCCGTGTTCACGTCGATGGCCACCAGCGCCTCGGTCTGATTGAGCACGATGTAGCCGCCCGACTTCAGCCACACCTTCGGCCGCAGCGCCTTCTCCAGTTCCGCGGTAATGCTGAACGCTTCGAAAATGGGCGCCGGGCGCGTGTACATTTTCACGCGCGGCACCAGCGCGGGCTGGAAGCGCTGCACGAAGTTGAGGACGCTCTCGTAGACATCCTCGTTGTCCACCCAGATGGCCTTGAAGTTTTCGGTCAACTGGTCCCTCAGCAGCCGCTGCACGATGTCCAGATCGTGATGCAGCAGGGCGGGGGCGGGCTTCTTCTCGGCCTTCTGGCGGATATCCGTCCACAGGTTGTACAGGAAGTTCATGTCGGCGGCGATTTCGTCCTCGCTCTTGCCTTCGCCGGCGGTGCGCATGATGTAGCCGCCGGGAATGCCCGCGCGATGCGCCTGCAGAATCCGTTTCAGCCGAAG
This sequence comes from Bryobacteraceae bacterium, assembly GCA_049510065.1. GTDB lineage: Bacteria > Acidobacteriota > Terriglobia > Bryobacterales > Bryobacteraceae > CAWACP01. Next base: position 50,165 of record JBEKZH010000001.1, read on the forward strand.
CCGTTCTTCGTCGCTGGCGATCTTACGCGAGACGCCCATGTGCTCCACCGTGGGCATGTAGACCACGTAGCGGCCGGGCAGCGCGATGTGCGAGGTGATGCGCGCGCCTTTCTGGCCGAGCGGCTCCTTGGCGATCTGAACGATGATTTCCTGGCCTTCCTTGAGCAGCTCGGTAATCGACGGCTGGCCTTTCTCGGGGGGGCGAGCCGCGCGCGGCTCGGGCTTTACCGGAACGGGCGTGGCCACCACCGGCGGGGCTTCGCGCACAGGCTCGCGGCTCTCCCGCGCTTCAGGCGGCCCGCCGCGCATCTTCCTGCGCGTGCGCCTGGATACGCGATGCGGATAGCGGCCGCCGCGTTCGCGCACCGAGGCGGATGCCGCGGCCGGAGCCGCTTCCTCGCCCTCCACCGGCGCTGCTTCCGCTTCTCCGGCGATGGTCTCGCTTTCGCCCGCTTCGGCGGTTTCCGGAGCTTCCGCGATGTTCTGGGGGGCTTCGTCCTCCCAAACGGCTTCGGCAACCGGTTCCGCCGCGACTGGGGCAACCACTTCCGGCGCGGGCGCGAGTTCGACAACGACCGGCTCGTCGGGCGGCTCCGGTTTCGGCTCTTCGCCTGTGGCCTTGACATCGCTCACGCTGACGCGCAACTCGCCGGTGAGCGCGTCGGCTTCCGCCTGCGCCGCCGCGATCTCGTCCTCTTCGTCGGGGTCGAGAGCCGCGATGCCGGAACCGCTGTACTTGGCCAGAGATTCGCCCGGAAGCACCGGGAAATCGTCGTCGCTCGCGGAGAGAGCGCTGGCCGGCGCGGCGGGCGCTTCGACGGCCCCTTCCACAGCCCCTTCCACAGCATGTCGCGCGGCCGGCGCGTTCACCTCGCTGGCATACTTCGATTCGGGAAACCCGCGGCCACGATTTCGGCGACGCCGCGAGCGGCGGCCTTGCTGATCGCGGTCACGGTCCCTGTTTCCTCCGTATTCGCCGGACTCGGTTCTCGAGGCTGGCGGCGCGTCGGTATCCACGGCCTGCACGGCGGCGGGCGTTACTGCCGGCTCCTCCACGGCCGGCTCCTCCACCTCGGGCGCGGGCTCGGCTTCGGGCTCGGCGGGAGGGCGTGGCTCGGCAACACGCGGCGCACGTTCGAATCTGCGCTCGCCCCGCTCGGGCCGATCCTCGGGAAGAGCGTCGTACTCTTCGCTCTCCTCAAAGAAATCGGTCACGTACAGAAACGTGTCGCGTTCGAGGCCGAGGTTCACAAAAGCCGATTGCATGCCCGGCAAAACCCGGGTCACGCGGCCTTTATGAATGCTGCCGGCCAGTGAATACTCGTTGGCTCGCTGGAAGTAGATCTCCACGAGTTGGTCGTCTTCGAGGATGGCCACTTTAGTCTCGTGCCGATCCGCCGAAATCACCAGTTCCTTGGTCATTGGCGTCTCCGTGTTGTCACGGCGGGAGCAGAGCAGGGAGGGAGAACAGCCAGCCAGCGCGGCGATCAGGCCGGGTGATCCAAAGACCGTTACCCCGGCACACACTTCATCAAACTTGTCGGCGGCCGGAAGCATGGAAGCGCACTCAGCGCCCCGCCGCACACTCCCCGGCAGCATCTTTTGAGCAACTCGCGCAAGACGGAGCCTCGGCGGCGGGTGATTTGGAGTTCCTCCTCCGTATGGAGGCCCGCCGCCGGGCCCTTTGCGCTTGCAGGCCAGTTGCCGCCGATAGCGGCTCCTGGCAGCTCAATTCCTTCGAAGCGTGAACCCGTCTAAACCAGCGTTTCTTTCCTCGAAGCGGCCACTCCCGGCCGCGCTTCGTTGTTTCAGCCGCCGAAGCGGCCCGCTAACCGATAAAACGCCGGAGCCGCACATTATTCACCAGCCCCAGCATCAGAAAAACGGACATGATGTTGCTTCCGCCGGAACTCATCAGCGGCAGTGGAATCCCGGTGACCGGCATTCGCCCCACCACCATCCCGACGTTTACCAGGACGTGGAACAGCAACAGAGCCGCCACGCCCATACAGATATACATGCCCGCGCGATCCGTGGACATTTGCGCATTCTGCACAATCTGCATCAACAGCAAAAAATACAACCCCAGCGAGAATATTACCCCGACAAATCCGTGCTCCTCGGCGAAAGACGAGAAAATAAAATCGGTGTGCGGAACCGGCAGGAAGCGATATTCCGTCTGCTTCCCGTGAGTCACACCCAGGCCCCACATCCCCCCTGACCCGACCGCAATCCTCGACTGAATCACCTGATATCCGGTGCCTTTCGGATCCTGATTCGGGTCCACAAAACTGACCAGCCGCGCTTTCTGATAGTCCTTCAACAGGAACCACGACACCGGCAGCACGAGAGCGAAGACAAGGAGAATCGCCGCCGCGTACTGCCAGCGCAAACCGGCCAGAACCACCCCCACGCCGAGCACCGGCAGGTACGTCAGAGCCGTACCCAGATCCGGCTGCTTCATCACCAGCACCATCGGGATGCCAATCAGGCCGCCCAGCTTCAGCAGGTCGGGCAGTTCCAGTTGCTCCGTTTTCAGTTCCGTCAGGAATCTTGCGACCAACAGAACCAGAACCAGCTTAACGAATTCTGACACCTGCAGGTGGAATCCCGCAACCGGAATCCACCTTCTCGACCCGAACACCGTCTTCCCGATGATGAAGGTGGCCACCAGAGCCAGTACCGACAGCACGTACAACAGGGGAACCTGGGCCATCAGGGTGTGGTAGTCGATGCGGCTGATGATCCACATCAGAACCACCGCCACCAGGATATAGAGGATCTGCTTCCACCACGCGTCCCGCCAGATGGTGTCGCGCGTGGCGCTGAAGATCTGCAGTACGCCGAGGGCGCAGATGCCCAGGGCGACAATGAGCAGCGCCCAGTCGAAGTCGCGAATGGAGCGATAGGAAGCCATGGCTACAAAGGGAGTAAAGGGAATAAAGGAAGTAGAGGGAGTAGATGGAGTGCTTGGACGTGCCGACGTGTGTCTACTCCCCTTACTCCTTTTACTCCCCTTTTCATGGTTGCGCCGGTCTCCTCATTGGAAGAAGCTCGGACTCGGCCGACGCGGTGATCTCCGGCTGCTGCCCGGCCAGACGCGCCTTCTTATCGAAGTAGGCCTTGATCACGTCACGCACGATGGGCGACGCCAGCGGGCCTTCCCCGCCATTCTCCCACAACGTCGCCACCACGATTTCCGGAGCTTCTCGCGGAGCGAATCCGACAAACCACCCGTTGTCCTTCATGGTTTGTGTTTGTCCCAGCCTGGTCCCTTTGAGCAGCTTATTCGAAGCAAGCTGCGCCGTCCCCGTTTTGCCGCAGAGCGAGATGTTCGCCAGACGGGCACGGGCGCCCGTTCCATATTCGTTCACCACGCCCCACATGCCGTAGATCACCTTCTGCACGTTGTCCAGATTGAGCTCGGCCCGGTGAGCGGGATCCAGCTTCGCGTCGCGCACCAGGTGGGGCTGTTGCCAGACCCCTCCGGTGGCGATTCCGCCGATGGCCACGGCCATCTGCAGTGGCGTGACCGTGAGCGCACCCTGCCCGATGGACACCGAAATGGTCTCACCGGCGTACCATTTCTGCCGGAACGTGCGCATTTTCCATTTGGTGGACGGCACGATGCCCGAGGCCTCGTTGGGAAGGTCGATCCCGGTTTTGTGCCCATAGCCCACCATGTCGGCGTACTGGGCGATGCGATCAATGCCCAGTTTGTTCCCCACCGTGTAGAAGAACACGTCGCAGGACTGCACAATGGCCCGGTGGACCTCGAGGGTTCCATGCCCTCTCTTCTGATGGCAGGCGAAGTAGTTGCCATAGAAGCTGGCGCCGCCGCTGCAGTGGACCTTGAAATCGTCGTCGATGACCCCGGTTTCAAGTCCCGCCAGAGCCATGATCGGCTTGAACGTGGATCCAGGGGCCTGCTGGGCCTGGATGGCCCGGTTGAGCAGGGGATGGCCGGGGTTCTCCACCAGTTCCTTCCAGTCGCGCGCCGGAATGCGTCCCGCGAACATGCTTGGGTCGAAGCTCGGATGGCTGACCATGGCGAGCACTTCACCGGTGCGCGGGTCCAGCGCTACGACGGCGCCCTTCTTGTCTTCCATGGCCAGTTCGGCGACGGCCTGCAGATCGAGATCCAGCGTGGTTTGCAGGGTCCTGCCGGGAACGGCGGGCTTGTCGGTGAGCACTTTGCGCTCGCGCCCCGTGTTATCCACTTCGGCGCGCCGCTGGCCGTCCACGCCCATCAGGATTTCGTTGTATTGCTTCTCCAGACCCTGCTTGCCGACAATATCGCCCAGATGGTATTTGCCGGCATATTCCGGAGAATCAAGCTCGGACTCGCTGATCTCACCGACGTAGCCGATCACGTGCGCGGCCATGCCCTCGGCCGGATAGAGGCGCCTCTGCGCCCGGAATAGCGACATTTCCGGAAATGTATTGGTGTCCATGTGCGATTCGACGAACGCGAGGTCTTCCGGCGCGAGCTCTTCCTTGATGACCACCGGTTCGTACTTTGGACGAAGTTCGTAGCGGTGCATGCGATCCAGCAGCGCGTTGTAGTCGAGGTTCAGCCCTTGGGCGATCGGCCTGAGGTGTTCGTACTTCAGGTTCTCCCGCGAAAGCAGCACGCTGATGGACGAGTGATTGTCGACGATGACGCGGCCATCGCGGTCGAGGATCTTGCCCCGGGGCGCGGGGACCGGAACCGACCGGATGTAGTTCTCCGCGGCGCGCTCCAGGTAGAAGTCCGGGTTGCGCACCTGCAGATCCCAGAAACCGGCCACCAGAAAGATGAACACCGCCACCGTGAGGTACTGAAAGACGGCGATCTTGCCGGTGCCGAACCTGGCTTCGTCGCGCAGCAGACGCGGCGGTGGATGTGGAATCCGTTCCGGATCGCGCTCGCTGGTGGTGTACAGAGGCAACTTTCAAACCCGCAGTCAGGCTCTGGCTTTCAGTTTATCAAGCAGGTGAAACAACGGCAGAGCGACGGCGGCGTTCAACAGCGCATAGACGAACGTCTGTTGCGGGTCGAAGACGGTCATGTGCCCCAGCAGGGCGCGGTCCAGCACCCAATAGAAGAACTGATGGAAGAAGTAGAAGAAGAAACTCAGAATGCCGATCAGGACGGGATTCTCCACGTCGAACCGCATGCTGACGGAGGCGGCAAAGTAACCCACCAGCGTTTTGACGATGCCATACATGCCGATCAGTTGCTGGGAAAGAGAGTCCTGCACAATTCCCACCGCCGCGCCAAAGAGGACGCCGGAGATGGGCTGACGGCGCGTGAGCGCGAAATAGATGGTCACCAGCAGCGGCAATTCCAGGTACGCGAGGAAGCCGAAGAAGCGCGGGACGTAGACCTGGAACAGGATCGCCAGAAACGGCACCAGCAGAAACGCCAGCGAGCGCATGTGCTCGCCCCGGGTCCTCCTCCTTGGGGTACCGGACAACAGCCTCTCTCCGAATTCGCTCATCGTGTCTCGCGTGGGACACCTCCGGACGTGGGCGCGGGTTTCGGCGGCACTGTTTTCGGCTGCGGCGCCTTCGGTTTGGACGCGGCGGCGCCCTCCTGCGCGGCGAAATCGGGCTGATTCAGGCGAACATCGCCGCCGCCCTCGTCGCCGGGCTCGGGGTTGGCGGGCCTGGCCGCGGCCGGCGGGGGGTTGCCGGTCACTTTGATATTGAAGTTCGGGGGACCGCCTGCCCCGTACACATGGCCCTGCGCATCGCCGATCTTCTTGTAGGCCGTCTTAAGCCGGTCCGCGTCCGTGTTTCCCGTCTGCGGCATGTCCGCGGCAGGTCCGCTGGCCGGAGGTTGGTCAGACGGTGGAGGCGTCATCATGTGGATGTCGGAGGAAGCCACCACCTGCTCGGGAATCAATTGATGCACTCCCTCGATGACAATCAGCACCTCATCCAGACCGCCCTGGAAGCCGCTCGGCGACACGAAGATCTCTTTGCCCTCGCTTCCATTCCGCACCACCGCCGCCTGGCCCACCGGGAAGCCGCGCGGGAAGATGCGGTCGTAGCCGGAGGTGTAGAACCACTCGCCGATGTCGACTTTCTGCTCGTTCTGAACTTCGGTGATCTTGCAGTTGCCGTGCCCCAGCCCACGCAACTCACCGTGTACCCGGTTCTTCTGGGAGACCACGCCGGCCGCGAAACTCGGGTCGGTGGCCAGCAGAACCAGCGAGGCCATGGGGTACGCTTCCACCACCTTGCCGACAATCCCGTCGGGGGTGACCACGGCCATGCCTTTCTCGACTCCCTGGGAAGTGCCGCGGTCCACGAAAACCTCGGCCGAATTGGCCGCGGTGCCACTTCCGATGATCCGCGCGGCGATGGTCTTCGACGGCGACTGCGCCTGAAACGCGGCCAGGGCGCGCACGCGGTCGGCCGTGGCCAGCTCGGCGTTGAGGAAGTGGTTCTGCATTTTCAGATTGCCCACCTCCCCGTGCAGGCGCCGGTTCTCCTCGCGAACGCCCAGCAGAACGAGGTACTCTCCGAACAATCCGAAGGTGTTTCGCCGAACCGCTTCGAGCACGCGCGTCACCGGCGTCACCGTGCTGACGCTCCACACCCGCAACAGCCGCACGTCCTGGCTGGTCTTGACCTGCCACCCCAGCATCAGCAGTTGCGCGGCAATCACCACCAGCAGGACGGTCAGGTTTCGGTAGCGGTTGAGAAACGACTCCATCTCGAATAATCCCGGCCGCGAAACAGGCGCCTGTTTCTATTCAATCGCAATTCGGCGGAGCAGTTTGAAGTCGGTCAGCATCTTGCCGGTTCCCAGCACCACGCTGGCCAGCGGATCTTCGGCAATCGAGACCGGCAATCCGGTCTCCTCGCGAATGCGCTTGTCCAGGTTTCTCAGCAGGGCGCCGCCTCCGGTGAGGACGATGCCGCGATCGCTGATGTCCGCGCTCAGCTCGGGCGGCGTCCGCTCCAGAGCCACGCGAATCGCATTCATGATGGTGGCCACGCATTCGCCAAGCGCCTCGCGAATCTCGCTGTCGTCGATGGTGAGCGTCTTCGGAACGCCCTCGATGAGATTGCGTCCCTTGATCTCCATGGTGATCGGGCGATCCAACGGATAGGCCGAGCCGATCTGGATCTTGACCGCTTCGGCGGTCCGCTCGCCGATCAGCAGATTGTACTTGCGCTTGAGGTACTGCATGATGGCGTCGTCCATCTCATTACCGGCCACCCGCACCGAGCGCGAGTAGACGATGCCGGACAGCGAGATGACCGCGACATCGGTGGTGCCGCCGCCGATATCCACCACCATGTTTCCGGAAGGTTCCGTGATGGGCAGCCCGGCGCCGATCGCCGCCACCATGGCTTGTTCCACCAGATGCACTTCGCTGGCCTTGGCGCGATAGGCGGAATCGATGACGGCGCGCTTCTCCACCTGCGTGATCTCGCTGGGCACGCCGATCACAATGCGCGGGTGGACCAGCATTTTGCGTCCGTGCGCCTTCTGAATGAAATAGTTCAGCATGCGCTCGGTGACTTTGAAATCGGCGATCACGCCGTCCTTCATGGGGCGAATGGCGACGATATTGCCCGGCGTGCGGCCGAGCATCTCCTTGGCTTCCTTGCCTACCGCCTCCACCTCGCCGTTGGTCTTGTTGATGGCGACGATGGATGGCTCGTTCACAACGATGCCTTTGCCCTTGGCGAAGACCAGCGTATTCGCGGTGCCAAGGTCGATGGCGAGGTCCGAAGAAAAGAGACTAAAAACAGAACGAACGTTCATGAAGCTGGCTCGCGGACTCCTTCGAATGAGCGGGGCTGCAATCTCTGGGAGGGCTCAGGCAGTCCTGAAGAATAATACCATACCGCTTTCCGCGCCTCAAACGCGAAGTCGCTGATTTTCAAAGGCATTGCAGTGTGGTGACGGGTTTGTGAGGAAGGCCACCGCGATGCCACTACCGGGCCACTACAATGGGGTCAGTGCTCAGCCGCAGGACATTTCTGAAAGGCTCGGCCGCGCTGGGCCTGGCTGCGCTACTGCCATCCTGCCGGCGGCATCGGGCGTTCTCCGGCTACGCGTTCGTGGCCAACCAGGAGGGCCGGGCGATCGCCGCCGTGGATCTGGGGCTGTTCGCCGTAACCCGGTATATCCGCCTCGACGGCGCGCCCACGGCTATCGTCGCCGACCCGTCCCGGCAGACCGTGTACGCGCTCACGCCCGACAACGGCCTGGTGCACGAGATCCGCGCCGATCGGCTGGCGTTGGGCCGCACCTTGTCCATTGCGCGTTCCGCGGTGTCCATGCGGCTCTCCGCCGATGGACAGAGCATCTACGTGCTCTGCCGCGATCCGCAGCGTTTGGTGGCCGTTTCGCTGAAGGACTTTCGAGTGGAGTGGTCCGTGGGTCTGGCCGGCGACCCGTTCGATTTCGACGTGGCGCCCACCGGCTCGCACGCCGCGGTGAGTTACGGGAAGACCGGCGCCATCCAGTTAGTCGATCTGGCCGCGCGCCGCGCCGCCCCCGCGGAGACCATCGCCTCGGAAACCGGAACGCTGCGATTCCTGGGTACTCGGGAGAAGCTGGAGAACCTGCTGGTAGCGGACGTGAGCGGGCAAATGTTGCAGGCGTTGCAGGTGCCCTCCGGCCGGCTGATTACGAAACTTCCGCTGGCCGTGCGCCCGGAGCACTTCTGCTTCAATGACGACGGGGGCCAGTTGTTCATTACCGGCGCGGGCATGGACGCGGTGGTCATCGTGTATCCGTACTACACGCCGCAGATCGGCGAGACGGTGCTGGCGGGCCGGTCGCCCGGCGCCATGGCCGCGTCGCCCACCATGCTGTTTGTGGCCAACTCGCAATCCGGCGACATCAGCATTTTCAATATCGATTCGCGCAGGATGGTGGGAGTGGCGCCCGCGGGGACGAATCCGTCGTTCATCACCATCACGCCGGACAACGAGTACGCGCTGGTGTTGAATCAGGATTCCGGAGACATGGCCGTGCTGTGGATTCCGGCCCTCACGCGACGCCACGGCCGCATTTCGCCGCTGTTCAACATGATTCCGGTGGGCTCGAAGCCCGTGGCCGCGGCCGTGCTGCCGATGTAGGCAGGACCGCTCCGTAACCGTCGCGGCTCAGTTAAGCACTGAGGGAGTGGTCAATCGGGGCGAACCCAGACGAGGCCTATGCCGGCCGCGGTTCTCAGCCGATCGGCCAGTTGGCCGGTGTGATGCTGGAGATGGCGAATGTTGTAGAACTGCACTTCCAGCTTGCTGAACGGCAGCCAGGGCAAGCCTGAAGCGGCCGCCAGATCAAGCGCGGGCACCCGGGCGTCCACCTCCGAGCGGCACAGTTCGAGATACTCCAGCACCTCGGCCTTCGTGTATGGCGTGTCCACCCTTCGGCGCGGGTCGAGATATTGAGAATCCTGTTTGTGCTTCGCCCATGGACGGAAGTCCGCTTGCGCCGGTTGCAGGTAGAGGTGCGTGTAGAACACGGCATGCCAGGCAATGTGCCAGAACCGGTTCGGATAATCCGTGGACAGCCAGAGAGACTCGGGACACAGCTCGATGGCCTGGCCGAGCATGGCGAGTGACGCCTGGTACTGCCGCGCAACAACGCGCAGGATGTCGAGGTCTGCCATAGGGTCATTATGAACGTCCGGCCCGCCGCCGGCGTATGCTTCAGTGCAGAGGCTTGTCTTGATTAATCGTCGTTCCTTCCTGGCATCCGCGGCTGCCGCGGCAGCCGTCTCCGCAGAGCAGGCTCCGCCCCCGCCGGCTAAAGCGCAGGTCGCCGCACCTGCGTCCCCGTTCGCCGACCCGGACTTCGGCTTTACCGCGCAGATAGTCCAGGGCGGCTCCTACTATCGCGCAGGGAACCCCGGAAAGCTGCTCGCGATTGTGTCCAAAATCAAGGCCGGGGATTTCGAGTCCGCCTGGCAGTCGTATCACCAGGCTGGCGTGGAATCGCGGACGCTGGCGGATCAGGCTGCGGCTAAGCGTCACAACGTAAGCGCGCGTGAAGCGTACCTGTGGGCCGCGAGCTACTTCAGCGCCGCGCTCCGCTTCCTGGATGGCACCGCGGACCCCGAGCGGATGCTCCCCTGCTGGCAGGAGTATGCCGCGTGCTGGTCCGCCGCAGCCGCGTTGTTCGACCCGCCCATGGAGCGCGTGGAAATCCCTTACGAAGGCGCCAGCCTGACTGGCTGGTTCCTGCGCGTTGACAACTCGCGCCGCCGCAGGCCGCTGGTGGTGCTCAACAACGGCGCCGACGGTCTGGAAAAGAGCATGTATGTCCTGGGCGGCGCTGGCGCGCTGGCGCGCGGATACAATTGCCTGATCTTCAACGGTCCGGGACAAGGCGATTCGCTGTGGGTGCGGAAGCTTTACTTCCGTCCGGATTGGGAGAAGGTGATTACGCCGGTGGTGGACGCCATGCTGCGTCACCGTGAGGTGGATCCGAAGCGCATCGCCCTGGTGGGTGTCAGCCAGGGTGGCTACTGGGCGCCGCGAGCGCTGGCCTTCGAGCACCGCATCGCCGCCGGGGTAGCCGATCCGGGCGTGTGGGATGTGTCGGATCCCTGGCTGCGCAACCTGCCCGAATTCGTTCGCCGGATGCTGGATGGCGGAAACAAAAGCCAGTTCGATCGGGTCATACAAACGAGCACCGCATCGAATGTGCGGGCCAGGATGGGACTGCGTTTTCGCATGCGTCCGTATGGAATGACGTCCTGCTACGACGCCTTTCACGCGGTCGAGGAGTACAACCTCAGGGAGGTCGCCGGCCGCATTCGCTGTCCCATGCTGATCGCCGATCCGGAGGGTGAGCAGTTCTTCCCGGGCCAGGCACAGAAACTCTACGACGCGTTGCGCTGTCCGAAGGCGATCGTCCGTTTCACGCGCGAGCAGGGCGCGGATCAGCACTGCGAAGTCGGCGCTCCGGGGTATCGGGACTTCTGCATCTACAACTGGCTTGACGAAACGCTGGCGTGAGATCCGGCGCCATCCATTGGCGGTGGGCCGATTGACAATCGGCCGCAGGTTAGCAACCTGCTCCACATCGAATCGTCGCGGCTGCGAGGATTCTCAGGTGTAGTGAGACAGCAGGGCTATACGCCCGTGCCGGTTCACTTCTCACGCTTGAGTTCAACGCACTCTTTGAAGCCATTTCCGAATGAGACGATGCCGGGGAGCGCGTCGGCGCTCACGAACACGGGCTTTCCATGCGCGGCGGCGTCGCAGACCTGCTCGGCCACCAGCGCGGCGCGATGCCAGAAGCGCAGGTTGTGCTCCAGCAGGATTACCGTGCTCAGCGCCATCGCCGCAAGCCCCAGGATCGCGCGCTTCCTTGACGTCACCGATGCCACCGCGCGGCAGCATGTGGCGGAATTGCGCGCATAGGTCGATTGGATGGAGCAGTAGAACGCCCCGGTTGCATCCGCATTGGTGATGTGCAGGACCGGGGTGGCTCGCTTGACGGTTGCGTTGTGCAAACGGTTCGCCCGTGGTACTTCTGAGAGTGCATGGATGAGCTTTTAGCCGCTATCGCCGCCCAAAAGGAACGGCTCGACGCATTGCGCCCCTTTTCGGAAGCGGCGTTGCTTGCCCTGCAAAAGTCCTATGATGTCGATCTGACCTACACATCCAACGCCATCGAAGGCAACACGCTGACGTTGCGCGAGACGGCGGAGCTTATCGAACACGGCATTACGGTTGGCGGCAAACCTCTGCGCGATCATCTCGAGGCCGTTGACCATTACAACGCCGTGTTATGGATGCGCGAATTGGCGGCGAAGGCCACGCCCATAGATGAAACGACCGTGCGCGAACTGCACCGGCGCATCGTCGCCCGTAGTCAGCCGGAAATCGGCGGCATTTACAGCACGGTTCCCCGCCGCATCGCTGGTTCCCCGGTCGTTTTACCAAACCCGGTGAAGATTCCCCAATTGATGAAGGACTACGGCGAATGGCTTGGCAGGGCCGAGCCACAACCTGCGACCAGCTTTGACGCGCATTTCCGGTTAGTCGCAATTCATCCTTTCGGCGACGGCAACGGACGCACGGCAAGGCTGTTGATGAACCTGCTTCTGCTCCGTGAGGGATACCCGCCCGTTGCCGTCCGCCCGGAAGATCGAAAAACGTATCTCGACACGCTTGAGCACGCCTCCATGCGAGACGACCTTAAACCCTTCCAGACTTTCATGCACCAGCGACTGGACGCGACGCTGGGCGAGTACTTGAGCGCCCTGCAATCCAGACGCGATCAGTTGAGCGGCCACGACCACCATTAACGAAAGAGACAAGCACCATGCCCATGAAAGATGGAGGAAGCCTTTGCGGCGCTGGGGAAGCAGGTGGACATTCAGGTGCGCAACGTGGCGTGATGTCGCAGCCGCGGTTCTGACGCTGTTCGCTCAGTCCGCTACTGGAGCGCCGAAGCGAACGCTGTTTCCATCCGGGTCGCGCACGTATAGCTCGCGCAAGCCCCAGGTCTGGTCCACCGGGGCGATGTGGATGGGGACATTCTTTGCGACGAATTCGGCATGGAGCGCGTCCACATCGTCGCACATGAAATAGACCACGCCGCCGGTCACGCCGTCGCCGGCATGCGAGGAAAGGTAGAGGAGCGCACCATCGCGCGATAGTCCCATATAGCAGGGATCGCGCTTCGTCTCGCTGGCCGGGACGTCGAACTCGCGTCGAAAACCGAGGCGCCCGCAGTAGTACGCCTCGGTCGCATCCGCGTTGGTCATATGCAGGACTGGGATGGATTGCTTGAGCAAGGATTCTCCTCCCTGGGCTGGGGATGGCCCATAGTGAATCGTGATGGAAGTCGGTTTCACGTGCCGTTGCGAGGTTGGCGCTACTGATCCGTCTTCGGGCGCTGTGCCGGAGCTTCGTTCTCCGTGTAGCGCTTCACGAACGGGTGGAACCCGCGCGCTTCGAGGCGCGCTCGAACGCTGGCAATCGATTCATTCTTCAGCGGCCCCACCAGGACTCTTTGCACCCCGGGATTGGCGCCGGGAGCTGCCACCGCCTCAATGCCCTCGCTGTGAAGTCCCTTCGCGAGCACCTCGGCGACCCCCGCTTCCACCGCCATGAGCTGAAGATACGTTGCGCCGTGTATGGGCGGTGCGTTCTTCCAGACGGAGATGGCCGGAGGCTTCGGAACCTGCACCGGGGCGGGCGGAGGGGATACAGGCTTCGAGACCGCAGGTTTCGGTGACGGTGCGGTCGCGTGAGCCGGAACGGTTGACGGCGCAGTGGGTGCGTGCGAGGCCAATCGCCCGGCAATGTAGGATAAACTACAAAGGATGCCCGCCACGGAGATCGCGACCACCAGGACCGCGGTGATCTGTCGGGGCCCCAGCAGGATAGCGAACTCGGGGCCGGTCGATTCGGGCTGCTCCATCGAAGACATCAGTGTTTCCACGTATGCCAATATATCGGTATTTCCATCGAGTGGCACAGATCGACGGAACCTGGTGTATCATTTTCCCGTTTGCGTAGTTGACAGAATCCCATGAAAACCATTGCTGCGTCATTCCTCCTGATTGCATCCGCCGCGTTCGCCGCGGCTCAGACAAGCACTCCGGCGGCGCCGCCCGCCACCCCGGCCCTCGACGACGTGCTGGCCCATTACGTCCAGGCGCTCGGCGGCAAGGCCGCTATTGAGAAGCTCACCACGGCCACCGAGAAAGGCATCTTTGAGGTCCCCGACTTCGGCGCATCCGGCCCCGTCGAGGTGTATGCGAAAACCGGCGACAAGTCGGTCATGTCCATCGAAATCGCCGGCTACGGCACGGTGCGGCGCGGTTATGACGGCGCCGCTGGATGGTCCGACGAACCTCAGGGCGGTCTCCGTGACCTGGCGGGCGACGAACTCGCCGACATGCGCCGCAGCGCGTCCTGGAACGCCCCGCTCCGGTTGAAGGATATGTATCCCGGCCTCGCGGTAAAGGGCGGCGACAAAGTGAACGGACACGATGCGTGGGTGCTGGAAGCCACCATCAATGACATGAAACACCGCATGTACTTCGACGCCGGTACGGGCCTGCTCGTCCGCAGCGATCAGGAAGTGAAGACGCCGGATGGCAAGGGTACCGCGGTCATGTACTTCGAAGACTACAAGCCGGTGGACGGTGTGCAGGAACCTTTCACCCTCACCTTCTCGAGCCCGCAGCTCAGTTGGAACATGAAGCTGGCCGAAGTGAAGCACAACGATCCCATTGACGACGCGAAGTTCGCCAAACCGGCCGGCGATGCGCCGAAGCCGGCCGAAGCGGCGCCCAAACCCGCGGACACGCCAGCCAAACCCGCAGACACGCCAGCCAAGCAATGACCTGCCGCCTTTCCGGCGCCGCTTGCTGGCTGCTTCTGTTAACCACCGCCGCTTCTGCCATGGCGCAGACGGCGGCGCCATCGGTGGATGACATCCTGAACCACTACATCCGCGCGCTGGGCGGCAAAGCAGCGATTCAGAAGCTCACGTCACGCCTTGGGAAAGGCACCATCACCATCGTTGGCGCCGGCATAGAGGGCACGGTTCAGTCCTGGCTGATGTATCCGAATAAGCTGCTGGTGGTCATCGAACTCTCCGGCGTCGGCACACTCCGCCAGGGATTTGACGGAACGCTGGGCTGGACCGAAGAGCCCCAGGGCGGCCTGCGTGTGGTGACGGGCGCCGAACTGGCCGACCTCCGCCGCACCGCCGTCTTCGACCGGGCGCTGCGCATGAAGGACGTCTACCCCGGGCTGACGTTGAAAGACCGGGAAACGCTGGACGGCAAGGATGTCTACGTGCTGGAGACGGCGCTCGATCCGTGGACCTACCGAATATACTTCGACGTGAACTCGGGGCTGATCACCCGCTTCGAGATGGAGCAGCCGTTGGACAGCGGCGGCAAGTCCACGGTCGTTCTGGCCCCGGACGACTATCGGCCGGTGGCCGGAGTCCTGGTGCCGTTCACCCTCAGCGAATCGAGCCCCTCGGTAAGCTGGGTGGAGAGATTTACCGAGATCACGCCGAACGCGCCCATCGACGATGCCATGTTCGCCCGGCCGCCGCAGGCGACGACTCCGAAATGAAGGTCTGAGCCACGGGACGATGCGAGCCGTTGAATTCGCCATCCTGTTCTTCGGACTACCGGCGCTGTTCGCGTTCGCACGGCACCGTTTGCCGGCGCTTCCGGCGCTGTGGTTGTTCGCCGGCCTCTGCTTGATTGTCCTGCTGCGCGATCCGTCGGTGGACCGCCGTCAACTCTGGAATGCGGCGGCGCTACCCGGACATCTGGCCGGCATCCTGCTGCCTTTTGGTGCCGTCGCAGCGTTTCTGATGCTGGCCGTCCGGCGGTTTGCTCCCGCACTATTCCTGAGCCTTCCCAGAACGAATCCGGTGTTGTGGGTTGCCATCCTGTTGTTGTATCCGGTGCTCTCGGTCTACCCGCAGAGCATTGTGTACCGCGCGTTTCTGTTTCACCGGTACGGCGGGCTGTTCGGTGGCGGCGTGGGCATGGTGATCGCCAGCGCGGCGGCGTTCGGTTTCCTGCACGTGGTTTTTCGGAATGGCTGGGCGGTTGGGTTGTCGGCGCTGGCCGGGCTGCTGTTCGCCGCCCGATACTGGCAGACCGGCTCGCTGTTCGTGTCGGCGTTCGAGCACGCCTTGTACGGGTGTCTGATCTTCACCGTCGGCCTCGGCCGCTTCTTCTACAGCGGCGCAGTGCGCCGATTCTGATCTAATAGAGCCCAGGTGGATTCACTTTTTGGTTTGGGCTACAATCCGTTTTAGTTCGAGGCCAAAACGAATATCTCGGGAACGACCTGTCAGCGGCGTTCACGGCCGAACCGGACTCCATACTCCCGGATAACATCGATGCAGAGGAAAGACTCCATGAAGAAGCAGTCCCCCGCCAGGAAGCGTGTGAGCAAACGAGCGAGCGCACCGGTTTACAAGGACTCCGCTTTGCCCGCGGCGAAACGGGTGAAGGACCTTTTGTCCCGGATGACGCTGGAAGAGAAGGCGGCGCAGATGCTGTGCGTCTGGCAGACGAAGGCCCAAACGCTGGTGGATGCCGACGGGAACTTCGACCTGAAGAAGGCCAAATCTGCTTTCAAAAGCGGACATGGCCTCGGCCAGGTGGGCCGGCCCAGCGACGCGGGAGGCGGCAAAGACGCGCGCGGTATGGCGGAACTCACCAACGCCATACAGAAGTTCTTCCTGGAGAACAGCCGCCTGGGCATTCCGGTGGTTTTTCACGAAGAGTGTCTGCATGGCCATGCGGCCATTGGCGGCACCAGCTTCCCGCAGCCTATCGGCCTGGGCGCGACGTTCGATCCCGATCTTGTGGAATCGCTGTTCACCATGACCGCCGCCGAAGCGCGATCGCGCGGGACGCATCAGGCGCTGACCCCGGTGGTGGACGTGGCGCGCGACCCGCGCTGGGGCCGCGTCGAGGAGACCTATGGAGAGGATCCGTACCTGGTTTCGCGGATGGGCATCGCGGCGGTGCGCGGCTTTCAGGGCGACGCCACGTTCCGCGACAAGAGGCGCGTAATCGCCACCCTAAAGCATTTCGCCGGACACGGCCAACCGGAATCGGGCATGAACTGCGCGCCGGCAAATGTCTCCATGCGCGTGCTGAGGGAGACGTTCTTCTACACCTTCCGGGAAGCGCTGCACAAAGGCGGCGCCATCAGCGTCATGGCTTCCTACAACGAGCTGGATGGCGTGCCCTCTCACGCAAACAAGTGGCTGATGCGCGATGTGCTGCGCAAGGAGTGGGGCTTCAAGGGCTTCGTTGTGTCGGATTACTACGCGATCTGGGAATTAGGCTACCGTCCCGACACCCACGGTCACTTCGTGGCGAAGGACAAGAAGGAGTCGTGCGCCCTCGCGGTGGAGGCCGGCATCAATATCGAATTGCCCGACCCGGATTGCTATCTGCACCTTGTCGACCTTGTTCGGAAGGGAATGTTGAAGGAATCGCAGCTCGACGAGTTGGTGGCCCCAATGCTCTTCTGGAAATTCCGCATGGGGCTTTTCGACGATCCCTACGCCGACCCGGACGAAGCGGAACGCATTGTGGGCTGCGACGCTCATCGCGAGCTGGCGCTGCTGGCTGCCCGCGAAACCATCACGCTGCTGAAGAACGAAGCCAATCTGGCGCCGCTGAATCCGGATGGGATCAAGAGCATCGCGGTCATCGGACCGAACGCGAATCGCAGTCTGCTGGGCGGTTATAGCGGCGTTCCGAAGAATAGCATCACGGTGCTCGATGGCATCAAGGCGAAGGTCGGCGGCCGCGTGAAAGTGCTCTACAGCGAAGGCTGCAAGATCACCATTGGCGGCTCGTGGAACCAGGACGAGGTGGTGCCCAGCGATCCGGCCGAAGATCGCAAGCAGATTGCGGAGGCGGTGAAAGTCGCTAGGAAGGCGGATGTGATCGTGCTGGCCATCGGCGGCAACGAGCAGACCTCGCGCGAGGCGTGGGGCCTGAATCACATGGGCGATCGCACGAGTCTCGACCTCATTGGGAGGCAGGAAGAGCTGGTGAAGGCCATGCTCGCGCTCGGCAAGCCGGTTGTGGTGTTCCTCTTTAATGGACGGCCGCTCTCCATCAACTACCTCAGCCAGAATGTGCCGGTGATCTTCGAATGCTGGTATCTCGGCCAGGAGACTGGCCGGGCCGTCGCCGATGTTCTGTTCGGCGATTACAACCCCGGCGGCAAACTGCCCATCAGCGTCCCGCGTTCGGCCGGCCACTTGCCCGCGTTCTACAACTACAAGCCGTCCGCGCGCCGCGGTTACCTGTTTGACGACGCGACGCCGCTCTACGCATTCGGCTACGGCCTGAGTTACTCGACCTTCGCCGTCGCGAACGTCCGGCTGGCGAAAAAGAAGATCGGCCGGGACGGTTCCACTCGCGTTCTCGCGGACGTGACTAACACCGGCGCGCGCGAGGGTACGGAAGTGGTACAGATGTACATCCGCGATCTGGTCAGCTCGGTAACCCGGCCCATCAAGGAACTCAAGGGATTCCGCAAGGTCAGCCTTCAGCTGGGGGAGACCCGTACCGTGGAGTTCGATATCACGCCGGACTTACTCGCGTTCTACGACGTAAACATGAAGTATGTGGTGGAGCTCGGCGACTTTGAGGTCATGGTGGGCACTTCTTCGCGCGACTGTGACTTACAGAAGGTTGTTCTGCGCGTGACCGAATAACGAGGCTTTCATGGCAAATACCGTGGAACGAATCTCCATCAAAGAGAAGATCGGCTACAGCCTGGGCGATGCCGCGGCCAACTTTATCTTCCAGACCTTGCTGGCGCTGCAGCTCAGTTTTTACACCGACACGTTCGGGCTGACGGCGGCCCAGGCGGGAACGTTGTTTGGGGTGGTGGGCCTGGTCGCGGCCTGCTTCAACCCGGTGATGGGCGTGATCGCCGATCGCACCAGCACACGCTGGGGTAAGTTCCGCCCGTGGCTGCTGTGGACAGCGATTCCCTTCGGCATCATCAGCGTGCTCACGTTCACAACCCCGAACATAAGCCCGGGCAGCAAGGTCATCTACGCTTACACCACTTACATGCTCCTGCGCCTGATTTACACGGTGAACAACGTGCCCTACGCTTCGCTGATGGGCGTGATCACCGGCGACCCGAACGAGCGCACCAGTATCGCCTCCTGGCGCCAGATCTTCGCCAACTCAGTGGGATTCGTGGTACAAAGCCTAGCCGTTCCCATGGTGATCTTCTTCGGCCACGGCGACAGCGCGAAGGGGTACCAGTGGACCATGGGTCTGTTCTCCGCGCTGTGTGTCGTAATGTTTCTGATCACGTTCGCCACCACTAAGGAAAGGATTCAGCCGGAT
The DNA here is from genome assembly GCA_049510065.1 of Bryobacteraceae bacterium. Lineage (GTDB taxonomy): Bacteria > Acidobacteriota > Terriglobia > Bryobacterales > Bryobacteraceae > CAWACP01. The sequence goes on from JBEKZH010000001.1 coordinate 69,022, forward strand.
CCGAACCAGCAGAGCTCGCTATCGCAGGATCTGGCGAACTTGATCAGGAACGGGCCGTGGGTTGCGCTGTTCCTGACGACGACGTGTTACTTCGCGGCGATCGCCATGCGCAGCGGCGTGATGCTGCCGTTCTTCAAGTACAACGCGGGGAACACCGCTCTCTTCAGTTGGTTCAACGGATTTGGGCTGACGTCGCTGCTGGTTGGGGTCACCGTCTCCACGAAGCTGTCCATACGGATGGGCAAACGCAATCTGTTCATCCTGAGCATGGTGTTGGCAGGCGTTTTCAATTCAGCCCTGATCCTGGTGCCGGCAAACGCGACGGTGCCCATCTTTGTTCTCGAGGTGCTCCGCCAGTTCGCGTTCGGATGGTCCTGCCCGCTGCTGTGGTCGATGATCGCGGACGTGGCCGATTACGGCGAGTGGAAGACCGGGCGCCGCGCGACGGGTACGGTGACGGCAGCGGTCGTGTTTGCACTGTGGGCCGGGCTGGCGCTGGGTGGCGCGATCGCGGGCTGGCTGTTCGACTCCTACGGTTACGTGTCGAACGCGGTGCAGACGGCGCGGTCGCTCAAGGGCATCCTGTTGACGGCCAGCGTGTACTCAGGGCTCGCGTTCTTTGCCACGGCGGTCTGCCTGGTGTTCTACGGAATTACGCGGGTGAAGAATCAGACGATCTCGGAAGAGCTGGCTGAGCGGAGAAAGAGGTTCGCGGTATGAAGGCCGCGTTTTTGTTGTTGATCGCAATGCTGGCGGCCCAGGCTTCGCCGCCGGCCACTTTGAAGGACGCGTTCAAAGGCGCGTTTCTGATCGGCGCCGCGGTCAATGCCCAGGAGTTCGGTGGCAAGGACGCCGAGCTGATCACGGCGCAATTTAATTCCATCAGCCCGGAGAACGACCTGAAGTGGGAGAAGATTCACCCGGAGCCGGACCGCTACAATTTCGGTCCGGCCGACCGTTACGTGGCCTTTGGCGAGCAGCATCACATGTACATCGTGGGTCACTGTCTGGTGTGGCACAGCCAGACGCCGGCGTGGGTTTTTCATGACGACAAAGGCAATCGGCTGACCCGCGACGCTCTGCTGGCGCGCATGCGAGACCACATCCACACCGTTGTCGGCCGCTACAAGGGCCGCATCCAGAGCTGGGACGTGGTGAACGAAGCTCTCGACGAGGACGGCGCTATGCGCCAGTCGCCGTGGCTGAAGATCATCGGGCCCGACTACATCGCGAAGGCGTTCCAGTTCGCGCACGAGGCCGATCCGGCCGCCATCCTGACCTACAATGACTACGCGCTGGAGAACGAAGCCAAGCGTAAAGGCGCTCTTGAGTTGATCCGGAGCTTGAAGGAGCAGGGCGTACCGGTGTCGGAGGTGGGGAATCAGGGGCACGACCACATGGACTGGCCCTCCACCGATGCCGAGGACGCCACCATCGCGGCGTTCGGCGCGCTCGGCGTGAAGGTGGCGATTACCGAGTTCGACATTAACGTGCTGCCGCAGGCGACCCGGCAGCAGACCGCCGACGTTTCGCTGAGCGTCGAGGCACGCAAGGAGTTGAATCCGTATCCGAACGGCCTGCCCGACGCCATGCAGGAGGCACTGGCGAAGCGCTATGCCGGGCTTTTCGCAGTCTTCATGAAGCATCGGGACGTGGTGGCGCGGGTGACTTTCTGGGGCGTCACGGACGGCGGATCGTGGCTCAACAACTGGCCGGTGAAGGGAAGGACGAACTATCCACTGTTGTTCGACCGGGGCGGCCAGCCCAAGCCGGCGTTTGACGCGGTGGTTCGGGCGGTAGCGCCGTAAAGCTGAAACACGCGGCGGCGCTCATCGAGTTCCGAAGCTAGTGACCACCGCTAAGTTGCGTCCAAATGCGCTTGCCCAGTAGCTCTTCTCAAGACTGAAGCCCTAGGTGCCTAATTGCGGCAGCCAGAAGGTCTTCTTTTGACGCCTCTATGTCGCCAACCGCGATCCCCTGTAAGCTTGATAGGGCTTCATTCAAAGGTGCATAGGAACCGTCGGTGGCGGCACCGGGAGGGTACCTGAATTGCGCAACAGATTCCCAGATCGCATTCACGGCTTGCTTGGCAACAGGGCTGGCGAAGAGCATTGCCAGCGCGCTGGCCCGCCGGAACTCGCTCATTGCCCCAGCGACACGCTCAGCCGCCTGAGCGAAAGGGTTCCGCGGACCCGCAGGGTACTCGCCAAAAGACACTCGGGAGTTGAAAGCGTCTCGGAACGCGGTTTCAAGAGCTTGTGTTGTGTCAATCAAACGTGCATAGGCGTCTCGTCGTTGAGTCCAATGCATCTGCCGGTCCCAAAGATCACTGGAGATCTTCGCCTCGATCAGCTTCAGCGTTGATGTTGTTTGTGTTAGTTCGTCTCGAATCTGCTTGCTGTCTTCTCTGGCCGCGCGCCGTTTCCCCTTTTCCGCCGCATAAGCTCCTAAGTATGCACCGAGGGCTGCGAGAAGCCAGAGGGCCCAAGATTGCGGTGACAACAAATCCATCGGCCACCTCCCAGTCGAAATGGTAGCCTATCGGGATTCTTCCGAGCGGCGTTGGGCCCACTCGATAAGCGCCGGCCTCTTGGAGCTATAGGGCCAGTGGTGCCGATTGTCTCAGTCACGCGTATTCTTGCCAGGCTCTACCGGCTGGTCTCAATCGCCGCGCTCAACTGCTCCCACTCGCCCATGAGCGCTTCGATCTCCGCGCGCCGTTGCTCGATCAGCTTCGTCAGGCGCACGGTTTCCTCCACACTGACGAAGTGCCCCAGCTCCTGTTCGACGGCGGCGATCTCCGCCTCCCGGCGCGCCACCTCGCGTTCGATCTCGCTGGCGCGATCCTCCATCTGACGTAGCTTGAGCGGGTTCAACCGCTTCGGTTTCTGGCCGGCGTCAACAGGCTCCGGCACCACCGCCGCGGGCGGGCCGTCGGTTACCAGGCCGCCCAGATCCACCGTGCCGCCCTGCTTCCGCCACAGGTAGTCCTCGTAGTTGCCCGGATACACGCGTACCTCGCCCTCGCCGATTTCGAAGACCCGCGTGGCCAGCTTGTCGATGAAGTAGCGGTCGTGCGACACGAAGACCACCGTGCCGCTGAACTCCTCCAGCGACTCCAGCAGCACGTCCTTGGCGCGCATGTCGAGGTGATTGGTGGGCTCGTCGAGCAGCAGGAAATTGGACGGTTGCAGCAGCATCCGCGCCAGCGCGTAACGGTTCCGCTCGCCGCCCGAGAGCACGCCGATGGGCTTGAACACGTCGTCCGCGCTGAACAGGAAACAGCCCAGCAGATTGCGCAGCTCCGTTTGCGTCGAACGGCTGTTCACAGAACTGAGGTCGTCGAGAATTCGCGAGCTCGGATCGAGCTCCTTGTACTGATCCTGCGCGAAGTAGTCGGGCTCGGCGTTGTGACCCAGCTTGTAGGATCCGGAGGTCAGCGGCTCGGTGCCGGCCAGCAGCTTGATCAGGGTGGATTTGCCGGCGCCGTTCACGCCCACCAGCGCCACGCGGTCTCCGCGCTCGATCACGAAATCGACGCCGCCGAACACGTGTTTATCGCCATAGCTCTTCGAAACGTTCCGGAACTCGGCGACGATGCGGCCGCTCGGCTTCGGCTGCGGGAAGGAGAAATGGATGGTCTTCTCCTCGGGCGGCAACTCGATGCGCTCGATCTTCTCCAGCTCTTTGATGCGGCTCTGCACCTGCTTCGCCTTGGTGGCCTGATAGCGGAAGCGGTTGATGAAGGCCTCGAGCTGCTGGATTCGCTCCTGCTGGTTGCGGTGCGCGGCCTCCAGTTGCGCCAGCCGTTCGGCCTTGCGGGCCAGGTACTGCTCGTAGTTGCCGGGATAGAAGTGGATGGCCCGGTTCCAGATCTCGACGATCTTCTCCACGGTGACATCCAGGAAGTAGCGGTCGTGAGAAATCAGCACGAAGGCGTTCGGATAAGAGGTCAGGTAACCTTCCAGCCAGTTCCTGGCCTCGAGGTCGAGGTGGTTGGTCGGCTCGTCGAGCAGCAGCAGATTGGGTTTCTCCAGCAGCAGCTTCGCCAGCGCGATGCGCATCTGCCAGCCGCCGGAGAACTCTTCCGTGCGGCGAGTCCAGTCCGCGCGAGGAAAGCCCAGGCCGGTGAGCACGGTACCCACCTGCGCTTCGATGGCATAGCCGTCGCGCGCGCGGAACTCGTTTTCGAGGGTGTGGTAACGGTCGGACACCTGCCGGTATTCCTCGGAGGAGGGGTCCAGATCGGGCATCCGGTGGGTGAGCGCCTCCATCTCCACCTCCATGTCGCGCAGGGTGGCAAAGACGGTCATGCATTCGGCGAAGACGGAACGGCCGGAGAGGTTGAGGCCCTCCTGGGGAAGGTACCCGGCGCTGATGCCCTTCATACGTTGGAGCGAGCCGTAGTCGAGCGTATCGATTCCGGCTAATACTTTGAGCAGCGTTGATTTACCGGTCCCGTTGGCGCCCACCAGACCAACCCGGTCGCGCGGCGTCACCAGCCAGTCGAGGTCGTCGAACAGCAGTTTGGGGCCGAAACGTTTGCCGGCGGAGGTCAGTTGGATCAACCTTGATTGTAATTGTGAGACGAAGCGGCTGGCGCCAGGACTTAAGTGCAGGCGTTGCCGTGAACGCCGCTGATCAAATGTCCGACCTGCCAGACTTCGGTTCGTGGACCCCGCGGCAGCTCGAGGAGGCCGAGAACGCCGCCATCGAGTTTCTGAATGAGAACATCGAGGGGATCGCGGACACGTTCGACAAACGGGCCTCCCTGATACGCCGGGTGATCGCCATGATGCGCAGCGGCGACGCGACGTTCGAAGAACGAATGATGTACCTTTCGCTGCTGCAGGAAATCGCGGCTTCGGTGAGCGAGAGCGCGCGCGATTTCTTCGAGATCGGGTGCGTGCCGCGCGTAGCCAATATCGTCAGAGACGAATAGGCACGTAGGGCAGCCAGTCCTGGCGGCAGCCGCCTTTCAGACGGCCGCCTCTACCGCATGTTGGCTGCGTAGGCCTTCATGGCCTGAGCGTTGTGCGCGGCCTGCTCCTGAAACTGGCTCTTGATCGCGGCGCACTGCTGGCTGAATCGCATGCCCTCCAGCACCTGCGCCTTGTTCATGCCGGTGGAGCCGAGCTGGTAGTTGGCTACACCAAGGTTAAACAGCGCGGTGGCGGTTTGCGTGTCGTCGCCCCTGACAAACGGCAGCGCCGCGCGGAGCTCCTTGTCGGCGTAATAGTAGCGCGTCTGCGCGACGTAAACGACGCCGCTCACCAGGTGCGCGCTGCCCAGCATCGCGTTCTTCTTTTTTTGCCATTCGGCGTCCGGCATGATCTCGGACTTGCCTCGCTTGCCGAGCGCGGCGATGAGGCGCTGCGCGTAGGATACCGCCCTGTCGTTCTGGTTTCTCTGCGCCGCCAGAGTCAGCAACTGGGCCAGCACGTCCGGACTCGATGGCAGATTCTTGAGCGCCTTCTCGGCGATGGCCGGGATCTTCGCCGAGGCCCCCGTCTGTGTCAGCGCCTGGAAGTAGTAGACATACCCGTCGTTCAGATACTTGCTGGTGGGGCTTGCCTGCTCCAGTGTGGCGAACAGGTCCAGCTTCACCTCGGGTTCCGACTCGATGGCCGTGCTATACAGCGCGTACTCGGCGTAGGACTGGGCCTCCTTCGCCTGGTTGACCTGCTCCTTGTCGATTTCGGTTTCGGGAGCGGGGCCTGAAATGATCTTGTTGGCGGCCTCGATCGTTTGCACCGCCAGTGGCTTGATCTGAGCCGCGTCTTTTCTGGATACGGCGTCTTTCAGACTCTGCAGCGAATCGTCAATGTTTTGTGGTGCGGCGACGATAAGCCCGGTGGACATGAGGGCGGCAAGCGTCAGGAAGAATATCCTCATTCGTCAGATTCCTCTCGTGCGCTATTATATTGCCGCGCGGCCGCCAGCGGAAGCCCCCTGGCGCGTGCGCTTACGATAGAGGGATGCGCGCGTTGCCGATTGCCCTCGTGGCTACCGCCGGATTCTGCGCGGCGGCCCAACCCGGAGCTTCGACGCCCGAGTACACGGTTCGCGTGCTGCATGTGTACCCGCACGATCCCGGCGCATTCACCCAGGGATTGGAATATCACGACGGGTTTCTCTACGAGGGCACCGGCCTCGAAGGACATTCGACGCTGCGCAAGGTGGAGCTCGAAACGGGGAAAGTGCTGCGGGAAACCCGCCTGTCGAGCGAGTACTTCGGGGAAGGCATCACGGTTCTGCACAATCAGATCTTCCAGCTCACCTGGCTGGCGCAGAAAGGCTTCGTATACGAGCAGGGTACTTTTCGCCTGCTACGCTTGTTCCGCTATCCCGGCGAGGGATGGGGCCTCACCAACGACGGACGGCAGATCTACATGAGCGATGGGACGACGCAGATTCGCTGTTGGGACCCGGCCACGTTGCGCGAAACGCGGCGGATCAACGTCCATGATGGAGCGGACGAGGTGGCGATGTTGAACGAGCTCGAGTTCGTGCGCGGTGAGATCTACGCGAATGTCTGGCGGACGGACAGGATCGCTCGGATCTCACCCGCGGATGGCCGGGTGCTGGGCTGGATCGATCTGGCCGGGCTGCTCTCGCCCATGGAGCGCTGGCGGACGGACGTCCTGAATGGGATCGCGTACGACGCGGCGGGCGGGCGGCTTTTCGTCACCGGCAAGCTGTGGCCGAAGCTGTTTCAGATTGAGGTGGTGACGAAGGGACGTTGACAGCGGCTACGCTCCGTCGACAAGCGCCCGCAGGCTCTGGTCATACGGCGCCCGAGCGACGCCGCGCTCGGTGATGATGGCGGTGACGTAGCGGTTGGGGGTGACGTCGAAGGCAGGGTTCTCCACCGGGATTCCCTCGGGCGCCACGGCAACGCCGAAGACGTGCGTTACCTCGCTGGCGGCGCGTTGTTCGATGGGAATCCCGGTACCGGATGGGAGCGTGAGGTCGAGCGTCGAAATCGGCGCGGCCACGTAGAAGGGAATGCCGTTCTCCTTCGCCAGCACCGCCACCGAGTAGGTGCCGATCTTGTTGGCGACGTCGCCGTTGGCGGCGATGCGGTCCGCTCCCACCACCACGCAGCCGATGCGGCCGGACTTCAGGAAGTGCCCGGCCATGTTGTCGGTAATCAGCGTGGTGGGAATCCCGTCGTGCTGCAGTTCCCACACCGTGAGCCGCGCGCCCTGCAGGAACGGGCGAGTTTCATCGGCAAAGACGTCGATCTTCTTGCCGGATGCGACCGCGGCGCGAACCACGCCCAGAGCCGTTCCGTAGCCCGCAGTGGCCAGGGCTCCGGCGTTGCAGTGCGTCAGCACCGTTTTGCCGTCCGGCACCAGATCCATACCGTTGCGGCCGATTGCTTCGTTGATGGCGATGTCTTCGAGACGAATCTGCCGGGCCTCGCGGATCAGGCGCTCGCGGATGCGCTCGATGGGTTCGGCGCGCACTTCGCGGAAGACCCGCTTCATGCGGTCGATGCCCCAAAACAGATTGACGGCGGTGGGCCGCGTGGCCGCCAGCGTAGCGCAGATCCGCTCGAACTCGGCGTCAAGCCGGGCGGGGTCGGCGTGCAGCACGCCCAGCGCCACGCCCATGGCGGCGGCAACACCGATGGCCGGCGCCCCTCGAATCACCATGGTGCGGATCGCGGTGGCCACCTCTTCATACGTCGTGCAGGTGACGTAGACTTCCTCGCGCGGGAGCTTCGTCTGGTCGATCATGACAACACCCGTGGGCGTCCATTGAATTGTCTCTACCATCTTGTTGTTTGTTCGGAAAAGAGGAATGCGGCGAACTGGGTCAGGTTGAACGTGGCGTGCATCAGGACGGCCGCCGTGGTGGATCGCGCGAGCTGCCGCGCATATCCGAAGGCCACGCCGGCCAGCGAAATCAGCAGGACGTGCCGCCACGACCACCGATATTCGGGACCGTGCATGCATCCGAACAGAAGAGCGGCCAGCAGAATTCCAGGCACGGCCGTGAGCGACCGCACAAACAAAGGCATCAGGAAGCCGCGGAAAACCAGCTCTTCGCAGAAGGGCCCGAGCATCACCACCAGGACGCCCAGCGCGGCAGTGGTCACTGGCGTTCGCAGGAAATCCTGGAAGGGTAACTGGATTTGCGGCGCACGCAGCAGCACGCCGACAATACCAATGAAAATCGCCAGAGCCGGGCCCGTGAACGCGCCAACCCAGGCGCGCTTGTCCGGATAGCGCAAGCCGAGTGCGCGCCAGAATGGCTCGCGATAACGGAGACGGAAGATGGCGTACAGCGATCCGACGACAAAAAGGTACAGGAACATCTGCAGCAGCATGAGGCGGACCACCAGGCTGTGCAGGCGCAGGACGGCCACCAGCAGCGTGGACACCACCACGCTCAGGAACGTGAATGAGACGAAGAACGCGAGGTCCTGATACGACCAGAAGGCCTCCGGGCGCGGGGCCTGCTCCTGTGGCGTCATGCGGCGCGCTCCCGCAGCGCCGCGGCCAGCAGCGGAATCATGATCTCGTGGTGGCCGGTGATGCTGAAACCGCGGCCGCCGGACTGCGCATGAGGGCGCTCCACCACGTTCGCGCGCGGGCGATAATGCTGGAGAAAATCGAAGTTCACGGTGGTGAATTCCCGCAGCGGGTGGCCGAGGTTGCGGACCGCCGACACCGCCTTGAGGAAGACTTCGGGCAGGACCACCGCCGAGCCCACGTTCAGATACACGCCGCCATTGTCGATCTCGCGCAGCAGTGAGCAGAGCAGGCGAAAATCGTGATGCGTGGCGCGACCAACGGCGGCGCCGTCGCACGCCGGGTGAGTGTGCGGAGTATCGGTTCCAATGGCCACGTGCACGGTCACCGGCACGGCAGCCACGTACGCTGCGTGTAGCAGACTCTTCGCGGCAAACTCCGGGTTCGCCAGTTGTTGCAGGGTGCGGCCGAGCGCCTCACCCATACCGATGCCCTCGGCTGCGGCCGCTGTGATCGCAAGGTTCATCTCGCGGCCGGTCTCCTCGGCGGAGCCGAAGCTGCCATCGGGGAGCACCGCCTCCACGTCTTCGCTGGTGCAACCGGCGAGCGCGATCTCGAAGTCGTGAATGGCCGCCGCGCCGTTCAGCACGAACGCCGAGGCGAAACCGCGCTTCATGAGGTCGATCAACACGGGAGCGAGACCGGTCTTGATCACATGCCCGCCGAGCCCCCAGAGGACGGGCTTGCAGCGCGCGCGGGCGAGTTCCATGGCTTCCAGCACGCCGCGGAACGAATCGGCGGCGAGGATGTGCGGCAGCGAGTCGATGAGACTGCGGACACCGGCGTTGTTCGGACTGGGCGAAGCGAAACTCTCCGTCCGGACTTTGCCTCCGCGCACGGCCAGAGGGACTGTACGCAGTCCGGCGAATTCCAGCGGATCGATCCTGTATCGGCTCATTGGCGCTTCCCTATCATGCCACCTTCGCGCCTCGGAGCACTTTGCGGAGCGCCCAGGCGGTGTGGCTGTCGGGGCTCGACAGAATCTCCTCGGGAGTTCCGGCGGCGACGACCCGGCCGCCCTCTTCGCCCCCTTCCGGCCCCAGATCGATCACCCAGTCCGCCGACTTGATCACGTCCGGATGATGCTCAATCACCAGCACGGTGTTCCCCAGGTCCACCAGGCGTTGCAGCACGTTCAGCAGGTGCTTTACGTCCTCGAAGTGCAGGCCGGTGGTGGGCTCGTCGAGGATGTACAGCGTACGGCCCGTCTGCCGCCGGCTCAACTCCCGCGCCAGCTTGATGCGCTGGGCTTCTCCTCCGGAGAGTGTGGTGGACGACTGGCCCAGATGGATGTAGCCCAGCCCCACTTCGTTCAACGTCTGCAGCTTCGCGCGGATGGCCGGAATGTTCTCCAGCACCGGCAGGGCCTCTTCCACCGTGGCGTTGAGCAGATCGGAAATCGAGTAGCCCTTGTACTTCACTTCCAGCGTTTCGCGGTTGTAGCGGCGGGCATGGCAGACGTCGCAGGTAACGTACACGTCGGGCAGGAAGTTCATCTCGATCCGCTTCAGCCCATCGCCCTGGCAGGCCTCGCAACGGCCGCCCTTGACGTTGAAGCTGAAGCGGCCGGGCTTGTAGCCGCGCTCGCGCGATTGTGGCAGCATCGCGTACAGATCGCGAATGGGTGTGAACACGCCCGTGTACGTGGCCGGGTTCGATCGCGGCGTGCGTCCGATCGCCGACTGGTCGATCTCGATCACCTTGTCGATGTGCTCGATTCCGATGATCTCGTCGTGAGCGCCCGGTTCGCCATGGGAGCCGTAGAGATCGTGCGCCAGCCCGCGGTAGAGAATGTCGTTGATCAGCGTGGATTTCCCGCTGCCGGAGACGCCGGTGATCACGATGAAAGTGCCCAGTGGAAACTCCACCGTCAGGTTTTTCAGATTGTGTTCGCGCGCGCCGGTCACCACCAGGCGCTTTCCGTTTCCCGAACGCCGCGTGCCGGGCACGTCGATGCGCAAATCGCCGGAGAGATAGCGGCCGGTGAGCGAAGCGGGGTTGCGTTGAATCTGCTGCGGCGTGCCGCTGGCGACGAGGTGGCCGCCCAGCCGGCCCGCGCCCGGTCCCAGGTCGATGACATAGTCGGCGCGCGCGATGGTCTCTTCGTCGTGCTCCACCACGAGCACGGTGTTGCCCAGGTCGCGCAGGCGGCCCAGCGTGTCCAGCAGCCGGTTGTTGTCGCGCGGGTGCAGACCGATAGAGGGCTCGTCCAGCACGTACAGAACGCCGCGCAGCTTGGAACCGATCTGCGTGGCCAGGCGGATCCGCTGCGCCTCGCCCCCGGAGAGCGTGGCCGCCGAACGCGCCAGATTCAGGTAGTTCAGCCCGACGGCAACCAGGAACTCCAGACGGTTGCGGATCTCTTCCACCACCCGAGCGGCCACCTGCGCTTCCCGATCGCTGAAGCGCCACTCGCGTACCGTATCGAGCGCGCGTGAGACTGGCATGTCCGTGATTTCGGCGATGCCCATGCCCTTCACCTGTACCGTCAGGCTGCTGGGTTTCAGCCGGCGTCCCTGACAGGCCGGGCAGGTGGACGGAGACATGTAGGCGGTCAGCCATTCGCGCCAGGCCGGGCTGGGCGTGTCGGCCCATGCTTCATCCAATATTTTCAGAATTCCCGGAAAGCCATTGCCGCCATCGAGCAACAAATCCTGCGCTTGTTTCGGCAATTCAGTAAATGGCTTTTTCAGGTTTATCCTCAGCCGTGCCGCCGCTTCCGACAGGCGATGGCTCATATGCGTGGAACTGGCTCCCGGCCCGAGGCCGCCTTCGAGCAGCGGCTTGGACGGGTCCACGATTACCTTCATCGCGTCGAAGCTCCATTTGTTGCCCAGCCCGCTGCACTCCTCGCAAGCGCCGAACGGGGAGTTGAACGAGAAGGAGCGAGGTTCGAGCTGGGGCACGCTCGATCCGCACTCCGGGCACGCCAGTTTCTGCGAATACAGTCGCTCGTCGCCGTTCACCACCACGACAGTGACCAGGCCGTTCGCCAGGCGTGCCGCGGTTTCGATGGAAGCCTCGAGCCGCTTCTCGACGCCGGCGCGAATCACCAGGCGGTCCACCACAACCTCGATGCTGTGATTGCGCCGGCGGTCGAGCGGGATCTCCTCGTCGAGCGAGCGTAATTCACCGTCGATGCGCGCGCGGAGAAACCCCTGGCGGTGGAGTTTCTCCATTTCCTTTTTGTATTCGCCCTTGCGGCCGCGCACCACGGGCGCCAGAATCATCACCCGTTCGTCGGTGCGCAGCGCCATCAGGTTCTGCAGGATCGCCTCGGTGGACTGCTTCGCGATCTCAATGCCGCAGTTCGGACAATGCGGCACGCCGATGGACGAATAGAGCACGCGCAGATAGTCGTAAATCTCGGTGATGGTGCCCACGGTGGAGCGCGGGCTGCGGTTGGTGGTCTTCTGCTCGATGGAGATGGCCGGGCTCAGGCCGTCGATGGAATCCACCTCGGGGCGCTCCATCTGATCGAGAAACTGCCGGGCATAGGGCGACAGGGTTTCTACGTAGCGGCGCTGTCCCTCGGCGTAGATGGTGTCGAAAGCCAGCGACGACTTGCCCGATCCGCTCAACCCGGTCACCACCGTGAGCGTGTTGCGGGGAATCTCCACGTCGATGTTCTTCAGGTTGTGCTGCCGTGCTCCGTGCACGGTGATGCGATCGAGCATTGTCTTAGTGCTTGTTGCCGAGCCGCGCGCGTAAGCGAGCGGTTCCCGAACTACCTTCCGACAAGCCCTTAGTTTACCGTGCGAGGGAAATGAGGAATTTGGTGGATGGCGCGGGATTCGAACCCGCGGCCTCCTGCTCCCGAACCAGGCCGCATTTCCTGACTCCTTGATTACACGGCAAGTAATGCTGTAATAAACTTCAGTTTAAGCACCAACAATGCGCTTGTGGGTGGGCAACCGGGTAGGCAGTCTCATACCCATGCCGATCTTTGTGCCAGGAGCCGAACCGCCCGATGTATTCAGTTCCTCCGGCTGCCGGTTACGACTGCTTTGACGGTGAGACCGCGGCAGTACCAGCGCCGTCCAGCGCCGCGCCGACTCACGGTACGCGGCACACCAGCACCGCCGCGTTGCGGTAAGGACACTGGAGCCCGGCCACGCCCGGCTCCGCAACGATCGCCCAGTCGACGCCGTAGCCGGCCTTCAGGCGCTCGAAATCGACAAGCTGAAACCTCTCCCATCCACGTCGCGCATTGACCTGGCGTTCCCATTCGCCGGACAGCTCCGGGAACATGCTGGCGGCGCCGGCATCCTTGTTTGCGTCCGCCAGCATGCTGCGACGCGCGATTGCGCGGAAACCCTGCTCATCGTCCGGGGAACGGTTCATGTAGTCGGGGTCGAGGGCGAAGTACGCGTTCTCAGGAGTATTGTGCCGGACCCACCGGAACGCCTGCTCCATGGGATTGCGCGGCCTTGCCCCGGGCCACTCCACGTGATCGCTCGCCGCAAAGAGCTGCCGCTGCGCCAGGAACATGACGGCGCACAACGGGACGAAGAGGAGCATCCAATACAGTGGACGGCGGCGCTGCACGAATTTCCCCAGCAGACACCCGCCGAAAAGGAACAGCAGCGTGTAGGCAAGTTGCAGGCAGCGCATCAGTTGCAGCTCCGCGAAGTTCTCGAAGCGTCCGGGAACGCCGATCACCAACTCGACGGCCAGACATCCGGTCACAAGGGTGACCAGTACCTGACAGGCCTGGCCAAGAAGGCCCAGTCCGAGTTTGCGCGCGAGAGCGGTGAACCACACCAGAAGCAGCAGGGGAGCGAAAATCCCCAGCCACTCGTACCATGCCCAGTTGGTGAGCAGGAAATAGGGCCGCGTGCGCAGGATCTCTTGATAGGAAGACGTCACCGGCGGAAAGAAGGCCGGTAACCCCGCTGCCACGGCTTTTGTCGCGCGCACGGGCATAAAGCGGAGCAGAACCAGAATGACTGCCCAGGCCGCTGCGAACAGCGCCATCAGCGGATGCACCGCGGCGGAAACGAGGATCCATGCCAACCCGCCGGCGTAGTTGCCGGCCAGAACCTCGCCCACAGCGAAGAGCCCGGCGGGCGTCACCAGCGAACGCGACGTCAGGTACGGATCCATGATGTACAGAGCCGTCCCGGCGACGGGCAGGGTGAGCAGACTGCCCACCAGCGCGGTACCGCACCACGCGGCGCGTTCCTCCTTGAAGCACAGCCGCGCGATGCGCAGACAGGCCCACAGTGTCAGGAAGATCGAGAGAACGTGCCAGAGGAGCAGGACGACGTGCGGCCACAAGTGTGTCACTCGAATCGAGGTCGCGATCAGCCATGGGAACGCCGTCATGCCGGCGTGGGATGCGAAGAACGCGCCATCGTGCGGGAACAGCGCCGGGTGCAGCAGTTTGAGGATCCCGGGCAGGTAGATCTCGCCGTCTTCGGCGCCGGGGTGATAGCCGTGCACCAGCAGGGCGGCAAAACTCATCAGAGCGAGCAGCGCGGGCGTGCGCAGGCGCGGCGGAAGATTCATGCAATCTCCATGGTTCAGAAGACAACGTCAAAGTCGGCCAGGAAGCGCCGTCGCATGTCGCCGAAGAACACTCCGCTCAGTGGGTCAGCGATGTTGGCATGCACGTCCAGCGGATTGAAGTGATTGGTGAGGTTCAGCCCACTGACAGAGAAGCGCAACGTGTACTTCGGACTTACCCGGATGTCCTTAATGACGCGCGCGTCCATCGACAGGAAGTCCGGGTACCGTGTCTGGTCCGAGTTGGGCGCCCCCGCGTAGTTCCCGAGCGCGTCGAGACGTACATACGGGAACCCGTTGCGATATTCGAACATCGGGAGGATCTGCATCTGCCAGGGCAGCTTCACCCGGCCCCAGGCAAGGAACCGGTTGGGCAGATCGCCGGGCAGGTTGGCGAATGCGTCCGGATGGATGAGCGGCGACGGAAAATTGCCGAGGAAGTTGCTGAACTCATTAAGATCGCCCTGGGCGCGGCTGCGCGTGTACGCAACAAAGAACTGTTGGCCCTCGGCCCACGTGAAGCGCGAGGTTACTTCGAGCTGGCGGTATTGCGAATGGCCGCTTCCGCTCATCACCAGCGCGCTGCCGGCGTCGCTGGTGGCCGGTTGGATGACGACCAGACCGTCGGACCGGCTTTCACTGTAGTTGACGCGCAGGCGCACCAGATGCGACAACGTATGGTCGACCTGCAGGCTCCACTTGGCGCTGCGCGGTGAGAAGTTGCCGGGCTCGTTGCCGGAATGCAGAAGCCAGCCCGTTTCGCCGAGTCCCGGGCCAATCACGTTCGCATATGTGGTTGGTCCGCCGATCACCGCTCCACCCGGCCCGTATAGCGTCACCACCTGTTGCGGCCAGGCGCTGAAGGCATAGACGTTCAGCGGCACGCGGTCATAGAACATGCCAAAGCCGGCATACACTACCGTTCTCTGCCCGGCGAAGGGCGTCCAGGCGACTCCCACGCGCGGGGCAATCCGCAGACTGTCGGTAACCTGCTGCGCCTCCATGCGCGAGCCCAGGTCGAAGGCCAGGCGTGGCGTGGGGCTCCAGTGGTCCTGCAGCCAGATGGAGCCCTCCACGTCGCTGCGCTGGAACGGAGTTCCACCGGTGAAGGAGATGTTCTCCAGCGGATTGCCGGCATTGTCGAGCAGGAAGATGGGCCGCGCGGAGAACTCTCCAGTGTCGCTGGTTCGTCCCAGGGTTGTTCCCAGCTTCACATCATGCGTGCCCCACGCGGTGTGCGGCGCCAGCGACCACGTCTCCATCCATTCATAGCGCCCCGCCTCGCGGCTCTGGCTGGAGAAGTAGTTGCCGCTGTTGCCGGTGGGGGTCAGGATCATGCTGGCAGTTCCCTGCCCCCACACCGAGGCATCGAAGCGCTGCAGCGAGACGGCACTGGCCAGGGTGCCGCCACCGAGCTGAAGCGTGTCCGTGACGGTGCCCTCGTAACTGTGTTCGCGGTAGTTCGGCGTTACCGGTTGCGGATTGAAGTAGTCCGGGTTGACGAAGCTGATGTGCTGCAGCGGCATGTGAAACGTGGCGGTGAGAATGTGCCGGGTGGAGAGAATGGCGTCGGTCTGCAGGAAACTGTTGGTGGCTTCCTGTTTTGTCTCATCGTGCGGGTACGGGAGAGTCAGGTTCCGGCGCTTCCACAGATCGTACTGCACGTTGGCGGCGAAGTACAGACGGCGGGCGAGAATCGGGCCGCTCAGGACCGCGCGCGGCGAGTCATCGCGAATCCCGTCCATGTGCCAGCTCCGAATGCGGAAGTCCGGAAACAGGTCGTTGATCTCGTAGTGCCACTTGTCACCGCCGGCGCGGGTGGCCACCGAGACAATGCCAGCGGTGAAGCGGCCGTACTCGACGGTGAACGGCGTCTTCAGCACGCTGACCGATTGCACGCTGTCCACCGGGATGGTGGTGCCAAACCCGCCGGTGGCCGGATCGGTGACGTCCGCACGATTCACGACGAACGCGCTACGGTGCTCGGAAGCACCCTCCATCACGATGCCGCCCTGGGGCGAGCGCGCCACCCCGGGGATTAACGGAAGCACATCGGTAACCGTGGACGGCGCGCCTGGCATGTCCTTCACATCCTCGCCGTGCAACTCACCGGAGCTGGTCTGCTGCACCGGCTCGGCCGACGCATGGACATCGACACTTTCGTGCCTGGAGGCGAGGAGCGTGACCCGGATCTCTGCCGGCTCGGAAGCCCGGAGTACGATGCCGGAACGGGTGACGGTCTGGAAGCCCTCCTTCGTTACTTCGAGCGACCAGGCGCCACAGGGGAGGTGGTCGAACTGCGCGACACCCTTCCCGGTTGTCGACTGTTCGACGGTGTCCGCGTGGCGCAGTAGAACCGGCGCGCCGGCCAGCGGACCGGCGGATTCATTGTCGACGAGAATCCGGACCTCGCCGGACATGCAGTCCTGCGCCACGACGGGCGCGGAAGTCAGGAACGGCGCAAGCAGCACCAGAAGCTTCACGAATCTCCTCATCCTCAGGTGCCAAACAATGGATACCGAAATGCCTCCGAGCACGCCGGACCGCAGCCGTGCGTGCAGGATACTCATGGAACGGCTTGCCGATAGACGTATGAGGTTCCGGATTATTTGTTTCTGTCGGGCCAGGCCACAGATTCGAAGAAGGATACAGATGAAACCCACTTCCGAAGATGGAGCGCCGGACCACTCGCTGAGAAGCCGGTTCTGTGGAAGTGGTGCAAACGTGAAAACGCAGGAACAGTGGCCCGCTGCTGTTGGCAAGCATTGCGCAGGCGCTGTCGCACGCGGAGCGGTGGCGCCTGCCGGTCCATTCCTTCTCGACCCGGACCCCCGCAACGCTTCCGAGCCTCGTCAGCGGCTGCCAAGGTTATAGCCAATCCAGACCGTGGCTGCGGGCACCGCGTTGCTGTTGAACTGCTGGTTAAGGCCGGGTACGTAGTGAAAGTCGAACTGCGGCCGAATGAACAGGTGTTCGGTCAGAAAGAACTGTACGCCCACTCCGGCGTGGACCTGAAAGTGCGTCGCAGTGCCGACGGCCTGGGCCGAGTTGCTGCAGACAACAGATCCGACGCAGGAGCTTTGTAAGTAAGAGAAACTTGTTCGGGCGCCGCCAACTCCGCCCTGCAACTGCAACGCTACGCGTTTCGTGGCGTAGGGTTGGTAGATGCCATTAACGTCGTAGAACATCTGGCGGTCCTGCAGCGGCCCATAGCTCTTCTGGGACGGCTGGAAGCTCATTTCCGCGCCGGCGCCGAAATGCTTGCGGAACATGATGTCTCCTCCCAGGCCAAGGAATAAGCCGTTCATACTGGATGTCGTCTGGCAATAAGCGTCTCCCGAAGAAGGCGCGCAGGGACCGAAGGCGTTGGCCGACGACGCATTGTCGATGCCCGTGCCATTCGACTTGTCAAACGCGGCCCCGAAGCCCATGCCGACATCGACCGAGCTTTGCGCGCTGGCAAGCGAAGCGCCGAACGCCAGTAGCGCTACGAAAGAAAAACAACGAGCTGCTATCTTCACGAGATCTCCTGTAATCGTGTAATCATGCGAAACGCATCCCCCAGAATGTAATGTGGCCCGGGGATGCGTTTCGCGGCGAGGAATGGGCTCGGGCGAATCGTCCGCGCTGATCCATTCGCAGTAGCTGAGACGCCCGCCGAAAAAGAGGCGTTTCGGTTTCGGCCGGTCAGGCGCGCACTTCAGACAAACCTTTACAAACGCCGACGCGCCCATGACGCGGCGCCGTCTGAAAACCGATTGAGTTCCCGCACTTAGGCGACGTTTTATGAGGCGAGTTACTGTTGTTCACCCATCAGACCGTTGCATTCGAGCGGCCTTACTTACGCGGCTATAACGGCCAACGCCAGTCCCGCGGCATGGGCCGCGGTGGCGGCATCAGTTTTTGTGGGGTTGGGATCGGGCCGTTCGGCATGGGCGGTGTGGGCCGGCGCGGAGGAATGGGCTCTCCGGGGGGTGGTAATCCCAGGGGACAGCCTTACTGCAACGACGGGACCACCACCGACAACAGCCGACCACCGGCACTCCGGCTCCGTTGGGAAAGCGCGCTCCCCGTCGGAAG
Organism: Bryobacteraceae bacterium; assembly: GCA_049510065.1. Lineage (GTDB taxonomy): Bacteria > Acidobacteriota > Terriglobia > Bryobacterales > Bryobacteraceae > CAWACP01. The sequence continues at coordinate 87,153 of JBEKZH010000001.1, forward strand.
GAGATCACCCGCCAGGACAAGCGCATCGAGTTCGCTGCGAGAATCTACAAACTGCGGTTCACGCATGATGCATCAGGGGAAGCTCGATCTATGATCGTGCGCCCGGCATTCCAGGGCGCGGCAGCAATTTGGAGGCCGGCGCGCTCTAACCACGGCATCAGAATAGAGAGGGCCACCCGATGAAAAGCCGGTTGACGAATTCGTTGCTTCGAGGGAGCCTGTTGGCGCTACTGTCCGGATTGCTGGCGCCATGCCGATGGATGGTAGCGGCTTTATGTAACTATAGCCCGTAGAGCCGAAAAGAAGGGTTTGGTGGACGGCGCGGGATTCGAACCCGCGACCCCGGCGTTGCGAACGCCGTGCTCTCCCAGCTGAGCTAGCCGCCCACGTGTGCGCTTACGATTACAGTCTAGCAGCCCGTGGCGGAAGTGGTCGGTCGGCCAATTCGGGACAGGCACGAATTTCCGCTCCGGGGAGCTTCTGAAGACAGCTCATGGTTTGCTGCGGAAACTTCGTTGCCTGTCCCCGAATTGGACAAGCAGTGGTTTTTACCACGGGCTGTTACCGCAGGTGCCGGTCCGCAAAGCTCAGGAACTGGTCCCAGTCGAATGCCGTCACCTCGTGCTTGCCGGTGCGGTAGTGATATCCGATGGTGTGCTGGAGCGGATGATTGAGTGGTGGCATCTGGTCCGTGCCCAGGTCCTGGGCCCCCAGCAGACGGTAGACCGGGCCCGCGGCCACGCACGCGAGGAACTCGCCTTTGGGATCGGCCCACGGGTCGTCTTCCGCTCCGGTTATGTAAACGGGGCGCGGCGCGATCAGGGCGATGAGTTCATGGGTGTCCACCGGAAGCCGGTCGGCGTGGTCCGCGTACTTCTGATAACTTGCCGAGAACCAATAAGGGAAAACGTCGACAAGATTGCGGATCGTCTCGCCGTAGTTGCGGCGGGAAAGCGACGCGCCGCCCTCGCCCGAACAACTGCTCAACACCAGGGCGAAGCGCCGATCCAGGGCTCCCGCCCAGAGGGCCGTCTTGCCGAGCCGCGAATGGCCCATGATCGCGACACGCTTCGCGTCAACGCTCGCGTCCTTCTCGAGATAATCCATGGCGCGGCTCAAACCATATGCCCACGCGCCGATAGCCCCCGAGTCGTCCTTGAACAACAGCGGGCGGATCCCGTGCACAATACCGCCTTTGAAGTCGGGTTCGATGTCCTGGTAATAAATGGTGGCGAACCCATATCCTCGGCCCAGCACCTCCTCCACCTGGAAGTCGGTCGAACTCCCGCGGGATTGTTCGGACGCCTGTTGCCGCTCGTGCGTCTGCGGGTTCCAGATCATGGGCAGCCGGATCCCGGGGTCGTTGATCACCGTCTGATTGCCGTGGAAGTTGAGCGACAAGATCACCGGTGAGGGTTTTGTGGCGCCGGCTGGAAGATAGATGAGCACGTCCTCTTTCGGGCCGTCTTTGCGCGAGGAGAACCAGATGGTCACCTGCTTGCGGATCGCTTTGCCGCCGAGTGCGCGCTGATCGACCTCGAAGACTTCGTGCTGGATCCCGGCGGGAGGGCGCGGGCTGCGACCATATACATTGGCCTCGAAGAGGCTGACGATTTCGGAGCGGCGACGGCTTGTCCACTCGCCGGCCGTGCGAACTCGGCGGCCATTGTTGAAGACCAGCGGGTCAGGAAGCGTGTAGCTGCCGACCTTCGATTCGTCGTAGTTGGCGTCTGGAGGCTGGGGCAAGGCGATGCCGCAGAACAACACGATTTCTAATGCCGAGATTATGCTCATAAGTCCTGCGTGTTTATGCAAATCGCTCCGTCCTCCAGAGTGATATCGATGCCCGCGGTCCGGGCAGCCTCCTGCAGAGCCGCCTGAAGCATCACCACCGGGTCCGGACTGACAGCCACCCTTCGCATCAGACCTTCGCCCTTCTTCGGGCCAACCGAGAAGACGATCTTCAATCCGCGCCGTTTGCACTTCACCGGAGTCCCATCCTCCAGCTTCGTGTTCATCGGCTTAATGTACGCATCGACGTAGTGTACGCCAATTCCGGATCTATCGTCCGTATATTGCGGGAGTTTCTCGATGGCTGCGGCGTTTATGTCACACAGTTTGATTTTCATGCTGGCCCTTCAGGAACTCATCCATTTCTTTCCGGAACGCTCGGATATGGTCCGGCGTGCTGCCGCAGCATGCGCCAATGATGTTCGCCCCGGCCGCAAGGAGAGGCTTGACGCCTGCCGACATTTGTTCGGGCGTTTCGTCGTAGGTCACCTTCATGTTCACCAGCCGCGGTTGCCCCGCGTTGGGCTGGGCCATGAGCGGGAGATCGGTAACCTTCCTGTACCGGACCACGGCCTCGCGCGCGCGCGTCATGTCCATTCCGGTACCGCAGTTCAGGGCAACAATGTCGGCGCCATGCTTTTGGATGAACTCCGCGGCTCGTTCGGGATCTACGCCCATCATGGTGCGGAAGGTGGAGCCGTCGAGCGTAACGTCGTACGCCATCGAAGCGATGATGCAGCTTGCACCCGCCTCTCTGGCCGCGATAATGCCCAGCAGCAGTTCCTCCAGCGAGGTCTGCGTCTCGATGATGATGGCATCGGCGCCCGCTTCCACCAGAGCCTTCGCCTGCTCGCGGAAGGCGGCGCCCACATCCGCTTCGGAAAAATCGCCGTAGGGCTCGAGAATCCCGCCGAAAGGCCCCATGTCGCCGATCACGTATCCAGCCCGGCCGTTGAAGGCCTTGCGCGCAATGTGTACAGCCGCTTTGTTGATGTCGACAACTTTATCGCCGTTCGAATGACGATTGAGCATGATGCGCGAACCGCCAAAGGAATTGGTCAGGATGCAGTCCGAACCGGCTTCGGCGTAGCGGCGCTGGATGGCCAGCACCTTCTCCGGATGGGTGAGGTTCCACTCTTCGCCGCAGTTGCCCTGTTCGAGGCCGGCCAGCATAAGCTGCGTGCCCATGGCGCCGTCCCCAAGCAGGGGACCTTGTTTGACTGCGTCCTGTAAGCGTGTCTTCATGCCGGTTGTCCTGGTGTGTTACTCACTAACTGAAACCTTGTGGGGCAGCTTGTTAAGCTGCGGCCGATTGTTAATCGGCCCACCGAACAGCGGCGGTAATCAAGTCTCGTCTTCATGATCGATCCTGCCGCTCAATCCGCGTCAGGGCGTAGTGCACGGTTTCGAGGACCAGTCCCCACTTATGCTCGCGGCTGGCCGGCTCGCAGTAACAACCGGCGGTAGCCGACGCGCGTGGCCACGACAGCACCTCGTCCAGGGGCCGCCCGAGCAGCGGCTTGTCGCCGTCGATGTCGGCCAGCAGACGCTCGCCATCACGGATGTACTGGCACATATAAGTATGACCCTGGTCGCCGGGAGCCGGGCCGCATCGCTGCTCTCGTATGGGAAAACCCTCGTCCCGCAGTCCCAGCCTGACGTTGTAGTGAAATGCCAGGGGACGTCCCATGTTAGTGCAGGTAGTGCCATCGTAGCGGAACAAGACGTCGATGCCACCATCCTCGCGTGGAGTGAGCGACAGACGTTCCTCCGCCCAGCGCTTCAACGCCCGGGTATTGACCGCGTACTTCGCGTTCGCGCGATGGTAAGGCACGCGACGGTACTGGCAAGGGGCGAGGGAGCAATTCTCACACGGGACCAACTCGGTTAGGCGGCGGAAGCGGTCCCCATGGCGCGTCACCCCGAACGCCGCGAGCAGCGATTTCTTCGGACGCAGCGCACCGGAATCCAGCACCTCCACAATGGAAGGCAAAACCTGTCTTCCAGTTAGTAACTCCAGTAACTGCGGCTGCTCAACAATGTCCCATTCCGGATAACCTGGGCTGTAGTGAGGCAACACAGCCATCTGCTGACTCTCCGCCCACGCACAGAGGCGCGCGCCGGTCATAGTGACCAGATGCTCCACCACCGCGGAACCGAAGACTTCCAGAAAGAAGTACTCATCGGGCCGCTCGTCCTCCCAACGCTTGCGGGCCTCCTGTTCCACCTCCGGTCCCGCACAGACAGCGGCCAGAATCACGCTGTGCGCTTCCGCCTTCTGCAGCGTTTGCCGCAGCCGCGCACTGGTGAACTCGGCGCCCTCGATGCGAACCGAATCGTCGCCGAGTTCGAAGCTATCCGCCTGGCGCGCATAGATCCACGGCCGGCCGTTCTCCGTATACCAGGCACGCGCCCAATCGGCCAGCTCACGCGCGCGCCCTTCCAGAGCCCACCCGCGCGGATAGCCCAGCAGACGGACGTACTCGGCCGGCTCGACATTCACGGCGGGAGACCTGTCCACCAATTCCATTATCCGGCCACCCGAGAAGTGGATTCCACGGGTTTGAACTGACAGCCCTCGACAAAGAAGTCGAAGAAACCCGGGTGGGTTTCGAGCCGGCAATGCTCGACGCCTCTGACCAATTCTTCCAGTTCCTGACGTCTGGACGAGGAGAGCAGAGCGATGCACGCACCTTCAATGGCAGCGTTCCCGACTTGCACAACCTTCGACTCCGGAAGGCTGGGGATGAGTCCGATGCGTTGCGCGGCTTCCACCTTCAAGTGCCGGCCGAAGCCGCCGGCCAGGTAGAAGACGTCAATGTCGTCGAACTCGATGCCGTAGTTGTGGAACACCACTCGCAGGCCGGCCACGTTTGCGCCCTTGGCCTGGGCCAGTTCACTAACATCGCGCTCGAAGAAGAAGATGCCGTGGTCCTCGTCGAGCGTGACGCGGCTGGCATCGTCCTCGAAGCGGCCCATCTTGTTCATCCGTCCCGTACGGATCAACTCGCTCGTCAGGTCGACCAGGCCGGACCCACAGATGCCTTCGGGAGGGACGTCGCCGATCACGCCGAGTTGGAAGGCCCCGTCCTCGCCGATGGTGATGTCCTCAATCGCGCCGTCGAGCGCCGGCATGCCGCAGGCGATCGCTCCCCCTTCGAAAGCCGGACCAGCGGGACAGGAGGCGGCTAGTATACGGTGCCTGTTGCCGACAATTAGTTCGGTATTCGTCCCAATGTCCATGATGGCGGCCAACCGGTCTTCGTGAGCCAGATCCACGGCGAGCATGCAGGCCGCCGCGTCGGCGCCCACGTGGCCGCTGATGATGGGAGCGCCATACACGCGCGCCCTGGGATGAATGGGCAACAGCGAGCGCCGGCCCGTCGACGTAAGACTTGTACTGGTCCGCTTTCCCGCGGACATTTCAATCTCAGTAATCGAGCGATAAGGGCTCTGTCCAATCGAGTAGACGCTCTGGCGGAAGAAGATATCACGCATGGTGGAGTTGCCCACCACCACCATCTCGTATATGGTCTTCGGATCGACGGGGAACTCCTCGATGGCATGGCTGACATAACCGGTGAGTGTTCGCATCAACAGCCTGCCACGATGCTCGGTGTCGTAGTGGATGCGGGCCATGACGTCGGAGCCCCCGAAGCGCTGCGGGTTCTCAAACGACGCATCCGCGATCAGTTCGCCGGTCTCGAGATCGAGTAACCGAAGGACCACGGTGGTGGTCCCCAGGTCCATAGCGATACCGTGGATGGGGCCGGAAAAGCGATCCACTTCTATCCCGTCAATCAGAACACGATCCCCGTCGCGGGTGACTGCGGGGTCCAGCCTCATCCGCCGGTGAGGCAGCCCGAACGCGCGCCGCTCGATGCGCATGTGGCCACGGCGCATAGTGTGGCATCGAACCTCGCCGCTATCGGACACGATGTTGCATTGGCAGGAGAGGCGGAACGCGCCGCTGAGGTGTTGCTCCGATGGTGTGGGCTTTGAGAGACACTCCATCCCTTCCACCACCTCCACCATGCACTCCCGGCACTTACCTTGTTTCTGGCAGGAGGTGGGCACCCGCGCCCCGAGGCGCTCAGCGTGACCGAATAACGACAGGCCCGGCGTCGCCGCCGTCGTGTGTCCGTTGATGGTGAGTGTAGCTGCCACTGCTGTTGGGATGTTACCAGTCGGCCTTCGCTTCGAGTTCCGCTTTCACTGCTTCCGCCACTTCGTGAGCGGACCCATCGCGGTCCACATCGTCGCTCCATTTCCACTGCGCCAGATAGTCGTCGGCTCCCTGCAGGCCCCGCTGGACGGCCAGACGATCGATACGTTCCATGAACTTCGGCGCGAGTGGCAGAGTAACTTCGTCTTCCTGGTCCTCTGCTTTGATTTGCGAGGGGACTTCCTGCCAGTAAAGAACCTTGTAAGTGGCCATCGTAGTTACTTCGCTGCCGCGAGACGCAGAAACAGGTCCACCGCGGCGGACGCGTTCGCGCCATACCCGTCAGCGCCGATCTCGTCGGCAAACATCTGGCTGATGGGCGCTCCACCGACGGCCATCCTGATGTCGCCCTTTCCGGCCGCCGCAAAGCCATCGATCACCGTTTTCATATAAGTCATGGTGGTGGTGAGCAGGGCGCTCATCCCGATGATGGTGGGGTGGCATTTGTCGGCCGCGGCCATGAACTTCTCGACACTTTGATCCACGCCGATGTCGTGCACTTCGAAACCGGCGCCCTCGGCCATCATGAGCACCAGGTTCTTGCCAATGTCGTGAAGGTCTCCTCGCACGGTGCCCATTAACAGGACCCCAGCCGGCTTTGCGCCGCCATCGCGGGCGCTCAGCAGCGGCTTCAGGACAGCCATGCCCGCCTTCATCGCCCGCGCCGCAATCAGCACCTCCGGCACGTACAGGACATTGTGCTTGAAGTCTTCGCCCACCACGCTCATACCGGCGATCAGTCCGTCGGTCAGCACTTCCTGAACGGGCCGGCCCTCGGCCAGAGCGTCACGGGTCATCTGCTCCACCTCGCTCGCCTTGCCCTCGTACAGGCATTGGTTCATCAGCGCGTAATCAACCATTGTTGCCTGCCCGCCGGTCATTGAACTCCGCGAGCGCCTCCAGCATGGCAACAATGTTCTCGCGCGGCATACCGGGGCTGGTGCCGCCGCCCACCGAGAGAATGATCCCTTCGCCGCCGGAACCCTCCAGCACCTCCAGCGTCGCCTCCTTCACTTCGCCGGGCGTGCCGCGCACGCCGATCTCGAGCGGGTTCACGTTGCCCATAAGACACATGCGATCGCCGACCCGCTGCTTCACCTCGGTAATGTGCTTCTGCTTACCCCAGTTGAGAACATTAAATCCGGCGTCGGGGAGATGGTCCAGGCACGCGTCCACTTCGGCGTCGTTGTGATAGACCTTGACCCAGTCTTTCGGGAAGGCATCGCAGATCCGCCTGAGGTAGGGATGTGCGAACTCCAGATAGTGCTCCTCATTGATGAATCCAACGATGTCATCGAGGATGAAAATGCTTTCGACGGTATCGCCCATCACTTTGTGCTGCGCCTTGAGCCAGTCGATCACGACGCGTGTGCAGAGATCGATCAGCCGGTGCGCCCCTTTCGGGTCTTCGACGAGGTCGATCATGAAATGGGTCGTACCCCGAACAAAACCGGCAGTGCAAAGCGGACCGCGCGACGTGATCATAGGAAGAATGTAGCCATGATCCAGGATGCGCTGCCTCTCCATGCCGATTCGATGCAGAGTCATGGCGGCAAAGGCATCGGCCTCCACTTCGTACTCCGGAAAGTTATCGATGTCCTCGATCCGGTACAGCGTGTGGTATTCGCTGGGGGTGTTGTCCTGCCAGAACTTGATCTTCGCGCCGAGCACCGACGGTTCCGCGGCCATCCCGTACTCCATCCACCAGGACGGGACGAAGATGATATCCGGAAACTCCCGCATGATACGAAGGTTCGACTGGAACCAGAGCTCGGGGTCCAGGTAGTAATCCATGTGTTTGATCCCCAGGTATCCGGGAATCCACGGGCTGTCCACGATGAGGGCCATGGGAATTCTGGCCATCTTCTCGCGACGCGCCGCTCGCTTGAATGTCTCCCACTGTTCAGGCAGCATTATCCATCCTTAGTGATGAGTCCAGCCGACGCCCCGGAGTCCGAGGCCGCCGAACTCCGGCGCGAACAAATGCGTGTGGATATCGATGAACGGCTTCGCGGCCAGGACCTGCTCGACGACAGTCCGGATCTCGTCGTCCGCGATCGGCTCGCGCGCTTCACTCACGCATATGCCGGACGCTGAATCGGGCATGTTATTTGCGTAGTATCGCAGTTTCTCCCTGGTGAAGGTCGGGTGTGATCTCGAGGTAGTCGATGTCGGCGCGATCCTTCGCGCCGGTGGTTGCCTCAATGCGGATGTCGTCGCCGGGACGCAGGGCGACGCCGGTTACGGTTCGGCGGGTGCTGGTGTGACCGTTCGGCGTGTCGGATGGCAAATTGTCGTTGGCCAGCCACTCGTCGATGAGTTGACCTGCGACAGACAATCGGTAACTGGATACGCCGTCTCTCTCGTCAAAATACTGCACGGCGATCCGATACCAGCCCGGGATCCCTTCCCACCGAAACGTGGCCGAGCAGGCCTGCTGAGGACAACCGATCGCCTTCCCGCCCGAAGCGGTCTCCCATGGAGTTACAGGTTCCACCACGTAGCCGTCGAGCGTCATCGATTCCGCTTCGATGCGGTCCGGGTGATTGCCCGCGCGTCCCTGAGCGTCCGGAATGCCGGACACCTTCAAGAACCAGTTACAGATGGCGTCCCGCCACACAATAGCGTGGCCGGCCTGATATTCGAGCCGGTCTAGCACCGCGTGATAGCGGTGCTCGTCGATGCGGCCGCGCAACTGTCTCCATCGCTCCGGGAAACTCTGCGCCTGGGCGGCGCCTTCGTAGTGCGAGTCGTAGACGTGCTGGATCACCGTCTTGCCGGAGTGCAGAACGTGCGTGTACGGAACGTGGTGCATGAACAGGAGCAGCTTATCGGGGCAATCCGCCAGCGATTCGTATTCGCGCGCGAGCGGCGGCGAGTATTGCGCCACAAAGCCGGTCCCGGTGGAAACCGTGCGGTCCATTCCGATGCCGTGCTCGTCGGCACGGTGCCACTGTCCCCATCCATTCCGCTCGGAGGATTCGATGGCCGGTCCGTAGTGAACGCCAATAATGTCGGTGAGGCCGCCCACGCCCAGAAAACCGGTGTAGTCTTCGTATGCGGGCCACGACTCGAGTTGCAGCCCGACGATAGTGTCCACCACTCGCGCATCATGCCCGAAGGTCAGGCGCGTCCACTCGTCTACCATCTCGCGCGCGCTGAGGTCGGGGTTCCATGCCAGGCGCCCGAAGCTGTATAGATTGGCCATGGCAAGGTCGTGCCCCAGCCAGTTGGCGTCGAGGCCGACGTTGGACACGGCCACGAATCCGCCCGTGGGGCGATGGAACACCCGGCCCGCAACCAGAGCTTTCACCGGCGTGGGGCCGCTGGCTGCGTGCAGGTCGAAGTCCAGCATCTCTTTCCACATTGGCGCCAGATAGCACAAATGACGTTGCTGGCCGGTGTATTCCTGCGTGACCTGCAGCTCTATCGCTTCGTTGGTGTGCTGCAGCGCTCCGAACAGCGGCGAGACCGGTTCGCGCACCTGGAAGTCGATGGGGCCGTACTTGACCTGCACGATGACGTTGTCATCGAACTTCCCGTCCAGGTCGTGGAAATTGTCCCAGGCTGCGCGCGCGCGATCGTTCTTCGGGTTCCGCCAGTCCATGTGGTGGTCGTAAACAAAACCGCGGTAGAAGAGGAGTCCGCCGTGCGGCTTGAGCGCGCGTGCAATCAGGTTGGCGGCATCGGCGTGCGTGCGGCCGTATGCCGACGGCCCAACCCGGCCTTCCGAATCCGCCTTCAGCACGAAGCCGCCGAGGTCCGGGATGGCGGCATACACTTCATCCACCTTCTGCTTCCACCATGCGATCACTCGCGCATCCAGCGGGTCGAAAGTGTCCAGCCCTCCGATTTCCTTCGGGCTGCCGAAGTCGACGGAGATTGCCATGCGCACACCCCAGGGCCGGAACGCCGTGGCCAGACGCGCCAGTTCCGGGATGAACTCGCTGGTGAGGAGGTGCGGGTTGGCGTTGACATTACTCACGGTGCAACCGTTCACGCCGACCGACGCCAGCAATCGCGCGTAGTCGTGCGCCCTCGTCAAATCGGCGACGACGTGGCCATTATCAAAGAAGATGGAACGGCCGGCGTAGCCGCGCTCGATGCTCCCGTCGAGGTTGTTCCATTCGTTGGTCCAGCGCACCGGCGCATACGGGGCATCCTGCTCGTCCAGATTCCGGATTTCACGATGCAGAGCGATGCGGCGAAGCAGCGCGAACACACCATACAGCACGCCACGCTCGTCCGCGCCAGCGATAACCAACCGGTGCGGCAAAGCCTTAAGAAGGTAACTGCCCTCCACGCGCTCGGGCGGTATCTTCACATCCTGTGCGATGCCCGGCAACGCATCGTAAGTGGCGAGGACAATCGCGTCCTCTTCCGGCAAGCGGGATTCCACGCGCAACGTCCTGCCGAGCATGCCGCGCACGCCACGCAGAAGTTCCTGCCGCGCGGCATCCAGCACCGGAGAGCCCCTTGTCGCGAAAACCACAGATGGGAGCCGCGCATACATCGCCCGCGCGGCAGGTTCCAGCGGCGTGTAGCGCAGCCAGGCATTGCCTCCTGTCTCAGCGTGCGCCACCGGCCAGGCGGCCAGCGCCAGAACCGCGCAGAAGCGCGACAAAGCGATGCCTTCGGGCATGTTGACCCTAGGATAACCAGAAGCGCCTTGCGTCGGTGCTATCATCGGCGAAGGAAAGGCGAAGCTTCACGCGCGTGGGCGATCTGCAGGAACAACTCGGCTATCTCCGGCGGCGCATTGCCCGCATTGACCGCAAGTACGCCGGGGGACCGCCGCCCGCGCCACCACCGTTCGCGCCCCAGAAACCCGATCGATACTTCGTGGAGGAGTACCTCAGCGGCCAGGAAGTGGAGACGGAGTTCGGACGCCACTTCGAGACCGAGAAGTTGTACGAACGCCATCGCCGCCACGGCAGCATCGGCATCTGCGACCTGGAACAGTTGCCGCCCAATCTCCTGGAACCGATCTCGAACGGTCTGATCACCGGCGCGCCGCCGCAAACGTGGGCGTTTCTGGACACCGAAACAACGGGCCTCGCCGGCGGCTCCGGCACGTACGCGTTCCTGGTGGGCGTGGGCCGCATCGCGCGCGACGGATTCCGCGTGCGCCAGTTCTTCATGCGCGATCACGGCGAGGAAGCCAGCCTGCTGCATGGGCTCGCCGAGCACCTGAAGCAGTTCCAGGTGCTAATCACTTACAACGGCCGCACCTACGATCAACCGTTGCTGGAAACGCGCTATCGCATGGGCCGCCGTCGGCCGCCTTTCGACGATTTACGGCACCTCGATCTGCTGTTCGGCGCGCGCCGCCTCTGGAAGCTGCGCTTCGATTCCTGCCGGCTGGTGGAGCTGGAAAGCCGCATTCTCGGCGTCGAACGCGAGGGCGACCTGCCTGGCGAGATGATCCCCTACGTCTACTTCGAGTACCTGCGCACGCGCGAGATCTTCCGCCTGGTTCCGGTGTTCCATCACAACGCCATCGACATTCTGACGCTGGCGTGCCTCACCGCCATCGTGCCATGGGCGTTTCACGCGCCGGAAAACGCGCAGTTCGCGCACGGCGCGGAGATGGTGGGTCTGGGGCGCTGGTGGCGGCAGGCGGAGAATCCGGAGAACGCCCTGGCGCTGTTCCGCGGCGCGGTGGAGCGCGGGCTTCCCGACGACCTGCATTTCCGGACGCTGTGGGACATCGCCTGTCTCGAGAAGAAATCGGGACGGGATGAGGCCGCGGCGGTGGCCCTTGCGGACCTTGCCGGCTCGCCCAACGCGTGGCGCGTGCCCGCGCTGGAGGAGTTGGCGAAGCACTACGAGCGGCGCGAGCGCAACTTCGCCGCGGCCCTGGACATGACGCTGCGCGCGCTCGCACTGGAACCCACCGGGGCGCTGGAGCGGCGGCGTGCGCGACTGGAAAAACGGCTCGCCCAACCGAAATCGCAACGCCTTCTGTAAGCTGGTACTTGCTCCCCGAAGCACAACCCAGGCCGGCGGCCCCGCGCGTGTGGCGCGCGCTAACGCCGACTCTCCGCTACTGGATGGAAACGGAGGTGCACGTCTTCGCCTTCTCCGTTTCGGCGAACGTTCTGCTCTCATTTTTTCCGTTCCTGATCGTGATCGCGTCCATCACCGAGCACGTCCTCCACTGGCGCGCCGGAACCGATGCCATCTACATCGCGCTGAAGAGCTATTTCCCGAGCGTTATCGAAGACTGGCTCAGGAGGGGCGAGGCCAACGCGCACAACGGGCTGATCAGTATCCTGTCCCGTCAGAAGTTCCAATTGGTCTCGATCCTGCTGCTCTTATTCACGGCGAACGGCATTTTCGAGCCGCTCGAAGTTGCCCTCAACAAGGTGTGGGGATGCAAGGTCAATCGCAGCTACGTGCGCAATCAGGCGTTGAGTCTGGGCCTCATATTCGTCTGCGGCATACTGGCGATGCTCTCGGCCATGCTGACCGGTTTGAATGGCGAATTCTGGACGGGGATCCCATCGTCGGTGGCGGGCTTCGTCTCCACGGCGGTCTTCAAGCTGGCCGCGCTTCCCATCTCCATGTTCATCCTGTTTCTCATCTACTGGCTGCTGCCAAACTGCAAGGTCAGGCCCGTGGATGTAATCCCGGCCGCTATCTTCGTCGGTTTTCTGCTGGAAGTCCTCAAGTACGTCAACCTGATGGTGTGGGGATGGATGCAGGCGAAAATGACGCGGGAGTACGGACCGTTCCGCTACTCGGTCACTCTGATCCTCTGGAGCTTTCTCGCGTCCATGCTCATCCTCGCTGGCGCCGAGTGGTCCGCCCGCAAGGCGCGGGAGCGCGCCCCGTAGAAAGTGGCCGTTCGTCTAATTCGGGGACAGACGGGACAGGCGACGAGTTTCCGCACCGTTTGTCGGACCTGTCAGAGTCCTTCTCTCAGCTCTCGAAGCCGGAGTTTCTCTCACGGTTCCCGCAGCTTGAGAAGCTGGATCTGCGCTGGAACAAGCTCCGCCGCCTGCCATCCCCCGCAGAGGCCCTGGAGCGGCGCGGATGCGCGGTTTTCGTCTAGTTGGCATCCTGCAACTCGCGGCGAATCCGGGCATTCTCCGTGCAGTTGAACTTCAGCCACCGCTGCCGGATCGCCTCCATATCTTTGGCGGTCCACGCCGCGCGCATGATTCCGTCTGACACGTGCCCTGGGCCGAGCAGTAAATGACCAAGCTCGTGCACCATCACACATCCAATCACTGCCTCGGCGTCGATCTGGGCACGGGACGCGAGCGATTGAACCGCCTTGTAGTACACGTCCGCCAGGTAGCCGGCGCGGCCAGCCGAAACGAAGGCCCTGCCGAGGAGTTCGAGCGATGCCGGCCCCGGCGTTTCGGGCGGCCGGTCGCCACGCAACCGGATGGTGAACCAGTGCTGGTGCGCCGCTTCCTCGGAGGCCGGTCCGGCCCCGCACTTCGCCCAGACGATCTCGATGCCCATGGAGTGAAACACCGCCGCCGTCTGGGCTTCGGCGCGCACCACCGCCGATTCGCTCAGGTGGCCCGGATTGCAGATCGAGACGTTCATCCGCTCGCTCGCAAACAACGCCGCGGTGGAGAGCAGCGCGCAGATCCAGGCAGTAGCGTGCATCCGAGCCTCCTCGGGAAGCCCTGATCCACACTGGCCCCGCTGCCGGCCCTCCGTGAAGGCGCATACGGCACGGCACGGGCTTTTGTCGTTCGAAATCAACCGGTTGCCAATAGTGTCCCGTGAGCGGGAAGTGCACGTATCGTGCGGCACGTTCGCCTGCCGGCACCGATCTCCGGGCTCGCAGCAGCCGTGCGCACGTGCTTCAGATCGTCCGGGAGCGGTCCGGTGTCACTTGTTCCCGCAGCGCTCAATCCTCGCTGGGTGTCCGGCGGAGTTCCATCGAGTCTTCCCGGATGCGTGGTTTCTCAGCTCCCGAATACCTCATGTAGGGCCCGTGTTTGCCGTTCGGCAGGGTGGTGGTCCGGTCGGTGAGCGACTGGGAGAGCTGTGCCATGGTCAGCTCGCGCGCTCCGTCCAGGTTCGCTCCACGCAGATCGGCTGTCAGCATGCGGGCACCGCCGAACTTCGCGCGGGCGAGATCCGCTCCGCCGAACTTCGTTCCGCTCAGGTTGGCGTCCCGGAAGTCCACTTCGCTCAGAATGGCGCGCACAAACGAGGAGGATTGCGCGTCCGCCTTCTGAAACCGGGCTCCAAACAGTTGGGCGGAGTCGAACTCGCAGTGCGTGACGCGCGCGCCGGTGAAGTTGGCGTTGTCGCCCCGGGCCCCGTGAAAACGGCAGAACGAGAGTCGCGACTGATAGAACTGAGCGCGCCGGAGTTCCGTGTCGCTGAGATCGCACTCGCTCAGATGCGCGTGATGGAGCATCGCTTCGCTCAGGTCCGCGCCGCGGAACGAACAAGCCTGACCCACCACATCGTGCAGGCGGGCCTTCTCCAGTTGCGCTTTGGGGAAAGTCGTCCCGCTCAACCGGGCCTCGGCCAGGCAGGCGTTGGACAGCCAGGCGGCCGCGAACTGGCTGTCGGTAATGACTGCCGCGGTGAAATCCGAGGAGCCGAAGCCGGTCCGCTCGAAGTCGCAGTTCTCCAGTTCGGCCCCCTCGAACACGGCGCCGGTGAAGTCGCATTCGAACAATGATGTACGGACCATCCTCGCGTTTTTCAGAATGGCATCGCGCAGGGTGAGGTCATGCACCGTGAGACCTTCCACAGCCGCTCGCTGGCCGCCGGTCCCCTGCACAAACAGCGCATGGCGCCTGACGATCTGCAGGAAGCGGCTACAGTCGTCGAGTTCGGCAGCAAGGCCGGTGATCTCGGTTTGGGCCGTGCCGTCCATTCGGTGTACTCATCGGCGAGTGGACGGCGGGTATGAGCGAGTGCCGAAAGTACTACTGCACTCGAGAATCTCCGCAGCCCGCGACGATTCGATGTGGGGCAGGATTCCATCCTGCGGCCGGTTTTCAACCGGCCTGCCCCACCCCCCTTACCGGTGGCGGTAGACGCGAACGTACTGGATTTCCATGCGGGTGGGAAGAGCGGAATCGTCCACCGCGCCTCCCCAGCCGCCGCCCATGGCGACATTCAACACCAGGTATTCGGGCCAGTCGAAGGGCCAGGCCTCCCAGCCGGTTCCTTCGTTGACCACGGTGAGGTACTTGTTGTTGTCGACAAAGAACTCGACGCGATCCGGGTACCACTCGATCGCGTATTCGTGGAAGGCGGTTTGCGCGTCGGGGATACAGGTGATGCCGGTCTTCTGGTTGCCCTTCATCCAGTAGTATTTCCGGGAGTGCGCGGAGCCGTGGATCCAGCCCGGGTTCCTGCCGATGTGCTCCATGATGTCCAGCTCGCCCGAGGCCGGCCACGGCTCCTTGCGCGAGTTGCCCAGCAGCCAGATGGCGGGCCAGGTCCCCGCGCCGGCGGGCAGCTTCGCGCTGACCTCAATCCTGCCATAGAGGAACTCTTTTCTACCGCGCGTCATCAGCCGCGCCGAGGTGTAGTGCCGCCCCCTGTATTCTTCGCGCCTGGCCTCGATGATCAGGCGGCCGCCTTCCACGCGGGCATTCTCGGGACGGTCCGTGTAGTACTCCAGTTCGTTGTTGCCCCAGCCGTCGCCGCCGATGTCGAAGTCCCATTTCGTTGGGTCGGGTTTGCCGGTGTACTTGAACTCGTCGCCCCAAACCAGCTCCCACTGTGCCGGGTCGGGCTTCGGCCCCGGTTGCGGGAGGCTGCCGGGCGTCGCCCGGATCCAGTCCAGGTAGAAGCCGCTGCCGCCCCCGAATTCGAGTCTGAGTACGTGCTGGCCGGCTGTCAGCATCACGCCCGGCCGGTTGAGGGTAACCCAGTTCGCCGGTCCGCCGGTGTAGGGGACGGTCATGGAGCCGGTGACGTCGACGCCGTCGCAAAGGACACGGATTCCGGGGTCGAAGCCGGTCTGATGGGCCACCCGAATGTCGATGGTATACATGCCGGCGGTCTGGACATTGGCCGTGTAGCGGAGCCAGTCCCCCGGTTCCACATACACGGCGAACCCGCCCCCGGCAACCGGCCGAACGTCGACGGTCTTCGCCTTCGCCAAATGCCACGAGACTCCTTCTCCGCCGGCGTCGTAGTCCTCCGCTTCGATGGTGCCGGGGATGACAGCCGGTGGACGGGGTTGCTGGGCGAGGAGCGAAAAGGAGTAAAGGGAATAGAGGAAGTAGAGGGAATACCGGATGAGTCTCATTTGTCTCTTTTCTCTATTCTGATTCATGCGCTCCGCCGAAGATACAGGCGTGAGACCGTTTTTCTGTCTGCTCGTCTGCCTGCTGCCGGCTGGCGTTGGTCTGGCTCAGCCCAATCCGCGCGTCAAAGCGGTGGAAAGCCGAGTGGTGGAGAGTATCGTCCCGTGGCTGGCCTACAATTCGTCGTGTTGGTCGGCGGTGGAGTTACAGAACCTGGGGAACCGGGACGTTGCGGCGGAGGTGGAGGCGCACAAAAGCAGCGGCGCTCTGGCCCCGCTGGTGGGACACGGCGGAATCCAGGTGCGTCTGAGCGCGGGCGAGCACGCCGAGTACAAGCTGCAACTGCCGGAGGAGACCATCGGCGCGTGGGTGCGGGTGCGCGAGAAGATTCCGTCGCCGCAGTTCTCGCCGGTTCTGGCGGTGAGCGGCGCCACCGAGTGCCTCGCCTCCAATGAGTTGCACACCACCGTTCGCGACGTGGCATGGCCCACTCGTAACCCCTGGTATTCCGGCGACGTGAGCGACGGTGACGACGGGATCATCGCGCTCATCAACACTTCGGAGAGCCCGGCCCGGGTGTGGGGGTGCTATTCGTTCGGCGTGCTCTATTCGGTTCCACACAACGACCGGCCGGCGGCCGAGCTGACGCCGGTTTGTTCGGAGACCATCCAGGAGATGGTTCCGCCGTTCGGCTCGCGCCAGTTTCCGGTGGCCCGCGGCGGCAACTCGCACTTCTCGCTCAGCACCCGGGGCGATGCGATTGTTCTGCAAATGCTGCGGCCGGCGGGCACCAGCGTGAAGGTGTACCGGGTGGACGCCACCATCAAGTTCGGGGAAGAAGTTACGGGCAAGTAACGCCAGCGCAACTGCGACAATAGAAACTTGTCCGAGACTGCCGCGGCGCGGCAACGGGGCACGCTGGCGCCGCTCAGAAACGCTACGTTTCGCTGGCTGTGGATTGCCTCCGTGGTGTCGAACATCGGCACGTGGATGCAGAACGTGGGCGCAGCCTGGCTGATGGCGCTGCTTTCGCCCTCCCCGTTCTACGTGGCGCTGGTGCAGGCGGCCACGAACCTTCCCGTCTTCCTGCTGGGCATTCCCGCCGGCGCGATTGCCGACATTGTGGACCGGCGCAAGCTGCTGCTGTGGACGCAGGGCTGGATGCTGGCTGCCGCCGCCATTCTGGGCGTGATGACGCTGGCCGGTTACACCGGCCCGTGGTCGCTGCTGCTGTTGACCTTCGCGCTGGGCCTGGGCTCCACCATGAACGGACCGGCATGGCAGGCCATCATGCCGGAACTGGTGCCGCGCGCGGAGCTGCCGGCGGCCATCGCGCTCAACTCGGCCGGGTTCAATCTGGCGCGGGCCGCGGGACCGGCGCTGGGCGGAGCCGTGGTCGCGGCCACCAGCGCGGGGCCCGCGTTCCTTCTGAATGCCGTCTCTTTCGTGGGCGTGATGGTGGTGCTGTGGCTCTGGCAGCGGCGTCCGCGCGAGAGCTCGCACGCAGAAGAGCGCATCTCCTCGGCCATGCTGGCGGGAATCCGCTATGTGCGCTTCGCCCCGCCCATGCACGCGGTGCTGCTCCGCTCGGCCGCCTTCGTGACGCCGGCCAGCGCGCTCTGGGCCATCCTGCCGGTTCTGGCAAAGACCGAGCTGCGCCTCGGAAGCGCCGGCTACGGCGTGCTGCTGGGCTGCCTTGGCGCCGGGTCCATTCTGGGCGCCACCGTCCTTTCGCGATTGCGCGAGCGCTTCAGTCCGAACCTGCTGGTTTCGGCGGCCACCACTTTGTTCGGCTGCGTGGCGGCATCGCTCTACTGGCTGGACCACTTCGGTTCCGTCTGTCTGGTGCTGCTGGCCGGCGGCATGGCGTGGATGACGGTGAACGCGAACCTCAACATCGCCACGCAGACCACCGCCCCGGCCTGGGTGCGTGCCCGCGCGCTGGGGATGTACCTGCTGGTGTTCCAATCGGCGATGGCGGTGGGCAGCGCGCTGGCCGGGTCCATTGCGGAGCGCTTCGGCATCCGTGTCACGCTGTTCGCGGCTGGCCTGACGCTGTTCGTCTCGGCCATGACGACGTTCCGGCTGAAGCTGGGCTCGGCCGAGCCGTCGGAGACGCTGGCGAAGCCGCACTGGCCCGAACCGACCATGGCCCTCGACATCGCGCCGGACAGCGGTCCGGTGCTGGTTGCGATAGAGTATCAGATCGACCTCGCGCGCCGGGCCGAGTTCATCGACGTGATGCAGGGGATGAAGATGATCCGGCGGCGCGATGGGGCCATGCGCTGGAACTTGTTCGAGGATGCCGCGTTGCCCGGGCGCATGCGCGAATCGTTTCTGGTGGAGAGCTGGGCGGAGCACCTGCGCCAGCACGAACGCATGACCGCGGCCGACCGCGACGTGCAGCAGTGCGCCAATTTGTTTCACATCGGCGGCGGCGTTCCGCTGGTGACGCATTGGATGGCGGCGGAACCGTCCGAGGAGGAGGCCGATGGCTGAACCGGCTCCCAACCTCCGGCGCGAGCTGGGGCTGTGGGATCTGGTGCTGTTCAACATCGCCGCGGTGGCGGGCGTGCGCTGGCTGTCGGCCGCCGCGCATGCGGGCCCCGGGTCCATCACGCTCTGGGTGCTCGCGGTGCTGTTCTTCTTTGTGCCGTCGGCGCTGGTGGTGTCGGCGCTCTCGCGGCGATTCCCGCAGGAAGGCGGACTGTACGTCTGGTCGCGCGAGGCGTTTGGCGACTGGCACGGTTTCCTCTGCGCCTGGTACTACCTGATCTCCAACATCATCTACTTCCCCACGCTGATACTGGTGGGCGTCTCCATGGCCGCGTATATGTTCGGCGCGGGCGAGATCGCCGAGACGCGGCACTACGCCATCCCGGTGACGTTCGCCGTGCTCTGGGCCGTGTTCCTGGCGAACCTGTTCGGGCTGAAGATCGTCAAATGGGCCGGCAATCTGGGGGGCGGCTCCACATGGGTGATCTCGGCGCTGCTGGTGGGGTTCACCGTTCCCGTTCTGTTGAAGTTCGGCTCGGCCACGCGATTCCACATTGCGCCGACGGTGTCGTGGGACAGCGTGAACTTCTGGTCGCAGATTGCGTTCGCGTTCGTGGGGCTGGAGGTGGGCGCGATTCTGGGCGGCGAGATTCGCAAGCCCGACCGCACCATCCCGCGCGCCGCCCTGATCAGCGGAGCCATCTGCACCGCGTTCTACATCGCCGGCACTTCGGCATTGCTCGTCCTGATGCGGCCGGAGCACGTCAGCGTGATGACCGGGCTCACCCAGGCGGGCCAGATCACCGGCCAGCGTCTGGGCGTGTGGTGGCTGGGGCCGGTGTTCGCGATGCTGGTGACGGTGGGCACCATCGGTCAGCTTGGCTCGTACGTGGCGGGCAATACGCGCCTGCCGTTCGCGGTGGGACTGGACCGCTACATGCCGCCGGTGTTCGCGCGGCTGCACCCGCGCTGGGGCACGCCGCACGTTTCCATTCTCACGCAGGCGGTGCTGTGCAGCCTGCTGTTGTTCGCCATGGAGTACGGCGAGACGCTGCGCGGCGCGTACCAGACACTGGTGGACATGTGCGTGATCACCACGTTCGTGCCGTTTCTGTATCTGTTCGGCGCGGGGGTGCGCTTCGGACGGGGCATCGCGGGAGTGCTGGGCTTTGGCGTGTCGGCGCTGGCGATTGTGGTGTCGCTGGTGCCGCCGCCGGACGTGCCCGCGGTGTGGAGGTTCGAGCTGAAGGTGGTGGCCGGACTGGTGGTGACCGGGCTGCTTGGGCGGGTGATCTTTGTGCGGAGCCGGGCGGCGTGGCAGTGATGACCGGTGCGATGTGGCATGTATACCAACGTATCTTGAAAACAGAGTCCTTGACAATCCCATCTCATGTAGGTATACATACCTACATGTACTCGACGGATGAGACCTGTTTAACTGACTGTCTGGATTGGCGGATGCGATCCAGCCATGTGGACAGTTATCATGAGCATTAGTATATATACCAATGCTCACTGATGTCGCGGAGTCAAATGGCTAGCCAGACGTTCCGAATCTCCAAAGCCGTCCGGATCAAGGAGGCCCGCGAGAAGATTGCCGCCGTTCTCGACGAGGCCGGCCAACGAG
This sequence comes from Bryobacteraceae bacterium, assembly GCA_049510065.1. Classification (GTDB taxonomy): domain Bacteria; phylum Acidobacteriota; class Terriglobia; order Bryobacterales; family Bryobacteraceae; genus CAWACP01. The sequence continues at coordinate 107,539 of JBEKZH010000001.1, forward strand.
TCTTCGGCCAGCAGGAACTCGTCAAGCTGCTCCAGAGTCACCGGGAAGACTGGTGGATTCTGTCGAGCACCACGCCACAGAACTTCATCGACTACCTGGAAGGCGAACTAGGTCTCAGGAAGGTGGTGCTCGAAGGTCCGACACACTCATGGAAGTTCGTGCGCTATCTGTGGCGGGATCCATCTCCGGTCGAGATCGCCTCAGCAATTCGCTCGAATGCCTATCTCTGTCACTCGAGCGCCGTCTTCGTGCATGGCTTGACCGATCAGCTTCCACGGGTGCTCTACGCGAACTACGAACAGAGTGTGAAGCCGAAGCCGTCCGGGGAACTCACCCAGGCGGGCCTCGACCGTGCATTCCGGGGGAGACAGCGCGAATCAACCTTCGCGTTCGAATACGAGGGATACAAGATCGTTCTGCTGAGTGGGAAGAACACGAAGAACCTGGAGGTTCAGAACGTTCACCTACCATCCGGCGGGAAGGTGCAGGTCACCAGCCTTGAGAGGACGCTGATCGACATCACGGTGCGCCCAACCTATGCAGGAGGTGTGTACCAGGTTCTGGACGCCTACCGGGGCGCAAGGGATCGTGTCTCCATAGGCAAGCTAATCGCTACCCTGAAGAAGCTGGACTACGTATACCCTTACCACCAGGCAATCGGCTTCTACCTGGAACGTGCTGGTTATCCAGAGAAGCTCACCGCGCGGCTGAGAGAGCCGGGAATGGACCTCGACTTCTACCTGGCCCATGACATGCGGGAAAAAGAATACAGCGAGCGTTGGCGGCTATTCCATCCAAAGGGCATGTAGCGGCTCCATCTCGCGAAGCACGAACTCAAAATAGAAATCGAACTCCTCAAGCGGCTCCACCACGGCGGCGCGAACGCTCGGCCAATCGACCCGATGGAATTCCCTCTGGTCCTTGATCTTTCCGAGTAGCGACAGGGGTACTTCCTTGGCAGCAAAGATCAGCTTCGTTAGGCCAGGCGTTTCTGCGGAGTCGAAACGAAACCCAGTCTTCGTGACGATGGTATGGATGTCGAAAAAGTCGCGGGCACGCGGGCACTTCGTCTTCCCGGTCGGCGCGTACTCCTCCATCTGCTGACAGATCGCGCGAACCTTCTCCAGGGCGATCATTGCCGGTGTGTAAACGTATATTGCGTAGTCGTCAAGGTCGGCTCGGACCTTTCCTGCGGTATACTCCCACTTGCTGAAGTCCACCGTGAAAACCCTCATTTGTTTTGGCCCGACAACAAGAGCTTCACGACGCAGGCGCGCCTTCTCTGGGCCGACGAACCGGTAACCCTTCTCATCGATCAATTTGAACTCCAGCCGATACCCTCCCCACCGTGAAACAGATTCCTCACTCTGGTTGGACGGCCTCGGAACGAGCTTGACGTCCAGCGGCACAAATCCTACTGAGGCGAAGCGGTCAGCGAGAGCCCGCTCCATTCGATCCTGGATGTCGGGTAAGTTCTCAAAGTCCTTCTCCAGGGAGAAGTCCAAATCGAGAGAAGCACGGGGACTGATTCCGAGCACAAGGCTCATGCCATTCCCGCCCTTCAGCACAAGCTGCTCGTATAGGAGGTCGTCGCTGAAGAGTGCTGTGATGGTGAGCTTTCGGACGTCGTCAAAACCCACTCGAGACTCCCGAGGCGACGTCATCGAGGGGATTCCTCGCTTGTTCGTAGCCGACGCGCCATCATCGTGGATCGATCATGGACACAATCAGGCGCAGGGAGATGGTGCGACGGGACGGCTTCAGATTCGGGAACCGTCGCCTCTGTGCGGATTGCCAGTCGATGAACTCGGTCGAATCGTGCTCGGCCCAAAACCTACGCTCGTCTTCTTCGGAGCTTGCGCGGAACGGAGCCTCGGCGGCGGGTAATTCGGAGTTGCTCCGTGGAGGTGCCCGCCGCCGGACCTGCTTCTTCCTGCTTGCCACCTACTCCGTCTTCTTCTTCCGCGGTGGACGCCGCTGCCGCTCGCCAGTTCCCGCCGCGGCATTTTTGCGTGGACGCGGAGTCCTCGGCGCGCGGGGCGCCCGCTTACGCATGACCGGTTCCGGCACCGGCGGAGGATTGGGCTCGAACATGGAGGGCTGGCCGGGCACAATCGGTTGCTTCTCCTCTTCCTCTTCCTCCTCCTCCTCGGTGGGCTCGGGCGCGCGCTCGGGCAGCGCCGGCGGATAGAATTCGGCGCCCAGATAAACGGTCACCTTATCCTCATCCGGCTCGATGCGCACCACCAGCTTGTCCTGCGCGTAGTTCAGGAACTCGGCAAACTCCTGGAAGCCGATGTCGGCCACCGCAAAGGCGGGATGCTCTTCCTGCATCCACTGCTCCAGGTGCTCGGCGGCCACGCCGTTCTCCACGTCGAGACGGTGCACTTCCAGCACGTCGCGCAACAACGGCAGAGACTCCTCGGGTCTCCGCGTGGCCCGCTCCGGCTGGGTGACGCCGCCGCCCTTGCGCTCGATGATGTAACGGCCGCCGGTTCCGCTCACCTCGACGAAATCGGCCTTCTTGAGCTTCTCCACAAAATCGGAAAAGCTGCCGGCGCCGTAGGCTTTCTCGCTGAAAGCGGGGTCGAGCTGCAACATGGTGGATTTCAGTAGTCCAAGTTGCGGCTGCACCGCCCGGCGTTCCAGCACCTGCAGCGCGCGCTCCACCAGCGGCATGGCCTGCGCCAGATCGAGTGGCGCGGCGCGTGGGGCACGTCCGCGATCGCCACGGTTCTCGCGCTGCTCTCTCGGCTCGCGATCGCGACCATGATGCTGGCGCCGGTCCCGATCCCGAATTTCTCCCGGCAACGAGGTGGACTGGGTCACCGGAGTTGCCGCCACGGCCACAGGGCCATCGGTCAGCAGCGATTCGTAGCTGATGAACTCATGACAGTTCTGCTGCAGGATGGTGCTGGTGAAGGCTTTCCCGCCCAGGATGTAGATGGTCTTGCCGTACTCCTTGAGCTTGTTCACCAGCGGGATGAAGTCGCTGTCGCCGCTGATGATGGCGAACGCATTCACGTGCTCGTGGGTGAAGGCCATCTCCAGCGCGTCCAGCGCCAGGTTGATATCCGCGCCGTTCTTGTCGCCGCGCGGCGAGGGAATGCGCTGTACCATCTGTACGGCGTTTTCGGCCATGCGGCGCGTGGCCGATTCCTGGCGGCTCCAGTTCGCGTAGGCGAACTTGGCCACGATGTCGCCGCGTTCCTTGAATGCGTCGAGCGCCAGCGAGACGTCGAAGTCGCGCTGGAGCGTTGATTTTACGCCGATTTCGATGTTGTCGTAGTCGACAAACACGGCTATGGTCAGTTTCTCTTCCAAATTAACTCCTCAATAAACGCGCACCACCGACGATCTGATAAGGTCGACAATCGCGTCCAGCGATGAGCCGGGCTGAAACACCGCGGCCACGCCATTTTTCTTCAATTCCGCGGCGTCCGCGTCGGGGATGGTTCCTCCCACCACGACAAGGACGTCTTCCATGTGCTTTTCGCGAAGCAGCTCCATCACGCGCGGCACAATCGCCCGGTGCGCTCCCGACAGAATGGACAACCCGATCACCTGCACGTCTTCCTGCAGCGCCGCGTTCACTATCATCTCCGGGGTCTGGCGCAGGCCGGTGTAAACCACTTCCATGCCCGCGTCGCGCAGGGCGCGGGCAATTACCTTGACGCCACGGTCGTGACCGTCCAGGCCGGCTTTGGCCACAAGCACCCGGATCCGGGTGTCCATATCTACAGCCGATTATAGAACGCTGCTCTCCTGGTATGTTCCGAATACGTCCCGCAGGGCGTCGCAGATCTCGCCGGTGGTGGCCAGCGCGCGCACGCAATCGAGGATCGCGGGCATGGTATTCGCGGCTCCCTCGGCCACGCGCCGCAGGTCGTCGAGCGCGCCGCGCACGCGGGCGTTGTCGCGCGCCGCCCGCAGCTCCTTCAGCTTTGCCGCCTGGCTCGACTCCGCGGTTTCGTCGATCTGCAGCAGCTCCATCGGCTCCTCCTGCGGCGCCTGAAACGCATTCACCCCGACGACGATTCGCTCGCGGCGCTCCACGGCGCGCTGGTAAGCATAGCTGGCGTCGGCGATCTCGCTCTGCGGGAATCCCTTCTCGATCGCGGGAATCATGCCGCCCAGGCCGTCGATGCGGTCGATATAGACGTTGGCCGCCCGCTCCACTTCCCGCGTCAGATTCTCGAGGAACCAGCTCCCGCCCAGCGGATCGGCCACCGCGGGCACGCCGCTTTCGTACGCGATGATCTGCTGCGTGCGCAGCGCGATGGTCACCGCCTTCTCGCCGGGCAGCGCGTAGGCTTCGTCCAGCGAATTTGTATGCAGCGATTGCGTGCCGCCCAGCACCGCGGCCAGCGCCTGCAGCGCTGTGCGAACCACATTGTTATATGGCTGCTGCCACGTGAGCGAGCAGCCGGCCGTCTGTGCGTGGAAGCGAAGCTTCATGCTGCGCTCATCGCGTGCGCCGAAGCGGTCGCGCATCACCCGCGCCCAGATGGTCCGGGCGGCACGGTATTTCGCGATCTCCTCGAAAAAATCGTTGTGCGCGTTGAAGAAGAAGCTGAGGTGCGGTGCGAAGCTGTCCACCGCGAGGCCGCGCGCGAGCGCCCACTCCACGTACTCGATGCCATCGCGCAGCGTGAAGGCCAGCTCCTGCACGGCCGTCGAGCCGGCTTCGCGGATGTGATACCCGCTGATGGAGATCGGGTTGAAGCGCGGGGCATGCTGTGCAGCGTACTCGATGACGTCGGTCACCAGGCGCATGGAAGGGCGCGGCGGGTAGATGTACTCCTTCTGCGCGATGTACTCCTTGAGGATGTCGTTCTGCAGCGTGCCGGAGAGGCTGGTCCACGGGACGCCCTGCCGCTCGGCCACCGCCAGATACATGGCCCAGATCACCGGCGCCGGCGAGTTGATGGTCATGGAAACGGTGACGTCGCCGAGCGGGATGTCGCGAAACACCGTCTCCATGTCGGCCAGCGAGCTGACCGAAACACCGCACTTGCCCACCTCGCCGGCCGCGTTGGGATGGTCGGCGTCGTAGCCCATCAGCGTGGGCAGGTCGAACGCCACGGAGAGCCCGTTCTGGCCTTGCGCCAGCAGGTAGAGGTAGCGGCGGTTGGTCTCCTCGGGCGTGGCGAAGCCGGAAAACTGGCGCATGGTCCAGAGACGGCCGCGGTACATGTCGGGGTGGATGCCGCGGGTCCACGGAAATTCGCCAGGCGGCGCGATATCGCCGGTGGCATCCGCGGGGCCGTACAATTCCTTGAGCGGGATCCCGCCCAGGGTCTCCCAGGAGGCGGCGTCCGCGGGCGGCTTCGAAGCCATGGACGCCATTGTAGCGCCCGCCGTGCGGGAACTTTTTGCCGGCTCGTGACATTACAGTGGTTGAGAGCCATCGCATGGACAGTGACGAAGCCCTGATCGCGGAGTTCCGGCGCGGATCGCGCGAGGCGTTCGAGGAGTTGTTCGCCCGCTATCGCGAGCCGCTGTACGGTTTCTTCCGCCGTCGTCTGGAGAGCCGCGAACGCGCCGAGGACCTGACCCAGGAGACGTTCCTTGCCGTGATTCGCGGTGCGCCGCGATGGGAGCCGCGGGCGCTGGTGCGGACGTGGCTCTATGGCATCGCGCTGAAGCTGCTGTATGCCGAGCGCCGGAAGCTGCTGCGTAGCGCGCCATCCGTGGACCCGGTGTTGGGCGAAGCGCCCGAGACGACACTGTGGATTCGCCAGGCGCTCGCGAAGCTGGACGAAACCGAGCGGGAGATTTTGATGCTGCGGGAATACGAGCAGTTGAGCTACGCCGAGATCGCCGAGCTGCTACGGATTCCCGTGAACACGGTGCGATCGCGACTGTTTCGCGCACGGATGGCGTTGCGCGATTGTCTGAAAGGTGAGGCCTAATATGTGCAATCAGGAAGAGTTGATGGCGTATCTGGATGGCGAGGCGTCCGCCGGCGTGGCGGAGCATCTGGAGGGATGCAGCGATTGCCAGACGCTGGCGGCCGAGCTTCGGGGCGTATCCGCGCGGCTGCTGGCGTGGTATGTGGAGCCGCCGAGCGCGGGCCTGGACCGGCGGGTTCGGGCGGCGCTTGCCCCGGGAAAGAAGGTGTTCCCTCGCCGGTGGTGGCCGTGGGCGCTGGGCACCGCCGGGGTATGCGCGGCGTTGCTGGTGGCGGTGGCGATCCGACCAGTGCCTCAGCATGAATCGGTCGTGCCGTACACGGCCTCGTACCTCGCAGCCCCGGCCCCTGCGAAGTCGCCCATGATCGCGCGCACCGCGCAGATCACCTTCACCACGATGGCGTTCGACAAAGCCCGTGCTGCGCTGGACGACATCCTCCGGCGCCACCAGGGCTACTTCGGCAACGTGAACCTCCGCGCTCCCGACGGCATGGCTCGCACTCTGGAAGCCACCCTCCGCGTGCCCGCCGCTCAGCTCGACGCCGCCCTCGCGGAAGTCCGCAAGCTCGGTCGCGTGGAATCGGAATCGCAAACCGGCGAAGAAGTGACCGCCCAATTCGTGGACCTCGACGCCCGCCTGGCCAACGCCCGGCACACTGAACAGCGTCTCACCGATCTGCTGCGCCAGCGCACCGGCAATCTGGCCGACGTGCTCGCGGTGGAAAAGGAGCTGGATAACACCCGCGGCGAGATCGAACGCATGGAAGCCGAGGAGAAGGGCCTGAGCAACCGCGTGGAATTCGCCAACCTGACCGTAACCATGACGGAAGGCGCCACCGCCCGGCCCGACGTCTCCACCCTCGCCCGCTTCCGGCGCGCAGCCATCGACGGCTACCAGAGCCTGGTTGGCGGCATTGTGGAAGTGACCCTGTTCCTGCTCGCCTGGGCGCCCAGCATCCTGCTTTGGGGCGGGCTGCTGTACCTGGCTTACCGCGGAGTGCGCAGGCTGATCAGAAGAAGGCCTTGACCGCGTCGTATTCCTTCTCGAAGTCGCCGCTCACCTGCTCGGCGCCGTCCCCGGTCAGCGCCAGGAAGCGTTCGGGCGTTGGCGCATCGCGCGTCGTGTTTTTCGGAGTGGCCGAGATTCCCAGATGATCCACATATTCATCCGCGGCTGCCAGCAGGCCGCTGAGGCGCGCTGTCCGGCCCTCGGTGAGAGGCGTGGTGTCGTCCTCCGGCGCGTGATGGTAGCGCACCGCGGTACGAATCGGACGGGGCAGGTTCCAGGCAACCAGCGCCATCACCGAGACTTCCGCATGGTCGAGGCCGATCAGGCTCCGCTCGCATTCGTACAACGTTCCGCCGTTCTCGTCGTACAGGCGCATGATCTTTCCGTATTCGTCCGGCAGCGCGGTGGCGATCAGAAGCCGCCCCAGATCGTGCAGCAGGCCCGCCGCGAACGCCCCCTCCTGGAACTCTACCCGGACACGCTGCGCGATCAGATCGCTGAGCACGGCCACCGCCACCGAATGCATGTTGAACTGCTTCGTGGACCAGCCCGGTGGCGACTTCATATAGGTCCACATACGGGCCACCGACATGCTCAACACGGCGTTCCGCAGCTTGTTGACCCCGAGCAGCGACACCGCGTAACGGATGGAGCTCACTTCGGCACGACGATTGTAGAGCGCCGAGTTCACCAGCTTCAAAATGTTGCCGGCGAGCACCGTATCTTTCTCAATCAATTCAGCCAGATAGGAAAACGAGACCTCCTCCCGGCCAAGACTGGCGAGCACGCGATTCAGTGTGGGCGAAAACGGCGGAAGCCGTCCTAAACCGGCAAGGAGCTGCTCCTTGTAGTTTGTCTGTGTGAGAGAAGCTGGCACCAGGCCTTCTATCGGCGGAACAGGCTTTCAGGATAAGGGGAGGTCGAAGGTTACGTTCCCGCCTCGCCGAATCGGACCCGCCCTGACTTTTGCCGCAAGCCGTCAGGCCTCATAGCTGGTGGGCTCCAGTTTCCTGAGGGAGCGATACAGGGCCAGCGGCCCGGCGGCCACGAATCCGCCAATCAGGCCGGGTATCCGGCGCATGTCGCTGGCCACCGAGCCCGCACCAGCGCCGGTCACCAGCACCCCGCGCCGCATGGCATATAGATTGAACAGCGTCGAGAGGGCGGTGAAACAGACGGACGAGATGATGCTGCTGCGCAGATGGGGCGTGTGCCGCACCAGATGCACCGCGAATTCGATGGAATGAGACGACAGCGGCAACAGCACCATCACGGTGGCGCTCGCTTTCCAGACGGGCTCGGCTTTGCGGAACGCTTGTGTTAATGCGCCGTAGAAGCCGGAGGTCACCCCACGGTAGACAAACTCCGCCAGCATCGCTCCCTCGGCGGCGTGCAGCCCCGCCGTCAGATTGCAGAAGAAGAAGATGGCGGCTCGGATCAGCGAGCTGAACACCGCCGATTTCCAGTTCCACTTCCGCAGCAGCAGATCGCCCGGCGTCGTCGAGAGCTGCCGGAGCACATCGAGTACGGTCATCCATCCTCCTGGGGGCAGGCAACGAATTCTCTGTAACAGGAAGCCCCCGAAAAGAGTCCACCATTTGCCGTGGAATCTCGTTGCCTGTTCCCGAACTGGACCCGAGCAGAAAGAACTTCCTGCAATGTCCCAAATCATAGCGGGGCCTGTTTGCAGCCGCGTGACAATTCGGCCAACGGACAGAAATGGGTCAAAATGTTTTGCATCGTTCACGCGTTCGCAATCGCCCCGCAACGCCTTCCCGGCACGCTGAGAACAATGGAACACGTTCAGGCCCCGCGGGCGCTCGCTCTCCCCATTGCACTGAGCCTTCTCGCGCTCCTCGTCGCCCCGATGCTGCCGGCCGCCGAACCCGCGCGTCCGGAAACAACGGCCCAGCGGTCTTACCGCGCCGACGCCAATGTGATGCTGTTTGGAATCAACCTGCTGTCGCGCAGCGACGTCGGCGGCGGGTTCGCACGCGTGGTGGAGACTTCGTCCGGCCCGCTCGGCAGCGTTCGGCTCCTGTTTGTCAGCGGGTCGCGGCCGGACCGCGCACACGGTCTGAACCGCATGGGCTACATCGAGGAGTCGGTCAGCGAATCGAACGCGCGGCCCAGCCACGCCGAGTATCTTGGCTTCATGACCTCCAGCGGCGAAGAGAGCCTGGCCGACGCGAAGAAAGCCCTGCACGGCCCCACCGGCGGCGACGTACAATTCGTGGCCTCGCGCGGCGAGATCAACGGCGGCAGCGCGCACCACACCGTGCGTCACATGCTGCTGCCCGCGTCGTCGCGCTGGACCGATGCGCGGCATCTTCTGGATCTGGTGGAGGAGGATCTCGACCGGCCCGGCAACGACGCGAAATACGCCGATCTGAGCCACGGCGAACGGCCGGGAACGTTCCTCTACACCGTGCTCAGCATGGTGCGCTCGCCGGCGCGGACCACCGATGGCAGCTTCCTGCACAACGGGAAGCTCTTCCATCTGCACGCGGTGAAGCGGCCGGACGCGAAGGCCGGCGCCACCTTCGTGGAGAGCCACCTGATCTCGTCGCCGCGCGACGCCGTGGAGCTCGCCGGCCTGATCCGCAACGCCAAAACAGGCGTCGAGACCACCTTCCGCGTCTGGTTCGACCGCACCTCGCCGAACGCGCTGCCGCTCCGCTTTGAGTTTCAGCCGAAGTCGTATTTACGCCTGGTCTTCGAGGCCGTGCCGGTGGGAGATCCGGCGGTGGTGAAGTCCTTCGCCGATGCCGCCCTCGGCCCGCAGCCGGATGGCGCGCCTGTCTCGCGCGCGGCCCTTCGCTGAGGGCGGCAGCACGCGGGAGCCGCGATTATCGGAAGGGGTTCTCGACGGTGATGCCGAAATACTCCTGGCCCGCGTTCAGGTCTTCAGACCAGATCCGCGCACACCCGCCTCGCTCAGCCGCCGCCACGATCATGCCGTCATAGAAGTGGAGACCGTATTCGGCGCGGACTTCTACCGCGCGCCGGACGATGTCTCCATCGGGAACAACAACGCGAATTGGACCCAGCGCGTCCAGTGCAGCCGTCACATCCTCGGTGCGCGCGGCGGGCGTCATCTTGTGCAGGAGGGTGGCCGCAAACTCCGCCAGCACCTGCGTAGACCATATGATGTCTCCCGCCAGCGCTCTTCTGACAAAGCCCTGCGCAACGCGTTGCCTGCATGGATCGCCGGGGTCGTAGGCGTAGACGAGTACATTCGTGTCGAGGAACTCAGGAGCGGGCATACAGGTCCGCCCGTTTCCAGGTGCGCTTGCCGACCTTAAACTGCAGGCGCTCGAAGCTGCGTTCCAGTGCCTCGCGTTCCCGGCGTCTCCGTCCCGATGCGGAGTCCTCGACAGCGAGTTTCTCCAAATAGTCGCGAACCAGGCCGGTCAGAGTACTGTCCCGTTCCACGGCGATCTTCCGCACCTTCCGGACCAGTTCGTCGTCCAGAGAGAGTGTGACATTCATATCCACATAATAAGGGAAACCCATAACCCGTGCAAGCGCATCGGCACACCCGGAGCGCTCACCGCCATACGATCAGGTACATGTATTCTCATCTGTAATAGTCAGAAGTCGACCTGAGTGACAACTGCAATGGCTAGTGTTCCACTTGTCGGACATCGCAATTCCCGTCATTCGTGCTGGATCAAACTTTCCAGATTGACGATCCAACCGTTGCCCAGCCTGCCGACACACTTGTTGATCGCCGATCTGGAGCTGGAACACATCCTGAGAATGGCCAGGGCGCGAGCGCGCCAGATCCTCTCGCGTGGCCAGTGACATCTCCGAACAACGCCGCAGCAACCGAATTGACAGGGCGGACCAGCCCGAGTAAGATTAAGTCACACCAATTAACACTCAATCCCATGCGTACTACCGACACCATGACGATCTCGCTGCCACCGGCCATGGCCAGGCAGATGCAGAGAGTCCAAAAGGAAGAGAACCGCACTCGTTCGGAGCTCCTGCGCGAGGCGTGGCGCCAATACTTCGAGAGCCGCTACGCTTCCTACACGCCCACAAAGTCCGAAGTTGCCGCCATCGGTAAAGGCCGCGCAGCGTTCCAGCGCGGCGACTACGTCACGCTCGCCGATCTCCATCGTGAACTGGACTCTCGTCGTAACCAAACCCGCACGAAGAAGTCTCGCAAGGCTTCCTAACCCCGATCGGGAACGGATACTGCACGCACTGGACGCGCTGCAAGCCGATCCCTTCAGCGGAGACATCAAACATCTGCAGCCGCCTGCGTGGCGGCGGCGCATCGGCGATTACCGGGTATTCTACGATCTCCTGCCTGGCGACCGTCTCATCGTAGTGACCGCAATCAAGCGTCGAACTTCGACAACGTATTGAGTTGCCGCCATACCATTAAGTACATATGCTCAACTGGCTGGTCGTTGGCGTCGGCGACATCGCGAAGAAGCGCGTTCTACCGGCCATCCTCGCTGAGCCGCGCAGCAGGCTCGCCGGCCTGGTCACCCGCGATCCGGCCCGGGCCGAACCGTACGGAGTCCGTGGCTGGCGGTCTCTCGACGACGCGCTCGCCGGATCCGGTGCGGACGCCGTCTACATCGCCACGCCGGTCTTCCTGCACGCCCCGCAGAGCATCACCAGCCTGCACGCCGGCAGGCACGTGCTGTGTGAGAAGCCCATGGCCCTGAACTACGCCCAGGCATGCGCCATCGAGCGCGCCGCGTATGAAACCGGCCGCACCCTGGGCATCGCCTACTATCGCCGCATGTACCCGAAGGTGGATCGCGCCCGCGCGCTGCTCGCGGCCGGCGCCATCGGCCAGCCCTTCCTCGCCGAGGCCACCTCCCACGACTGGTTCTACCCGGCCGGCACCGCGCGCGACTGGCTCGTTGATCCACAACGCTCTGGAGCCGGGCCGCTGCACGACATCGCCACGCATCGCATCGATCTGCTGAACTACCTCTTCGGCAAGCCGGTTCGCGCCGGTGGCTACGCCTCCACGCTGGTGCATCCCATTCAGGTGGAGGACAACGCCACGGTGTGGATCGAGTACGCGGGCGGCGTGCGTGGCATTGTGGATGTCCGCTGGCACTCGCGCGTGCCCCGCGACGAATTCCGGATCCGCGGCACCGAGGGCGAAATGGACCTCTCGCCGCTCAACGGCCCGTCCATCGCCTGGCCCGGCGGCCGTGAGGAGCTTCCGCCTCACCCCAACCTCCACTACCCCTGCGTGCACAACTTCGTGAACGCGCTGCTCGACGGCGAACCGCTGCGCTCCACCGGCGCGTCGGCGCTGGCCACCGCCTGGGTGACGGAAGAAGTGATCAACGGCCCCGGCTACGTCATTGCCTCGCGGTCGCGCACGCCGAGCAGATAGAGGATGCCGTCCAGGCCGCCGCTACCTGATGGTGATTGGCTTGAGCTTTCCGAATCTCAGAGTGATATCGGTAACGAAGGCCTCCCTCTCCCCCACAGGCCCTGGCGCACGGTCCCTTATCGCAAGCGTTGCCCAGCAGGACCAGGCCGCGCCAGCAGCCAGAGTCACGACGAGCAATCTGGGCATGCGCGGGATTCGGACGACGTTGCCATGTACAAACAAGTGAAGGCAGCCCGCTCAGCGCTGTTTCTTGAACTCGTTTTGCGCGACCCGTGCCTTCACCAGCTTCTTCACAAGCGCAGCCGGAAGAGGCTTGTCGAGGGGAAACTGAATTGTCCCTTTGGACGTGCGATAGTTCCCCAACTCGTCCTGGAACGCATCGAGCAACGCCGCACTCATCGGGAAGAAACTGCAATGGTTCGCAAACGCGGCATACGCCACCAGCGCTCCCCTATATCGGAACGTCGGAATCCGATAGCTGATCGCCTCCGTGGCCTCCGCCGGAACGGCGGACCGAATCGCCGCTCGAACCTTGTTCAAGGTGTTGCGGGCCGGTTCCGGGACACCGGCGAGGTATTCGTCCACATCCCTTGCGACAGTGCCCTTCGCGACCGAACCACGATCGCCGGAATTCGCGCGTTTCATATACCGCCCGCGGCCCTACCGGGGCGAGAAGAGCACGGTGATTTCGCAGCCGTAGCCCGAGCACAGGCTGTCGCCGTCATTCACCTTGATGCTGCTGATGCGGCGGCCGTCGCCATGCCCGAACTCGCGTTCGTCGGCATTCGCGGTGCGCTGCCACTGGTCGAAGGGGATTTTGCTATGCGTGAGGTGCACCCCCTTGTGGGCGGAGACGGACGCGATGGTCACCGTTCCTGCGCCGTAGGTCAGGTGGATCTTCCAGGGTTTGGTCGGGTCGACGCCGCATTTCGGATCGCCCGCACAGCGGTCGGCGCCCGCTTCGGTGATCTGCAAGCCGGTGAGCACGCCGTTGGTGTTCTTGTGCCGCACTTCGGCCCGGCTGAACGACCAGTTCGTGCCGGCATCCAGTCCGTCCGCGCGAAGCACCAGGGAGTCCCCGTCTTTGATCACTATCTTGGTGTTGCCCTGGGCCTGTATCCGCGGTGGGTCGCCGCACAGCAGCAGAACCGCCAGGGTGAGAGCAGTCGCGAGGGTTAGCCGTATCATTCGCTGGTTTGTCCTTTCCATCAGTTCATTGTAGGCGCCGCCGGGTCGACGCGCAGCAGTTCCGCATGCCAGCGCCGGATGACCGGGCGGTCCAGGTAAGACCGAAAATCTTCCGCGGGCCAGGAGGCCTTCAGTTCGCTGAGCGCGGCGGCGGCCTGAGCCGCGACAGCACGGTCCGGCGTGCCGGATCGCAGCAGTAGCACACACGCGCGCCACAGCGACTCCGGTTTCCTGGCCGACTGGAGAAAGGCCCGCGCGCGGCCCGCGTATCCGGCGGCCTCCGCGCGATCTCCGGCGGCCAGCGCCGCTTCCGCCGAGGCCAGCAGCGCGTCCGCTTCCAACACCGGCTTACCGGTCGCTTGCGCCAGCTCGAACGCCTTGCGGCACGCCTCCACGCCTCGTGCTGCGGAGCCGGAACGAGCCAGCGCGAGGCCCAGCACCAGAGTGGCGCCGCGCCGCGTTTCCAGGTCGCTCGCATCGGCGCTCCGGAGCAGAGCCTCGGCTTTCGCGCGCGCCTCGCCGAAATGTTCCTGCATCAAAATGATCTGGAGGACGGTGAGAGGATCGGTTCCCGCGGCCTGCTGCGCCGCCGCCGTGCCGTCGTCTTTGTGGCCAAGCATGGCGTGCAACAGCGCCACGTTGAGTGCATTGGTGGCCACGCCGGACGAATTCCCGATGGCCTCGAAGGCGCGCCGCGTCTCGTCGAACATGCGCAGCGCCTGCGGCCATCGGTCCTGCATCACTTCGAGCGAGGCCAGCCCCTCCTGCGCGAGCGCCAGCGGCAGCGACGGATCGGCCGGCTTCAGCGTGGCCAGGGTCTCCTCAAAGGCGCGGCGCGCTCCGTCGTAGTCGCCCTTGTCGCGCGCGGCACGGCCCAGCAGGATGAGGGCCAGCGCGGCCTCGGTGCGGTAACTGCCCTGCCGGTAGTAGGCCAGCGCGGCCTGCACGTCCTGCCAGCCCTGCGCCGTGTCCCCAATCTGGATGCGGATGCTGCCCAGATTCACCAGGGCGCGCGCTTCCGACCGCTTCTCGCGGTTCCGCCGCGCGATGTCCAGCGCTTCCTGCATGGTGCGCAAGGCCTCCGCGGTGCGGCCTTTGACGAACAGCGCGTTGCCCATGTCGATCAGCCCCCGCGTCACCAGGTTCTCGATGCCGTCGGCGCGTGCGATGGCGATGGCGCGGTTGGCGTCGTCCAGCGCTTCCGCGGTCTGGCCCGCGTCCAGATAGCTGTTGCTCGACAAAAGCAGCAGCTTGATCTGCTGGTGGTCGTTGCCCGTGACGCGGGCCGCCGACAGCGCCTTGCCAATCAGCTCGCGGGCCTGGGCTGGTGTGCGCGCATATCGCGCCCGAACATAGAGGCACTCGGTCGCGCCTTCCACGTTGGAAGCGGCCTGAAACACGCTCTCCGCGCGGTCGAGCGAGCGGTCGGAATCCTCCAGCGCGCCGGTCCGGGCCTGCAGCGCTCCCAGGCGCATCCAGGCGGCGGCGTTCTGCGCATCCAGGCGAATCGCTTCGGAATACGTCGCCATGGCCTTCTTCGTACCCTGGATGCGTTCCTGCGCGCGGCCCAAATCGAGCAGCGCGCCGCCGCGCTCGTCCGCCGCCGCCATCGCGGAAATTTCCTGGTACTTCTCCGCCGCGGTCTTGAACTCGCCGGTGACGGTCTGGTGGATCGCGTCCAGATGGAGGCTCTCCACCGCGGGCAGTGTACTGCCCGCCCCCATCGCTTTCAGCAATTCGTCCTTAGCGCGTTCCAGGTAGTCGAGCTCGTACCAGGCTTCGGCAAGGTAGGCGTGCGCCATGGCGTAAGCAGGGTCAATCTCCACCGCGCGGGCCAGAGCCTTGCTCGCCCGGTGATAACTGCCGTAGTGCAGCGCGGCGAGGCCGTCGCGATACCACGGAACCGCCGCCGCCGCCGGGTCGCGGTGGCGCTGCGCATTCCACCACCACGCCAGGGCGCCGCCTCCAGCGCAGACCACTCCTCCGGCCAGCGCGGCCACGGCGCGGCGGCGCGAGTGGAGACGTCCGGGAGCACGCAGCTCGGCCAACAGTTCGCCGGCCGATGCGTAGCGTTCCCGCCGCTCCTTTGCCATCAGCTTTAGAACGATGCGGTCGAGGGGGGCCGGCGACTGCGGATTCAGCCGCGAAGGCTGCGGCGGCTCCCACCGCAACAATCGCGCGAGGATCGACGGGAGGCTGTCCGCGGCGAACGGCGACGTCCCCGTCAGGCACTCATAAAGCACCACGCCGAGTGAGAACAGGTCCGAGCGCGCATCCAGGAGTTCGCCGGACGCCTGCTCGGGCGACATGTAGAGCGGCGTTCCGGAAAAGCCTTCGAGCGTCCGGGTGGCGGCGTCCGCGGCCTCCTCAGCGGTGCGCGGAGCGGCCGGCCGCGCGATGCCGAAGTCGAGCACCTTCACCTCGCCCGCGGACGTGATCTGAATATTGCCGGGCTTGATGTCGCGGTGGATGATGCCGTGGCGGTGCGCTTCCGCCAGCGCCGCCGCCACTCCGGTGGCCACTTTCAGCGTCTCCTCGACGCTCAGGCGCCGCTCGCTCAGGATGCGCGCCAGACTGGCGCCGGACACCAGTTCCATGGCGATGAACGCGTCGCCGCCGGGGTTCTCGACGAACTCGTAGATGTGCGCGATGTTCGGGTGCGAGAGCGAGGAAGCGGCGCGTGCTTCCTTCAGCAGGTTGGCGCGAAGCCGCGCATCGTCGCGGCCGCTGGAACAAAACTTGAGTGCCACGCGGCGGCCCAGCGTGAGGTCCTCGGCCTCATACACCACCCCCATGCCGCCTTCGCCCAGCCTGGAGACGATGCGGTAATGGGTAACGGTTGCGCCGATCATGGACTGGTAAGTTTGATGCGACGGCGTCGAGCCCGGGTTCGTGTAAGTATACCCAATCAAGGTGGTCGTTCGGCCAATTCGGGGACAGGCCACGACATTCCGCACCACAAAGCCTCTGGACGACAATCCACCGGCCCCTGCGGAATCTCGTGGCCTGTCCCCGAATTAGCCGAGCAGTCACTTCCACCAGCGCTCTCAGCGCCCCTCCGCTTCCATCAGGTTCGTAAGAATGTCGCTGATGCGCGTCAGGTGACCTTCGCCTTTGCACTTCAGCCACTCGAGAACCCGCGGGTCGAGGCGCACGCTCACGGCCACCTTCCGCCTGACGTCGCGCAGCCGCACCATGTGTGCCAACTGCTCATCGGTGAGGCGCGGGATGTCCTCGAAGCTGATGTGCGAATCGTCCCAGGCCGCCTGGCGTTTGGCAGCGCGGGCCGGGTCCTGATCTCGGCGAGGAATTCGCCAGATCAATCGCGCAGCAGCGCCTGAATGTTCCGGCTTCCCCTCATCACATGGAGAATCAGCACGTCTTCGCCTTCGACACGGTAGATGATGAGGTATTCACCAACAGGGAAACTTCGCAGACCGGTGCGCAAATCATGATCGCGCCGGCGTCCTATGTGAGGGTACCGGGACAGCAGATAAAAACGCCCGGTGATCGAATCGATCAGCCGGTCTGCAATCCCGATGCTGCCGCTTTCCTTCGCGACGTAATACCAGATGTCGTCAAGCTCGGCTTCTGCTTGCGGCGAAAGTCGATGCGCCCTCTATCGGGCGGGAGTCGCCGCTTCACGGGCAAGACGGGCGCGGCCACGCTGCTTCACTTCGTCGGCCAGGTCGCGCATGGATTGCTCCGTGATGGTCCGGCCTTCGCCCCGCGCAAGGGAAGCCTCGGCCACGTCGACGGCCGCCAGAATCTCGGCGCGGGTGCGTTCGCGCTCTTCCCACAGCGACAAGGCGTCCTGCAGCGCATCTTCCTCGCGGCTGTACCGGCCACTCTCGATAGACTGGCGGACAAAAGCTTTCTGGTCGTCTGTGAGTTGAACTTCCATTACCCTGATTCTGAGTTTGCCACGAATCACGCCCCAGATGCGCTCCAAGCCTCCTCCCGCCTCCGCCGCCATCGGGTTCCTAAGAATGTCGTCGGTGCGCGTCAGATGCCCGTCGCCTTTGGACTTCAGCCAGGCGAGAACCCGCGGGTCGAGGACAGATGCCGGCCCAGGATCGCCAACACATCACCGATCCGAGCTAACCTCTTGGGTGGAGCTCAAAAACCATGAAGGACGTTCCAATTACCCGCGTCGTCCACCAAAGCGAACAATTCAAAACCGTTACCGAACAACAGGGCCTTGCAAGTCAAAGACTCAAACAGGCAACCGCTGCTGTTGCAGCGAAGCTATCGGTAGGGCGCTTCGCCTCTTCCAAGGAATTGCAGGCCTTTCTCGATGGAGAATTGACAGGTCTCATAGGATCGGTCACGGAGTTTATGGAGACGACGAACGACCTGAGGGTTGCTTGGGAGGATGCGCTGGTCCTTTTTACGGACGCGTTGGAGAGCCAAGCGAAGGCCAACGGGAAACTCCAGAAACAGATTGACCTTTTTCGCATCGAGAAGAGTCTTCGGTCCCTTGAGTCAGAATAGTCAAAATGATGGCTGATCAGGAGCGAGCAACAAGGAACGCTCAACTTATCACGGAAGCATTTGCTTCCCGGATGTGCGATAGTCGGGAAATGGAGCGGAGTGTTGGTAACGATGTGCTCCGGCTCATCCGAGCCGAGAAAGATCGTAGACAAGCTCTGTTGACAGATGAACAGCCAGAGATTGCATTCGAACACTGGTGGTCTGTCGATGAACCGTTTCTAAACGAACTCTGCCTGATGTTATTGGTTGCACGCCGGCACCAAGTTGAGAAAGAGTTGGTCCATTTCGCGGCCCGGGTCACCGCCGACGGAACGGCTATCGACCGAAAGCTGTATCCCAAGAAAGTGAAGGCCGAGCGAGACCGAATTCGTAAGTGCGGCTGGAAGGGAGTAATTGCCAAGTTGAAGCTGAGTTCCTCCACCGAATGGGATTCGTCCATGAAGACTCTACAGCTTCTGGCCAACTGTTACAAGCACGATCCATCAGGGAAACCGGACGAAGAGCTTCTGGAGCACCTGAAGCTAGATAAGAAGCTGCATTACATGTCTCTTGCTGAGAGCCCCAAGTTCCGAGCAGGCTTGGCTCTGTCTGTCGGCCTACCGGGGGACGCGGACTACTGCGAAATTGCGGAAGAGTTTCTATCTCTTGCTGACCAGTTCCTGGGGCACGTTCAGAAGGGGCTCGTGCTGAGTCCGTTCAAAGGTCGGCGGCCTTCTTTTCGCGACATGTTCGGGTGCTGAAAGGAGTGAAATGCGCTACACTGGATAAGGAAGTAAATCCGCTGTACCCCGCTCGACGTTAGACCGGCCCGCCGATTGCCCTTCCCAAGAATCTGAATGAAAAACTTCTCTGAACTCTCTCTGTCTCCCGTCCTCGGGAGCAATCTCACCCGTAACGGCTTCGTCACCATGACGCCCGTACAGGCACAAGCAATCCCCCCGGCGCTCCTCGGCCGCGACCTCATCGCGACCGCACAAACAGGCACCGGCAAGACACTCGCATTCGTGCTCCCCCTGCTGGAGACGCTGCTCAAAAACAAGGCCGCCAAAGGCATCCAGTCAATCGTCCTCAGCCCCACGCGCGAACTCGCAATGCAGATCCACGAGGTCTTCGGCACGCTCGCCCACGGCAGCGGCATCTGCGCCGCAGTGGTCGTCGGCGGCATGAACGAAGACCGGCAACTGACCAACATCAAAAAGGGCGCGGCGGTCCTGATCGCCACCCCCGGCCGCCTGGCCGACTTCATGGAGCGCAAGCTGGTCCGCCTGGGCGGCGTGCGCGTGCTGGTGCTCGACGAAGCCGACCGCATGCTGGACATGGGCTTTCTGCCCACCATCAAGCGCATCCTCTCCGAGCTGCCGTCCACCCGCCAGACACTGTTCTTCTCCGCCACCATCGAGCACTCGGTGGCGCACATCATGCACCAGCACCTGCAGGACCCGGTGCGCGTGGCCGTCGGCGTTATCACCCGGCCGGTGGAGAGCGTCGACCTGCACCTCTACGAAACCGAGCAGACCGAAAAGCTGGGCCTGCTGGCCTCGCTCATCCGGCGCGAGAAGGGAACCTTCCTGGTCTTTGCGCGCACCAAGCATGGGACGGACCGGCTGGCGAAACAACTGACCCGCCAGGGCGTTAACGCGGCGCGCATTCACGGCAATCGCACCCAGGGCCAGCGCAACGCGGCCCTGCGGGGATTCCAGCAGGGCGAGTACCAGGTGCTGGTGGCTACCGACGTGGCCGCGCGCGGCATTCACGTGGAAGGCATCGCCCACGTGGTGAACTACGATCTGCCCATGGTGCCCGAGGACTTCATCCATCGCGTCGGACGCACCGGGCGCGCGGGCGCCGGCGGTACCGCATCCACGTTCGCCACCATCGCCGAGCGCCCCGAAATACGGCGCATCGAGCGCACCCTCAACATAAAGATGACACGGCGCAACCAGGCCCCGGCGCGCGCCATCGCGTAATCTGGGAGCGATGGCGGGTTACGAAACCGACCTCGCTTACATCCACGACGCCGGGTTCGGCGGATTCGCGCTGACCTCGGCGCCGGGCCTGCTCAGCCTGCTCCGTCGAAACGGCGTCGACCACGGCCTGGTGGTCGACCTCGGTTGCGGCAGCGGCATCTGGGCGCGACAGCTCGGGTTCGCCGGTTACGACGTGGTGGGCGTCGATGCCTCTCCCGCCATGATCCGCCTCGCGCGAGCGAAGGCCCCCCGCGCGAAGTTGCTAACCGGCTCTCTGGACGAGGTCGCACTGCCGCGATGCGACGCCGTGACCTCCATCGGCGAGTGCATCAGCTACGCCTTCGCCGCCGACAAAAGCGGCCGAGCGCTCCTCCGGTTCTTCCGCCGAGTACACCGCGCGCTGCGGCCCGGCGGCGTCTTCCTCTTCGACCTCGCAGCGACGGGCCGCGAGCCCGCCGGCATGCCGCGAAAAAGCTACTGGACCGGCAACGACTGGGCGGTCCTGGTGGAGGCCTCCGTGAAGGACGATCTGCTCACCCGCCACCTCACCACCTTCCGCCGCGTGGGCCGGCAATACCGCCGCGCTGAGGAAACCCACGTCCTCCGTCTCTACGAAATCGATCCGATCCGCGACGCGCTAGCCCGCGCCGGGTTCGTGACGAAGCCTCTCCACGGATTCGGGCAGGTCCGTTTCCGCTCCGGCCACTTCGGCATGCTGGCGCGTAAGCTGTAACCATGGTTTTCGTCACCATTGCACTGGCCCGCCGGATCGAAGCCGCCGAAGCTGCCCTCGCGCGCGAGATGGCCCGAGCCGAACTGCAAATTGCCGGCGGCAGCGCGGTCTACGTGACGCCCGAATCGCCGCTCACGCACGTGCTGGGAATCGGCATGAACGGGCCGGTCACCGCAGCCGAACTGGACGCAATCGAGGCGTTCTACCGCACACGGGACGCCCCGTGCAGCATCGAGCTCTCCCCCATGGCAGACCCTTCCGTGCCGGATCTCCTGACCCGCCGCAGTTACGGCATCACGGAGTTCGCCAACCTCCTGGTCCGGCCCATGGCGACAGCGCAGGAGATGCCTTCTCCTGGCGTTCAAGTGCTTGAAGCCAAGCCAGATGACGGTGAGACGTGGGCCTCGGCCGCGGCCCGTGGTTTCTTCGAACGCGATCCGGTATCCGAAGGCCAACTGGAGATCGGCCGGGTGATGTTCCATGCCGCTTCCACCCGGGCCTTTTTCGCCACTCTGGACGGGCGGCACGCAGGCGTCGGAGCCCTGGCCGTCCTCGGGGGAATCGCCGTGCTGTTCGCCGATTCCACCCTGCCCCGTTTCCGCGGCCGGGGCACCCAACTCGCGCTGATCCGCGCCCGGCTTGCCGCCGCCCGGACCGCCGGGGCGGAGCTGGCCATCGCCTCCACCATGCCGGGCTCCATCTCCCAACGTAACTACCAGCGTTGCGGCTTCGAGACGGCCTGCACGAAGATCACCTTTCAGAAGTCTTGACCGACAAGTCAGTCAAACGTATAATTGAAACGAACGTATGACTGAGGAAGCCAGGAGCACGAAAGACCGAATTCTGGATGCTGCCGAAGCCCTGCTGGCCGAGCGCGGGCCCGGCGAGACCTCCCTGCGCGACATCACCGCCGCCGCCGGAGTGAACCTGGCAGCCGTCAACTACCACTTCCAATCCAAGGACGCCCTGCTGCGAGCCGTGGTGGACCGGCGAGTGGTCCCCATGAACAACCGGCGGCTGGAACTGCTGGACGCCGCTGAAGCTGCAGCCGGCAAGAGAGGCCCCAGCCTGGCGCGGGTCATCGAGGCGTTCGTGTTCCCGCCGCTGGAGCTGATTGTCACGGCGCCGCAGTTCGTGCCGCTGATGGGCCGCATCTACACCGAACCGCAGTTCGTCGAGGAGATCATCCGCAAGCACATGTTGCCGCTGAAAACCAGGCTCATCGCGGCACTCCGGCGGGCCTGCCCCCGCCTGTCCGACCAGGCGATTTCCTGGAGGATGCACTTCGCGCTCGGCGCGATGGCGCACGTGCTGGCTGGCGGCCATCTGATCCGCCTGTCGTCCGATGGACGGTGCGATCCTGCCGACCTTGCGACAACCAAGCGGCAGCTCATCGCTTTTCTGGTGGCCGGATTCCGCGCCGCCGAGCCGAAGGAGTCGTAATATGCGTAGATTTGTACCCGCCTTTCTTCTCATTATCCCCGTATTTGCCGCTTCGCCCGAGTCTTTACAGCTCAGCCTGAAGAAAGCCGTCGAAATCGCGGTGGCTCCCGATGGCGCCACTCGCGTAAAGCTGGCCGAAGAGGAGTTGCGGCAGGCGAAGGCTCGCGCCAGCGAAGCGCGCGCCGCGCTGCTGCCCAACCTGGACGGTTCCCTCACGTATCAGAGCGAGACCCAGAACCTGAAGGCGTTCGGGTTCAACATTCAGATACCGCCGTCAATACCCATCCGGATCCCCACCTTCGTGGGGCCGTTCGACGTTCTGGATGTCCGTGCCAGCGCAACCCAGAGCGTTTTCGATTTCAGCTCCATCCTGCGCTACCGCGGCGCGCGCGTGCTGGTGGAGGCGTCGAAACTGGACCGCGAAGCCACCAGCCGGCAGGTTACCGATCAGGTGGCGCGGGCGTACCTGGCTGGCCTGCGGGCCGATGCGGCGCTGGAGACCGCGCACGCCAACGTGGATCTCTCCGAAGCTCTCCTGCGCCTCGCCGAATCGCAGAAAGACGCCGGCACCGGCACCGGGATCGAAGTGACGCGGGCGCAGGTGCAACTCGCCAACGACCGGCAGCTCCTGCTGGTGGCCGAAAACCAGCGCGCCCGCGCGCATTTGCAGTTGTTGAAGACCATGGGCCTGCGGCTGGAGACGCCCGTGGAGCTAACCGACAAGCTGAGTTACACGCCCACCGCCGCGGTGGAGGAAGCCAAAGCGGTGGAGACGGCTCGCCGCAACCGCAGCGAGCTGAAGGCGCAGCTTGAGCGCGAACACAACGCCCGGCTCGGCTACGACGCGACGAAGTTCGAGCGCATCCCCACGCTGGGCGCCTTCGCCAGCTATGGCGACATTGGACCGGGAATCGTCGGCGCCCTCCCCACCCGCGCCGTCGGGATCAGTCTTCGAGTGCCGGTGTTCGACGGGGGACGGCGCGACGCCCGCCGCGTGGAGAGCGCCTCCGCGATGCGCGAAGAGCGGATTCGCACGGCCGATCTGCGCGATCAGATCGACCTCGATGTAAGGCTGGCGCTGGACACCCTGCACTCCGCCGACGCGCAGGTGAAGACCGCGGAAGAGGGCATGCAACTGTCCCAGCAGGAACTGGCGCAGGCTGAGCGCCGCTACAAAGCCGGCGTCAGTAACAGCGTGGAAGTGACCGACGCGCAAACGCGTCTCAGCCGCGCCCGGGAGAACCGGATTGCGGCTCTCTACAACTACAACCTGGCCCGTATCGACCTCGGAACGGCGATGGGCACAATCGAAACCATGATTCCGTGAGGCCGCACATGAATAGAAAAGTCCTTATTCCCATCATCCTGGTGATTGCCGCCGCCGTTGTGGGGGGCATCCTGTGGTCACGGCACTCGCGCCGCCCGGCCAATATCGTGCACGTCAGCGGGAACATCGAGCTGACCGAGGTGGACATGTCCTTCAAAACCGCGGGCAGGCTGGTGGAGCGCCGCTTCGACGAAGGCGACACGGTGAAGAAGGGCGACATTGTGGCGCAACTGGACCGCGATCAGCTTGCCCAGCAGAAAGACCGCGACGTGGCCGGCATCGCCTCCGCCGATTCGCAATACCAGCAACTGCAGACCTCCATCGCGATGCAGCGCGAGACGCTGGCCGGCGACATTGCCGCCCACAAGGCCGATCTCGCGCAGGCCCAGGCGCACCTCGACGAGCTGCTCAACGGTTCGCGTCCGCAGGAGATTCAGCAGTCCCGCGCAGCCGCCGCGGATGCACGGGCGCAGTACCAGCTTGCGAAGGACGACTGGGATCGGGCGCAGACTCTGTTCAAGAGCGAGGACATCTCGCGCCAGCAATACGAGCAATACCTGGCGCGCTTTCACAGCGCCGAGGCCATCCTGCACGAGGCCGAGCATCGGCTGTCGCTGGTGGAGGAAGGCCCCCGCAAGGAGGACATCGCGGCCGCGCGAGACCAGGTGGCCGCCGCCACGCAGGCCGTGAAACTGGCCGAGGCGAACCGCCTCGAGCTGCAGCGCAAGCAGGAGCAACTGGGGCAGCAGAAGGCGGCCATCCAGCAGGCCCGAGCGCAGGCGGGAATCACCGGCGTGCTGCTGAGCGACACTACCATCTTCTCGCCCATCGACGGCGTGGTGCTGGTAAAGTCAGCCGAACCGGGCGAGGTGCTGGCGGCTGGCACGACGGTGATTACGATCGGTGATATCGACCACCCGTGGTTGCGCGGCTACATCACCGAGGGCGACCTCGGCAGGGTGAAGCTCGGGCAGCGGGCCAGCATCACCAGCGATTCGTTCAAGGACAAGACGTACAACGGCCGCGTCACGTTTATCGCCTCTGACGCCGAGTTCACGCCCAAGCAGATTCAGACCAACGAAGAACGCGTGAAGCTGGTGTATCGCATCAAAATCGACGTGGAGAACCCGCGGCACGAGCTGAAAAACAACATGCCCGTGGAAGCGGACATCCAGGTCGCGGAGTAATCGGATGGCCACCGACGCCATCATTCGCGCCTCCGGCCTGACGCGGCGATTCGGCGCGCTCACGGCGGTGGACCACCTCGATCTCGAGATCGCCCAGGGCGAGATTTTCGGACTCGTGGGGCCGGATGGCGCGGGTAAGACCACCACGCTGCGCCTGCTCTGCGGGCTGATGGACGCGAGCGAAGGCCAGGCCATTGTCGCCGGATACGACGTAGCGCGTCACCTGGACAAGGTGAAGGACCAGATCGGCTACATGGCCCAGCGTTTCGGCCTGTACAACGACCTGACCGTGGAAGAGAACATGGTCTTCTACTCCGACCTGTTCGGCCTCCACCGCGCGGACCGCGACCAACTAATGCGGCAACTGCTGGCCATGACCCGGATGGAACCGTTCCGGAAGCGGGCCGTGGCCAACTTATCCGGCGGAATGAAACAGAAGCTGGGTTTGATGTGCACTCTGCTGCATCACCCGCGCATTCTGTTTCTGGACGAGCCCACCAACGGCGTGGACCCGGTTTCGCGGCGCGATTTCTGGGCCATCCTCTATCAACTGGTGCGCGACGGACTTACTCTGTTTGTAACCACCGCCTATCTGGACGAGGCCGAGCGCTGTAACCGCGTGGGTTTGATGAACCAGGGAAAGCTGATCCGTTGCGACACGCCGCGCAATCTGCGGGAGCATCTGGAAGACGCGTGTTATCGCGTGGGCACCGCCGATCAGGCCGCCGCCCGCGAGCTGATGGCCGGCCTGCCCGGAGTGCTGGCCGTGGAACCGTCGGGCGTGCGCTTGCATGTGTATGTCACGCCGGAGGGAAAACCGGAAGCAATCCGCCAGCAGCTTACCGATCGTGGGCTGCAACCCAGTGAGTTCGAGCGAATTACTCCTTCGCTGGAAGATGTGTTCATTGACTTAGTGCGGCGGTCCGGGGGCGACAATGGCAACTAACCTGGTGCAAACACTGTGGGGCAGGCTTTCAGCCTGCGGCGGCCTCTCAGGCCGCCCACTCAGGGAGCGTCCATGACTCCCACCAGCGCAGTGACAACCCGCGGCCTGGTGAAACGCTTCGGCAGCTTCGTCGCCGTGGACCACGTCACGCTGGACGTCAGGCGGGGCGAGATCTTCGGCTTTCTGGGCCCCAACGGGGCCGGTAAGTCCACCACCATCCGCATCCTTTGCGGCCTGCTGGAACCCACCGAAGGCTCGGCCACGGTGGGCGGACTGGATGTCGCCACGCAGTCCGAGCTCGTAAAACAAAACATCGGCTACATGTCGCAGCGGTTCTCGTTGTACGACGACCTGACCGTGGAAGAGAACATCGATTTTTTCAGCGGTATCTACGACGTTCCGGATGACAAGCGCGTGGCGCGCAAGGACTACGTGCTGAAGATGGCCGGTCTCGAACGTCGCCGCGGCAGTCTTACGCGTCTTCTCTCCGGCGGCTGGAAACAGCGCCTCGCGCTCGGCTGCGCGATCCTGCACGAACCGGCCATCCTGTTTCTGGACGAGCCAACCTCCGGCGTCGATCCCATCGCGCGCCGCCGGTTCTGGGACCTCATTTATCAGCTTTCCGCCGCCGGCCACACCGTCTTTGTCAGCACGCATTACATGGATGAAGCCGAGTATTGCCACCGCATCGCACTCATGTACCGCGGCAAGGTGATTGCGCTCGGAACGCCCGAGCATCTGAAGAAGTCCCTCGAATCGCAGCACATTTTGTATGTGGAGACGTCGGACATACTCGACGGCATGAAGGCGATTGAGAAGCTGCCGGGAGTTACGGACGTAGCCGTCTTCGGCGGCGGGTTGCACGTTACAGTGGACAACTCGGAAGCGGCGTCACCGGCGATTCGTGGCGCGCTGGGCGAGGCGGGAGTTTCCATTCTGCGGATGGAGCGCATTCAACCGTCCATGGAGGACGTCTTCGTGGCCTTGATCGAACAGGAAGAGAGGAGCGCGGCATGAACTTCCTACGCTTGCGCGCGGTGGCCCGGAAGGAATTCCTGCATATCCTCCGCGATCCGCGCAGCCTGATTCTCGCGCTGGCGGTACCCCTGCTGATGCTGCTCATGTTCGGCTGGGCGCTCACTCTGGACGTGGATCGTATCCCCGCCTATGTCTACGATTGGGACGGTACGCCGCAGAGTCGCGCCCTGATCGATCAGTTCCGCGGTTCCCGTTACTTCGACATACAACGATATGTGCACGGCTACGCGCCGGTGGACAAGGAAGTGGACCGCAGCCGCATTCTGATGGCCATCGTAGTGCCGAAGGATTATTCACGTAATATTCTGGAAGGGCGCGAGGCGGATATTCAGGTGATTCTGGATGGCAGCGACTCGAACACCGCTTCCATCGCGCTCGGCTATGCCCAGGGCGTGGTGGCCGCTTATGCCGCCGAGCTGCGTTCCGAAGCCCAGGTGCGGCTCGGGGCCGGTAAGTTGAAGGTGGCGGTGGATCCCCGGGTTCGCGTCCTGTACAACAGCGATCTGAAGTCGAAAAACTTCATCGTTCCCGGCCTGATCGCCGTCACCATGATGATCATCGCGTCGCTGCTTACTTCGCTAACCGTTGCGCGCGAGTGGGAGACCGGGACCATGGAGCAGTTACTCTCCACGCCCCTGCGGCCCGCCGAGATCATCCTGGGGAAGCTGTCGGCATTCTTCACGCTGGGCTTCACCGACATGCTGATCTGCGTGCTGGTGGGCGTATTCGTGTTTCACGTGCCGTTCCGAGGCAGCGTGTGGTTCCTGTTCTTTTCGAGCTTCCTGTTTCTCTTTGGGGCGCTCTGCTGGGGCATCCTGATTTCCACGCTCGCGCGCTCGCAGTTAATCGCCTATCAGATCGGCATACTGACCTCGTTTCTGCCGGCCTTTCTCCTGTCGGGCTTCATTTACTCCATCGAGAACATGCCGGCGGTGATCCAGGCCGTAACCTACCTCGTCCCGGCGCGGTACTTTGTCACCATTCTCAAGGGCGTCTTTCTGAAGGGCGTCGGCATTGAGATACTCGCTGCCGAAACCGCGTTCCTGTTCGTATACGCGTCGCTCGCATTCTTCCTGGCGACGAAGAAAATGAGGCAGAAAGTAGCATGACCAACCCATCCATTCGGCGCATCCGCGAGATCATCCGGAAGGAGTTTCTCCAGACGTTTCGCGAACCGCGCATGCGCGTGCTGTTGTTCATGCCTCCGGTGTTGCAATTGATCATTTTTGGGTATGCGGCGAACCTCGATGTGGATAACAGCCGCATCGCCTGGTGCGATCTCGACCGTTCGCCCCAGAGCCGCGATGTTCTGGCCGACTTCGTGGGCTCGAAACGATTCGAGATTACCGACGTCCCAACGACCGGCGCGGAAGTGCAGCATCTGCTGGACGCCGGCCGCGTGCAGGGCGCCGTGATGATTCTGCCGGGCTTCGGGCGGGACATTTTGCATGGCCGCACCGCGGCCGTGCAGGTGCTGGTGGACGGAAGCAATTCCAATACGGCGTCGATCATCGCCAACTACGCCAGCAACATTGTGGCGAGCTACGGCGCGCGCGCGTTGAACCAACAGAATCGCGAGAAACTGGTGGGCCGCACCCCTAACGGACCGGTGCACGCCGGCATCCCCATCCTCAACATGCAGAGCCGCATCTGGTTTAATCCCGATCTGCGCAGCCGGAACTACTTCGTGCCGGGCGTGGTGGCGAACATTATCGCGCTGGTGACGCTGATGCTGACCGCCATGGCGATTGTGCGGGAAAAGGAGATCGGCACCATGGAGCAGTTGATGGTGACGCCCGTTCGTCCGGTGGAGCTGATGCTGGGCAAGACGCTGCCGTTCGCGTTGATTGGCATGGTGCAGGTGACGCTGGTTACCGCCGCGGCGCTGCTGTTGTTCAAGGTGCCGTTTCGCGGCAGCTTCGTCCTGCTGTTTGCTTGCGCCTTGTTGTACCTGATGACCACGCTCGGCGCCGGACTGTTCATCTCCACCATCTCGCGCACGCAGCAGCAGGCGATGCTCACCACGTTCCTGTTTTTTCAACCGTTCTTTCTGCTAAGTGGATTCGCGTTTCCCATCCGTAACATGCCCGTGCTGGCGCAGTATCTCACGTGGCTCGACCCGGTCCGTTACTTCATGGAAATCGTGCGCGGCGTATTCCTGAAAGGCGTCGGAGCGGACATACTCTGGCCACAGATGGTGGCTCTGGCGGTGTTCGGCGTCGCCATTCTGCTGCTGAGCGCTTCGCGATTCCGCAAGAAGCTGGATTAGCTCCCACCTACTCCTGGTTGAGAAACTCGGCGATGCCTTTGTACACTTCGTCCGACGCAGCGGAAACCTGATCCACGATCGAGTGGAACTCTCTGGCATCGAGGACGCGCACGCTGGCATCGCAGCGCACGAACAAATCGCCGTCGTCGTCAAACCCGATCTTCACGCGGTCGAGCGTTGAGTTATAACGCAGGAGCTTGCGCATGAAAGCCGTGTTCACCGGCATCTTCCCCTTTTCGGCGATCGTAACGAAAGTGACCAGCACGTCATCCTGGATGGCCACGATGAGGCGGAAGTTCTTCAGGTTCTTCCCCTGGAAATCCGCGGCCCAAACCGAAGCGGTCTTCTGAGTGAAATCGTAGCCGGACGCTTTCATCAGTTGGCCGACTTTGGATGCACCGGCCGCCGGAGCGGCTTCCTGGGCGTATCCCGCGGCAGCCGCCAACCCGGCCGCCAGGATCGTCCATACCGTTGCGTGACTTCGAGCGCGAGTGAACATCGTTCCTCCCCCGGCGCGAAAATAGTTGCTTTCGCCGTCCGGCAGTGAATCATACCACGCCGGGATGCTCCGCCAACAAATCACCGGCCGGGGCGAGCACTTCGTCCACGCCAGGCCATCCCCCGGCGCTGGAAACAACTCGCACGCGTTCTCCGCGCGGCCCCCAGACAGCCGGATCGGTTGGGCCGAAGACGGCCACCACGGGCGTGCCCACGGCGGCGGCCAGATGAGTAATTCCTGAGTCGTTCCCGATGTAGAGACGGGCCCGCGCGAGCCACAGCGCAAGCTGGTACAAATCGTCGAACCGCGTTGCATTCGGCAGAGCCTCCTCCGGCCCCGCGCACCAGCGCACCGGGATGTTCAGGCGTTTCGCGAGAGCCTGGAACCGCTCCATCGGCCAGTTCTTGCTCGCACCACCGGAGAACGGATGGATCGCCGCGAAGCCGCCATCGGACCGCGGGCACGGAATCCGCGGGACCGCCGTGCCAGCGCCCCCGGCTTGCCGGAGAAAGAAGTCCGCCGCGTGAGTGCCCGGTTGTTCCCGCGGCAAGGCATCGAAGAACTGGAAGGGCAGACCCAGCCCGGTCACCGCGTCGCGGAAATCGGGCCGGTTCGCCCCGTACCACGAAACAATGGAATCAAATTGCCCGAGTGCGGCGATGGCCGGCCGCGGCGGCTCGACATCCGGCAGGCCTACCAGATCGAGTCCCGTCGCGGACAAACTGCGAACCCGATCCGCGAACCGGACCAGCGGCGCCACCGCGCCGGGCGCCCAGACTTCCGTGTAATCGGCAACAAGATACTCCAGCGCGGGCAACGACAGAATACAATCGCCGATGCCACCGGGCCGTATGAGTAACCTCCGCAACCCGCCAGTTTAGCCCATAGGTGCAGCCCTGGCTGGAAAAAATTGCCGCTGGCGCAATTCCTGCAGGCGCACCGCGCTGCGGCGACCGCCCCCCTTACTCCCGCATTGCGAGGCACTTACGGACCGTGGGTGGGCTGGCACGAAAAGTGCCTGCAACCCGATACATGACGAGAGACGAATACGGAGTTGCGTATCAAAAGGGATATGGATTGACGGTTCGATTTCTGGTCTCGCGCGGATTAGCCTACGACACCGCGCAGGAAACTGCCCAGGCGGCCTGGGCGAGGGGCTGGGAGCGGCTCGGGCAGTTGCGCGATCCCCGGATGGTGCTGACGTGGATGAACAGTATCGCACTGAACATTCACCGGAGTTTCCTTCGACGAGAGCCGCTGCTGCACGCACTGCCGGAGATCCCGACGCCGCCGAAGATCAATCTTGCCGCGATTGACGCCAAACGGATTCTTCAGTGCTGCAAAAAGAACGACCGCATCGTTCTACAACGTCATTATCTGGAAGAGTGCAAGGTCCACGAGATCGCTTCCGAGCATGGCTGGACCGAAACGGCGGTGCGGATTCGCCTGTTGCGTGCGCGACGGTCCGTCGGGAAACGCTTTGGCCGGATCTTTCCCGAGCGGAATACCGCTGTGGAATCGAACGCCGTGGCCGTTGCGTGATCGGTAGTCGCCACGTGCCCGCACGCGTTTCGCGGACTTGAACCCGAGTTACCGCGCTGCCGGGATTGACCGGATGGCAAAATGCGCCCCGGATGCCTGCAATCCCGGAATCCGCGTTATTCCACAACGCCGTGCAAAGAAGTTGCACCCAACCTGTTCACCCCAGCATCCACTGTGTGGTAAGATTTTTTACACTCTGACGAAATCCTCTGGAGGGGACAACGTCCACACCCGATGCCGCAGGTCTTCCACCGAAGTGCCAATAGCATTTCGCGCGTCAGTATCTTTATAATCGCCTTCGGGCTGGCCATTCTGATCGCCGCGGCCTACGCGCTGGACCGCGGCTCGTTCAACACCGACGTCGCCGTAGCAAAGGATCAGCCCATTCCGTTCAGCCACAAGCATCACGTCACCGACGACGGAATCGATTGCCGCTACTGCCATACATCGGTGGAGACATCGGCGTACGCGGGCATCCCCGCCACGGAGATCTGCATGAGCTGCCATTCGCAGATCTGGTCGAACGCCACCATGCTGGAGCCGTTGCGGGAGAGCTTCCGGACGGGCCAGTCGATCGCGTGGACGCGCGTGCACGACCTCCCCGAGTTCGTCTATTTCAACCACAGCATTCATTTGAAGAAGGGCATCGGATGCGCAACCTGCCACGGGCGCGTGGACCAGATGCCGCTCATGATGAAGGCCAACACGCTCAACATGAACTGGTGCCTGGAGTGCCATCGCAATCCCGAAAAGTACATTCGGCCGCGTGAGGAAGTGTTCAACATGGCTTATCAGGCGCCCGACGACCAGCTATCGAGCCTGGGGCCCGAGCTGGTGAAGAAGTATCACGTGCAGAAGCTGGACGACTGCTGGACGTGCCATCGATGAAGACGGAATCCAAAATCGATCTGGCGGCGCTGCGCGAACGGCTCGACAAGGCCAAAGGCCCCGCGTACTGGAAGAGTCTCGAGGAACTCGCCGAGACCGAGGAATTCAAGACCTTCATCGACGACGAGTTTCCCACCCGCTCGCCGGAGTGGCTGAAGGCTCCGGACCGCCGCACCGTGATGAAGCTGATGGGCGCGTCCTTCGCGCTGGCGGGCCTGAGCGCCTGCACGAAGCAGCCGAAGGAGCTGATTGTCCCCTACGTGCGCGAGCCGGAGGAGTTCGTCCCCGGCAAGCCGCTGTTCTTCGCCACCGCGTTTCCGATGGGCGGCGTGGGCACCGGCGTTCTGGTGGAGAGCCACCTCGGCCGGCCCACCAAGGTGGAGGGAAACCCCGACCACCCGGGCAGTCTGGGCAGCACCAGCGCCTTTGCGCAGGCGGCCGTGCTGGGCCTGTGGGATCCGGACCGCGCGCAATCGGTAACGCACTATGGCGAGATCAGCACGTGGCCGGCGTGTCTGGCGGCGTTGATCGGGGCGCGGGCTGGCGCGGTCGCGAAGAATGGTGCGGGGCTGCGCGTTCTCACGGAGCGCGTGGTGTCGCCCACCGTCGAAGACCAGATGAAAGCGCTGTTGGGCAAGCTGCCGGGCGCGAAATGGCACCAGTATGAACCGGTCTCGCCGGCGAATGCCCAGGCCGGCGCGCAGCTTGCGTTCGGGCGTCCGGTGAATTCGATCTACAATTTCGAGAAAGCGGACGTGATTGTTTCGCTGGATTCCGATTTTCTGCAATGGGGAACGGCCAGTGTTCGTTATGCGCGCGATTTCGCCTCGCGCCGGCGCGTTCTCACTAACGTGCAGAAAACCGCGCAGCCGAAGGAAAACCTGCGCGAGGGATATCAGACCGGGCCGGACGCGCCATTCCGCAACCAGTCGTCAACGCATTCCGAGCTCGATCCCAGTCCCGAACAGCATCCCGAGCAGGTGCGCGCCACCGGTGTGCCGCCGGATCAGGCGACGCAGCCGCGGTTGTACGTGGTGGAGCCGTCGCCGTCGATAACCGGGGGCATGGCGGATCATCGCTTCATCCTGCGCGCGGGCGACGTGGAAGCGTTCGCCTGGAATCTGGCCGCCACGTTAGGAACAACGGGCGCCGCAGCGCCGAATCCGCACAAAGCGATTCCGGCAATTGCGAAGGATCTGCAGACGCATCGCGGCCGCTGCCTGATTGTGCCGGGCGAGTTTCAGACGCCGGCGGTGCACGCTCTGGCGCACGCCATGAATCAGGCGCTGGGCAACGTGGGAAGCACGGTGACTTACACCGAGCCGCTCGAAACAAACCCGGTGAATCACGTGGATTCGCTGCGCCAGCTTGTGGCCGACATGAAGTCCGGCCAGGTGGACACGCTGTTGATTCTTGGCGGCAATCCGGTGTACGACGCGCCCGCGGATGTGGATTTCGCCGGCGCACTGAACAAGGTGCCGGCGCGCTTCCGCCTGGGCCAGTATAGCGACGAGACCTCCATGCTGTGCCACTGGCACATTCCCGAGGCGCATTTCCTCGAGGCATGGGGCGACATCCGCGGCTACGACGGCACGGTGACCATCATGCAGCCGCTCATCGAACCCTTGTATGGCGGAAAGGCGGCGGTGGAGGTGCTGTCGGCGCTGGTGGAGCCGTCCGGAAAAACGGCGCACGCGCTGGTGAAAGACTACTGGCGCGCGCAATCGGGCATCGCCAACTTCGAGCCGTGGTGGGAAACCTGCCTGCACAACGGAACCGTGCCGAATACCGCGCGTCCTGCGCTGAGTGTCACCGCGAAGGCGCCTGCCGCCGCTCCGGCGACGCAACGCGCGCAAGGTGTCGAGATCATCTTCCGGCCGGACGCCACCATCTACGACGGCCGCTTTGCCAACAGCGGCTGGCTGCAGGAACTGCCGAAACCAACTACGCGCATGACGTGGGATAACCCCGTGCTTGTAAGTCCGCGTATGGCCCAGCAGTACGGCGTGAACAACGGCGACCTGGTGGAGTTGAAGTATCGCGGCCGGTCCGTGAAGGCGGCCATCTGGGTGCAGCCGGGACATGCCGACGACGCGGTGACGGTTGCGCTCGGCTATGGACGAACCGTGGCCGGACGCGTCGGAACCGACGTGGGCGTCGATTTCTATAAGCTGCGCACGGCCGACAACCCATGGCACGATTCCGGGCTCACCGTCCGGAAGACCGGCGACAAGTACGAGCTCGCCGTGGCC
The DNA here is from genome assembly GCA_049510065.1 of Bryobacteraceae bacterium. GTDB lineage: Bacteria > Acidobacteriota > Terriglobia > Bryobacterales > Bryobacteraceae > CAWACP01. The sequence goes on from JBEKZH010000001.1 coordinate 141,613, forward strand.
CAGCGGCAGGCCACCATGGAAGAGCGCGAACCCGTGCGCATCGCCACGCTCGCGGAGTTCGCAAAGAACCCACAGTTCGCCAACGAGGGCGAAAGCGCGCCCATCCCCAACGCCCTGACTCTGTACCCGAACTTCATGTATCAGGGCTACAAGTGGGGCATGTCCATCGATTTGAATACCTGCGTCGGCTGCGGCACCTGCACCATCGCCTGCCAGGCCGAGAACAACATCGCCGTGGTGGGCAAGGAAGAAACGGGCAAGGGCCGCTGGATGCACTGGATCCGCGTGGACCGCTATTTCCATGGCCGCACCATGGACGATCCCGAAATGTACTTCCAGCCGGTGCCCTGCATGCACTGCGAGAACGCGCCGTGCGAGCAGGTGTGTCCGGTGGGCGCCACGGTGCACAGCGGCGAAGGCCTGAACCAGATGATCTACAACCGCTGCGTGGGCACGCGGTACTGCTCGAATAACTGTCCTTACAAGGTGCGCCGCTATAACTTCCTGCTTTACTCCGACTGGTACACGGAGAGTATGTACGGCCTGCGCAATCCCGACGTCACCGTGCGCAGCCGCGGCGTCATGGAGAAGTGCACTTACTGTATCCAGCGCATTAACGCGGCCAAGATTCTGGCGGAGCGCGAGGACCGGCGCGTACGCGACGGCGAGATTGTTCCAGCTTGTGTGCAGGCCTGTCCGACGCAGGCGATTGCATTTGGCGATATCAACGACCCCACCAGTCAGGTGGCGAAGCTCAAGGCGCAGACACGGGATTACAGCCTGCTGGAAGAGCTGAATACACGGCCCCGGACCACTTACCTGGCGCGGCTGAGAAACCCGAATCCGGAGATCGAGAAAGCGTGACATCCGAGCCGATCGAAGAAACAGCACTGCCACCCGTCGTAGATCCGGGTCCGGACAAAGTCATTGGTCCCGGTCACAGCTACGCCACAGTCACAACCAGGATTACCGGTGTCATCTTCCAACCGCTGAAGAAGACGCCGAAGGTCTGGTTCCGGGCGTTCCTGGTGTCGTTCGCCGTGATGCAGCTTCTGCTGATTGCGGTGACGTGGCTCTTCGTCAAAGGCGTCGGCATCTGGGGCATTGTCATCCCCGTTGGCTGGGGTTTCGCCATCGTCAACTTCGTCTGGTGGATCGGTATCGGGCATGCGGGTACGCTGATTTCGGCCATTTTGCTGCTGTTGAAGCAGGATTGGCGCACTTCCATCAACCGCTTTTCGGAAGCGATGACGCTCTTCGCGGTGTCGTGCGCGGGCATGTTCCCCATTCTGCACCTCGGCCGTCCGTGGTTGTTCTACTGGCTGATGCCGTATCCGAACTCGATGTCGGTCTGGCCGCAGCCGCGCAGTCCGCTCGTGTGGGACGTGTTCGCGGTGTCCACTTACGCCACGGTTTCGCTGCTGTTCTGGTACACGGGCCTGGTACCGGATCTGGCCACCATGAGAGACAAGGCGAAGACTAAGTGGCAACAGCTCGTTTTCGGGACGTTCGCGCTCGGCTGGCGCGGATCGGCGAAACACTGGTCCCGTTACCAGATGGCTTACGTCCTGCTGGCCGGCCTGGCCACTCCGCTGGTGGTCTCGGTGCACACGGTAGTGAGCTTCGACTTCGCCATCAGCATCATACCCGGCTGGCACACCACCATCTTTCCGCCTTACTTCGTGGCCGGCGCCATTTACTCCGGCTTCGCCATGGTGCTCACGCTGATGATTCCCATACGCCGGTGGTTCCACATGGAGGACTTCATCACCATGCGGCACGTGGAAGCCTGCGCGAAAGTGATGCTGGGCACGGGCCTGATTGTCGCCTATGGGTACCTGATGGAGGCCTTCATGGCCTGGTACAGCGGCGACGTGTATGAGCGTTTTATGTACTGGAATCGCATGACCGGACCGTACGGCTGGTCATTCGTGATGCTCATCCTCTGTAACATCGCGATTCCGCAGTTACTGTGGTTCCGCACGATTCGGCTGAACGTCTTCTGGGTGTGGATGCTGTCGCTGGTGGTGAACGTGGGGATGTGGCTGGAGCGCTTCGTGATTGTCATCACCTCGCTGCACCGCGACTTCCTGCCTTCGTCGTGGGGCATGTACTATCCGACTAAGTGGGACTGGGCCACCTTCATTGGCACCATCGGGTTCTTCCTGACCATGATGTGGCTGTTCGTGCGGTTCCTGCCGGCGATCTCCATCTTTGAGGTGCGCGAAGTACTGCATCATGAGGGCGGCGGCCATGCACATACGCCGAGCCCGCAGCCGGCGCCCGCCGGAGACTAAGGCTTGTTATGGCGACTTACTGGGAACAGCGCGGTCTGTATGGCGTGATGGCGGAGTTCGCCGACTCCGGCCAGTTACTGCATGCAGCGGAGCGTGCCTACGCGGCGGGCTACCGAAGGATGGACGCCTATTCGCCCATGCCGGTGGACGGTCTGGCCGAGGCCATTGGCTTTCGCCGCAATTTCGTTTCGCCGATCGTGCTGCTGGGCGGCATTCTGGGCGGTTGCGGCGGCTTTGGCCTGGTGTACTGGATCGCCGTGATTGCCTATCCGTTCAACGTAGGCGGGCGGCCGCTGAACTCATGGCCGGCCTGGATTCCCATCACCTTCGAGTGTACGGTGTTGCTGGCGGCTCTCTCCGCCGTGGTGGGAATGTTCGCCATGAACGGGCTGCCCCTGCCCTATCATCCGGTGTTCAACGTGGCGAGGTTCGCGCGCGCGTCCACCGACCGCTTCTTCCTGTGCATCGAGGCGGACGACCCGAAGTTCGACCGCGAGGGCGCGAAGGTGTTTCTCAACGAACTGAATCCCATCGAGGTGACCGAAGTTGAGAAGTAGCGTCCGTACTGCCATTCCGCTGCTGGTTCTGACGCTGCTTCTGGGCGCCTGCCGGCAGGACATGCACAACCAGCCCAGGTACAAGCCGCTGGCCGAGAGTAAGTTCTTCGCCGACCACCGTTCGGCGCGTCCCATGGTGGATGACACGGTTCCGCGCGGATATCTGAGAACGGATGTGGTGCGTTACACCGGCAAGATGAATGGCGTCAACGTGAACTATTTCCCGTTTCCGATTACTCGCGCCGATCTGGAGCGCGGCAGAGACCGTTTCAACATCTACTGCACCCCGTGTCACAGCCGTCTCGGCGATGGCAACGGAATGATCGTGAAGCGTGGTTACCGGAATCCGCCGTCCTATTACACCGATCGCGTCATGAAAGCGCCAGTGGGCCATTTCTTTGACGTGATTACGAACGGCTTCGGGGCTATGCCCAGTTACGCCTCGCGCGTGACGCCCGATGACCGCTGGCGCATCATCGCTTACATTCGCGTATTGCAGTTCAGCCAGACGGCCACCATCAACGACGTTCCGCAGGAAGATCGTAATCAACTGACCGCAGGCGCAGCCGCCGCTTCGGCGAGCACCAGCTACCCGAACCCGCCGCCGCAATCCACAACCGGTCCGAACGAAGTGCCCAGCCCGTACTCGGGCGTCATCCCGCCGGCTGTGCCGTTCAACGTGAATGCACCCGCCGGTGCGGACGTCAATCGTCCATACGGCGAGAGCCCAGCGGGCGCTGCACCAGGCACTCTTCCGGTCGATTCCACCGTTACCACCGAGGGAGCAAATCCACGATGACCGCCACCGAATCCACGCCGTTGAGCGAGCTCTTCAGCAAAATCCAGCACGTGGCTCTGGTCATCGGTGTACTCGGCCTGGTTCTGTGCGGAGTGCAGTTGCGCCAGAACCCAACGGCCTTCTTTCAGTCATACCTCTTCGCGTTCCTCTTCTGGAATGGGCTGGTGGTGGGCTCGCTGGGCATCATGCTGATGCACAACGTGACTGGCGGGAACTGGGGTGTGGTGATCCGGCGCATCGTGGAAGCGTGTTCGCGTCTGCTGCCAGTGATGGCTATTCTGCTGCTCCCGGTGATCATCGGCCTGGTCGGATGGCATGAACTGTACGTGTGGTCGCGCCCCGAAATCGTGGCGCACGACAAGAACCTTCAGTTCAAGATGGCCTGGCTGAACATTCCGTTCTGGGTAGGGCGAACGGTGTTCTACTTCGCCATCTGGACGTTCTGGGCGTGGCGGCTGAACCGCCTTTCGGCCGAGCAGGATCGCACCGCCGACGCCGGCATTCAGAACCGCATGCGTAAGTTCAGCGCGCCTGGCTTGTTACTCTTTGTCATCACCGCGACGTTCGCCTATGTCGATTGGATCATGTCGCTGGAGCCCCAGTGGTTCTCCACCATGTTTGGCGCGATGTTCCTGATAGGGCAGGTGCTGGAGACGTTCGCCTTCGCCGTGGTGCTACTGTATCTGCTTTCTCCACGATGGCCGTTTCTGGGCGCGGTGAAGCTACAACATTACTGGGACCTCGGCAATCTGCTGTTGGCATTCACCATGCTGTGGGCCTATCTTTCGTTCTCGCAGTTCCTGATTATCTGGTCCGCGAACCTGCCGCAGGAGATCCCCTGGTACGTCCGGCGGTTCAGCGGTGGATGGGGCGTGATTGCCGTGTTTGTTTCGCTGTTCCACTTCGGCGTGCCGTTCTTCATTCTGCTGATGCGCTTCGTGAAGAAGAACCCGCGGCTGCTGTATCTGGTGGCGGCCTGGCTATTCGTCGTGCGCATCGTGGACCTCTACTGGATCGTGGTGCCGGGCCTGCGCCAGCGCGGCTTCGCATTCGAGTGGAGCGATATCGCGGCGCCCATCGGGATCGGCGGAGTCTGGATCGCCGCGTTCATCTGGCAGTTCCGGAAGCGCCCCCTGCTGCCGTTGCACGACGCACGGCTGGTGCTGGCGGCGGAGAGTGATCGAGGTTAGACGATGGCGGACGAGCACTTACAGCAGAGTCATAACGGCGGCGGCGGTTACGAGCGCAAGGAAGCCGATGTGCGGCTGATTGTGTACTCCACGCTGGGCCTCATCGTGGGGATGGTGGTTGTGTGTTTCATCGTGGTCGGCATCTTTAATGTCATGCAGAAGGCGATGCCGCGGGACCCGCGCATTTCGGCCATCGCGAATCCGAACAGAATGCCGCCGGAGCCGCGGCTGCAGCCGCATCCTGCGAATGAGCTGCAAGCTTTGCGACAACACGAAGACGACGTTCTGAATCACTACGGTTGGGTGGACCAGAAGGCTGGCGTAGTGCGCATCCCGGTCGACAAGGCTATGGACATTCTGGCCCGGCGGGGATTCCCGACAAACAGCCAGGTTACAGCAGGAAATGCGAATACGAATACCAGGTAAGTTCCAGTTCCGTGCGCGCGTGATACCGGCCGCACTGATGACGGCGATGGCCTTGCCCGTCGCCGCGCAACAGTACGGATTGCCCGCCATGCTGCAAGGCGTGGGCATCGAGCAGAAGCTGAACTCACAGCTTCCGCTCGAAGCCAGGTTCCGCGATGAGACCGGAGCATCGGTGCGTTTGGGCAATTACTTCCAGGGCCGGCCGGTCATCGTGAATCTGGTGTATTACCAGTGCCCCATGCTCTGCAATATGGTGCTCACCGGCATGGTGAACACGCTGCGGCGCCTCTCGCTCAACCCCGGCGCCGATTTCGACATCGTCACCATCAGCTTCGACCCGAGTGAGACGCTGCAACTGGCCGCGGCCAAGCGCGAGGCGTATCTCACTAAGTACAACCGCGCGGGCGCGGCCGCGAGCTGGCACTTCCTCACGGGCGACGAGTCGCAAATCCGCCAGGTCACCGAAGCTGTTGGTTTTCACTATCGCTGGGATGACCGGCAGAAGGCCTGGGCCCACGCCAGCGGCATCTTCATCGCCACGCCCGATGGCAAGATCTCCCGCTACATCTACGGCGTCTATTATCCCGACCGCGACGTGCGCCTGTCGCTGGTGGAGGCCTCGGCGAACAAGATCGGCACGCTCAACGACCAGATCCTACTGTTCTGCTATCACTACGACCCGAAGAACGGCAAGTACGGCTTTGTCATCATGAACATCATCCGTTTGCTGTGCACGGGAACGGCGCTGGCTCTGGGGAGCTTTGTGATTGTGATGCTTCGCCGCGAACGCCGCTCGGGGCGCGATTGGAGGCCGCTGCCGCATGCCTGAGTTCCACTTACTTCCGGATGCGGCGGCAATCTCGGCCACTGGGTACGACTTACTGTGGTGGTATGAGGTCGCCGTCGCCATCATCATGACGGCAGTGATCTTCGCCGGCGTCTTCTTCTTTGCAATCAGGTACCGACGGCGGTCCGAAGCCGAAATCCCGCGGCCCATCGAGGGTTCGCGGTTACTCGAAATCACGTGGTCGGTGATTCCGTTTGTGGTGATGCTGACTTTCTTCTTCTGGGGCGCTGCCCTCTACTTCCGCAATCAGAACCCGCCTGCCGACGCCATGAACATCTACGTGGTGGCGAAGCAATGGATGTGGAAGGTGCAGTATCCAAACGGCGTGCGCGAGATTAACGAGTTACATGTCCCGGTGGGCCGCGCTGTAAAGTTGACCATGGCTTCGGAGGACGTCATCCACAGCTTCTTCGTTCCGGCGTTTCGGCTGAAACGCGACGTGGTGCCCGGCCGCTACAACGACATGTGGTTCACCGCCACCAAACCGGGCCGCTATCACCTGTTCTGCGCCGAGTATTGCGGCACGGAACACTCCGGCATGATCGGCTGGGTGACGGTGATGGAGAAGAAGGATTTTGAGAACTGGCTGGCCAGCGGGGGCGCGGAAGGCTCCATGGCATCGCAGGGGCAGAAGATCTTCCAGCAGCTCGGCTGCAGCTCCTGCCACCTGTTCGACGAGCAGGGCCGCTGCCCGAATCTGAAGGGCATGTACGGCTCGCGCGTGCTGCTGTCGGACGGCCGCACCGTGGTGGCCGACGAAGCCTACGTCCGCGAGTCCATTCTCAACCCGAACGCGAAAATCGTGGCCGGTTTTCAGAAGGACGTCATGCCCACCTTCCAGGGCCAGGTAAGTGAGGAAGACATTCTGGAGCTGACCGAGTACATCAAGTCCCTTTCCAGTAAACACGGCGGCATGTTCACCAGCGAGCAGACCGGCCCCACTGAGGGCGGCGGGCGCGGCGGGTCCATCGTGAACGCGGGACAAGGTTCGCTGGACACGCACGGAACCAGCATGACCAATGAGCCGTCAAGGCCGGAAGCCAACGCGCAGGCACAGGACGCTTCGCAACCTGCTGCACCAAAGCCCGCGGCGCCGGGAGGGAAACAATGAGCATCGAAGCCGTGGAGCGGGTGGAGTCGCCCGTCAACTATCTGAATGCGACATCCGGCTGGAAATCGTGGCTGTTCACCACCGACCACAAGCGCATTGCGGTGCTGTATCTGATTTCCATCACGTTCTTTTTCGGTCTGGGCGGCATCTTCGCCTCGCTGATGCGGCTGGAGTTGACGACGCCACAGGGCGATCTGTTCACCTCCGACACTTACAACAAGCTGTTCACCATGCACGGGATCGTGATGATCTTCTTCTTCCTGATTCCGTCCATTCCGGCGACTATGGGTAATTTCCTGATCCCGATGATGGTGGGCGCGCGCGATCTGGCCTTCCCGAAGATCAACTTACTGAGCTGGTATCTGTATATTTTCGGTGGCATATTCGCCCTGACCGCCGTCGTAATGGGCGGCGTGGACACCGGCTGGACGTTCTACACCCCGTACAGCAGCACTTACTCGAATTCGTTCGTGATGCTGACTGTGGTGGGCGTCTTCATCGCCGGCTTCTCGTCCATCCTCACCGGCCTGAACATCATCGTTACGGTGCACAAGATGCGTGCGCCGGGGATGACCTGGAACCGCCTGCCGCTCTTCGTCTGGTCCATGTATGCCACCAGCCTGATTCAGGTGCTGGGCACGCCGGTGGTGGCCATCACGCTGGCGCTGGTTGGCCTCGAACGCCTGTTTCACGTCGGCATTTTCGACCCGGCCATCGGCGGCGATCCGATTCTGTTCCAGCACATGTTCTGGTTCTACTCGCACCCGGCCGTGTACATCATGATTTTGCCGGGCATGGGAGTCATCAGCGAAGTAGTGGGCTGCTTCTCGCGCAAGCGTCCGTTCGGCTATAGCTTCATAGCCGGCTCGAGTCTGGCCATCGCGGTGCTGGGATTTTTGGTGTGGGGCCACCACATGTTTGTCACCGGCCAGTCCATGTACGCCAGCATGGTGTTCTCCTTCCTGAGCTTTCTGGTCGCGGTTCCTTCGGCCATCAAGGTGTTTAACTGGACGGCGACTATGTACCGCGGGTCGGTGGTCTATAACACTCCCATGCTGTACGCGTTCGGCTTCATCGGGTTGTTTACCATCGGCGGGCTTACCGGCCTCATGCTGGCCACGCTGGCTGTCAACGTTCATGTTACTGACACTTACTTCGTGGTGGCGCATTTCCACTACGTTATGGTGGGCGGCATGGTATTCGCTTACCTGGGCGGGCTCCATTTCTGGTGGCCCAAGATAACCGGACGAATGTATCCGGAAGCCTGGGCGCGATTCGCGGCGCTGGTCACCTTCGTCGGGTTTAACCTGACCTTCGGCCCGCAGTTCATTCTTGGCTATCTCGGCATGCCTCGCCGCTATCACGCCTACGCGCCGGAGTTTCAGGCGTTCAATGTGCTGTCGTCGGCGGGCGCGTCCATTCTGGCCGTGGGCTACGCGATTCCGTTCGTCTATTTCCTCTGGTCGCTGAAGTACGGCGAGAAGGCGGGCCCGAACCCATGGGGCGCCAAAGGTCTGGAGTGGGAAACCGCTTCCCCGCCGCCGACATTCAACTTCGACCACACGCCGATTGTGACCGAGCCTGCCTACGCCTACGCCAAAGAGGAGGGGGTGGAAGTTGGTTGATCTGGACACAACTCTCGAGCGGCACTCGCCGTTTCTCCAGCATCACTTCGACGATCTTCACCAGCAGCTCGATTCGTCGACGCTGGGCATGTGGGTTTTCCTGCTCACCGAGATCATGTTCTTCGGCGGAATGTTCGGCGCTTATACGATCTACCGCAACATGTATCCCGGGGCCTTCGCCAGCACCAGCCGGTACATGGAGCCTGTGCTTGGCGGCATCAACACCGCGGTGCTGATCTGTTCCAGCCTGACCATGGCGCTCGCGGTCCGCTACGCCCAGATCGGCAACCGGAAGCTGATCCGAATCTTCCTGATCCTCACCATGATCTTCGGCGTCGCCTTCATCGGGGTGAAGTTCAGCGAGTATTACCTGCACTGGAAGGAACATCTGGTGCCGTGGATGGGCTTTCAGTATCCCGATCACCCGGAGTTCTTCCACCAGGCGCAGATCCTGTTCTGCTTCTACTTCTTCATGACCGGGTTCCACGCTCTTCACATGTTTGTCGGGCTGGGCCTGCTGACGTGGCTGCTCATCAAGAACGAACGACTTAGTTTCGGGCCCGTATACTATACTCCGGTGGAGATCACCGGACTCTACTGGCACTTTGTCGATATTGTCTGGATCTTCCTGTTCCCACTGCTATACCTGATTGGAGCGAATAAGTGAATCACAAAGTCGTTCCCGTTCGAACTTACCTGCTCATCTGGGCGATCTTGATCTGCGCGACTTTCACCACGCTGGGGGTGGCCTTCATCGACCTCGGCCCCTGGAACATCGTGGTAGCGCTGATCATCGCCTTCACCAAGATGTCGCTGGTGGTGCTGTTCTTCATGCACGTGAAGCAGCAGAACAACGTGACGCGCCTGTTCGTAGTGGCCGGCTTCGTGTTTCTGGGAATTCTGATCGCCCTCGCCATGACCGACTACGGGACCCGCACCTGGCTGCCTCCGGGCAGGATGTGGTAACGTCCGAAGAAAGACCGAACGAGACGGCTCACGATCTCGTTCTCTCTTTCATGAAAGGACACGCAGTGCGCAAATACCTCTATCTCGCGTTAGGATTGTCAATTCTCGGATGTGTGGCGGCGCAGGAAAAGGCCCCGGCGAAAGCTCCGGAGAAGGCCCCCGCCCCGCGGACACTCAAGGTGAAGCTGAATTACGCAGGGGCCGGAACCGTGGACGAGAAACACAAGATCATCGTGTTCCTGTTCGATTCGCCGGATTTCATGCAGGGCAATGCGATGCCAGTCGGCGCGCAGGCGGCAGCGTCGAAGAACGGGACCGTGACGTTTACGGATATCGCCAGTTCCCCGGTGTATGTCACCGCCGTCTTTGATCCGACGGGACAGTACGAAGGGATGTCCGCTCCACCGTCAGGTTCCTCAATGGGCCTGTACAGCAAGACGCCGGGCACGCCGGAACCGGTCAAGATCGAGCCGGGCGAGACCGCGGAGATCGAGATGGCCTTCGACGATACGGCGAAGATGCCGTAAGCGCCGCCCCGAGTACGTGCGGTGACGCGCTTCCGGTAAACTACATTTTGCGTTACTCGCTGCCTCTCGCCGTGCTCGCGCTCGCGGTCCTCTCCGCCTGCGGGCGCTACGCCGATTTTGCGTTGCCCGGTCTGCAACCTGCGAAGGACGTCACTTACAAGGTGTCCTCCGTTTCGGGGCCGCTGCTTACTCGCGGCGCGTCCGGCGCGTGGGATGCGGTCGACGTGCTGAACCCTTCCGTTCTTGCCTTCCGAGGGAAGCACTTCAACCTCTACTCCGGCTTCGACGGACACACCTGGCGCACCGGGCTGGCCACGTCGTCCGATGGTTTCGAGTGGAACAAGTTCGGTCCGGTCCTGGCGCCCGAGCCATCCACCTGGGAAGGCGACTACATCGCGGCGAACGGCTCGGCGCTCCTCTTCCACGGCCGCCTGTTCTACTGGTATCAGGCCGCGAGACCGCCGCGCATCGGCCTGGCGCAATCCTCCGACGGGCTCACCTGGAACAAACTGGGCCGCCCCGTGCTCGACACTGGCCCGCGCGGAAGCTGGGACGAGCGCGGCGCCGCCGATCCGTACGTTGTCTCCTTCGGTGACTTCCTCTACATGTACTATCTCGGTCAGGATCGCGCGCAGCGGCAGATGCTCGGCGTGGCGCGATCTCGCGATGGCGTGGCCTGGACAAAGCTCCGCGGCAACCCCGTGCTGGAGCCGGGTGGACCGGGCCAGTTCGACGAGCGGGGCGTGGGCGAGCCCGCCATCTGGACCGCCTCCGGCTGGTACTGGATGCTGTACACGGGCCGCGACCGGCATGAGCAGCGGAGTATCGGTATGGCGCGATCGCGCGACGGCGTGCGCTGGGAGAAGGTCGGCTCCGGCGCGCTGTTCGCAGGTCACGATGCGTGGAACCAGCAGGTGGCCTGCGATCCTTCGGTGATGGAGCGAGGCGGCGAAGTGCGTGTGTGGTACGGCGGAGGCGACGTCGCGCGTCCCGACGAGCGCATCGACGGCCAGATGGGGCTGTTCACGCTGACGCCGGAGACGGCCCGATGAAGCGCTCGTTGCTCATTGTTCTGCTGTTCACGCTCGCGCTGCGCGTCGCGTTTCTCAACCAGGCCATCCAGGGCGACGACGTGTACTACATCGCCGGCGCTCAGCACGCGCTCATCGATCCGTTGCACCCGCACCACGCGCGCTACGCGTTCGGCGGCCAGATGGTGGACATGCGCGGCCATCCGCACCCGCCGCTGAACACCTGGATTCTCGCGGGCTTGCTGGCGGTGTTCGGCGACGTCCACGAAACCTGGTTTCACGCGGTGTACACGTTGTTCTCGTTGCTGGCGGTGGCCGCGGTCTGGTGGATGGCGCGCCGGTTCCACGCTCCCCCGATGCTGTCGGCGCTGCTGGTGGCGGTCACACCCGCTTTCGTCATCAGCGGCAGCTCGCTCGAAGCCGACCTGCCTCTGCTGGCGTTCCTGATGTGCGGCGTGGCGCTGTTCATTCACGGCGTGGACGAGAATTCGGGTCCGTGGCTCGCGGCCTCGGCGTTCGCACTGGCTCTCGCGAGCATGACCGGTTACCAGGCCGTCGTGATCGCGCCGATCCTCGCGCTTTACCGCCGCCGTTGGCGGAACTGGCTGGTGGCGGCGGTTCCCGTGCTGACAGTCGCTGCCTGGCAGGCATACGAGCGCGTCACCAGCGGCAGCCTGCCGCTCTCCGTTCTGCACGGATACACCAGCCAGTACGGGTTTGAAGGCCTCGACGTAAAGCTGCGCAACGCACTCGCGCTCACGGTGCACGCCGGGTGGATTGTGTTTCCTCTGCTCGCCGCCGTCGCGTTTTTGCCGCGCAGGCGGACCGTGCTCGTCGCCATCGGCGTGGTCAGCGCGTCGCTGGCGGTCCTCGACTTCAACCCGCTGTTCTGGGTCTCCTTCGGGATCGGGCTGATGGTACTGGCGCGCTGTTTCACCCTCCTGCGCGCGCGCGATACCGACGAGCGGTTCCTCGCCGCATGGGTGGTGGTGTTCTTCTGCGGCGCTCTGGTGGGGGCCTATGCCGGAGCGGAGCGCTATCTTCTCCCCATCGCCGCGCCCCTGGCGATTCTCACCGGCCGCTTCCTGGCCGGGCGCCGTCGGTGGCTGGTGGCAGGTTTCGCGGGACAGTGTGTCGTCAGCCTGGCGCTGGCGGTGATGAACTATCAGCATTGGGATGCGTATCGCGAATTCGTCGCGCAGCATCGCGACGAGATCCAGAGCCATCGCACGTGGGTGGCGGCCGAGTGGGGTCTGCGCTTCTACGCCGAGAGCGAAGGTGCACTGCCGCTGCTGACGGACACGCGACTGGAGCCCGACGACCGTGTTCTGAGCAGCGCACTCTCCGGTGGCGCTCGGAGCGATCTCGTCACCGTTGCGGAGCAGGAAGTTCTGCCCGTGATCCCGCTGCGGCTGATCGGTCTGCACACGCGCTCCGGCTTCCAGACGGCTGCGCTGGGCCTGCGCGAATTCGACATCTCGACAGGGCCGTTGGATATTGTGCGCTTGCAGAGGATTCTCGACAGCGAGCCGACCGTCTCCTGGCTGCCCATGAACTCTCCCGCCGCGGCGTACCAGATTGTCGGCGGCGCTTATGCACTGGAAGGCAACGCGTGGCGCTGGGTCGGCGCGACGTCCACGTTCCGGCTGCGCACGCCACCGCGCGTGGATCGCTTTGCCGCGGCACTGGTTGTTCGGCCTGAGGTGGTCCCCTGCACGGTTGCGCTCAGCGTGAATGGAACCGTGGTCGCGACGGCGAAGTACACGGCGCCCGGCGCCTACGAGCTGACGGGCGCCATTGCAGGCACGCTCCCCGAGGTCGTCACCGCAACTCTCTCCACGGACCGCACCTTCCGCGCGCCGCACGACGCGCGGAACCTCGGGCTGGTGCTCACCGCGATCGGCTTCGTCGATCCCACGCCAGCAGCGCCAGGCACGCCAGCAGCCCAACCGCACTGAGGCCCGCGCCGAATCGCACGGAAGCGGGACGGTAGCGCATCTCAACCTTATGTATGCCCGCGTCCACCGCGACGCTGCGCAGTGCTCCCCAGGCTTCGTGGATATCCACGGGCCGGCCGTCGACACGCGCCTCCCAACCCGGATACATGGTGTCGCTCAGCACCACCAGTCCACGACAGCCGAGAGTCGCCGTCAGGATGACGTCGTCGGAATCCGGGCGGGCCACGGCAACCGGTTCGCGCGCGGCACATTGTGTCTCCGTCCAGGCGCGTGGCATCGCAGGCCCGGGAACGGACTCGACGCCGTTCTTGCCGAGATGCCGGGTGACGCCCATCAGCTCCTGTACTCGCGGAGTGTGCAGGGGCAGCCGAAGAATGTTGGCGGGAACAGCCGCGACGAACGACTGCAGTTGGTCGAACCCGTACTGATCGCCGGGGTTGAACATGAGCTCGTTCCAGTCCACCGTGATTCGGCCGTCGCCCACCTCACTCCGCAACTGTGCGATCAGGTCCTGATGGTCCAGCATGGATGCCGCGCACACCGTGTGGCCCGCCAGCGGCACCACGCGAAACGCGGCAACGGTGCTCGCTTCCACCAGCACGGCGAGCGTGAGCACAACGCCGCGGACCAGCCGGTTTCCCGCACGCCAGAACAACAGGATCGCGAGCACGGCCAGCGCGGCGACTCCCTTCGCGAAGTAGTGCGTGGGCACCGTGGGATACATCGGGGTGAGCCACGCGGTCCAGCGAAGCACAGCGAACAACGCGCCCACCACAATCACCAGTGGAACAGCGAACCGCAGTGAGAACCGGCGTTCCAGCAGCACGTCGGCGCCACACGCCGCCAGCACGGCCAGGGCGAGGCCCACCAGGAACATCCCGCGCACCGGCGTGCGAGCTTTGTCCACCATCGGGAGCACCGCATACGCCAGGCGATGCAGCGGCGTGTTCGCTCCCAGCGAGTACAGCAGACCGCCGGCCCCGAGCAGAGCGACATAACGAAGCGGGCGATTCCGCCAGCCGCAGGCAACGCCCAGGCACGCCAGCGCTACAATCGCGACGCCCACGAACACCGTGGTATGCGCTTCCGCTGTAGGGGTGGGAACGAGAATTCCCAGCACGCCTTTCCAGGAGAGCGAATACTGCTGGTGCACGTAATACGGGACCTTGTCCTGCCAGCCGATGGGTTCGGGCGCTCCCACCCAGCGCCTCGCCAGACGGCCGAATTCATACAGCGGCAGGGTCTGGATGGCGCTGATCGCAACCGCGACAGCGAATGCCACGGCGACGCTTACGAGCACGCGCACGTCCAGGCGACGCCGCCACGCCCACAGCGCCACCGTGAAAAGCAGCACCGCGTAGGAAATGATCAGCGGTATTTCATGGTGTCCGGAGAGCCAGCTCAATCCGAGGAACAGCCCGAGCAGCGCCGCGCTCTGCACCCTTCTGCATCCGCTCCAGATGCGGATGGCGAACAGGACAATGAGTGGCGCGAGCGACGCGCCGTTCAGAGTGTCCAGCCACGGCATGCTGCCAAAATACCCGGCGCACGAAAACGCCGCGCCGCCCAGAATGGACGCGATGCGCGACAAGCCCACGCCGCGACAGAGCGCATAGCAGCCGAACGCAGCCACCAGGTGCACCGCGATGAACCACCAGTTCAGGGTCGTGATCGCAAAGGGCAGTGTAAGAAACAGAAGGTTCAGCGGATAAACCGGTCCGGGTTGCCCGGAGCCCAGCACGGGCAGCCCCGCCCACACGTGCGGGTCCCACAGCGGAAAGTGCCCCGCGTGAATGCTGCGCGCCAGGAACTCGAGGCGCGGAATCTCGAGCTGGCAGAGATCATAGTGGTCGAACCAGACGGCGCCGGGGAGGATCAGTCGCCAGTAGACGGCGATGACAAGGAACAACAGTCCGGCAGCCGCGCGCTTCATCGGCAAATCATGAACGTCTGATAGCCGAACAGCGTGGGCATCAGCCAGGTGCAGAGAATCAGGAACCAGTGCGCGAGCCTGATGAGGGGATTGCGATCCGGCGAGCCGACGACCACCTCCAGCGGCATCACCGTCATTTCGTGACGCACCACCTCGAAGCCCGCCTTCCGCAGCATCCGTAGCGCGGTCTTGCGCGTGAAGAACCGGAGGTGTGTGCGGTCCTTGATGCCGCGGTCGCCATACTCGAAGCAGCCGAACAGCAGTGCCAGACGCACCGTGAGATTCGCCACGTTGGGGACGGAAACGAACAGCCGGCCGCCCGGCCGCAACAGACGGCGGACCTCGGCCAGCAACCGCTCGGGGTCGCGCAGATGTTCGAGCACGTCCATCAGCAGCACGGAGTCGAACAAGCGCCCACTCAGTCGGCCAGGCAGGTCGAGGGCAATGTCGTCGAGATCCGCCTGCAGGTACTCTTCGAACGCATCGCGATGCTCCGGCGCCGGGATCACATCGACGCCCCAGATCCGATTGCCCGCCTGCTGCAGCTCCGCTGCGAGAAACCCCTGGCCACAGCCGAGGTAGAGCACGTTGTCGCCGGTCCCGATGGTCTGCCGCAAACACGCATGACTGGAGTGGCTGCTGGTCTTCACCGGGTAGAGAACGAAGTACTCCTGGAACTCGGGGTGGCGCCGGATGGAACGCTTCGTCTGCCGATAGCGGTGAACGGCCCGAACCACGTCGCGCGCGTATCGCATCCCGTTCACGTAGCAGATCTCGGTTCCGTAGTAAGTGGGGATGGGCACCTCGGAAATACGGAACCCCTGGTGGTTGAGCTTGATAATGATCTCCGTGTCGAAGTGGAAATCATCGGTCATGTGCGCGAAGTCGATGCGGGCGAGGGCGTGCAGGTTGTAGGCGCGATAGCCGCTGTGAAATTCCGTCAGGTTCATTCCCAGCGCGCGGTTCTCGAAAGCCGTCAGAATGCGATTGCCGGTGTACTTGTACAGCGGCATCCCTCCTTTGAGCGGACCGCCGAACTCGCCCATCATGCGCGAGCCGAACACCGCGTCGGCCTGGCCGGTGACCAGCGGATGGTAGAGGCTGGCGAGCGCCTCCGGAGCGTACTGTCCATCGCCGTGCAGCAGGGCGACCACGTCAAAGCCGCGCTCGAGGAAGTACCGGTAGCCGGCTTTCTGATTCCCGCCGTAACCGAGGTTTTTCGGCTGCCGCAGGACGCTGAGTTTGGTCTCGTTGGACACCGCCTTGAGCCCGACGGCCAGCTCGTAGGTGGAATCCTGGCTGGCGTCATCGAATATGGCGATCTCCTCGACGTTTGCCCGGACCGCTTCCGGAATCCTCCGCAGTACGGAGGAAAGCGTGGTCACGGCGTTGTAGGCCACGATCAGAATGCCGATCCGCTTTCCGTGGTTGGAGGCCAGTTCCGCCGCGGCGGCGATTTTCGAGCTGTCCAGCACGCCAGTCTGCACGATCTGTCAATCCATGTTACACTCCCGCATGGCCATGGAAAACCTGTACGAAGAGTTCAAGGTGCAGGCGCGCGAGCTGGTGGAGAAGGTCCGCCAACTGATTCATGAAGGCAACGTGAGGCGCGTCATCATCAGGGACGACAAGGGGCACACGTTTGTGGAGATCCCGGTGACGGTGGCGGCCGTGGGCGTCATCGTGGCGCCGGTGCTGGCCGCGGTGGGCGCGATTGCGGCGATGGCCGCGCACTTCAATATCGTGGTGGAACGAGCCGCCCACGATGGAACGCCGCCGCCCGCGGCTTAGTTCATCCCGCAGAGCCCGGGCGTGGGGCACATGCCGCCGGCGCAGGGCGGCAGCTCGGAACTTTTGCCCTTCGCGCCGCCGGCGTGCGCGGCGAAGGTGGACAGCTCGGTTTTCAGGTGCGCCTGCCCGCAGGACGGGCACAGCACTTCGTCGCCCTGGCGGCGGACCAGCTTTTCGAACTTCGTCCCGCAATCTTCGCAGCTATATTCGTAAATCGGCATCTCCCTTGATTTTACCGTGCCCGCGGTGGGCCCGGCGGATGATTTTGAGGAGCGCTCCCTAGCCAATTGTTTCCCCTCACGGCGAAGGGACCGCTTCTGACCCGAAACGGCGCGGGACCGGCAATGAACCGGCGGACACTCATCACTCGCAACGTTGCGCAGGGGTGCCTAGGATGCCCACGCCTCGTGATCCGCCTCTCCGACAAGTGAGCAACGGACTCTTGGCCTGAAGCTAGCATGGGGGTTGCGGGGTGGTGGTGGGTGGGGAGTGTAAGTTCAGGGAAACAGGGGAGATTGAGGCCGAAGGTTTTTGGGAACGGGTTTCAGATGGTTGTTACACGTGTCCACAGCGCATCGGCGATCTTCTCACAACGGTTGATGATGCGATCGCGGGTCGGCAGATTGAGCCGGTCAAGATCCCTTTCAGCCCAATTGGGGTAAGGGCTCCGGCGGGGTCCAAGCTACGGTATAGTGTGTCTTCTGACCAATGGGCCTCCAATATCGGATTTCAGAGATCGGCTGGTACAATTTCGAGAAGCTTGTACAAACGCTCTTAAAGGCCGTCATTGGACCAGGCGTGACATCATTCGGTGGTTCAAAGGACGGTGGCCGCGATGCGGCATACGAGGGCGCCGCCTTGTTTCCAACTGCCCAAGAGAGTTGGTCCGGGAGTTGGGTGTTCCAAGTCAAGTACATCGATATCCAGGATGCTGGATCCGACGCCGCTCGATCACGACTGCGGAAGACCTTCCGGACCGAGATCAAGAACATTCTGGCTCGCCACGAGCCGCCTGTCGACAATTACATCCTGATCACGGACGTTCCTCTGACTTCCGCCGCTCGAGACGGGCTCGGTGAGATCGCGAATCTCGCTGGCTTCGGTGGTCACTTCCGATGCATCGATGGCGACGAAGTCTGTGAATTTCTCACCCTCTATCCCCAGATTCGTCGGAGTTACCCGCAATTGCTTGGCCTTGCGGATCTGGACCATATCATTAACCGGGAGCTCTACACTCGCAGTGAGGCGTACCTGCAACAGTGGCAGCCGCGGCTTGCAGTATTCGTTCAGAACGCCGCGTACATGCGAGCGCTGACGACATTGCGAAAGCGCCACTTTATCGTCTTGGACGGCCCTCCCGAAGTTGGCAAGACAATGATCGCGGCAGCCGTTGCTCTGCTGCACGCAACAGATGGCTACGAGGTCATCGATCTCCGAAAGCCAGATGATCTATTCGCTGTTTATGATAAACAGCGCAGGCAGATCTTTATCGCGGATGATGCGATCGGTTCCATCAGTTTAATGCCGTCCCTGGCTGACGCGTGGAGTCGGGACCTGCCTGGTGTCCTGCGCAAACTCGACCTAGAACATGTCTTGGTCTGGACGGCACGTCACTACATCCTTGAGGAGGCGCTAGCCGAGAGTCGCTTGGGTGAAAACGTCGATGAGTTCCCTGGTAGTCATGAGGTGCTGGTGGAGGTCGGCGACCTTACAGTCCAAGAAAAGGCGGAAATCCTCTATAATCATGCCAAGCTAGCAGGATTGTCGTGTAATGCACGCAAGCTCGTCCGAAGGTACTATCTCCCGATCATCTCGCACCCTAACTATACGCCGGAGAGAGTTCGCCAGCTATGTGAGGGTGTGCTCAAAGATGACAGCGCCGAATCCTTGAAAGAGATATCGACGTTCATGAGCAATCCTACCCAACGCTGGCGTAGCGCTTATGGAGCACTTTCGATTTCCGAGCAGGCCCTTTTGACGGCGTTGCTGGACTTCGACGAAGCCGCGTACTTGAATCAGCTTAAGCAGGCATACGAGCAGCGAATCCGGCATGAGCAAACTTCCTGTTTGCCGTGTGCAACTGCCATCTCGCGATTGGAGCACAGCTTCATACGAGTCTCGCGGTCCTATCTGGGAGCCGAAATCGTCGATTTTCGACACCCCAGCCTCAGAGACATGCTCTTGGAGCAGTTGCGTGACAACAGCAACGCACGCAAACGCTACATAGAGCTCACAACGCCCGCCGGGCTGGCGGCGCTGATGCGCGGCTTAGCCCACACAAAGGACTGATGGAAAACCATTCTATTCTGCCCCAGGGCGCCGATGAGATTCGGCTTGTTGAGGAAAGGATTCTCGCCTTGTCCGGTACGGTCCTGACGGTCGCCGAATGGTTGAATTTAATGGCGGCTGCGGGGACAGCCCTGCCTCGGCAGAACGGCAAGCAAAAGAACCCGTCCGACGTCGACCTGATGGCCTTGCGCGACAAACCTCAAATGCGACTGTTTGCCGCCCTCCTCCGCGCGATCGGAGCTGAGGGAACTTACAACAACAACCGTAGGTATACGTTGCTTGAGTGGGCACGCCTCGTCGAACGTTTTGCAGAGCTAAGCGTGTACGTGGTACCGCCTGCTCGCTTGGAGTACGCCGCCGACCTTTGCCAGCATGCTATTCGCGCAGCGACGAAGACACCATGGGAATCGATCTTGCTCATGAATGCATTGAGCGAGGTCGACATAAGAGTGGTTCGTCAGCTTGTGTCTGCTCAGGTCCTCAACGAATGGTCGGAGATCCTCGAGGGGACAATCAAAGAGAACTGCGAAATTGGTGAGGACATCGAGGCTCGCAGCGACGACCTCGACCTCCCATCAGAGAGCGATGAGCCCTCTTTGCGGGACAAATACGACCAATGGTCGAGCGAGTCTGAGGAGACCATCGCCGCGGCGACCGGGTTTTACGGATGGAGTGGCCGACAGGAGCCGGCGGACCTCTCGCAGTTGCGCGAGCTGACAAGTCGAGTGGACCGACCACCCTATCCCGACACTTCTGATGAAGATGACCGCGAATATGGCCGGTCGACTAGCCCCTCCAGCTATTGGACACTTGAGCGAATGTTCGAGGATCTGTAACGTATGAAGCTCGCGCGGTCGTCCACTCAATGCCACCTTACCGCACCGGCTGGCCTTCACTCAAACGCCCCTCGATCACGATCAGGCCGAGCAGCAGGAATACCATGCCCGTGCCCAGCATCGGCACAATGATCATCGAGCCGATGCCCCACCATTGCGCCATGAAGCCGAGCGACCAGGGGGCCAGCATGCCGCCGGTGAACGCGAACGAGAAGATGCCGCTGTAGATGGTCGGATGGTAGTAGGGGAAGCGCCGGCCGCTGTTCTCCATGGTCAGCGGGAAAATGGCGGCGAACCCCGTGCCGGTGCAGAGAATCCCCGCCGCCGCCCCGCCGATGCCGTCCGTCGCGGTGAGCAGGACGCAGCCGAGCAGGGCCGCCGTCGCCGAAATCAGGAGCAGGCGCCAGCGGCTCATCCGCGACAGCAGTCCCTGGGCCACCACGCGCCCCAGGAGCAGCGACGTCCAGTACAGCGCCAGCAGGAAGAGCGAATTCTCCGGGCTGATTCCCAGCCTCTGAATGAGGAACAGCGGCAGCCATCCGGCGATGGCCCATTCGTTCCCGAACTGGAAGAACAGCAACAGGGCGAAGAGCACCGCGGCGGGCGAGCGGAACTGGCGGCGGAGCTTTTCCGCTTCCGGGTGCGGGGACAGCGGAGCCGGAATGCGCATGCGCAGGAACAGCACGCCGAAGCCCGCCGGGATCACCGCCACCAGAATCAGGATGCCGCGCACGTCGTAGACATAGTAGGTGCCCGCCACCAGCAGGGACATGACCACGCAGCCGAGCCCGAAGGTCATGCCAGCCAGATTCAGGGTGGCCGCGCGGCCCACGTCATACAGCGGCGACACGCCTTCCACCAGCGCCACATTCAGGAGTCCGGCCGAGAAGCCCAGCCAGAACAGCCCCGGCAGGCGCCACCACGGCGAGAAGGGCGCGCTCATCGCCGCCAGGTAGAGGAAGGCGCCGGCAGCCAGAAACGCGGCCAGTGCGGCGGTGAAGGCCACGCCGCGCCGCTCCATAAGCGCCTGGCCCGCCCGGGCCGACACCAGGAAACCGGCATTCAGCAACAGGAAGTAGGTGCCCGCCGTTACAAACTCCGAACTGAGGTGGAAGCCCCAGACGGGCAGGACGGCGCCCACGAATGACATCAGCAGACCGGTGAGGAAGAACCCGGTGAGGGAGACGCGGGCGGAGCGAACGCCGGGGTCGACGGTGTTCATAGGGACTGCGGTCAGGCTGCCTGCCAACTTCGTATTCTATCCCTTGCTACGGAATGGCGTAGGGGATGGGCCGGGTTAACTATGAAATCCGGTAGCGCTGTACACACGCGTCAACTCGTTATCAACAACTTAGCGGTGGAGACGCGATTGCTGCGCAGGATAGTGCTTAAGGGTCAGCGGCCATCGCATTGGTGGGTGTTGTCTCTCTTGTGTAGGGAGCCCTGTCGGGGGTCGGCAGGGCTCTTTCCTTGTCTGCAAGCGATTCTCCTTCTCCATGAACGCCAACCACACCGGCATTGCGCTTCGCGTGCGCGGCCTGCGCAAGGCCTACGGCGAGGTGGTGGCCGTGGACGGGCTCGATCTGGAAGTCCGCGAAGGGGAGTGCTTCGGGCTGCTCGGTCCGAACGGCGCGGGCAAGACCACCACCATCGAGATCTGCGAAGGCCTGCTGGATGCCGACGCCGGCAGCGTGGAACTGCTGGGGCGGACATGGGCGGACGGTGGAAACGAGCTGAAGCAGCTCCTTGGCATGCAGCTTCAGGAAACGCAATTCACCGACAAGCTCACGGTGGAGGAGACGGTGCGGCTGTTTCGCAGCTTCTATCGCCACCCGCTCACGGTGGAGGAGACCATCGCGCTGGTGCAGCTCGAACCAAAGCGCACGGCGCGCGTGGGGCAGCTTTCCGGCGGGCAGAAGCAGCGCCTGGCCATGGCCGTCGCGCTGGTGGGCGACCCTCGGTTCTTCTTTCTGGACGAGCCGAGCACCGGTCTGGACCCGCAGGCGCGCCGCCAGGTCTGGGATCTGGTGGACCGGTTCAAGGCCTCCGGCCGCACCGTTCTGCTGACCACCCATTACATGGACGAAGCGGAGCGGCTCTGCAACCGCGTGGGCATCATGGACCAGGGACGCATCATCGCGCTGGACACGCCGCGGGGGCTGATCGCATCGCTGGGCGCCGAGCATGTCATCGAATTCGCGGCCACCGAGGGACAGCGCGCCGCGGACACGGACGCGCTGCGAAAGCTGGCGGGCGTACGGTCTGTCCACGCCCGCGAAGGCCACGTTCAGCTTCACGTGGAACATCTGCACGCGGCCGTGCCGGCGGTGCTGGCGGAGCTGGATGCCCAGGGAGTGAGCCTGGCCGAACTGCGGACGCACTCGGCCACGCTGGAAGACGTGTTCGTGTCGCTCACCGGGAGGCATCTTCGGGATGAGTGAGGGGCGATGAGTGAGCGCCGCGACAGCCCGTTGCTGCAGTTGACGCTGGTTCGCCTGCGCGAGTTCCTGCGCGAGCCCGAAGCCATCTTCTGGACGTTCGGGTTTCCCATCCTGCTGGCTGCGGGCCTGGGGATCGCCTTCCGCAACAAGCCCGCCGATTTCGTCAACGTCGCCGTGGTGCAGGGCGGTCCGGCATCGGCGCAGGTGGCGCTCTGGCTGCGCCAGGACAAGGGACTGCACGTCCAGACGCTGGCGGAGGACAAGGCGAATCTGGCCCTGCGGACCGGCGGCGTCGCGCTGGTGGTGCTGGCACGGCCCGGCGGCAGCGTGACCTGGCGTTACGACGACACCAACCCCGAGGGCCGCGCGGCGCGCCTGCAAGTGGAGAATGCCATCGAGCGTGGGGCCGGGCGGCGCGACCTGGTACCCACCTCCGAGGACCGCGACCGCGAACCCGGCTCGCGTTACATCGATTTTCTGCTGCCCGGGTTGCTGGGCATGAACATGATGGGCGACGGAATGTGGGGCATTGGCTTCAGTGTGGTTGACGCGCGCCGGCGCAAGCTGCTGAAGCGGCTGATTGCTTCGCCCATGTCCCGCGCCGAGTACCTGGCGTCGTACCTGCTGTCGCGCATCGTGATCCTGACCACGGAGATCGCGGTGATCGCCACGTTCGGGTGGCTGGTGTTCGGAGTCCCCTTCCGCGGACCGTTCGCTGTGTTCGCGCTCATCTGCATTGTCAGCGGGTTCACGTTCAACGCCATCGGCCTGCTGCTGGCGTCGCGCGTGCAGACCATCGAAGCGGTGAGCGGCCTGATGAACCTGGCCATGCTGCCAATGTGGGTGCTCTCCGGCGTGTTCTTCTCGTCGAGCCGCTTCCCCGCGTTCCTGCAGCCGTTCATTCACGCGCTCCCGCTGACTGCGGCCGTGGATGCGTTGCGTGCCAACATGCTGCAGGGCGGCGGTGTTGCCGCAGTGGAGGCGCAACTGGCCACGCTGGCGGTGTGGCTGGTGCTGTCTTTCGTCGTGGCGCTGCGCATTTTTCGCTGGCGTTAGGACTGACGGGGGCAGCTTCGCTTCAGCCGGCCTGACTAGGTCTTTGACCGCGTGATGGTGTGCTCTTACGGGAGACCGCTCCCTTACGGTCACGGCTCAGTTCCGAGCCGCGCGCGTCAGCAAGCGGTTTCCATAGCACACCGAATAATGCGCCACGAAGGCGCCAGGCGCGGGAAGCGGACGCGCCACAGCCGCATCGCCTCCGCCCAGTGCGTCCGCAACAGCGACAAGCCCAGCATCAGGGCGATCAGAATCACCGCCGCCACCACGCACTGCGCCACGCCCAGCGACTCTTTCAGCAGCGCGGCCGTGCGGCCGTACACCAGCTCGATGTGCGTCCAGTAGACCACCAGCGATGTGGTGCCCATCTGGCGGGCGATGCTCCACTTCCCGCGCAGGCCGTATTCGTGCCACAGGAACGCCATGGCGACGATCATCAGCAGCACGCCCATCTTGATGGCCACCAGCGCGGGACTGTTCAGCCAGAACTCCGACTTCGGGTAGACGGACCAGCCCACATTGCTGAAATACTGCCCACCCAGCACCAGCACGATCCCGGCCAGCGTGGCCCACTGCATGATCCGGTTCACCTGGTCGGCGCCGGTCAGGCGCAGGATGCTGCCGGCGCTGAGACCGAAGGCGATGTAGGCCGCCCACGGGAAAAACGAGAAGTAGTCGAAGCTGGGCACGAAATACGCGGTGATTTGAGCGGGCAGCCAGGTCCAGTCCATCAGGGAAACCACCGGGCCCAGCGCCGCGATGGCGACACCCAGAAGCGCGCCGATCTTCACGCGATCCGCGGTGGAGAACAGAGCCGAGAAGGAGAAGATGGCGATGGCGAACCCCATCAGGTTCAGGATGTCCACCTTGAACAGGTAGGGCCAGTCGCTCCACGGATAACCGAACAGCCAGAGCTGCGCGCGAAACAGAAACGCCAGCATAAGCAGGTACAGCGCGCGGCGCAGTGCGGCGCCCCAGCGCGCCATGGGACCCATGCCGTTGCGCTGCCGGCGGTCGATGAGGAACGCCAGCGTGATCCCGGTGAGGAAGAGGAACACCGCCGGCCCGATGCCGCCCAGAAACTGCGTGAGCATGTACGGCCCTTCGGTGCGCAGCTCGTTCTTCGAGAAGGAATGGAACACGTGCCCCTGCAGCATGATGAGCACGGCCAGGCCGCGGGTCCAGTCCAGAAACCCGAGGCGTCCCGGGCCGTACCGCCGATTCGCGTTGGAGTCTTCCGGCTTCACCTTTGCGGGTACTCGTATTTCGGGTTGGGCGCCGTGTGCAGAGCGAAGGCGTCGGCGCCGAGCTGCGGGTTGATCTTTACTTCGCTGTAATTCACCAGGATGGTATCGCCCGAGGGCTCCCAGAGTTTTTCCTGGATCGGATAATCCTCGTCGGTGATCCAGAGGTCGATCCTCTTGAGGTACTTCTGCACCTCCGCGTCGCGAGGCGTGAGCCGCACCCTGGTTGTCCGCGGAACCTTGTTTTCGGCGACGATCTCCACCTGGTATCCCTTTGTCAGTTCCTTTCCGGACGTGCCGAACCCAATGGAGAGGAACTGATCCAGTTGTTCGCCGTGCTGGCCGAGGTCAAACTCCTGCACGGTATTAATCTTCGGAGTATAAATCCGGAGTTTCCGTTTTTCGAACGAATAGAATTTTGGGTCGGGCCTGGTGAGCTCCACCAGACCCTGAATCTCACCTGTGGGCAGCCGGCGCATCCGCAGCGAGCCGCTCTCCACGCTGTCCTCATTGAGCACGGCGGTGTGAGTAAGGTGCTTGACGTCCGCCAACATTTGCTTGAACTTCGCCGCCGCCTGGTCCATGCGCGCGATAATGTCCGCGGGCGTCACCGCGGCCCCCGCCGGCGCCAGCGCCAGCGCCAGCGCCACCACAAGGATACTGCAGGTCTTTAATGATCGAGAGGAATTCATTCCACACAGAGAACCCTACGGGTTGGCCACGTAGGCCATCCAGCCTCTGATCTCCTGTTCGGAATCCGGGATTGGCTTCAGATGCAACACTCGGTACGGCCGCTGCCACCGCGCCTTCAACAAACCCTCAACCGTGGCAGTTTGTTGCGCCGGCGGCACGCCGTCCAGCAGTTCCGGGGCAATCCAGAACGCCTGGCCGTGGCCGCGTTCGGCCGGGAACATCACAATGCTGCTGGCTTTGGGCTGATCGCGGAACCACTCGCGCGGGGTGAGGAAGATGAACAGCAGGATGATGCCCACCATCACGTCGTACTGCCAGCCGGCGCGAGGGAAGTCCCACAGAAGGAAGCGCTTCAGGCCGTTCCAGAAGCCGCGCATACACCTCAGTTTATCACGCGGCGCCGGGCCCGGAACCTCAGTAAGTGTAACGAGTTGTCTCAGCGGTACTTGCGCAGCACGGAGATCACGCGCCCCTGGATCTGCAGCTCGGACGGATGCACGTAGATGGGCTCCATGGCCGCATTGGCCGGCTGCAGCCGGACCCGGTCGGCGCTCTCCCGGTAGAACCGCTTCAACGTCGCCTCGGCGCCTCCCACCAGCGCCACCACGACGTCCCCATTGCGAGCGTCCACGGTCTTCTCCACCAGCACATAATCGCCGTCGCAAATATGGTCTTCGATCATGGACTCGCCGCGCACCTGCAGTGCGAAGGTGTCGCCCTTTCCGGTGAAATCGGCGAAGGCGATGGTCTCCTGCCCGGCAATGGCTTCCACCGGCGAGCCCGCCGCGATCCGCCCCAGCAGCGGCAGGAAGTCGGCGGTCTTCCCGCGCTCGCGCCGGCGCTCTTCCAGATAGGCCGGAGCGACGTCGATGGAGCGGCTGTGGTTGAAACTGCGGCGCACGTACTTGCGCTGTTCCAGCGCCTCGATGTGCTTGTGGATGGTGGCGAGCGAGGCCAGATGCAGGGCGTCCTTCATTTCGGCGTAGCTGGGCGCGTAGCCTTCGCGATCCACGAAATCGGCGATGAAGTCGAGCAAACGCTTCTGTTTGGGCGTAAGGGCCATTCTTCGTGCCTCGGTCCATTATGGGCGAAGAAAAGGAGAAGAGTCAATAGCATTTGCATTCCAGCCGTCCTGGTGGGATTCTCTTTCTGTGGCGGATGCGATGGACCCTCGGACCGTGCTGCATTGGTACGACTTCAATTGCCCGCTCTCCTACGTCGGTCAGCAGCGTACGGCGATTCTCGTCCGGCACGGGCTTGCAGTGGTAGCGTTGCCGTTTCAGGCTCACCCGGAAATCCCGATGGAAGGGATCGAGGCAGGACCTCGCTATGCACCGATGTACGCCATGCTGGAGCGCGAGGCCAAAGCCGCCGGGTTGCCGCTCCGTTGGCCTGCCCGCCTTCCCAACACGCGACGCGCTCTGGCGGCCGCCGAGTGGGTCCGCCGTCACCAGCCCGCCGCCTTCCCCCAAATGCATCGCGATCTTTTCGCCGCGCATTTTGCACTGGGAGAGGACCTGGGCGATCCTGCCGTCATCGACGGTCTGGCGAAGCAGGCGGGCGTCGAGATGGACGCTCTGCACGCCGACCTGGATGGACCGGCCGCCGAGGAAGCGGTGGTGGAATCCGAGAGCCTCGGCCGCGGCCATGGCGTTCAGAGGACGCCGGCCTGGCTGATTTCGAGGCAACTGATCTCCGCGCTGCGCCCCGCCTCCGATTTCGAACGTATGGCCAGGCTTGCGGCAGAAGCATAGCTTCCGCGCCGCCCCCAAATGTTAGAATCGATGCTTCAGCCAGCATATGGAACGGGCCGGCAAATCCATCGCCAAGCTCCGTAGCGCCAACCTCGCGCCCGATCAGCTCGCCGTGGCGGCATGGTCCGCGGCGGTGGGCGAGCGCCTGGCGGCGCGGACCAACGCGGTCACGCTGGTGCGCACACGCCTGGTGATTGAGGTGGAGGACGCGGTCTGGCAGAAGCAGCTTTTCCAGCTCCGCGCGCAGATTCTGCCGAAGATCCGCGCGGTGATCGGGCCGGACATCGTGGAGGAGCTGGAGTTTCGCGTCGTGCCCCGGGTGCAGCGCCGTCCCCCGCAAATGGCCGCCACGGCATCGGCGGACGCAGAGGCCGATGCCATCCGCGACCCCGTTTTTCGCACTCTCTACAAACAGGCCCGGAAGAAGGCTATTTCGTGAAAATCGCAGAGAAAGAGGTCCGCAATGTGGCCGACCTGGCCAACCTGCGGCTCACCGACGACGAGGTCCACCGCATGTCCGCGGAGCTGGACCAGATTCTCACGCACGTCGACGCGCTGAACGAACTGGACACCAGCGGCGTGGAGCCCATGGCGCAGGTGCTGTTCGACGCCCCGGAAACGGCCACTCTGCGCGAGGATCGCGAGCGGCCTGCGCTGGGCAGCGAGGTGGCCACCGCCAACGCACCGCTGGCCGCCGCGGGATGTTTCAAGGTTCCCCTGGTGATTGGACGATGACCGGCGCGGAGATCGCGGATCTCACCATCGCGCGGATTCAGGCCGGATTGCAGGCCCGCCAGTTCAGCGCCGTCGAGCTGGCCGAGGCCGCGCTCCATCACGCCGAAGCGGAGAACCCGAAGACCGGCGCGTATCTGCGTTTCTCGCCGGAGCGCGCTCTGGCGGCGGCGCGGCGAGTGGACCAGCAACTCGCCGAGGGCGCCGACGCCGGACCGCTGGCGGGCGTGCCCATTGCCGTGAAGGACGTGATTCTCACCGCCGGCCTGCGGACCACCTGCGCGTCGAAGATGCTCGCCAACTACACGCCTCCCTACGACGCCACGGCCATCGCGCGGCTGGAGGCGGCCGGCGGCGTCATCATCGGCAAGACCAACTGCGACGAGTTCGCCATGGGCTCTTCCACGGAAAACTCCGCGTTCGGCCCGGTGCGCAACCCGCGCGCGCTCGACCGCGTTCCCGGCGGCTCCAGCGGAGGGTCGGCGGCGGCGGTTGCCCAGGGGACTGCGGTGGTGGCGCTGGGCTCGGACACGGGCGGCTCCATCCGCCAGCCCGCTTCCTTCTGCGGCGTGGTTGGGGTGACGCCCACCTACGGACGGGTCTCGCGCTACGGGCTGGTGGCCTTTGCCAGCTCGCTCGACCACATTGGCCCGTTCGGCCGGACGGTGTGCGATGCGGCCGTTCTGCTGGAGGCGATCGCCGGGCGCGACGAGATGGATGCCACATCCGCCTTCGCTCCCGTGCCCGATTACCAGGCCGCGCTCGAAGGCCCGGTGAAGGGGATGAAGATCGGTCTCCCACGCGAGTACTTCGAGGGCCTGCGCGCGGAGGTGGGCGACCGCATCTCCGCCGCCGTGGAGGTTCTGAAGTCGCTCGGCTGTGAGGTGCGCGACATCGCCATGCCGCACACGAAGTACGCGATTTCGTCCTACTACATCATCTGCACCGCCGAGGCCAGCGCGAATCTGGCGCGCTACGACGGCGTGCGCTACACGATGCGCTCGCCCCACAGCGAGACCCTCAGCGACATGTACCGCAACACCCGCGGCGAGGGCTTCGGCGCTGAGTGCAAGCGACGCATCATGCTGGGCACTTACGTTCTGAGCACCGGCTACTACGATGCTTACTATCTGAAAGCCCAGAAGGTGCGGGCGCTGGTGGCGCGCGACTTCGCTGAAGCGTTCCGCGAGGTGGACGCCATAGTAACTCCGGTGTCGCCTTTCCCGGCCTTCAAGCTGGGCGAGAAGCTGGACAACCCGCTGGATATGTATTTGTCGGACATCTACACCATCACCGGCTCGCTGGCCGGGATTCCCTGCATGAGTGTCCCCTGCGGCAACACTGCGGCGGGGCTGCCCGTGGGCATGCAGATTCTAACGCGACACTTCGACGAAGCGGGCATGTTCCGGCTGGCGGGCGCCTTCGAAAAAGCGGGCGGCTTCGAGTAAGTGGTGGCGCGGTAACTGCCCGCAAATCGGACAACTCTTCCCACAAGCGGACGGCCAGCCCATCGGAAACCCGCGCGTCTGCAAGAACTTCCGGTTGGTAATCGAGTTGCCTGTAACATAACTTCGTTATGACTACCTTCACGAGGGACGTGTGGTTCGGATTGCGTATCCTGCGCCGCAGTCCCTGGTTCACGGCCATCGCGGTCCTCACGCTCGGCCTCGGCATTGCGGTGAACACGACTGTGTTCAGTTGGATCGATTCTGTCCTGTTGCACCCGTTTCCCGGCGCCGGCGATCCGGGGGAACTGGCCCTCATTGAGACCGTCACCCCCACCGGCGAGTATCTGGCGGCCACCTCCTGGCTTGACTACCGCGATTACCGGGACAATCTGAAGCTGGTCTCCGGCGTGGCCGTGGGGCGTTTCACGCCGCTGAGCGTCGGGGCCGGCGGAAGGACCGCGCGCGGCTGGGCGGAACTGGTCTCGCCCAACTACTTCGATCTCCTGAAGGTCAGGCCGGTGCTGGGCCGCGCGTTTCTGCCCGAAGAGGGACGCGACCAGGAAGGCAGCGCCCCGGTTGCCGTGATCGGTTATGGCATGTGGCAAGCCCGGTTCGGCGGCGACGCCAGGGTACTGGGCAAGACCATCCGTTTGAACCGCCACGAAGTGACCATCATCGGCGTGGCGCCGCGGGGTTTCCACGGCAGCCTCGCAGGCGTGGTCTTCGATGTTTGGATGCCCGTCACCATGGCTACGGCGATGGGCTCCGGCGACGGCACCCTGCACTACCGCGGGACGCGCGACGAGACTTCCACCATTGTGCGGCTGAAGCCCGGCGTCACCATCGAGCAGGCGCGCGCGGAAGTGAGCGCGCTGGGCAGGAGGCTGGCGGCGATGTACCCGGCCACCAACCGGGGCGTCGACGTCACCGTAACGCCGCTATCGCGGGCCCATTTCGGCGCCCAGAGCATGCTGTTCCAGCCGCTGCGTATTCTGATGGCGCTCTCTCTGCTCCTCCTGCTGATCGTGTGCGCGAACGTCGCCAACCTGCTGCTCGCACGCGCGGTATCGCGGCAGAGGGAGTTCGGCATGCGCCTGGCGCTGGGGGCCGGGCGTTCCCGCCTGGTGGCGCAACTGCTGATCGAGACCCTGCTGCTGGCTGCCGGCGGCGCGGTGGTTGGGGTTCTGCTGGTTTTGTGGATGGGCCAGTCGCTTCTGCTACTGACTCCCGTCGCCGACATTCCGCTGGACGTCGGTGGCGGATTGAACCTGCCCACTCTGGGCTTCACGTTGCTGATTGCCGTGGTGGCCACTCTGCTATCCGGCACGGCGCCGGCCCTGCTCGTCGCCCGCTCCAACCTCAATGAGACCCTCAAGGAGGGCGGCCGCAGCGGAGGCGCCGGTTCCGGCTCGCACCGGCTGCGCGGTCTTCTGGTGGTTTGCGAGATGGCCCTGGTGATGGTAGCGCTGGTCGGCGCCGGGCTCTTCTACCGGAGCTTCCGCAACGCCAGCGCCATCGCGCCGGGGTTCGACCGGACCAATATTTCCGTCTCTCAGTTCTATCTCTCAAACGCAGGCTACTCGGCCAGGGAGCAGCACGATTTCTGCCGAAAACTCCGCGAGCGGATGGAGGAGAAGCCGGGCGTGATCGGCGTCACCTACTCGGATGCGATCCCCATGTCGTCGGCCTCCGGGTTTGGCTCCACGCCCACTGACCAGCTCGATATCGAGGGCTACAATCCCTCGCCCAATGAACAGATGATCGTCCATCTGGCCACCGTTTCGCCCGGCTACTTCAACCTGCTGGGCATTCGGATGCTGGAAGGCCGCGACTTCACCGAGCGCGATTCCGAACAGGCGCCCACGGTGATCGTCGTCAACGAGACCTTCGCCGACCGCTTCTTCCACGGCCGGGACCCGATCGGCCGCAAGGTCCGCTGCCAGGGCAACGCGACGACGGTGATTGGGCTGGTGAAGAACAGCAAATACCACAACCCCATCGAGGCCCCCACTCCGTTCTTCTACATGCCATTCCGCCAGAGGTTCGCGCCCGGTCTCAATTTTTCGGTTTTCCTGAAGACCGCCGGCGACCCGCTGGCGATGACCCCCACGCTGCGTCGCGAGGCCCTGGCACTGAACCAGGACGCGGTGTTCAGCACCACGCTGTTGTCCGAGGCCACCTCCCGGTCGCTATTTGCGCAGCGCGCGGCGGCAAGCCTGCTGGGAATGGTCGGCGGGATCTCGCTGCTGCTGGCGGCGGTCGGCTTGTACAGCGTGATGAGCTATGCGGTGAGCCAGCGCACCCAGGAGATGGGAATCCGCATGGCGCTGGGCGCGCAGCCGGGCAACCTGCTCGCGATGGTGCTGCGGGAGGGCCTTCGCTTGACCGTCCCGGGGCTGCTTGCGGGAAGCCTCATCGCCCTGGCGGCGGCGCGCATCGTCGGCGGAATGCTGGTGGATGTCAGCGCTGCCGATCCGCTCACGTTCGCGTCCGCGGCGGTCTTCCTCGGGTTGGTAGCCGCGCTTGCCAGCTACCTTCCGGCGCTGCGGGCCATGCGCGTGGATCCCATGGTCGCGTTGCGGAACGAGTAGGGCCTGCGGTGTGGGCGCATCCGGCACTCTTGTCGGCTACCCGGGGTGGGAAAGGCTACACAAAGCGTGGCCTCGACTGTTCCCTGCCGCTCCCGCGCCATGCGCTCACGGAGAATTTCGTTGATCCGGCTCAGGTGGCAATCCAGAACCTCATTATCGATTCGGAACGAGATCTGGGTCTTGAGGGGGCGATAGTACTTGCCGATCACTGCGTTGCTCCAATTGCCGGGAGGTGACTGCGGCGCATCCGGGTCCTGACAGGGCGCTCTCATTGTGAGAACATCTGTACGGTGCGAGTCATCAGCCGCAAGGCCTTTCGCGAGTTCGCCGACACACACGCGGACGCAGAGACGCCGCTCGATGACTGGTATCGGATAGCGAAGCGATTGCGTTGGACCAGTCTCGTGGATGTGCGCAAGACGTATCCGCACGCGGATGCGGTTGGCGAATTCACGATCTTCAACATTAGCGGAAACAAGTATCGCGTAGCCACGCACATCCACTATCGAACCGGCAAGGTTTACATTCGCCACGTGATGACGCACGAAGAATAAGGCAGGGAGGATTGGAAGAAGCGATGAAGAATTCCGTGCTCGAAGTAGATCCAAGGCGCTACGGTCGTCTGTTGGCGCGCAAGTTGCCCGCGGTCATTCGTACCGAGGAGGAAAATGAGCGGCTCATCGCCGAGTTGGAGCAGTTCGACAAACGCCATGACGAACTCACGCCGGAAGAGCGCGAGTACTCCGAACTCCTGACCGTGCTCATCGAAGCTTTCGAGGACGTTAACTACGCCCTCGAAGGATCGACGCCCGACAGCCGCTTGCGCAGCCTGATGGAAGAGCACGGCCTGCGCCAGCGCGACTTGCTCGACGTGTTTGGTTCCCGCGGCATAGCCTCCGAGGTTGTGAGCGGAAAGCGAGCGATCAGCAAGGCGCAGGCGAAGAAGCTCGCCGAGGCGTTCCACGTGCCTGCCGATGTCTTCCTTTGAAAGTACGCAACGGCTGCCTGGAGGTGATGTAGTGCTGCTGGAATTGGCTCCCCGTCGTGGACGCGTATCGAACTTTTTCAGTCCGCCCACCGACGGAGGTTAGGCAGATGTTCCAGCAGATTCAATCACTTGCGGTTGCATGCGGCAGCGCCACTGGCGTCCCTTCAAGACATGATGGTGCCGGGCTTATATTCCGAGTGGGGACAGACGGAACTGTCCCCGCCACTGGCGTCCCTTCAAGACATGATGGTGCCGTGCCCTCCCATTCTGGCTTTCTGGTATTATGGATTTATGGCGATGAGGAAAATGACCTTCAGCGTGCCCGAGCCGTTGGCTGTGCAGCTTCTCCGCAGGGTTGCCTCACGCGACCGTTCGCGTTTCGTAAGTGAGGCCCTGGCTGCACGGCTGGAAGAGCGCGACATTGCGTTGATCCGGGCCTGCGAGATTGCGAATCAGGACCCGGATGTAGCCGAAATCGAGAAGGAATTTGACGGAATCGGCGACGAAATGGCAGAACCATGGAAGTGATTCCGGAGCGCGGCGATATCTGGTGGGTAGCGCTGGATCCGACGCTCGGTTCTGAGATTCGCAAGACACGTCCCTGTGTTGTGATTTCGGTGAAGGTGCTAAATGAAAGGCGAAGGACGGTGATCGTTGTCCCGATGTCGAGTTCACCGAAGGCCAGCCCACCGATCCTGATCCCGATCTCCTGTGATGGGCAACCGGCAGTTGCGGTGAGTGACCAAATCCGAGCGGTGTCAAAGGCACGCCTGCGTAGTCGACTGGGCGCAGTTACGACGGAAGAAATGGCGGCACTGGAGGATGGCCTCAGGCAAATCACGCAACTCGGATGACGCAGAGCCGTGCCCCACACGAGTGGTTCCCCAGTCTGGATACGTTTCGAACTTTTGCGGCTCAGTTGACCCTCTGATCGAACCGGCAGACGTCTATTGTTTCGGAGCGATTCGAGCGCATCGCCGACGCTTGTCCAGGGTGGGCACCCAGTGTGGACACGTCTCGAACTGGCCAAGGGAGTCCAGGGTAATTCCGGATGGGCGCGTCACACGAAGACGGGCATCCGGTTAGCGAGACGGTCCAGGACCCAAAAGGCGGCTCCGTGCATGCCAGCAAGTATTTCGACCGCCAACTCCGGCGTAGAGAATTCAGTGCTGATGAATTCGGGAGTAGACTGCCCAGGCATGTGCGTTGTGAAATGCCAGGAAAATCAGCGAAAGAGTCAGGAACATCCAAGGACGATAGATCTTGCCGAAGTAGAATGTTTCGCCGATCAGGGCAATGCCGGCCAGCCAAACCGCCGGCGTATAGCCGGGGGCCATGAAGCCGAGCGGACTCTGGCTCCACTCAGTTCGCGGAAACCAGATTTGCATTGCCCACGCCAAAAAGTAAACCAGCACTCCAAGGGTGTACAAAGCCAATCCTGCTCTCTGCCGGGAGTTTACGATCTGAAGCGGCATCAATAGCGGCGCAAGAAAAACCGCTATTCGGGTTATATTCTCCCCGAGGGCGATCCACTGCGGCACCTCACGCCAAAACACACCGGGCTGATACGCTTCCGGCAGTCGGCTGGCGAGCGCCAGATTCATCCATACAATTGGAACAATCAGCCACATGCAATTCCAAACGTATTTCATCGTCGCTACCCGAGAGTCTATCAGACGTCCAGATGCGAAACTTCGGCCCGCCAACCTGGGTATTCCGATTCGGCCCACAGGTGACGAAAGCAAACTTCTGCGAGTCCGTTCCGGTGGGATCGTCCCGGCCATCCGGAGGTTGGCATAGTGGGCCAGCGCCGACTCGTTTAAGGGGATGCTGGTCGGATAAGGAGTTCGAGTCCACGCCGGGGTTAGTGTCAAGAGGGGCCAATCCAGGAGAAGCGCCTGAAGTGGCGACAATGAAATCAGTCAGATAGCACGATCTTCGGAAATTGCCATTTGGCTCCCCAGTCTGGACACGTTTCGAACTTTTGCGATCCAATTGGCAGTGTGATCGAACCCATGGACGATTTTGTTTTTCATCATCATTGACGCGGAGGGCCGAGCTGTATCCATGCTGGGGACCCAGTCTGGACGCGTCTCGAACTCGCCAAGGGAACCCAGAATAAATTCCGGATGCGCGGTCAGCCAGGCGCTAACCGTTTCCTGATCGGCCTCGCTCCTATTGGCGACGCCGGTCCTTCGGCAAGAGGTGGGCAGCGAACCATTCGCAAGCTGGCTGCCACGCCTGATCGAACTCCTCCACATAGGCGTCGAAATGCCCACCCGGCAACAAGACGAGCTTCTTGGGTTCGTAGGCCTGCTCGTACGCCTTGATGGCCAGGTCCGCGACAGTGAGGTGGTCTGTGACTCCCACAATCATCAGCAAGGGCGTCGGGCTGATATTGCCGATATAAGCGCCGGGTTCGTAGCCGAAGCCGTATTCGATCGTTTTGAGCGTGACTTCGTTCCGCCAAGCCGGGGCGCGCGACTTGTGCGTTTCCGAAAACCATTTGTACGAGTCTGCAGTCGGCAACGCCGACACCGCGAGCGGATTCTCGTCAACCACCGGAATCATGGCAGGCGGCTTGCCAGCCGCACGATCGCGGCGGTCCTCGGCGTACTGGGCGAACAAGCCAGCGAGGAAATCGGCCCGCACAAGCCTGCGGGTGGCTTGAGATCCGCTGATGAATGGCACCTGCGAGACGACGCATTTCACACGCCGGTCGATTGCGGCGACGACCAGCACATGGCCGCCGCTGTAGCTCGACCCCCACACCCCGATGCGCGCCGCGTCGGTCTGATCGAGGCTCAGCGCGAATGTGATGGCGTCCGAATAGTCCCTGACTTGCAGCCACGGATCGATTTCCTGTCGCGGCTGGCCGTCGCTCGCACCGAAGTTGCGGTTGTCGTAGACGACAGAAGCGAAGCCCGCCTTAGCGAAGGCATCGGCGAATTTGTCGAGATACATTTCCTTCACGGCCGAGAAGCCATGCGCCATGACGATAGTTGCATGCTTGCCGGAGCCGTCCGGCAGATAGTGCCAACCGCGCAGTGTCGTGCCGTCCGTGGTCTTAAATTCGATATCTTTACGCACGTCCCGCCTTTTCAAAATCGATACGCCGCCCGCCGAGCCGTGACTGAGGCCGAGCACTCTTTAGTAGCTTGCAGGTCAGGTTAATATACCACGTCCCAAGGGACCCGTGAATCTCGAAACCACCATCGTGGAAGCGGCACGGAGGATGACAACAGACCAGTATGAGTTCTTCCGGTGATGTTCCATGACCCAGTCAGGACTCGAACCTAAGAACAAAGGACTTAACCCTTAAGACCTCTCTGCAGGCCAATGTTTTCAAATGGTTGGACTTTGGCTCCCCAGTCTGGACTCGAACCTGCAACACATTCCAGGCTCCGAACTCGCCATACCACCCGCTCGGCACGCTCCATCGGAGGGCATCGACGCAGCGGGCGGTAATCCAAAGGTAAGCCCGGCGAAAACGTCTGCGCCACCCGTTCGCCCGAAACGTCGGGGCTGGCCTGAGCATCACATAAGGCGGACAAAGGAGAACCGAATGGCATTTGAACTTCCCCCGCTCCCGTATGCCGCCGATGCGCTGGAGCCCTGGATCGACAAGACCACGATGGAGATTCATCATGGCAAGCATCACGCCGCGTACGTGACCAACCTGAACAAGGCGCTGGAATCCGCCCCCGATCTGCAGGGCAAGACCGTCCAGCAGTTGCTGGCAGGCAATCTGGCCGCTGTGCCGGAGGGCATCCGCACCGCCGTGCGCAACAACGGTGGCGGGCATGCGAACCACACGCTGTTCTGGAAGATCATGAAGAACGGCGGGGGCGGCCAGCCTTCCGGCAAGCTGGGCGAGGCCATCGCCAGCACGTTCGGCAGCTTCGACACCTTCAAGGAGAAGTTCGGCGCCGCCGCAATGGGCCGCTTTGGCTCCGGCTGGGCCTGGCTGGTGAACAAGGGTGGCGCGCTGGAGATCACCTCCACCGCCAATCAGGACAGCCCGCTGCTGGAAGGCATCGAGCCCGTGTTCGGCCTCGACGTGTGGGAGCACGCGTACTATCTGAAGTATCAGAACCGCCGCGCCGAGTACATTCAGGCGTGGTGGAACGTGGTGAACTGGGCCGAAGTGGAGAAGCGTTTCCAGTAACGACCCCGCCAGGGCCGGCCCCGTCCGGCCCCTGTCCCACCGACGGTCTTGCAAGCCCCAGAATCGGCTGACACAATAGCAGAGGCGGAGGCCTCTGAATGCAACTGCGAGTCCTGGCGTTTGTGCTGGCCGGCGGAAAGGGCACGCGCCTTTACCCGCTCACCAAGGAACGGGCCAAGCCTGCCGTTCCGTTTGGCGGCCGCTACCGAATCGTCGACTTCGTTCTCAGCAATCTGGTTAACTCCGGCATCTACTCCGTCTACGTCCTGATCCAGTTCAAAAGCCAGTCCCTGCTGCAGCACCTGAGGGAAGGGTGGGAGGCCACCAGCCTGCTCCGCAACCACTTCATCATCCCGGTGCCGGCGCAGATGCGCACTCCCGGCGAGGACTGGTATCGTGGCACCGCCGACGCCATCTTCCAGAACATCAACCTCATCGAGCAGGCCGACCCGCACCTGGTGGTGATCTTCGGCGCCGACCACATCTACCGCATGAACATCCGCGAGATGGTGGAGTACCACATGCAAAAGCGCGCGCAGGTCACCATCTCCGCGATCCCGGTGGAAAGAGAATACTCGGCCGAGTTCGGGGTGATCGAAACCAACGAGGAAGGCCAGATCGCCGGCTTCCACGAAAAGAACCCCGACGCGCCCACCATGCCCGGCGACCCGAACCGCGTCTACGCGTCGATGGGGAACTACATCTTCTCCACGCGCGCTCTGCTCGAGCAACTCTATGCCGACGCCGAGCGGGAAGACACCTCGCACGATTTCGGCCGCGACATCCTGCCCCGCATGATCGGCCAGTACGACATGTACGCCTACGATTTCCAGACCAACCGGATTCCCGGCGATCCCCCCGGCGCCCCGGTATACTGGCGCGACGTGGGGACGCTGGATGCCTATTTCGACGCCAGCATGGACCTGCGCAACGTGTCGCCGGTCCTGAATCTGTACAACCGCCAGTGGCCGCTGCGCACGGCCGGCTACTCCGACGCGCCCGCGAAGTTCATCTTCGACGCGGAGGGGCGGCGCGGCACGGCGCTCGACAGCATCGTCTCCGGCGGATCCATTCTGTCGGGCGGCATGGTGCGCAGCTCGGTGATCGGGCGTGGCGTGCGCGTGCATTCCGGCGCGTACGTGGAGGATTCCATCATTTTCGACAACTGCGATATCGGCCGCCGCGCCAAGGTGCGCCGGGCTATTCTCGACAAGAACGTGAAGGTCCCGGAAGAGGCCACCATCGGCTTCGACCTCGCCGAGGACCGCAAGCGCTACTACGTCACCGACAGCGGCATCGTGGTGGTGGAAGGGCATCGCTCGCTGGTCGACATCGCGTCGGTGACGCTGTAGCCGAGCCGCGCGCGTCAGCAAGCGGTCTGCGGACTTTTCCGAACGTGGCGGAACCTATACCGAAGTTGCCGGCGTGACCCGCGGGCCGCGTTTGCGACCGGCCAGCCGCATCGCCACGCGCCAGAGCAGCAGAAAGACGATCACCAGCGCGTAGTAGACGGCCCTCAGAACGATGGACTTGCCCTGCAGGTAGTAATGCAGCGCGCCGGCCAGCACACTCACGTAGATCAGCCGGTGCAATAACTGCCAGCGCCGTCCGCCCAGGCGGCGGATCCATCCGGCGGTGGACGTCGCCGCGAGGGGGATCAGCGCCACGAACGCCACCAGCCCGAAGATGTAGAACCAACGCCGGGTGAAATCGCCGCGGATCTCGGTCCAGTCCAGACCCTTGTCGAACCAAAGGTAAATCGCGAAATGCACGCAGGCGTAGAAAAAGGCGAACAGGCCGACCATGCGGCGGTAGCGGATCAGCGCGGTCAGGCCGGGCAGTTTGCGCAGCGGCGAAATGCACAGGGTGAAGATCAGGAACCGCAGGATCCAGTCGCCGCTGACACGCTGTGCCTTCTCGATCCAGTTGGGTCCGAGCAGATGATGAGCCCATCGCCAGTACAGCAATGCCGCGGGAACCAGGCAGGCCACGAAGACCACGGCCTTCGTCCAGCGGCTGGTCAGGAGAGACTGAAGGCGCATCTTTAACGATGATAGCGGGCAAAAAAGAACGGACGGGCGGATGACTGGGACCGCCCGTCCAACGCAGGCGCAGGCCTCGGAGGAAGAGGACTCGCTCTACCCGGATAGTGCGGCTACGGAATTGTTACTCTCCCGGAATCTTGCCGGCTCCCGCGGAAGGCTGCACGCGGTATACCTCGGGAGCAACGCCGTAGCGGACGTGGTATTGCGAGCGAATCGCCTCCTCGAAGCAGTCGACCGCCGCGGCGTCCACCAGGTTCACCGTGCAGCCGCCGAATCCGCCGCCGGTCATGCGCGCGCCGTACACGCCGCGAACGGTCACCGCGGTGTCCACCAGAAAATCGAGTTCCTCGCAGCTCACTTCGTAATCGTGCTGCAGGCTGCGATGGGAGGCCACGAAGAGCCGGCCGAGTTCGCCGGCATCGCCGCGCGCGGAAGCGGCCACAAACTCCTCGACGCGCGCGTCCTCGGAGATCACGTGCCGGGCGCGCTTCTTCGCGACAGCATCGGAGATTAGATCGAGCTGCGCGAGCCCGGCGTCGCGCAGGCTGAGCACGCCGGGGTTGCCGCCCGCGCGGATGGCTTCCACGGCTTCGGCGCACTCGCGCACGCGGTCGCGATAGGCCGAGCCGCTGAGCTCGTGTTTCACCATCGTGTTGACCACGACGATGGAAACACCGCGCGGCAGGGTCACTGTCTCGTAATCGAGGCTGCGGCAGTCGATTTTGATCGCGGCGCCGGCGCGCCCGCAGACGGAGACGTACTGATCCATGATGCCGCAGGGGTTCCCGACAAAATCGTTCTCGGAACGGCGGGCCAGTTTGGCCAGTTCAATGCCGCGCGCTTCGCTGCCCAGCGCCAGCGCGAGCGAAACCTCCAGCGCCGCCGAGGAGCTGAGCCCCGCGCCCACCGGCACCGTGCTGTAGATCAACACGTCGAGCGCGTCGAGGTTCGGAATCTGCCGCGCGACGCCGATCACATAGTCGGTCCAATCCCCCGCCGGGTGCAGGCCGGGGATCTCGGCCACCGCCCACTCGCGTGTCTCGTTCAGATTCTCGGAGCGGATGCGCAGCCGGCCGTGGTCATTCGGCGCCACCACCGCCCATGTGGCGAGATCGATGGCGATAGGCAACACGAAGCCCAGGTTGTAGTCGGTGTGTTCTCCGATCAGGTTGACGCGACCGGGAGCCCGGTAGATGGCCGGTTGCCCACTGCCGGGGAATCGTTCGGCGAACAAACTAGCAAGATTCATTGCCCTACCTTTTACGTTCCAGCAGCGGCAGATACGCCGCGCCAAACAGACCCGCCTCGTTGCCCAGAATGGCTTTCTCCACCTTCGTCTCGGCGTGCCGGAACGTGAACGACCGCCAGCGCGCCTCCTCCAGCATCGCCGGTGCGAAAAACTCCCACGCCG
The DNA here is from genome assembly GCA_049510065.1 of Bryobacteraceae bacterium. Lineage (GTDB taxonomy): Bacteria > Acidobacteriota > Terriglobia > Bryobacterales > Bryobacteraceae > CAWACP01. The sequence continues at coordinate 182,367 of JBEKZH010000001.1, forward strand.
GCAGCGGCCCCCCGCTCAGCAGGTACAGCGGGAAGTTGAAAATGTTCACCAGCGTGGCCAGCGCCACTCCCAGATACCGCCCCATCGCCTCGAAGATCCGCTTCGCCTTCTCGTCCCCGGCCACCGCCAGGTTGTACACCTGCTCCGACGTCAGATCCGCCCC
>JBEKZH010000010.1:0-114842 GCA_049510065.1 Bryobacteraceae bacterium
CGCGAGGGCAGCAAAACCGCCCAGGTGGTCGCGATGCTGCAGCGCAAGAACGGCGCGACGCTGGTCGAGATCATGGAAGAAATGGGTTGGTTGAGGCACACCGTTCGCGGCTTCATGGCCGGGGCGATGAAGAAAGCCGGCTACAGCGTCGAATCCTTCAAGCCCGAGGGTGGCGAGCGGACCTACCGCATCAAGTAGCATCGAGCTTTCCTTTCCTGGCCCGCCCGGCTCCGGCCGCGGCGGGCTTTTCCTCTTTCAGGCCCGCTTCTTGCGGTTGTTCCTCGATCCCCTTCCGCCGTTCCGCCGCGATCTCCTCAAACGTCCGGCCGTCGCCGTCGAGCGTGGCTTCCCGGTTGGCCAGCGTCTGCCAGCGCTCAATTACGACGTCGACGTATTTCGGGTCCAGCTCGATGCCCAGACAGACTCTTTCGGTCAGGTCCGCAGCCGCCAGTGTGGTGCCACTGCCGAGGAACGGGTCGTAGACCAGCTCGCCCCGCTTCAGGTGGTTCAGGATCGGCCGCCGCATCAGATCGACGGGCTTCTGCGTGGGGTGGTCGTACTTCGTCTCATCCGATCCGCCCATGATGAACTTCGGCGAAGGCGAAGCCCAGATCGTTGAGTTCTCGCCGGGCTTGCCGAACCACGGTGCGTTCTTCTTCCGCAGGTACCAGGCTGGTTCGTGCTGATACCAGTAGTGCGTGCGTGTGAGCACGGTTCTGCCCTTGTTCCAGATAATCTGCTGAGGGTACAGGAAGCCAATGCGCAGAAGGCCGTTGAGCACCTCGCGCGTGAAAACGGAAGCATGCCAGACGTACACGACCTGAAGCGAAGGGACAAGCTCGAACGCTTCGGACCAGTCGGCTCGCGTGTCGCCTGAGATGGTTGTTTCGGTGTGGCCCTCGGTTCGATGCTTCATGTAGCTGGCTTCCGCTGGCCCACAACTGTTCAGGCCGGCGCGGTCGCGCCATTCCGAGTCGAGCTGGATGCCGTAGGGCGGATCGGTGACCATCAGCGCGGGCTTGCGCTCGCCAAGCAGCATCGCCACCGCTTCCGCGCTGGTGGCATCCGCGCAGAGCACGCGGTGCGACCCACAAAGCCACAGGTCGCCAAGCCGGGACACTGGACTCTCCGGCAGCGGCGGCGCGGCATTCGCTCGATCATCGTCGTCCGGTTCGAGCAGCAGATCGTCGATTTCCTTCGGGTCGAAGCCGGTCAGGCTCAGATCGAAGTCCGCCTCGTTCAGCTCCTGCAACTCGAGAGCGAGCAGTTCCTCATCCCAGGAGGCCCACGTCACCGAGCGGTTGACCATCAGCCTGAATGCTTTGACCTGCGCCGGGGTCCACTCATCGCAGAGGATGACCGGTACTTCCTCGATTCGGAGTTTCCGCGCGGCCTTGAGGCGCAGGTGCCCGTCGACGACCTCGCCATCGCTGCGGGCAAGCACCGGGATCTTGAACCCGAACTCGCGTATGCTGCTGCACATCCGATCCACGACTGCGTCGTTCTTCCGCGGGTTGCGGGCGTAGAACACCAGCCGGTCAATGGGCCAAATCTGAATTTGCGGGATTGTCTCGGTCGACGCTTCCTGCGCAAGCATGCCTCACCTTCCGATACGTCAAAGTGGAGGTGCCTTTCGGAGGGTGCGCTTTGCGCTGGCCTGGCGAACCGAGCCTCTGCTTCAGTTGTAACCGATTATTTCGGCGGGTGCAATCAAAAACGCGGGCGACCGTTTCTGTTTCAAGGCGGTCCTGGCGCATCCGCCGCCGCCGCTGCTGCGGAAACTCCGCCGCCGCAACAACCGCTGCTCGCACCTCGAATCCTCTGACCTCTTTCTTCAGTTGCGGGTGGTGAGGCTCAGAGCAGGCACACGGAGGGTTTCGACCCCCGGTGTGCCTTCCCGTGCATGTCGGTTCCGTGCGGTATGGAGCCGGCCCGTCGCTTTGCACCGCAGCCTTGGGCGCCGGGGTTGCCCGCCAGCTTCTAGGCGACTGCGTACCTGCATGTCTGTTCGCCCGCTTGTTTACCAGCAGCCTCTGCAGTGCTTCTGCGCGCCCGCGGTGTTGCTGCGAGCGCGGCTGGACGGCCTTACGGACCGGGCGAGGGGTCCACCGAATCAGTTTCCCCAGTTCCTCTGGCCAGTGTTGCTGTGCTGGACGGTTTCTGGTTCGTTCCAGGAAGCGGACTTCCTGATTCAGCTATGAAGCTGTTCCGGCAATGCCACAGCCCAACGCGACTGTCCACGCCCGTTTCCCTCAAACAGCTCCAACATGCTCCCCTTCGACATCCGGCATCCCTCGCGAGATGCCATGCTCAATCTCCATCGAAAAAGGCAACCCGTGGCGGACTTCAAGATGGCGGATTTCGCCATCGTCGACACCACGGATGTACTCGAAAAGCTCTGCCAGCGGCTTTTTCAACTCGAATTCCGAAGAACGATCGGAAGGAGTGCTTTCGGTGGACCCAAACTTAACGACCTGCACCGCTGTTGGACCCGGATCATCCAGCACCGGAGCACCGTGACGAATTCTGATGGATTCAAGACGGCCGAAGCGGAGCTGCTGAAGGACCTTTGCGAAGCGACGTTCGGATTGCGAAAGATCGCCGGTGAAGCGTGGACGAGTGGCACTCCGGCTCATTGCTCGGCAAGCTCCTTCTGGAGGATGTCAACGCCAATTCTGGTGACTTTCGGTTGGGTCCGGAGGCCCGTGTGACTCGTGGTGTGACTTGATGGGGTATTTTCGGAACTTCTGGTGTTTCTAGCTCTTCGTGTTATGTATAACTTGCCTGTTTTCAGTGCGCGGGGAGAGAACAAGTCCCCCCCCCCCGCACCATTGATTCTGACGAGGGCCGATCAGAAATGATCGGCCCTTTGTTTTGGTCGAATCTAACCTGCATCTCCGCCGCCCCTGCGGCCGGTTAAGAACGTTTCTTGTGCGTTTACGCTGTCCTGCCCGGCTGCCCGACGGGAGCGAACGGAGGTTCCGGAAAGGGCAGCGCCGCGCTGGCATCCTCCGGATTGGGAGACTGAACCAGGCTCGCGTAAGTACGCCGTTCCAGAAAGTGGTTGGATCGATAGCTCAGGTTGGCAACCAGGGTGACAAGAAACGTCCTGAGGCTGCGTGTGTTCCTGGCGAGTCGTAGCATCCGTCGGAGGATTTGCGGATACGAGTAGAATCGATCATTAAACCGGTTCACTTCCTCGACTAATTCCGCCCAGGTAAGGTGCGCGTAGCTGGCCACCGGAAAAGTCAGCGTGTAATACTTCCAATCCTGCGGATAATCGTTCGACCGAATCCTGCCTTCGCGCTCCATTTGAGCGTACAGCCTGGTTCCGGGAAGCGGGGTAAGAATCAAAACGTTGGCCGCGTCGATGCAGTATTCCCTGGCCGCGCGAGCGATCGCCTCGCCAATCCCCCGCTGGTCCGTATCGATCCCTATGATGAAAGAGCCGACAACGCACATGCCGTGTCGTTGAATCCGGCGGACGGACTCGCGGAAGTTTCTCCCCTTCTGGAGGTTGAACTTCTTGCCAACGGCCATCAGCCCTTCCGCGGTAGGGGATTCGAACCCGATGAACACGCCCTGGCATCCCGAACGCGCGGCCAGCGCAAGCAGTTCATCGTCGTCGGCGAAGTTGATGGTCGCCTGGCAGATCCAGGGCCGGGTCAGCCCCTCCCGAATCATCGCGCGGAAGAGATCTTTGGAGTATGCGAGATGATCGTGCCGCGTACCGATGAGGTTGTCGTCCACGAAGAGGATGACTTTCTCCCGGATCAGCCGCAGTTCTCGAATGACATCGACGACGGGCCGATGGCGGAACGTGCCTCCATTGAACGCGGTGACGCTGCAAAAGGTGCAATTCAACGGACAGCCGCGCGTGGTTTGAACCGAGCCGAAATAGTACTGTCCCCGGAGCAGGTCCTGGCGGGCAGTCGGGATCGCGTCCATGCTGCTGATGCCGCCTTCATATACCCTGCGCAATTCATGGTTTCGCGCATCCGTCAATACCTCGCCCCATACCGATTCCGCCTCTCCCGTGACCACCGCATCCGCATGCTCCAGTGCCTCATCCCGGCAAAACGTGGCATGAATGCCTCCGATCACCACGGGCACTCCCATTGCGCGGTACAGTGCGGCGACTTCGTACGCCCGCGGAGCTTGCGATGTGAAGGCGGTTACACCGACAAGATCGGGTTTGGGTAGATGTTCGTAATCGGGATGGCCCAGGTTCTCGTCGATCAGTGTCACCTCCCAGTCCGGCGGCGTCAGTCCCGCCACCACGAAAAGCCCCAGCGGTTTCCAGATTCGATACTTGTTCAGCCGGTTCCAATGAACCTTGTTCAGGCTGACCACCGGATTGTCGGGATTCACAAGATAAAGTCGCATCTCTCTTTTCTTCTCGATTTACCTCGTCTTCGTCTGTGAGACGCTCGGCAAATCGGAACCTTGTGTGCTATTTGCCGGTCGACCGCCGGCTGTCAAGTGAAACCCACGACGTCTGCTGGGCTGGAAGGTAGTCCGAGTAGGTGAGTATCCGGTCCACGTCGTAACTCATTAAGAGAAGGACCGTGGCCTGCACGCGCGCTTCGATGCGTCTCGGCATCCAGATCCCATCACCGACGCGCACCTGCTCCATCATGATATGCGAACCGCGCTGCACGCGCGCCAGGAACAATCCCAGCGAAACGGGCTGGATCACCTGCCCGTCGACCTTGACCCACCCTAAGTCCTGCTTGTCGATCCACAGCCTGCCCTCGACTCTGGAGAACATTTTTCCGTACTTCCCGTGCGGGCGATATCCGGGGTGGGGCGTCGCCTGAACCACGTACGCCGGCCTGCCGTTGACCACCTCTTCGCCGATGAGCTGGAAGTCGAAGCCCAAGGGCACCTCCCGGATGAAAGACTGGTTGTCCTGCTCCTCATGCAGCCGCACAGTCCGCTCCGCCGTCGTTTCGCGCTTCAGTTTGCCGAGCGTCACCTGCTGTTTCAGTTGTTCCACGGCCGATGGAGGCTTCCCGTTGTGTTTTATGAGTTGCTCGAAATGAGCGCCGTTGACGAGAGTGATCGTCGATACGTCGACATTCGCCGACTGCACCTTGCCGCGCGAGTCCAGACGCCGATCCTCATCAAGCTCGATGTAGGTGTACTGGGTCCGCGCTTGCCAGTTCCGCTCTGTCGCCGCGATGGACAGTTCCACGATGTGATGGACGTCCGGAACACCCGGCTCGTTCTGCGCCTTGTCTGTGGAACGCGCGCTATTCTGAGCGAATAGCGTGGCGGCAAACGCGAGAACGATCAGCGAAATCTTCATTGCAGATTCACCTTGCTGGAGCCGGCGGCGGCGCGAACGTGTATCACTTTCCCCGACGTCCCGCCTTCGGGCCAACCTCGCCCCGCCGAGCCTCGCGCGGCCCTATTCGGTTGGCGGCGCGCCGGAAGAAATAGCGGTAGCCTGTCGAGTCTTCAGGAACAACGCCTGTAGATCGCTCAGAACTCCGGGGTCGCCCTTCGCCAACGCCGCTGTGATCGGATCCCGCAGGCTCAAGAGGTCTTCCAGGGGCTTTCTCGCGCTGGCGTCCGGCGCCTGATTAGCTGCTTCCCGGGTGCGGTCGAAAAAACGCGTGCTGGTCCCGGCCGCGAGCCCATAGTCCTTCTGGCCCGCCTGAAAGTAAGCCAGGCCGGCCAAATCCCGAAGCTGGGCCAAACTGTGCTCGCGCCGAGCCGCGCGCAGCTCATTCTCCAGACGATTCGCCTTCATATAGGAAGGAAGAAAACCTGCCAGAAACACGACAACAAGCAGAACACCCACTACAATGATCCTGTTCTTCACGCGTACCTCCTCCTTTGAAGGGGCCTCACAAGATTCCGGGAAGCCTCGCGCGGGGCCGCTCAGCGTCCAATTACCTCAGCCACCTCTTTGGCCCGATCACGCAGTTCTTCTACGTGGCCCCTGACGTAGTCTTGCGCCGCGGCAGCCTTGTCCTTCATCCAGTCCTCCCCCTTTTCGACCTTGCGGCTGATGAGTCGACGCGTCGCAGCGCCGGAACGTGGGGCCAGCAAAACCGTCAAAGCGATACCGGCTCCCAGGCCGATCAGGAAAGACAGTGGCGCAAAACTTCGATTACCGTTCACCATGTTTGTGCTCCTGCCATACATGGAGCAATCCGGTGACCACAACCTGAGGTTGCGGCTCAGTAGAGATTATTCGTGCCTGCAGGCAGTTGCTCCTCAATGCTTCCGGTCGCCCGAGGATTCCACGGTTTTCTTGTACACCTTGCTGAACTCAGCGCCCCAAAAGAAGAGCAGAGCCGAGTAGTATACCCATAGCAACACCACAATCGGCGAGCCGGCGGCACTATACGCCGACCCGAAGCTGGTATGCGCGAAGTACAGCCCCATGAACTGCTTGCCAATCATGAACAGCAACGAGGTGATCATGGCTCCAGGGGCGACGTCGCTCCACTTCAATGTGACGTCCGGAACAATCTTGTAGAGGGCCGCAAACAGCACCGCTATCACCAGATATAAAATCATGAACGTGGCAGCCTGCGGCACAGCGATGCTCCTTGCCGCGATCCAGGCGTTCAACAGCAGAGAAACCAGCAGCAGGAAGCCTATGCCCAGAACCATCGCGACCGAATAGAAGCGATTCCTGATCAGACGAATGATCGCGGCGGCATTGGTTCGGTCGGGGGGGAGCGAAACATGCCAGATGGTGTTCATCGCGTCGTGCAACTCCACGAAGATGGAAGAGGCGCCAAATATCAGGGTCACCAGGCCGAGCAAGGTCGCAATCACGCCCGTCCGGGGCTTGTAGGCGCTTTTGATGATTTCCTGAATTGTCCGTGCCACGTCGGGCCCGGCCACGCCACGGATTTCCGACGCCAGCCGGCCCTGGGCGGCCTCCTGCCCATAGACAACAGCGGCCACGGCAACGGCTATGACAATAACGGGAGCCAGCGACAGCAGGATATAGAATGCGACGGAGGCGCCAAGGCGCGGCGCATTGTCGTCGATCCATTCGCTTGATGCCTGCCGGAAGACTCGCGGCAACGCCTTGAGCAGAAGCCACGAGGATCTGTTGGCGCCGCGAGAGACGCCTGGCCCCGGTGGTTCTACCTCTCCGCCCATCTCAGACTCCAGTCAGAGGCAAGCCGTTCAGGAGCCGGGAGTCGTCGCCTTTGCCTCTTCGCGCAGCGCGGCGATCCGGTTCTGCAGCGTCCGCAGGCTAATCCCCAACATCTCGGCGGCGCGTTTGCGATTGCCGCCCACGTGCTCGAGGGTGAGTTGGATGTAAGCCTCGTCGATCTTCATGAGTGACTGGCCGGGCTGGAGCACGATGGGACCATCATGGCCTGGCGACTGTTTGGCGTTCCGCTCGGGTCCCACACCGAACGCAGGGGAAGGAAGGTTCGTCAGCCGGATCAAACCCTCGCCGGCCATGATGACGGCTCGCTCCAGGACATTCCGCAGCTCCCGCACGTTACCGGGCCAATCGTACCGATGAAGAAGATCCAGCACTTCGGCATCGAGTCCGGTAACGCGCGTGCCGTGTTTCTTGTTCAGATTCTCCAGCATGACTTCCGCGATCGGCAGAATATCTTCTTTGTGTTCGCGCAGCGGCGGAACCACGATCTGGAATACACTCAACCGGTAGTACAGTTCTTCGCGCAGATGCGTTCCGGGTTCCTGACTGGTCGCGGCAAGGATGCGAACGTCTACCGGGATTTCGCGCTTGCCGCCAAGTCTTCGCACCCGCAAGTCCTCGATCACGCGCAACAGCTTTGGCTGCGTGGACGGCGGCATCTCGCCGATCTCGTCGAGAAACAAAGTGCCCCCGTGAGCCTGCTCAAAGCAACCGGCCGAACGCTCCATGGCGCCCGTAAACGAGCCTTTCTCGTGGCCGAACAACTCGCTCTCAATCAGCGTCTCGGGTAACGCGGCTGCATTGATCGCGACGAAAGGGCCATCGCTACGGAGACTGCACTTATGGATTTCCCGCGCGACCAATTCCTTCCCCGTGCCACTCTCTCCACAGATCAATACGGGCGCTGAAGTGGGAGCCACCTGCCTGATGATCGAGAAAATCTCCAGCATCGCGGGAGACTTTCCGATCAGATCCCCGAGTACGCCGCGAAGGCTCAGCTCGCGCTTGAGCTCATCCGTCTTCTGCAGACTTCTTTTGTAGCGGATCGCGCGTTCCAGAAGGATCCGGAAGGCCAGCGGCTCCACGGGCTTCTCCAGGAACCAGAACGCCTTGAGATCGTGAACCGCGGACAGCGCCTTTTCCATGCTGCCGAAGCCGGTGAGCGTGATGGCCGGAGTGAGATCGCCGCGTTCCTTCAGATGCCGGAGCAGTTCAAAGCCGTCCATGCGCGGCATCACCAGATCCGCAACGATGACGTCTGCGTTGAAAGAGTTGAGCCGTTCCAGCGCTTCCTGTCCGTCGGAGGCGACCTGCGTGTCAAAGTCGCACTCGGAAAGCATGGCAGCCATGGCGGCACGCTGACGCTCGTCGTCGTCGACAATGAGAATCCGTCCCGAAACCACGGGCAGTCGGGGCATCGCCCCTATTCTAGCAAGCCGTGGCGGAACGGGCGCCGTGGTCCACCGGCCTTACGCAGGCTGGCGAGTGGAGCCCCCGCCTCTGAGCGGGAAACGGCAAGACCGTATCTCAGGACGCTTGCCGGCCACTCCCTGACGGTTGCTTTACTGACTCAATGGAACCTGTAACTGGTTACCCGGGCCCACAATCCGAACGCCTGCAAGACCCAGACGGCCACCGCAACCACAACCACGACGTTCAGAATACTCTTGATGGCGGAGGCCATGGGGATGTAGTTATTGATCAGCCACAACGCGATGCCGACCACGACTAGCACAATGACAATGTTGATCAGGGGCATGTCGATTCACTCTCCTGCAACCTCAGGTTGCAATCCGCTGCCCAGTTGCCGACTCGTTAACCAAGAACCCTGCGTCCCTGAATCAGGCGGATTACCAGTACTACCAAAGCAATGACTAACAGGATGTGAATCAGCCCGCCGGCGATGTGCGTGGCCATTCCCAGAGCCCACAAGATCAGCAGAACTACACAAATTGCCCAAAGCATCTTTTGTTCCTCCACGAGTCATCACTGCAACAGCGGGTCCAAAGCGGCGAGAGTTGAGCTGCATGAAGGACGGCGGGCCAGCCGGTGCATTGCCGGACCGCGGAGTTCCGCTGGCGCAAGGTGCAGGATCTGCACTGAAGACGGCAGTTGCTGCAGGTCGAACTTCCGGCAGCGTGTGACGCAGGATACGATGTTCAGCACCTGGCACTTGCCGTACAATCAACCCGAGGACGCATGACCAAACCAGACAAGACGCTGGACCGCTTCTGGGATATGCCCCTGCGGGACCTGCTGGCCCTTCTCGAGGCAACTCCGGCCGGACTGACTTCCGCCGAGGCGAAACAGCGACTGCGTCTCCATGGCCCGAACAGCCTGGTTGGGGAGTCTCGCTTCGCCGCTCTCATCGGTTTTCTGCGCTTTTTTGCCAATCCCCTTGTCCTGATTCTCCTGGCGGCCAGCGCCATCTCGATTGTGCTGGGTGATCCGGTGGGCGGCAGCATCATCATCGCCATAGTCCTGCTCAGCGTGATAGTGAACTTCTACGTCGAGTTTCAGGCTCGACATGCGGTGGAGGACATTCGGAAGCAGGTTGCCAGGACTGCCGCGGTCTTGCGCGATGGACACGAACTGGAGTTGCCGATCGCCGAGCTGGTCCCTGGGGATATCGTAAAGCTCAATGCCGGGGACCTGGCGCCGGCCGATGCCCGTTTGTTGGACGCCAAAGACCTGCACGTGCGCGAGTCCGCGCTCACCGGGGAGTCCTTGCCAGTGGACAAGGCGGCGGCCGATCTTCCAGCGGGGCAACACACCATTGCCGACGCCAGCAACAGCGTTTTCCTGGGGACTGCCGTGCAGACGGGAATCGGCACCGCGGTCATCGTTCGCACCGGCAAAGACACCGCCTTTGGCGAGATTGCGCTACGGCTGGCCACGCGGCCGCCGGAAACCGAATTCGGCCGTGGAATACGCCACTTCGGGCTGATGATCACGCGAGTGATCATGCTGCTGGTGCTCTTCGTCCTACTGGTGAACATCGTCTTACATCGTCCGCTGCTGGAATCGTTCCTGTTCTCGATCGCGCTTGCCGTCGGGATGACGCCGGAGATGATGCCGATGATCATCACCATCACGCTCGCGCAGGGCGCGCGACGGATGGCCAGGAAAAAGGTTCTGGTCAAACAACTTTCGGCGATCGAGGACTTCGGCAGCGTGGAGATTCTTTGCAGCGACAAGACGGGAACCCTCACCGAAGGCGAGATCGTGCTGGACCGGCACGTGGACGTTCACGGGCAGGACAACGAAGACGTCCTCCGGTTCGTCTACCTGAACAGTTACTTTCAAGCCGGCATCAGGAGCCCGCTGGACGACGCCATCCTGAAGCACGAGCACCCGGCCATCGTGGAGTTTGAGAAGGTGGACGAGATCCCCTTCGACTTCAACCGCAAGCGCCTCTCCGTGGTGGTGCGCCGCGGCGGCGAGGACCTCCTCGTCACCAAGGGCGAGGCGGAAAGCGTTTTTGCCATCTGCGGGACGGTCATCGTTGACGGGGCTCCCCAGCCGTTCGACGAAAACCGGCGAGCCGAGGCGGCGGAGACGTTCAAGAAGTTGAGCGCCGACGGATTCCGCACTCTTGGGGTGGCAGTCCGGAAGGTGGAGAAGCAGGATGCTTACGCGCTCGCGTCCGAGCAGGAGATGACGCTGGCCGGGTTTGCGGCATTCCTTGACCCGCCCAAGGAGGGGATTGTTGCGGTTCTCGAAGCGCTGAAGAAGAACGGCGTTTCCGTGGTGATCATGACCGGCGACAACCAGTACGTCACGCAGAAGGTGGCCCACGATGTCGGGCTGCCTGCCGACAGCATTGTCACCGGCAACCAGATGGACACGATGGACGATGCCGCCCTGGCTTACCAGGCGGAGCACGGCGCCATCTTCGCCCGGGTGTCTCCGGAACAAAAGAACCGGGTCATCCTCGGTCTGAAGGCACGCGGGCACGTCGTCGGATACATCGGTGACGGCATCAACGATGCTCCGTCGCTGCACACCGCGGACGTCGGCATTTCCGTAATGAATGGCGTGGATGTGGCGAAAGACGCCGCGAAGATCATCCTGTTGGAGAAGGACCTTGCGGTTCTGAACGAAGGGGTAATGGAGGGACGGCGCTGCTTCGCCAACATCATGAAGTACATCGTCATGAGCACCAGTTCCAACTTCGGCAATATGTTCAGCATGGCCGCGGCGTCGCTCTTCCTGCCATTCCTGCCCATGCTGCCGACGCAAATCCTGCTGAACAACTTTCTGTACGACACTTCGCAGATCGCCGTCCCCGGCGATAATGTCGATCCGGCCCTGCTGCACAAGCCCAAGCGGTGGCAGATTGCGTTCATTCGCCAGTTCATGACCATCATCGGCCCCATCAGCTCTATCTACGATTTCCTCACCTTCGGGGTGCTCCTCTGGTTGTTCCACGCTGCTACCAACGCACCGCTGTTCCGGACCGGATGGTTTGTGGAATCCCTTGCCACGCAGACGCTGGTTGTGTTCGTGATCCGGACCGCGGGTAACCCGTTCAAAAGCCGTCCCAGCGGGCCGTTGCTGATAGGGGTTGTTGCCATCTCCCTTGTCGGCGCCGTACTGCCGTACACCCCCCTCGGCGCATTGCTGGGGTTTACCCCACTACCGTTGTCGTTGCTGGGTGCGATTTCGCTACTTGCTCTGACATACCTGATTCTGGTGCAGGTCGTCAAGACCTGGTTCTATCGCCGGCACGCGTTGCTTTGAAACGCGGGACGGCTCACACGCCTGCATCGAGATGAGTCTCGCAGGATGCTGAGAAAGGCTCTCACAGGCTGAAGCCTGTGCCACCATGTGCTACTGGGTTACTGACAACAGGTGGCACAGACTTTAGTCTGTGGTCCGGTCGTAGCGATCAGTTCTGCGCGGGCGCCTTGCGAGCGGGACCGGGTGCGCCGGCGTAGATCAGGATTTCTATGCTTCCGCCCTGGCTCGCAGTGGCACTCTTCCCCAAACCAAGAGTCTTCACGAGTGTGTCATCCAGCGGGAAATTCTCCACCAGGTACTTGCGCACGACGAAGCTGCGCGCTTCACTCAGTGCGAGTTCCTTGTCGGAGTCGCCTGTTCGGCCCGTGCTGGCCGCGATCACGGCCAACCCAAACTTCTGACTTTGCAGATATTGTCCCGCGGCATCGAGGTTTTTCTGATTCTTCAGCCTGGCGGAATCCGGTTTGTCAAACAGGCTCTTCGGGTCGTACAGGAAGCTCCTGGCGGGCTTCCCGTTGGGAAGCTGCGATACTGCGTGCTGTTTGACCTCCTCCGGATTGGCGTAGCCGCGGTCCTTGAAGAACCCGCGCAGCAGGAAGTTGTGTTTCAGCGCGTCGGCGTCTTCGTGTAAGGAAGTAACGCCCGCCGCGGCTTGCCGATAGAGCGTCGTATCGTTGACCAGCTTTCCCACGGTTCCCTGTCCCGTATTGATCTTGGCGGTGATCATGTTGAGGTTGTCGGTGGTCCCCTGGATACTCTCGAGAGCCCCCTGGCTCGTGTCCAGGATCTGATTTGCCTTGTGGAACAGATCCGAGACATCGAAAGGAGGCTCGCTTTCAATCGTCTCTCCACCCCTGAGTCTTTCCGATTCCACCGAACCGAAGGAGATCTCGACGTACTTGTCTCCCAGAAGGCCTTCGGATTGAATGGATGCAACCGAGTCCCGCTTGACGATGGACTGCGTTTCTTTGGCGAGATCCATGGTGACCGTAACTTTGCCATCGGGCCTCCCGGGGAGCTGGATGGACCGGACCCTGCCCTTGCGGATTCCCCCCACACGAACGTCGGCGCCCTCGCTCAAACCCGTTACCGTGTCGAATTCGCTGCGCACTCGATAGTTCGACCCGAACCTGGACTCCTGACGGCCCACCAGAAACACACCAGCCGCGAGAAGGGCCAGCGTGGCCAGCATGAACAGTCCTAAACGAAAGCTCTGTGACATACTTTTACCTCATGCCGCATCTTCCACGAATTGGGCGATCAAGGGATCTTTGCTCCGATTGAAGCCTTCGAACGTACCGTCAAACTGAGTTTTGCCTCCATCGAGTACGATCAGACGGTCGGCGATGGTCCGGGCTGTATGGACGTCGTGCGTGACCACGATCGATGTGATGTGCCGTTGGTCTCTCAACTCGACAATCAGCTTCGCGATTTCCGCCGCGGTAATCGGATCGAGTCCAGCCGTGGGCTCGTCGAACATGACGATTGCCGGCTCAAGCGCGAGGGCGCGCGCCAAACCCACACGCTTGCGCATGCCGCCCGAGATGTCCGAGGGCATCTTGTCGAGATCGCGATCCATGCCGACGCTTTCCAGTAACTGGCGGACCCGGTCGCGGCGTTCGGCGTTCGACAGTTTGGTGTGCCGGCGAAGCGGGAAGGCGACGTTCTCTTCGACAGTCATGGAATCGTACAGCGCGGATTGCTGAAACAGGAAGCCGACTTTCTTTCTTGCTTCGTTCAACTCTTTCGACGAGGCTCTCGAGATGTCGCGGCCTTCAATACGAATGGAGCCCGCGTCCGGCGCCTCGATGCCAATCAGCAGCTTCAGCAGGACGCTCTTGCCCGTGCCGCTCCGCCCCAGCACGCAGGTCACCTCGCCAGGCTCAAGCTGGAAGGTGATTCCATCCAGAACTGTTTGCCGGCCAAACGACTTCCGCAGCCCGGCAACGGCAATCGGAGGTTCGGGGTGGGGTTGTTGTTCCATTTAGAAGAGATCGAGAATCAACTGAACCAGCAGCACGTCGGCCACGATGATGAACAAAGACGAGAGCACCACCGAGCTGGTGGCGGAACGGCCTACTCCTTCGGTACCGCCGCGGGTCCGCATGCCTTGAAAGCAGGAGACCACTCCGATGATCAAACCAAAGATGGTGGTCTTCACGACGGGCGGAAGAATGTCGGCGAAGGTGACGCCGTGAAAGCCGTTTGAAAGAAACAGCCGCAACGGCACGGGCTCCACCAGAGTGCAGGTGAGCCAACCCATGAGAATACCGGAGAAATCGGCCGCCACCGTGAGCAAAGGCATGGCTACGATACAGGCCAGTATCCGAGTAGCCGCCAGATATTTGTGCGGATCGACTGCGGACGCCTCCATGGCGTCGATTTGCTCGGTGACGCGCATGGAGCCCAGCTCGGCTCCGATCCCGGCGCCCACACGGCCGCTGGCGACCAGACCGGTGATGATCGGTCCCATCTCCTTGACCAGCGAGAACACGATCACGGCTGGCAGTAGAGACCTGGCGCCAAACCGTGTAAGACTGTCGCGGGTTTGCAGAGAGAGGACGACACCGGTTGCGGCCCCTGCCAGCGCCACGAGCGGAAGAGATTTGGCGCCAATCGCATCCAACTGCCGCAGGAACTCCGCTCCTTCAAAAGGATGCGAAAAGATCGCTTTGGCCACTCGCCAGGCGAACAGGCCTAAGTCGCCAACCCATTCGACTATTGCCTGCAGCGGTTTGCCGAATGCAGGCAAATAATCCTTCATTTCCTGGTGGGGAGCGGCTGTTGCTGCCATACCGCAAAGTTACGGGCAGGTTTTGTGCCAAAACCCGGAACGCCGTTTCCCCGCGCCGGCGCGTCATCGGTGAGGCCGAGATCAAGTGCCGGTTGTGGCGATTCTGAACAGTGCCCCAACGCCTGCGGTCGCCGCCATGGCCAGAGCACCCCAGAACGTGACGCGTATTGCGCCCGACGTCACACCTGCGCCCCCGGCGCGCGCAGCCAACCCTCCCAGGAGCGCCAGGAATAACAGGGAAGTTCCAGAGACGAGGGGGATCAGACCCGCCTCCGGGGCCATCGCGGTGACCACCAGAGGCAGGGCTGCTCCGACGGCGAAGCTGCCGGCCGACGTAAAGGCAGCCTGAATCGGACGCGCGCTGAGAGCCGGGGAGATGCCGAGCTCGTCGCGGGCATGCGCGCCCAGGGCGTCATGAGCCATCAGTTGCTCGGCAACCTGTTTGGCGAGCCTGGCATCCAGCCCGCGAGCGACGTAGATCGCCGCCAGTTCCTTGTGCTCGCCCTTGTTGTCGGTCTTCAGTTCCGCGCGTTCCAGCTTGAGGTCGGCCTGTTCGATGTCTGCCTGTGAGTGCACCGACACGTATTCACCGGCCGCCATCGACATCGCCCCGGCGACCAGGCCGGCGACCCCCGCCACCACTACATTGCTGTGCGTCGCATGCGCGGCGGCGACGCCGAGCACCAGACTCGCCGTCGAGAGGATCCCGTCGTTCGCGCCCAATACCGCCGCGCGTAGCCAGCCGGCGCGTCCGGTGCGGTGTCGTTCCGTTGGGGGTACGGGCATTCCTGGGATTTGCGACCGCCGTGCGTCAGCTACAGTGCGACCATGATCGCAAGTCCGACGCCCGGATACCGGCGGTTGTAAAGGTAGTAACCATCGTTGTAATCGATGTAGAGGTCATCGGTCTCGTACCAGTTCTCTGCCCAGTCTTCCGGCCAGGGATCCAGGAGCAGGAACGAAGAACCGCCGTACGAAAAGCGCGGATACCCCATGTAGATCGTAGGTTGATACTGCATCCGGAACGAGTGGTCACTCCCAAAATAGAGACTGAAGGTGTTCTGAGGAATGTAGTAACCGCCATAACCTCCACGCTGCGCCCAGGTGCGATGGTCGCTTCCCCAGTTTTGAGAACGATTCTGCTGCCACGTGCTATGCCCCTGCCAGCCGCCGCCATGCTGTAGCCATCCCCGCTGCTGCTGCCACGCCACTGCCTGCTGCTGCGTGCGTTGCGGTTGCTGTTGTTGCCGGGCCTGCTGCTGCGGTTGCTGTTGATGAGTCTGTTGGACCCGCTGCTGCTGCGGTTGCTGTTGTTGCCGGACCTGCTGGGAACGTTGTCCCTGCTGCCGCTGCGGTTGCTGTTGGTGAGTCTGTTGGACCTGCTGCTGTGGTTGCTTCGGTTGCTGTTGATGACTCTGTTGGACCTGCTGCTGCTTTTGCGGTTGTTGCCGGGCCTGCTGGGGACGTTGTCCCTGCTGCTGTTGTGGCCGCTGTTGCTGAGTTTGTTGGACCCGCTGCTGCTGCTGTTGAGCGGGTTGTGCGCGTTTCTGCGCTTGCGGTTGGTTCTGCTGTTGCTGTGCGCGTGCCTGCGATTGTTGCGGCTGCCCCTGAGGGCGCTGCTGCTGTGTGGCTGGCTGCGCACTTTGCTGTTGCTTACCCTGTTGTTTTTGAGGCTTGCCCTGTTTTTCGTTCTGCTGGTCGTGCTGCGCGTACGCAGGGACAATCATCCCGAAAAGCAGAAACAGGGCCGCGGTACTGGTCGCTCGAACGTATTGCATAGTAATCATCCTCCGTTAAGGTCACTACCGTATAGGCACGCGGACGGCCAGTCCGCCTTAGCGATGCTCCAGCGCCTCTGCTGCCTCCGCCTCGGCTCTGGTCTTGTGCACCGTCCCATCCGGGTGGTTGGGCGGAGAGTAGAGCGTATACAGTTTTAACGGCGCCGTCTTCGACGTATTGATCACGTTATGGTACGTGCCTGCCGGAACCACCACCGCATCTCCGTCTCGCACCGCCCGCTCCTGCTTTTCGTTGAAGACGAATCTGGCCTCCCCCTGTTCGATCCGGAAGAACTGGTCGACGTTCGGGTGCACCTCGTCACCGATTTCTTCCCCCGGCGCCAGGCACATCACCACAAGCTGGACGTGCTTTCCCGTGTATAATACCCGGCGAAAGTACGTGTTCTCCAGGGTCTGTTTCTCAATCGGTCCAACGTATTCAATCATGGCAGCGGTCTCCTATTTCCCGGCTCCGTGAGCAACCTGTTTTTCCGTCTGCTCGGCGGGCACTTCATCACGATTCGTGACCACCGCCGGCGCCCTCTCCGTCGGCTTATCCGTCGTGCCGTAGTCGGCGGCAGCCTCCGAGGCGGAGGAGATACTCCGGGCGCCAGTATCTTTCAGGGTTTTCTTCGCCCGGGCACACCACTCCTCACTGTCGCAGTGAACGGACAGGAGAATGCCGCCACGCCTGATTCTGCCCGCGTACCGCGTGGCGATGTATTCGGACATACGCAGGCCCGCCAGCAATCCCACGATCCAACCCAGCGCCCCGCCGGCGCCGGCGCCAGCCAAAGCAGCCACCACCGGCCCAGCCGCGACGAGCGGCTCCAGGCCCGTGATGGGCAGAGTATGCAGGGAAACGAACCAGGCTAAGGCGGCGCCAACCAGCGCACCCACTGCCGCTCCCGTCGCCGCTCCCGCCAGCGCCCTGGTGTGTTTCTCGTGCCCGAAATCCTTTGAACCCTGGTTGTCGGACGACAGGACCGAGATGTCCGTCGCCCGATACCCCGCTTTTTGCAGGACGTTGATGGCATCCGAAACGGTTGTGCGATCCGGATAGATCCCCATCACCGATGTATTCCTTGCCATGAAGTGTTCCTCCTTCTGGAAGTGTCGCGTTTGTGTCTGTGCACGAGCCGGGCCAGGCGCCGGAGAGCGCCGCGATACGGAGATGCGGGGGGGACGGTAAGCCCAGGTGCAGAATCTGCCTTTGGGAATGCACATTTCGCCGCGACGGAGCGAACGCGGTAGTGACCGGAACTCTCCCTTACCTGGGGGGCGGCTGAAACTTCAACTGCAGGCTGGCGCTGTGCACAGACCTCGCCAAACCGATTCGCTGCAAAAACCGGATCCCCAACCAGCTCATGTCGATCTCGTACCACGCGAGTCCATGTCGGGCCGATGTCGGATACGCGTGATGATTATTGTGCCAGCCCTCGCCGAAACTCAACAGGGCCACCAACCAGTTATTCCGCGAACCGTCCCGAGTGGCAAACCGCCGGCTTCCCCAAAAGTGCGTTAGAGAATTGACCATCCACGTGGCATGCAGCCCCATCGTCACGCGGAAGAACACTCCCCACAGAAGAAAGGGCAGGCCGCCGAATGCCAGCAGCACGATACTCAGGATCACCAACGGCACATAGTGATACTTCGAGAGCCAGACCAGAAACCGATCCTTGCAGATGTCCGGGGCGTAGCGGGAGCACTGGTCGATATTGCAGTGGGTCGCGTCGCCGACCAGCATCCACACGATATGACTCCACCACTTGCCATCTCGCGGTGTGTGCGGATCGCCGTCCTTATCAGAGAACTGGTGATGGACGCGGTGCGTCGCAACCCAGAACATGGGGCCACCTTCCAGCGCCAGCGCCCCGCAGGTCGCGAAGAAATATTCGATCCACTTCGGTGCTTTGTAGGAACGATGGGTCAGCAGACGGTGATATCCCATTCCTATGCCCAGGCTCAAGGAAACCCAGTAAAGCGCCAGTGCGGTAAAGAAAGCCGGCCAACTGAAGAAGAAAAGGGCAGCGAGCGCACCAACGTGAAAGACGGTGAAGGCCGTCACCGATGTCCAGTTGATTCCATCTCGCTTAATGAACGGCGCGGCGCCAGTGTCCATTGGGTCCCTCCCTTTGTCAACCTATCGGACGAGAGCAGGTCTGCGCCTGACTGTCAGAGTTGTGTAATTCCGTTGCTCGCGGCGGGGCTGGCGCCCTCGCCCGCGGCCCGACCCCCCGGTCGGGCCTGCCTGAAGCTCTTTCGGAATCCGAAGTTAGCGAGCCACAGCCGGACGAGGGCGTCCGGCGCGGTCCGGGGGGACCGCCCCACGCTGATTGTCAACAATTACGCGGGACAGGACACTGGCTGCCACAGGCACTCGATCCGATCCGAACCAGCCGGTTTCGGATGGCCCGTCACGAGGTCTCATCCCGCTGGGGATTGGGCACCGGATTGCTTGGCTCTCAAGAGGAAGAGGCGGTCGCAGGTGGTGGACGATGCGAGTATTCGCGTCGAAGAGAGCGCCCACCGTGCCCAGCCTCCATCGGAAATCGCTTTAGTGGAAAATGATTGAAAGAAGAGAGGACAACAGATGAAACGTAGCACGAAGGATCAGATCAAAGGCAAGTTTCATGAAGTGAAAGGTAAGGTCAAAGAGAAAGCGGGACAGGCCACGAACAACCCCAGACTGACGGCCGAAGGCCAGAGCGAAAACCTCGCCGGCGTAGTCCAGAAGAAAGTCGGCCAGATTGAAAAGGTGTTCAAGAAGTAGGTGAAACCGTATTTGCGCAGTGCAGGTTGCTCCGTCACTGCCGGGTACCACCGCCGAAGGAGGCTGCCGTGAACAAGGCGCTTGGAATGATCCTGATTGCGCTCGGTCTGTTCGGTCTTGCGTGGGGAGGTTTTACGTACACGACCAGGGAAAAGGTCGTTGACATGGGACCGATTCACGCTACCCGGGACAAGACACACAATGTACCGCTGCCTCCGATCGCAGGCGCAGTGGCGCTCATTGGCGGCATTGTGCTCCTGGTAGCACGCAGGAAGGAATAACTTCCGCCCACCCGGCTGTGGGCCAACGTTCAGAAGATCAGAAGAAAGGAAGATTCACGATGGTATTGATACTGCTTATCATTTTGTTGTTGGTTCTGGCTGGCGGCGGCGGGTACTATGGCCATAGCCGCTGGGGCTACGGCGGGGGCGCGGGCATAGGGCTGGGCACCATATTGGTGATTCTCCTGGTAGCCTGGCTGCTGGGCGTTTTCCGCTGAGGTTGCGCCCGCCACCCACCACCTCCCCTGCCTGCCTGGCCGTATTGGCGGCGGTTATCGCGCTGGCGTTGTTGGGACGCGTCCACCTTTGGGCGGGCCCCGCAACTCTTTTACTGGAGAATTGTCAATAGGAAGAATATGAATTGGGACCAAATTGAAGGCAAGTGGAAGCAGTTCACCGGCTCTGCCCGCGAGCGCTGGGGGAAACTCACCGATAATGACTGGGAAACGATCGCCGGCAAGAAGGATCAGTTGGTCGGGCGAATTCAGGAGCGGTATGGGGTGGCGAAAGCGGAGGCCGAAAAACAGGCCGACGAATGGTCGCGCGCGCAGGCTGAAAAAGTCTGAGCGCGAAAGCCGCTGCCCCATCCGCCTCTAGCGATCACCCGTCCGGATTCGGAGGGCATTCCAGAAGAGACGATGAACCTGCCAACGTGCGTGCGAGTTCTCCTTGCGGTCTCATTCTCTATCTCGGGACTCGTGGAGACGCTTGGCGCCACCGGTCTGGTCGTGGAATTGTCGCCTGCCCACCGCTGGGGACCCGGAGTTCACACCCTGGCCGTCAGCGGCCCTCTGCTGATGGTTGGGGCCGCTCTGCTCGCGTCTGGCCGAAACACACGCTGGGTATTGCGCATCCTCGGGTGCTACGTCCTCCTGGTCAGCGTTCTGGGGGATCTGCCGCTCATCTTCAATCCCGATGTTGGCGGAAGTGCGATCGCCGAACTGTTCATCAATTTGGCGGTCATGGGCGGGATCTTGTTTTGGCTTCACAGCGAGCGGAAACCAGATGCCCACGGGGCAAAACTGCACTTCCAATAACAAATCCCGCACCGGCTTTGCCGCTCCGGCTGCTGGTTTTCCCGGATTCGCCAGGCCAGGGCGCCGCACCGCCAACAACGCAGCATTTGTAGCAGATCCTGCATCACCAGCGGCAACAATTGCATGAGTCTGCGATAGATCCGTTCTGAAAGACCGGATTCCGGGGGTTTTTCGCTTTGGCGGCTGATCTGCCTATAGACGCGGTGACATCGAAATGGAGATCGATGACTATATGAAACATTTTCGGAGCATTGCATTCGCAGCCTTCGCCGGTTTGATTGGCGTTGCGCTGCTACCAAGCCTCCAGGCGGATACCTGGAACAAGAAGACTAACCTGACCGTGAATGAACCGCTTCAAGTGCCATCCTGCTGCACCCCCGGGCACACCGTGACGCTGCAGCCGGGCGAATATGTCATGGTGCTGGTGGACTCCCTCTCGGACCGGCACATCGTCCGGATCTTCGACAAGGATCAGCAGACCGTCATCACGACGATCCTGGCGATACCGAACTATCGCCTGCAACCGACCGGCAAAACGGTTTTTGGGTACTGGGAAGTCCCCGCTGGGCAGCCCAGAGCTCTTCGGGCGTGGTTCTACCCAGGCGACAATTTCGGGCAGGAGTTCGCATATCCGAAACAAACGGCTGCGCAGATTGCGGCCTTTGTGAAGACCCCCGTCCCCGCAATCGCAGTGGAAACGAGTGCCGTAGAGGATCTGAAGACGGCGCCCATCGTGGTTGTGGACGAGAGCGGCAAGACCACCGAGTTGGCACAGACAACGCCTGCGCCGGCTCCAGAGCCTGCCGCACAGCCTGCAGTACAAGAGCCTGCTCCACAGCCTGCGGTGCAAGCTGCCGTACAAGCTGAAGCTGCTCCGGTTCAGCCGCAGACGGCTGATCGAGCCGTTGAGCCAGAAACCCCCGCGCCAGCGAAGACGTTGCCGCATACCGCCAGCGGCCTTCCGCTACTCGGCCTGGCCGGACTCGTGTCATTGGCCGTGTTTGCCGCCCTTGGATTTCGCTCCAGGCGCCGGCGTTCCTGTCAGGCCTAAGCCCGGCTCCTGCAATCGGCCGTGGTCCTTTCAAGGCGGGCCACGGCGCGTGGGGAGTTACAGTGCTAAGAGACCCTCTCATCCTCGTCGTGCTGGCAGCGGCCGTGCTAACACTCCCTGCGCAGGCCCCCGTGGTGGAGGCATCCGAGCAACCATTCAAGCTCACCGTGACCGCGGAGCTCGTGCTTCTGGATGTAAGCGTCAAAGATGCGGCGGGCGAGCACATCTCGAATCTGAGCAAGGAAGACTTCCGGGTTTATGAAGACGGGAAGCTCCAGAAGATAACACAGTTTGGCCACGACGATGTTCCTGTCACTGTTGGCCTGGTAATCGACACAAGCGGAAGCATGCAGTCGAAGTACGGGGATGTAGTCACGGCGGCGTTGTCGTTTATTCAGGCGAGCAATCGAAAAGATGAAGTGTTCATCGTGAATTTCGGAGACCGCGTCAGCTACGGTCTTGCGGACGGCGTTTCGTTCACGGACGACATTCGCCAGCTTCGGGCAGCCCTGTCGTTGGGCGCGCCGGCGGGCCGGACGGCTCTCTACGACGCCATTCTGTCCTCATTGCATCATCTTGAGGAGGGCCAGCGCGACAAGAAGACCCTGGTGCTGATCAGCGACGGGGGCGACAACAATAGCGTCCGTGGGTCCGAAGAGGCCATGCGAATGGTTCGAGAGTCCCGCGCGACGATTTACACGATCGGGATTTTTGACGAGGCCGATCGCGATAAGAACCCGGGGTTGCTCCGGCGACTCGCCCACGTGAGCGGCGGCGAGGCCTTCTTCCCCGAGCACCTTTCCGAGGTCTCCGGCATCTGCCGGCAGATCGCCAGCGACATTCGCACCCGGTACACAGTCGGCTACGTTCCGATTCGATCCGGCGAGCAGGGCTCGTTGCGGAAGATCAAAGTGACCGCGTCGACGCCCACCGGGCACAGGCTGGTGGTACACACGCGCACCAGCTATTCTCTTCCAGACGGACGCCCCACAGTGGATCAGCAGGGCGAGGCCAGCCGGAAGGTGGGCCTGTGAGACTTCGCATCATCCTCTCGGCGGCAACCCATCGGAGCGCGGTCCGATACTTCTTCCTGGCTTTCGCCATCGCCTGCCTCGGGCTTTACAGCTATGCATATCTTGAGCGGGTCGTGTACCAAACCTATGAAAGCTGGGAATTCGACCGGACGCCGGACCGCGGCACCGCTGCCGTCGCCGCCTCTAACGATCAAGTCACGCAGATTGGCCCCGTCGTGCGCGCGTCCCGCAGATCCCTGCCATCGTCGAAGTCTCCGTCTCTGGTTGCAATTATCGGACGACTCTCCGTTCCAAGGCTGCATCTGTCTGCAATGGTGCGTGAAGGCATCGACCGAAATACCTTACAGCTCGCCGTCGGCCACATCCCAGCGACGGCGCTGCCCGGGCAGGCCGGAAACGTCGGCGTGGCGGGTCACCGCGATACCTTCTTTCGCGGGCTGAAGGACTTGAGAACCGGAGACGAAATTCAATTCTCAACGCTGCGTGGCGATTTCAAATACGTAGTCGAATCGCTCATCATCGTGGAGCCGGACAATGTGGGGGTACTTGCTCCCTCTTCCGAGAATGTACTGACCATGGTGACCTGTTATCCCTTTTCCTACATCGGAGCCGCGCCCAGGCGGTTCGTGGTAAGGGCCCGGCAGGTGTTACCGCAAACGCTGGCAACTGTGGAATGATGAAGAGCGGCCGGCGATGGCTGGCTGATGGGGAGTGAGCTTGAAACACGCGTCGGTTGTTCCCGCAACCCGGATTCTTGTCATTGAAGACAACGGCTCGGACGTCTACCTTCTCGAGCGGGCCCTGCAGAAGCAGGATCTCCGATTTGAACTGGTTCACCTGCTAAACGGAGGCGAAGCCCTCGCTTTCATCCGCAGACAGGGGACCTGGGCGGATGCGGCAATTCCAAACCTGATCCTGGTGGACTTGAACCTGGCAAGGTATACCGGCGAAGACATCCTGCGCGAGATCCGAAGCGCCAGACACCTCGGTGGCGTTCCAGTGTGCGTGTGGAGTTCTTCGCGGTCCCCGCGAAACGAAGCTCTGCTCAAGGACCTCGGAGTTTCCCAATTCATCACCAAGCCTTCCGGTCTGGACCAATTCATGGAGATCGGGAGAATCGTGAAAGATATACTCGCAGGTCCCAAAGCCGCCTGACGGCGGTTGCTGAAGACGGTCTTCTGGCTCCACTCTCTAACGTTCGCGGCTCGGTGAGTGCCGGCAAACACGAGCCAGCGTTTCCGAGCCGCGCACGTCAGTAAGCGGTTTTCGGGCTTGTTCAGCATCCCGCCGTGCCTCCCTGGATCGAGACGGCGTTACAATTCACTCAGTTGGCTGCGAGAGTGGCACGGCGCGTGCTCTGATGGTCGGCGTTCCCGTTTCTGTGATGACGCCTGTTTGTCCGGGCGAGAAAGGTAATGATGGCGCGTGGCAAAGAAAACCGGTAAGCGTCGGCCAGTTGACTCACCCCCCTCAAAACAACGCACGACCCCGGCTGGGATCGCTGCCACAGCAGCCGCAGGGCCCGTTTCCGCGTTGGCTATCGGACCGCCAGCCGCCGAGGAACGCGCCGAAGACAGTTCCCCGCCCATTGTTGGCGTAGGAGCCTCCGCCGGCGGACTGGAGGCATACACGGAGCTGCTCAGCCATCTGCCGGACGATACCGGACTGGCATTCGTGCTGATTCAGCACCTCGATCCGACGCACGAGAGCCATCTGACCGAGTTGCTTTCTAAAGCAAGCAGAATGCCTGTCTCTGAGGTGAAAGGGGACACTCGCGCCGAGGCCAATCACGTTTACGTAATTCCGCCCCGATGCAACCTGGGCATTTCCGACGGAGTCCTTCATACCTCACCCCGGCCCGAGACTGGCCGCAACATGCCGATCGACTCTTTTCTCAACGCCCTGGCGGCGGATCGCGGCAGGGGGGCCATCGGCGTCGTTCTGTCGGGAACCGCATCGGATGGGACGCTCGGCCTCCAGGCGATCAAGGCCGCGGGCGGTATCACTTTGGCTCAGGACAAGCGAACCGCGAAGTTCGACGGCATGCCGGGAAGCGCCATCGCCGCCGGTACGGTGGATTTTGTGCTGCCGCCGGCCGGAATCGCGCGGCAACTGGTGGCCATCGCGCGCGATGCACGTGTCCCGATCGAGCCTCGGAAGGCGGCTGAGCAGCCGGGGGAAGCAGAACTGAAGAAGATATTCCGGCTGGTGCGCAGCGCCACCGGAATAGATTTCACGTACTACAAGCACAGCACCCTCAAGCGGCGCATCAAGCGGCGCATGGCCCTGCGCGGATTCGACAAGCTGGAAGACTACAGCCGGGATCTCGATGGGAACCGCGAGGAAGCAAACGCCTTGTGCGAGAGCTTCTTTATCACCGTCACTGCATTCTTTCGGGAACCAGCGGTCTTCGAGGAACTGAAGAAGCGGGTGTTCCCCGCGCTGGTTGCGAATAGAAGGCCCGAGGATCCCATTCGGATCTGGGTGCCGGGGTGCTCCACGGGCGAGGAAGCCTATTCCATCGCCATCTGCCTGATGGAATTCCTGGAGGAGGCGGGAGTAAGCCTTCCGTTCGAGGTCTTCGCCACCGATATCAGCGAAACGGCGATCGAAAGAGCCCGCGCCGGCACATACACGGACGCCGCGTTGGCCCATGTCTCGCCGCAGCGATTGGCGCGGTTCTTCACCAGAGCGGAACGCGGGCACCAGATCGCGAAGATCATCCGAGACATGTGCGTTTTTGCAAAGCACAACGTGGCGCAGGATCCGCCTTTCTCCAGGCTGGACCTCATCAGTTGCTGTAACGTGCTGATCTACCTGGGAGCCGTATTACAACGCAAGGTGTTGTCGATGCTGCATTACGCCCTCAAACCAACAGGCTTCCTGGTACTCGGTCCTTCGGAAGGCATCGGCACGCTTTCCGAGTCATTTCATCAAATAGAGAGGACCCACAGAATCTACCGCATGCGGCCGGACGCGAGTACGCCGGCGCCACCCCTGAGCGAAGGCCGCCGCGCCGAAGGCCGGGTGGATCTCCGGGAGAGAATTGCCGCGGGCCGAGCCGGGCTGGACGTGCAGAGAGAAGCCGACCGGTTGGTGCTGGCGGAACATGGTCCCCCCGGCGCCATCATTGACGATGATATGAATGTCGTTCAGGTCCGGGGCCACACCGCACCGTACCTTGAGCTTTCGCCGGGCGAGCCGACCCAGAACCTTCTGAAAATGGCCCGCGAAGGCTTGATTGTGGGTCTGGTTAAGGCGATCCGAGCTGCCAGACAGACCAACGCCATAACCAAAGAAGACGGCTTCCGGATCGAAGGCAGTGGCCAACTAAAAGAGGTCGCAATCCAGGTGTTCCCGTTCACGGGCTCGTCCGCTTCCAAAGAACGCTATTTCCTGGTCCTGTTCGAGGACACCGAGCGGAACGGCGACCCGCGGGCGAAGCCCAGGCCCGCGACACACGACGACCCGGGAAGCGCCCGGCTGCGGCGCGAGCTTGCGGCAACCAAAGAGTATCTGCAATCGATCATCGACGACAAGGCAACCACGCTGGAAGAGCTGCGAGCGGCGAACGAAGAGGCGCAGGCGGGCAACGAGGAATTGGAGACCGCGCAGGAAGAGCTGGAATCGGCCAATGAAGAACTAAACACGCTCAACGAAGACCTGAAGATCAGTAACGTGGAATTGAGCCACGTCAACCGCGATCTGACCAATCTTCTCGAGAGCATCAGCATACCCCTGGTGATGGTTGGGCGAGATCTGCGCATTCGCCGCTTTACGCGCGCCATGGAACCTATGTTGAATCTGATCGCTTCCGACGTCGGACGGTCGATCACCGATCTTCAGCCGCAAATGGAATTACCCGACCTGCGGCGGTTGCTGTTGGATGCGATGGAGGGCGGCGATCGGAAACCGCGCGATATCCGCGACGCGCATGGCCACTGGTATTCGCTACGCATCCTCCCGTCCGTGGGGCCGGATGGCAGAACCGACGGCGCCGTGCTGATGTTGATCGATATCGATGCCGCCAAGCGCGGTCTTGACTTCGCCGAAGCCATTGTGGAAACGGTGCGGGAGCCCCTGGTGATCCTGGACCAGAACCTGAAAGTCGTGAAAGCGAACAAGACGTTCTACGAAGCGTTCCAGGCCGCGCGGGAGGAGACGGAGGAGCGTCTTATCTACGATCTCGGGAACGGACAATGGAATATCCCAAGACTGCGCGAGCTGCTCGAGAACATTCTCCCCGCGCACGCAACGTTCCGGAATTTCGAGGTGACACACGAATTTGAACATGTCGGACGGAAAGTGATGCTGCTCAACGCCAGCGAGATCTTCAATCCGAATGCACAGGCTCGGTCGATCCTTCTCGCGATTGAAGACGCGACAGACCGCAAGCAGGCTGAAGAAGCGCTCAAGGCGACCAATGCCGACCTGCAGCATTTTGCTTATGCGCTCACGCACGACTTGCAGGAACCTCTGCGGATGGTAGTGAACTTTACCGAGCTGCTGGGACGGGAGTATAAGGGAAGGCTGGGCGAAGACGCGGACAAGTTCATCTCCTACTCCGTGGAAGGCGCCCTGAGGATAGAGGCCCTGCTGAAGGCCCTGCTTGCGTACTGGGAGGTTGCCGGGCGGGAACAGGACAGCTTCGCCTCCATCGATTGCGGCGCTGTTCTCTCCACGGTGCTGTTCAACCTCCAGGCGGCTATTGCGCATAGTGGCGCCATTGTAACCTCCGATCCACTGCCAACCGTGGTGGCCGAAGAGATTATGCTGCTGCAGCTTTTTCAGAACCTCATTTCCAATTCGATCAAGTACAAAAGCGAGGAAGCGCCGAGAATCCACGTCTCGGCGGAGAGAGACGCGGAAGGATGGCTGCTTGCCGTGCGGGACAACGGAATCGGTATCGATCCGCAAGACGCCGGCCGGGTGTTCGGCATGTTCAAACGCCTGCATGGGAGGGAAATCCCCGGCACTGGCATCGGACTTGCTCTGTGTAAGAAAGTTGTCGAGCGCCAGGGTGGACGAATCTGGGTGGAATCGGAGACAGGGCGGGGCGCTACGTTTAAGTTCACCATTCCCGCAGGCCATAAAGAGGCCGGGCCCCGGCGCGCGGACTGAATATGGGCAACTCCGGCGAAAACCGCAGGGAAGACGAACTCGAGCGCTTGCGCAAGGCGCTTGACGCGGAAACGCTGCGATGCCTTGACGTGCAGAGACAGTTGGACCGGGCGAACGCGGACTTTGAAGAGTTTGTCTCTATGGCGGCTCACAACCTCCGCGAGTCTCTCCGGGACGTTGCCTCATTCAGTCAACTGATGGCCGAGACCTGCGCCGGCCGCCTGGATTCCGATGCCGGCGTGTTCCTGGAGCGCATCCAGGAGGGGGCGGCAAGAATGCAGTCACTGCTCGCCGACGTGGTGGACTACTGGGCCGCGGGTACTGGCGACCTGCAGTTCTCCCGGACGGACATGGAAGCGGTCCTTCGCCAGGCGCTCCTCTCGACGGACAAAAAGATAACAGAACGGAGCGCAGCCGTTACCCACGACCCTTTGCCGCCCGTGCACGGGGACTTCGAATTACTGGCCACGGTCCTGCACCATCTGATCGATAATGCCATCGAATACTGCGGCACGCCTTGTCCGCGCGTTCACATTTCATCCAGGCGAGAAGATCTCGAATGGGTATTCTCCGTGCAAGACAATGGCCCCGGCATAGACCCCGCATTCCAGAACCGCATATTCGGGGTGTTCAAGCGCCTGCACGGGAAAGAACATCCCGGGAACGGGCTTGGACTCGCATTCTGCAGGAAGGCCATCGAGTGGCATGGCGGTCGCATGTCGATGGAATCGACACCTGGGGCGGGATCGACATTCTACTTCACTCTGCCTCCGGCCGACTGACATTCTCCGGTCGCCGCCACCGTCCGGCGCCCGTACCGGGGCCTGGCTTGGATTCCAGCCGTGGAGCCGGCAGGTAAAGGAATTGCACTTGAGTGCAGGTTTTGCCGGTGCCCGCGTAGCCGTCCTGACAGCCCGTGGCAGAACTCTCGAACAACCGCTTGCTAACGCGCGCGGCTCAGTAGAATCAGTGCGTTGCCGAGCCGCGACCGTCAGGAAGCGGGTTTTGCCACGGGCTGCTCCGGCCTGTTACCTGTTTACAGTACGGCAACCCACGTGCATTGCCAAAGCTCGGAGAGTGGTGAAGGTATGATCCAACCGGGAAAGGCACATCGCCTCTTACTTACGCTCGTGCTCTGTTGCTTATGGGCAACCAGCGCTTACGGCGGGTCCTCTTCTTCGCTACGTTCATTGACGGGACAAACGGGAGAGACTATGTCATTGTTGGCCTGGCTGGCTCTCGGTCTGATTGCAGGGTTCATCGGCAGCAAGATTGTAAACAGTAGAGGTGAGGGCATCCTGCTCGACATCCTGTTGGGTGTTGTCGGCGCTTTTGTTGGTGGCTGGCTGTTCCACGTCTTTGGTGCCTCCGGTGTAAGCGGACTCAACCTCTACAGTCTCTTCGTGGCCGTTATCGGCTCAGTGGTTCTGCTGGTTCTCTATCACGCCCTCAGACGGAGAAGACGGTGGTAGTGCACCAGCCGCTGGATTCGTTCGCAGTTTGTTACTAAGAAAAGGAGAGCGTGTTATGGTTCTGAAACGATTGATCGGGTTGGTTTTTGCAGGCGCGCTGGCGTTCAGCAGCGTTGCGATGGCGGAGGTTGTGGTTCGCATCGGGCCACCCCATGCTGCACGCGAGAACCGGGGTCGGCGGCCCAGCCGTGACCATGTGTGGATTTCCGGGTACCATCGTTGGGATGGCAACGCGTACGCCTGGACCCCGGGAAGGTGGGAACAGCCTCCACGGCGGGGTGCCCGCTGGGAACAGCATCGCTGGGTTCACCGTCACGACGGCTGGGTTTTCGTGGAGGGGCACTGGCGCTAGATCCGCCTCACAGCAAACTCACATGCCGGTAGACGGCGCTACCGGCATGTGGCCTGATTCCGCCAGCTTGTCCAGACCCAGGCCGGGCAGCAACAATGATTCGATTTGTATTATCGGCGATGCTGCTCTGCCAGGCGTACGGTTATGCGCAATCAGGACCGCAGCCTCCATGCGGAAAGGACCCCGTTCCGCCCTGGCCTGGTCTGGGTAATCCGCCCGACGTGAGGTTCTGGAGCGAGTCTGACCTGGGCCACGACTGGAGACCACCCGCGTGCACCGGCTGGGCCGCAACGGGCTTTTCCACGTTGGTAACCACAGTCGCGCGATTTCGCTATACCTCGGGAGTTGAGGGCTTGCTTCACCACATCGGGGCGCCTTCCGAACTCGCGGGCATGCGCTACTGGTCCACCACCCACAAGCAGTGGCAGACACTAATCGTGAACGCCCACGCTTTAGCCGGCTCGCAGCCAGGTCACCGCCGACAGGATTTCACGCTCGCCGAGATGAAGGAAGGACAGGTTCTCTACTTTGAACAGGTCGACAATCTGTCTGGCACGGCCATCTACAGAATGCACATCCAGGAGGCTTCGGACGACCGGCTCGTCTTCGATGTCGAGAATGTCAGCACCGTGCGCTATTTCCTTGTGACACTCTTCCATCCGGGTGAGATGCAGTCGATCTACTTTCTGGATCGCGAATCGGACAACGTCTGGCGGTACTACAGCATCGCGCGCACCGGACGGAACGCGAGCCGGCTGGCCACGGGACATGAGTCTTCCTCGATCAACCGGGCCGTTGCGTTCTATCGCTCGCTGGCCGGAATCCCCACCGACCAGGAGCCTCCCGCGGTGCGATGAAGGCAGGAGTCTGGCGGATGGCCGTGCTATCTGGAAAGGGGCGGCCCCGCCGCGGCATCCGCGGGATGCCTCAGGTCCACGTCCACGGACTGCAATTGATCGAGTTCTTCCAGCACCCTGGCCCAATCCTTGTCGTTAGTCCCGGTCGAACCGGGAGCGCCACGGTCGTGGTAGAAAGCGAGAATATCGCGTCGGAGGTCCTGAGGCGCTTCCGTGTAGTGGCCCTGCAACTTGTGTAGTAACTGCGAGTAAGCGGCATCCGTCAGTTTATATTTCCCCGCTGCGGTGAACGTTCCCACGTCAAGATTGTCATTCGGCAGCTTAAGACCGCCCGCATTCTGCTCCGAAAGCAGTTCACGATAACGGTTAATCGTCGAATTGAAGCTGGCCATGTACATCTTTTCGGTCTCGGGCGTCAGCTTCTTAAAAGACAGCGCCCGGAACGGGCCTGCCCTTGGCACGAGGCGGAATACAAATGCCAGGATTTTCGACCGGATCCCCGGCCGCTCATAAGTAGAGCCCCAATTCTTCTCGTAGCTGGAACGAGATAGATTGTAGAGGAACATCTTACGCGTAACGCTCGGGGCCTCTTTCCTGATGTCCTGTTTCCTGAGTTGCCAGGCCACTCTCGTGATCGCCGGCAGAACCGTCCCGATGGCATGGCGATACGATCCGATGGTGAGATCCACGTTCATGAATACCGTTTCCAGTCTCATCCCATAGGTATCCTGAAACGCTCGATCGAGCAATGGTTTCGCGACTTCAAAACCGATGAAGCTCTTGTATGCGGCGGAGGCGTAGCGTCCCTTCGCTGCCTGAAAGACATCGAAAGCGAACTCCGTCTTGTAGTGAGCGGCTGGATCGTCGGCATACGTTACCAGCGTTCCAAACTTCCGGCCCAGCTTCGGGTAGAACAAGGGAACGGCCCGGTTAACGGCCATTGGGTGACCATCATTATCGGCGGCATAGTGCGACAATGTTCCCAGAGCGAAAGCGTACTCATTAAGGTCCTGGGAGTCGCGGATCAGGTTGAGGATAAAATCGCCGCTCCGGACGTAATGTGTCAAATCGCTGAAGAACTTGTTGCCGAACGGATAATACCCCAGATCCTGGATGATGCATCCTCCGTAGGCGTATGCGTGTGCCTGGGTCAACTCGTCCGCGGTGGCGGCCGGGAATCGTTTGAGTAGCAGCGGTCTGATTGCGCTGTCCCACGTCGAATCGATGATCGCTTCGTGGGTGAGAACGGAATATGAGTAGGCGGCCGGGGCCAGCAACAGCAGCAGCCCAGCAGCGGCCGTGTGCCGAAGCTTCCAGAGCCGGCGCATTGCCTCATGTTGTGTCATAGCTTCCCTCCTGGCGACGTTGCAGCGAGCGCCAGGGCCCGCTTCAGGTGTCGAGGCGGCTGCCGTGGCGGATCCTGCGCTTGCGGCCGGTTCGGCTGTTCCGGACGGGTGAAGGCACGTTCGTGACCACCGTCGCCTGCGGTACGCTCCGGCACAGGAGCTATATGGGCGGTAGCAAATTCCACACCCTGGTGCAGATATTGCACCCCGGCTCCGGCGACTTTCCGCTAACCCCACGCTGGCTCAGCGGCCTCGGCCTCCAACTGCGAGGGTTCTGTTCTGGACCATCCCGTGCTGGGAGACCATGGACGGCCCGTATGGGCGAAAGGGATGGCCATGAAGATAACACCCACCGGGATGGGCGGGTTCCAGGAGACCCTCGAACGAAGAGAGGCCGAACTGGTTCGGGTATTGCGAAGGCGGGATGACATTGCCATCGAGAAGAGCGCGGATCAAATGGATGAGATTCAGTATGCGTCGGAACGAGATCTGGCGATTCGAAACGTGGACCGTGAATCCAACCTGTTGCGTGACGTGAAAGCCGCATTGCGACGGATTCACGACGGCAGCTTTGGAACCTGCATTGAGTGCGAATGGGCCATCAGCCCAAAACGCCTCGCGGCCGTGCCCTGGACGTCACGTTGTATCCAGTGCCAGCAAGCTGTCGATCGGGATCGGCGGGAGAGAACGGAATCTCTCAGCGAGCCTCTCCTCCATGCCGCGTGAATGAGCGTTTCCGCGCCTCACCCGTCGCTCACCATCGCCGGTTAAGGAATAAGGTGGGTCCAGGTTGTGAACATAGCCTCCAGCATTCGAACTATCGCGTTTCTCGGCGACTACCTGCCGCGCAAATGCGGCATTGCCACGTTCACATCCGACCTGCTCGGAGCTGTGGCGGCGCGGCATCCCCGAAGCCGCTGCTTCGCGGTGCCGGTCAATGACATCGAGGGGCGCTATCAGTACCCGGACGTTGTTCGCTTCGAGATTGAGGAGCAGGATCTGGGGTCTTACCGGCGCGCCGCCGACTTCCTGAACACCAGCGAAGTGGACGTTGTCTCGGTCCAGCACGAGTTCGGAATTTTCGGCGGGCCGGCCGGCAGCCACTTACTGGCGCTGCTCGGTGAGTTGAGAGCGCCGGTTGTCACCACGCTTCACACCGTTCTTCGCAAGCCCAACGCCGACCAGCATCGCGTGATGCAGAGATTGATCGTGCACTCAACCCGGCTGGTGGTCATGACGGAGCGGGGACAAACCATCCTGCAGGAGGTTTACCAGGCGCCATCGGCCAAAATCGATCTCATCCCGCATGGTATTCCCGACGTACCATTCGTCGCCCCGGATTGTTACAAAGACCAGTTTGGCGTGGCCGGAAAGAAGGTGTTGCTGACGTTCGGGCTGCTGTCGCCGAACAAGGGGATTGAGCATGTGCTCAACGCTCTCCCGGATATCGTGGCCGAGTTTCCCGACGTCGTCTACATCGTGCTGGGCGCCACGCACCCCAACGAGCTGCGCACGCGAGGCGAAACCTACCGCCTCGGCCTCGAAGCCATCGCCAGAAAAAACAACATCGAGAACAACGTCATCTTCCACAACCGCTTTGTGGAACTGCAGGAACTGACCGAGTTCATTGGAGCCGCGGATCTTTACATTACTCCGTATCTGGACGAGGCCCAGATTACGTCGGGAACGCTGGCTTATGCGTTTGGCGCGGGCAAAGCCGTGATCTCGACGCCGTATTGGCATGCCGCCGAATTGTTGCGGGACCAGCGTGGCGTTCTGGTGCCATTCGGGGACCCGAGGGCGATCGCGCGCGAGGTGAGCGGGTTGTTGCGCGATGAAACGCGCCGGAACGCCATGAGCGATAACGCCTGGAGGCTGGGCCGCAAGATGGTGTGGAGCAACACAGCGGGGGTGTACATGCGCTCCTTCGAAATGGCACGACAGCAGGGAACAGGGGCACCCCGCGAATCTGTTGCGGTGAACGGGTTCGGCCATCGGCCGCACGAATCGCCGACGATGAATCTGGATCATCTTTACCACATGACCGATTCGACGGGCATTTTCCAGCACGCGAGCTTCACTGCGCCGAATCTTTCGGAAGGCTACTGCACGGACGACAATGCCCGCGCACTCATTCTGGCGGTGATGCTCGGCCAGTTGGAAGAAGCTCCGAAGGGCGTCCGGGCGCTCGCCACAACCTACGCCGCGTTCCTGAATGACGCCTTCAATTCAAAAACGACGCGCTTCCACAATTTCCTCAGCGTTGACCGCCGTTGGCTCGATGAACGGGGATCCGAGGATTCTCATGGCCGGGCGATCTGGGCGCTGGGCACGGCGGTAGGGCGCTCGCCGCATTGGAGCTTGCAGATGATGGCCGAACAACTCTTCGCGCAGGCGCTGCCAGCCGTGACCGAGTTCACTTCGCCGCGGGCCTGGGCATTCAGCCTGATTGGCATTCACGAATACCTGCGCCGGCAGAACGGCGACCGGCTGGCCAGGGATGTCCGCGAAGAACTGACTCAGCGGCTGGTGGCGATCTTCGACAAAGTCGCGGAGCCCGGCTGGTCCTGGTTTGAAGAAGGGTTGACATACGACAACGCCAAGCTCGCTCACGCCCTGATTGTCAGCGGATGCGCCACCGGACAAACCAGCGTGTACGAACGAGGTATCCGCGCTTTGCGCTGGCTGGTGGGCGTACAGACCTCGCAGCTCGGTCAACTGCGGCCCATTGGCAGCAACGGATTCTATAAGCGTAACGGCGCGCGCGCTGACTTCGACCAGCAGCCCATCGAGGCGCAGACCACGGTCTCGGCCTGCCTGGAAGCGTACCGCGCCACAGCCGACCCGTGGTGGTATGAACAGGCCCAACGCGCCTTCGACTGGTTCCTCGGCTGGAACGATCTCGGGCTGGAACTCTACTGCGCTCAGACCGGCGGCTGCCGCGATGGATTGCACGCGGACCGGAGCAACGAAAACCAGGGAGCGGAATCGATGCTCGCCTTTCTCCTGTCGCTTGCGGAAATGCGGCTGGTACAAAACACCGCGCATCGCGTTCAACCAGCCGGTCTGGCAGTCCCGATCACCCAATGAAACAAATCGACATAAAACGCAGCACCGTCACGTTGGACCCGGACCCCACGCATGTGCTGGCCCGGCCTTTTCGTCTGATGAGCGACCAGCGTTCCATTAAGATCGCCGCCCGGGTTATGGCTCTTCCCGAAAACGAAGTCCATACCCTTTTGGCGGGGGTTCGAGCCGAATTCGGTGACCGCCAACTGAAGATCGACGAATTCCTCCGCCGGAGGTTTTACGAGGTCAGCCCCTGGCTGCTCAATGGCCAAACACCGTCCGAAGAACGGAAGTTGTTGCTGGGAGGGTATTTCACTCACGAGTTCTCGCTCGAAGCCGCTGCCTTGTTCAATCCCTCCATGGTGCCGCACGCGGATCAGTCGGATGTGGCGCCCGGATCGTTGCGTTTCATTCTGAGCTTGCGCGCCACGGCCGAGGGGCACGTTTCCTCGATCGCTTTTCGCAGCGGAGTATTGGACGCCAACAGTAATGTCACAATGGACGTGCCCTCCCGCTACAGCCTCGAGCCGGCGCAAGTGCCCAACTCGATGTTTGAAAAACCTCTGTTCGAGCGGAAGCTTCAGGAACTCCGTCTCATGGGCGACTTCAACCGGGAGGTTCTCAACGGTTTGCCGGACGCATTCACGATGGAAGAACTGCGCGCCAGCATCACTCGCGCGGCACAACAACTCCCGGACCGCGAGCGGGAAACGACCAGGGGCGTAGCCAGAGAAACGCTGATGCTGGCCCAATCCAATTACGAAGTACAGTTCGCGCCGGAGTCGGATTTGTCGGAGCGGGTCTTGTTCCCAGTCACGCCTTCGCAGAGCAATGGGATCGAGGATGCTCGCTTTGTCCTCTTCCACGAGGAAGACGGCACGCAGACTTATTACGCGACTTACACCGCGTACGACGGAAAGATGATCCTGCCCCAACTTCTCGAGACGTCCGACTTTCTTCGTTTCAAATTCATCACGTTGAACGGCCCGGCCGTCGAGAACAAAGGCATGGCGCTCTTCCCCCGCAAGATCAAGGGTCTCTATGCGATGCTTGGCCGGCAGGACGCGGAGAATATCTACCTGATGTTCTCCGATCATCTCCACTTCTGGCACACCATGCAGCTCATTCTGGAGCCCGCGTTCCCCTGGGAATTCATCCAGTTAGGCAACTGCGGCTCGCCCATCGAAACCGAAGCCGGCTGGCTCGTAATCAGCCACGGCGTGGGTCTCATGCGAAAGTACTGCATCGGCGCTTTCCTGCTCGATCGTGACGACCCGACCAAAGTAATCGGCCGCCTGCCGGAACCGCTGATCAAGCCAAATACAAACGAGCGCGACGGCTACGTGCCCAATGTCGTTTATTCGTGCGGCAGCCTCGTGCATGGCCGGCAGCTCGTCATTCCCTATGGCATATCCGACTACGCCACGACGTTCGCGACGATACCGCTCGACCAGGTCCTGGCTGCGATGGAATAGCGCCTGCGGGCTCCTAACCCGCGCACGGCGCCGTTTAGAAACCAGGGCGCGACGAAGCCAGCGCCCTTAGAGGCTGCCCCGGAGTTTCCGCCACGCCAAAATGCCCAGCAGACAGCCGAGGCTCACCAGTCCCGAGGACCCCGGCTCGGGGACGCTGGCGGCGCTGCTGCTGCATCCGCTTACGTTCGTGGTGCCTGCCAGGGTGTTCGCCGTCTCCGCGAACACACAGCCGTCGATCGTGCCCGCAAGCACCCCACTTCCCCCCGACGCGGCGGACATGGTGAAGCTTTGTCCCGCCAGGATGTTTCCGTCCCAGGTGATAGGTGGGGAGCTTCCGACGCTGATCGTGGCGATGGTTCCGACGATCCAGAAGATGTTATCCGCTTGCGCCTGGTGTGTCAGGTTGAATGTTAAAGCACCGTTCTCGGTGAAGGCCCCGTCAGTCCTGATAACGAAAATCTCATTCGGGTCATCCTGGGCATCGAAGGTCAAAGTAATGCCCGTGGTTGTCGAGATGTTGGTCTGCGTAAACGTGTACACATTGTTGCCGATGAACGTACGGTCCAACGTTAGATCGGCGTACGACTGCGTGGATGCCATAAGCTCGGCGGCGTTGAACGCGCTTACGAAGTCGGTGTACGCGTTGTTAGAGAGCGTGTTACCCGGCGTAATAACGCTGCCGCCGACTGTGGTTCCCGTCGGGTTGAAGCCTGAAATCGTGCCCGCTGCATCTTTGACCCCAACATTGCCGGTGACCACAGAGGTCCCGGTATTCGAAATCGTGCCGCCGAGGAGCCCGAAAGAGCTGGAGGTGTTCAGATTCACGAAGATCGGACTTCCCAAGGCAGGCACGACAGCCGCTACAGCCATCACCAGCCAAATCAATCTCTCTCGCATTTTTCCTCCGTTCACCCTCAGGGTTTCCGCTTCGGAACACTGCAAGGATTTCATAGGGATTTCCCACCCACCACCACGAAGCCGTCTTCCCGGCTCCAGCGGTGCGCCTGGCGATCCGGGGATTGTTGGCACCGAGCGCCGGGACCGGTGCCTCGCCTGGCCAGCGTCAGCATCTCGACCATCCCACTGGCGCACCCGCTGGCCGAAACGGCCAGCCGCAATCTGGTAGGGTTTCTTTAGCGACTCTCATTGCAATGCCCCAAAAAACATCGCCCAGGGGCTGCCACGCCTCTGGGCGAGAGTCGCAACGATTTCAGTCGGAATCTTCAGCGCACCCTTGCCGCCGGGGGGCAGAGTGGCTGCTTCCAGGTCATTTGCCGCCTTGCTCCAGGACAGCTTCGATCCGGGATTCGGGCGTTCTCTGCGCTGAGAGGCCACGAATTACTTCTACCCCCCTCTGGTCAATGAGGGATTTGACAGGGAAACCCTGTGCCCCGTACGACTCCCGGCGGAGTCGCCGTCGCTTCGCACAGAAATGAACCCGCAATGCTGCCCATCAAACAGGGCAGGATCTTACGTCAGTTTCCGCCGGAGCAGCGCGAGGCCCAGGAGGCCGCCGCCCAGCAGAGCGAACGTGGTCGGCTCCGGTACGTTGGTCTCGGTGAAGCTGCTCGAGATCTTCTGCAACTGGTTGCCAGTTCCGGTCTGCGTGAAGGTTGTGCTCACGGTGGTCACAAACGGGATCGTAACCTGGCCGCTAAGACCGGCTGGAGTGAGCCCGTTCACGAGAATCGTGCCACCCGGGCTGTGGGTGAAACTACCGGCCACTTGATTCGGCGTCGGCGGGGTGAAAATCTGATCCAACGTGTTTACGATCACGCACTGCGGGCAGATCGAGGTGTCAACCGAAGTGATGAAAGTCAAAACAACGTTCGTCAAAAGCGAGGGATCGCTATCGCCGAACTGAATCGTCGCGCCATTCGGAATCGCACCGTTGGAGTTGAAAGATACTGTGATGTTCACCGGCGTATCACTTCCGGAATACGTGAAACCCGAAAAGATCTTGTCCGAGATCTCGCAACCAGCAGCATCCGCCCCCCCGACCAGGAGCATGTCCAGCGTAACGGTTCCCAGAGCTGTACAATTTGCCACCGTGGCGGCGTACGACGGTATGATCGCCGCAAACACAACTGCGGCAAGTAGTAGAATCCGCGTCTTCAAGTCTGTCCCCCTCTTTGCGTGAGAAGTTCGCTCTTCTCACGACACATCCTTAACACTGCACAACTACAAACGCGCTCGTCCCTGCTTGAGTCTAAGGCCCTAAGGCCCTTCTACTATACCCCCAGGTCCATCAGGAGTCAACGGATAAGTTTGCACGGTTTGCACGGTTGTCAAGCCTCGTTATAGATGTCCCCATGCTCACCTCGCGTGGCCCGCTTTGCTGGGAAAAGGCGGCAGAAGAAGAGCATGCGCAGGTCCAAACCGGCCGCAATCGGCGCCTCATCGCTCCCATCCGGCTCACGCCGTCGGATTCGTTGGGAGCGATTCGTCTGACGAACAGCACCGCTACCCCGCTAAACTGTTGACCGTGAACGGTCACACCACCTGGTAGGTCAACTGGAAGACTCGGAACACCGCGCTGTATCCACGCCGAATGGAAGAGTGCGGGGCGTCTTCCTCTTGCCGAAGTGCTGGCGAACAACCGGCCTGCGGGCGGGATGGCGGGATGCCACGGCAAAACCTGCACTTTCCGTGGCAGAAAGTGCATTTGCCACAGCCGGATCGATGTTCTGCGAGCGTCGCCGGTAGCCCGGCGCGCTGCCGAAGTCTCTTCACAACTCCCTTTGCCTGCACGGTTGCAGGTTTGGCCCTGGCGGCCTCTCGTCCAGCGGCCGGAGATGGTGCCAACCGTGCACTAGCAAAGCAGTCGCAACGAATACCCGCGACAGAAGAGGCAAACAAATGAAACTAGTGATCGTGGCCGGTTTGGCCCTCACAACGTCGTTGCTGGCGAGCGACAGGGAGCCTGCCAAGCGGTTGGGCGAGGCTGCGTCGGTTTTCTCGGAGGTAATGGCCGCACCCGACAAGGGGATTCCGCAGGAACTGCTGGAGAAAGCGCACTGCATCGTCATTGTGCCAGGGCTCAAGACGGCGGCTTTCATAGGCGGCGGTAAGTACGGGAAGGGGTATCTGTCCTGCCGCAACAAGGGCGGCTCTGGCTGGTCGGCGCCCGCCACGGTTCGCATCGAAGGCGGCAGCGTTGGTTTTCAGATCGGTGGCTCTACCACGGATCTGATCATGCTGGTCATGAACGAACGCGGAGTGGACAAGCTGCTTTCGAGTAAGTTCACTCTGGGTGCCGAAGGCTCGGTTGCAGCCGGTCCCGTTGGACGGACGGCGACAGCCCAGACCGACGCCCAAATGCACGCGGAGATTCTTTCGTGGTCGCGGTCCCAGGGCCTGTTTGCCGGTCTTGCTCTGGAAGGAGCCACCCTGCGAGAGGATCTGGATGACAACGCCACACTCTACGGCAACAGACTGGAGAACCGGGACATAGTGACCGGTGGCAGGCGTGCGCCCAAGTCGGCCGCTCGCCTGATGGATCTGCTCAACAAGTACCCGGCGCGAGAGCGCTAGGCGAGTGGGTAAAGAACAGTAAGGACAAGATGAAGCTCATCAGCGCGTTTCTGACGGTATGCGGACTGTTGGCGGCTCAGGCGTCGCAGGCTCCGAACCCGGTTCAGCACTCAACCGGGAATGCGGCCGGGATGGCCGCTGGCTCGATGCCTGTCTATCACGTCACTGTGATAGCCCGGACCACGAAGGCAATCAACTACAATCACCGCAGCGGATCCACGAAGATCGATTTCCGCGGAACGGCGCTCTTGCCGGAGGCCCGCGGAGAGGCCACGGTGGAGAGCAAGCAGGGCGTCATCAAGATCGACGCGCGCATGGAGAAACTGCAGCCAGCCACCAGGTTCGGTCCCGAGTACCTGACCTATGTGATGTGGGCCATCACCCCCGAGGGTCGTGCCACCAACGTTGGCGAAGTGCTCCTGAATGGCGACAAGACCAAGCTGAATGCCACCACGGAGTTGCAATCGTTCGGCTTGATTGTAACTGCCGAACCCTATTTCGCGGTGACTCAACCCAGCGACGTCGTGGTCATGGAGAATTTCGTCAGGCACGATACAGTCGGAACGATTGAAGAGGTCGACGCGAAGTACGAGCTCTTACAGCGGGGCCAATACACCTTGAACGTGAACCCAGTCGAGATCAAGCCCATGCGGCGGAACTCGAAGGTCCCGTTGGAGCTCTACGAGGCACGAAATGCCGTCCGGATTGCACGCTGGACCGGCGCTCAGAGGTATGCCACCGATACGTTCCAAAAGGCCGTCGACGACCTGGCGAATGCTGAGGGCTATCTGAAGGGTAAGGCGGGAAGGAAGCCCATTGGCACCGTGGCGCGCGAGGCCGTTCAAATGGCCGAAGATGCCCGCATCATCACGATAAAGAAGATCGATGCGGAGCAACTGGCCAACGAGCGCCAGGCTGGAGCAGATCGTGAGGCACTCGCCGAAAGCGGACGTGCTGCGGCACAAGCCGACACCGCGCGTGTTGCACGGGACGCGGAAACGGCGCAGGTTGCCGCGCAGTCTGAAGCGGACCGCTTGAAGCGGGAGAACGCCGCGAAGATGGAGGCTGCTCAGAATGAAGCGGATCGTGCAAAGCGTGACAACGCAACACAGATGGCCGCTACGCAGACCGAAGCCGATCGCTTGAAACGCGAGAACGACGCCAAAGCGGCCGCCGCTCAGACCGAAGCGGACCGGCTGAAAAAGGACACTGCAACACAGATCGCCGCTACCCAGACCGAAGCCGATCGCTTGAAACGCGAGAACGACGCCAAAGCGGCCGCCGCTCAGACCGAAGCGGACCAGCTGAAAAAGGACAACGCGGCACGGATGGCCGCCACGCAGACCGAAGCCGATCGCTTGAAACGCGAGAACGACGCCAAAACGGCCGCCGCTCAGACCGAAGCGGACCGGCTGAAAAAGGACACTGCGGCACAGATGGCCGCCACGCAGACCGAAGCCGATCGCTTGAAACGCGAGAACGACGCCAAAACGGCCGCCGCTCGGACCGAAGCGGACCGGCTGAAAAAGGACAACGATGCGCAGACGGCTGCCGCGCAGGGCGAAGCCGATCGTCTGAAACGCGAGAACGACGCGCAACGGGCTGGTGCCCAGGCCGACCTTGATCGCGCGGCCGCGGAGAAGGCGGAATTGCGAGCTCAGCTACTGAGCCAGTTCAACGCCATCCTGCAGACTCGCGACACACCGCGTGGTTTGGTCGTGAACGTGTCGGATGTTCTTTTCGACACGGGCAAGCATTCGTTGCGGCCTCTCGCGCGCGAGAAACTGGCGAAGGTGGCCGGCATCGTCTCGGGGCATCCCGGTCTGAGGCTGGATGTAGAAGGTCACACTGACAGCGTCGGCGGCGACGAGTACAACCAGCGGCTCTCCGAACAGCGCGGAGAGACCGTACGGGATTACCTGACCCAGGAGGGAATGGCGGCGAGTTCAGTCACGACGAGAGGCTTCGGCAAGACTCAACCGGTGGCTTCCAATAACACCGCGGAGGGCCGGCAGCAGAATCGACGGGTGGAACTGGTGATCTCCGGCGAAGTGATCGGCACATCGATCACAGCCAGGTAATCGGAGGGTGACGCGATGCGAGGGCCGGCGCGCCGCTGGCGGGCCCCCGCAGCCACGGTTTCAGCGGCCTCGTGGAGGAATCCCATGATCAACGTGTGGATCATCGTACCGGCTGTTCTCGCCCTCTACTTGTTGGCTTCCATCAAATTCTCAGGGAATACGAACGGGGCGTAGTGTTCCGGCTGGGCCGCGTCCTGCCACAGGCCAAAGGACCGGGCATCGTGCTGGTCTTCGCGCCGATTGACCGGATGGTGCGGATGTCACTGCGCATCGAGGCGTTGGAAGTGCCTGCCCAGGACGTGGTGACGCGCGACAACGTGACCGTGAAGGTCAACGCGGTGATTTTCTTTCGTGTAATCGATCCGCGCCTCGCCGTGCTCGAAGTCTCCAATTTCCTGTACGCAACCTCGCAACTGGCGCAGACCACCCTGCGCAGCGTTTTGGGCGAAGCGGAGCTCGACGAACTATTGAGCCAGCGTGGCAAACTGAATCTGCGCTTGCAGTCGATCCTGGATCAGCACACGGCGTCATGGGGCATGAAAGTCACGCTGGTTGAGGTGAAGCAGGTGGAGTTGGCCGAGCAGATGATTCGCGCCATCGCCCGGCAGGCCGAAGCCGAACGCGAGCGTCGCGCAAAAGTCATCCATGCCGAGGGTGAATACCTGGCCGCGGAGAAACTGGCGATGGCTGCCGCCGTCATCCAGCAGCAGCCGGCGGCGATCCAGTTGCGTTACCTGCAAACCCTTGTGGAGATCGGATCCGAGCACAACACGACCATTGTCTTTCCGCTCCCGATCGATCTCATCACTTCCATGACGCAGATGCTGAATGGCTCGAAGAAGACCGGAGCGACTGTCTCGTAGCGATTTCTTTGCGCTCTCCGTTCCTTGCCTTCCCAGGCCTGGAAAGAACTGCCGCGCACTCGCCTGCCCTCGCCCGCCGGAGACTTCCCGATCCTGCTCGACTTGACCGAACCAGTCGGGTTTACCGGCGGTGAGGGTGATCGCAAAGGACAGCAGGAGAGGTATCAGGTGGTCGGTTTCATGGTCACCTTCTACCATATAACCGCAAAGGTCGCTCGGCTAATTCGGGGACGGGCGACGAATTCCCGCACCGGGATGCCCATTGCAAACAACTCACCGTATGCCGTGGAATTTCGTTGCCCGTCCCCGAATTAGCCGCGCAGTTACCTCCGCCCAATAACATCAACGGGCCAATTGGACCTCCTGTTGCTCGCCCCGGTACGAAACCACCTTGTCCGGGTTGGCCGTAACCTCCACCCCAGCGCCACGGCCTTTCCCCACAACGACGACACGAAAAGTCCGCGCCTTCAACATGCCCGGGAAAGTTCCCTTTCTGGCATCGATTCTGAGCTGGCGTTTCGCGTCATCCCAGTGAAACGCAATCGTTGCATAGACGCCCTTTTCGTAGTTGTAGTTGTCGTTTTCGTCCTCATACAGCGTGAAGCTGCCGTCGGCGCCGGGATAGATGCGCAACTCAATGGGGTCGGCCGGTTTCTCCGTGGAGTATTGAACGAATGGGCCCATCGGCAGGATGGACCCTGCCTTCACCATGAGCGGCATCTTGTCGATGGGAGCATCCGCGACGACGCTCCTGCCGCCGGTGAGCGTTTCTCCCGTCCAGAAATCGATCCACTGATTCCCGGCCGGCAGATAAACCGTTCTTGTTTTCTGCCTTGGCTCGTAAACCACCTCCCTGGCGTGAATTTCCGGAGTCTTCCAGTACATCTGAGCCCTGAACGCGCCCAAAACCGCGTTGGAGGTCTCAAACGCGAAGTCATATTCTTTTCCGGCCTCCAGTTCCACGGGAATGGTCCAGGACTCCATCGAGTCGTAGTTGTGAGGCAGTTCCTTGCCGTCCAGGTACACCCGTCTCGGCCCGAAACTCTTCATGTTGAAGCGATGTGTTCCGGTTTGCGTCGGAATCAGTTTACCTTCCCATCGCATCGAGAACTTCGGATTAGTAATAAACCTAGGCCAGCCCGTGTACCAATACAAGTTGATATCCGGCTCCACGCCTTCGTGACACAGCGTCTTGAACTCCGCATCGCAATAGTATCTGGCGGTCAGGCCCGGCTTTCCGTCTTTCGTCCTGAAGTTCCCGGGCGCAATGGGAATGCTGCCCTCCGGCGGCCGATGGTACATGTACTCGGTCACCGGGGAGACCATGATCGCGGGGCCGAACATGAACTGATCGTCGATGGAATACGTCTTCCGGTCGCGCGCGAAATCCATCGGCAGGCCGCGCATGATCGAATACCCATCGTGGGTGACCTGCCAGCCCAGTGAATAGATGTAGGGCAGCAGCCGGTATCGCAGGTTGTCGAACTTCACGAGCACGTCGCTGTATTCGCCGAACTCCCAAATCTCGCGTGGAGTCTCCGAGCCATGTGACCGGAAAATGGGAGCGAAAGCCCCAAACTGAAACATCCGGGTGTACAGTTCCTGATACGCCGGATCCTTGCCGCCGTTCATGAAGACTCCGCCCTGGCACCCCAACGAATAGGCGCCGATGTCGAATGTCCA
This sequence comes from Bryobacteraceae bacterium, assembly GCA_049510065.1. Lineage (GTDB taxonomy): Bacteria > Acidobacteriota > Terriglobia > Bryobacterales > Bryobacteraceae > CAWACP01. The sequence goes on from JBEKZH010000010.1 coordinate 44,492, forward strand.
ATAAGGAATGCCGGCCATGCTGTGATTGATGCCGGCGGGTATCTGTTTCCTGAAAACTCCCCAATCCGCGCCGATGTCTCCCGACCACGTTGTTGCCGCGGCCCGCTGCTGGCCGGCGAAGGTCGACCGTGTGAGAATGTACACGCGCTTCCGATCGGTCTCCTTCCGCTGGTTCTTATACAGGGCTTCCGTGACTACCAGCGAGTAAGGATTGAGGTATCTGGCGAAAGAGCCGAGATGATTGTTCTCCACCCGCTTCATCTCATACTCCTCGGACTCCTTGGTGAGCGCGTTGACGATGTCGGGCTCGGTCGAGTCCATCCACCATGCGTCAATTCCCTTGGAGAATAAGCCCTTGTTCGCGTATTGCCAATACAAATCGTTCGCCGCCGGATTGTACGCATCGTAATACTTGAAGCCGGCCCAGCCCACCGGCGAATACAAATACCCGCGGCGTTCCATATCCTGGTAAATCGGCGAAGCGGGTCCGAGCCCGGCCCAGATGGAAATCATGATGTGGAAATTCTGCTGGTGAAGCAGATCGATCATTTCCTTCGCGCGGGGGTACGTCTTTTCGTCGAAGAACATACCGCCCCACTTGTCATTCCCGCCCCAGTAATTCCAGTCCTGGACGATGTTGTCGATCGGAATCCGCCGCTTGCGGTATTCCTGCGCGATGCCCAGCAGTTCGTCGCGGGTCGCGTAATGCTCCTTGCTCTGCCAATAGCCGTAAGCCCACTTTCCGTACATCGGAGCCTGTCCCGTGAGCTGCCGGTATCCGGCGATGACCTGATCCATCGACGGTCCAAAGACAAAGTAGTAATCGATGTTATCGGCCACTTCGGACCAGAGCGACATCGCTTCCCGATTGTCGGTGAAAATCGTCTTGGAATAGTTGTCCCAGAAGATGCCATATCCTGCGGTCGAAATCAGGAAAGGTGTGACCGCATCGGTATTGGACTGCACCAGCTTCACCGTGCGCCCGCGATAGTTCATGTAACCGGACTGATGCTGCCCAAGCCCGTACACCCCTTCCTCCGGCGTCAGCTTGAAATCCTGCTGAACGTTGAAGGCGGCCTTTTCATGCTCGATTTGAGCCGGAGCGAAAATGGCCTTCCCCCGCTCTTCGAGAACAGTCCGGTTGTCGCTGGCGAGATACCGAATCGCCCCATCGCTCTTGCTCACCTGTAGGGCGATCCGGCCTGAACTCAGCGTGATCGCCGCCGCGCTCTCTTGAAAACGCACGCTGAGATCCGGCACATCCTTCTGAATAACGGAAAGGCTGGCCTTCTCGGAAATGCCGCCGGCCGGCCACTTCACGACGCGAACCGTGCCCTCCGAATAGAACTGCACTTTGACGTTCAGATCGCCGGCGGTCAGTTGAACGCCATTCCGGATGCGCCGAATGTCCTGCGCGTTCGGACAGGAGACTAAACAGAGTCCCGTCGCAAGGAGGGCGAGAGTCGAGAGTTTCATGGGAACTACAGCCAGTATACCGGTGGCCCGGCTCACTTCTCGTCCAGCGGGACCTCGAAGTAGAACAGCTCCTGGCCAGTGGCCGCTTCCCGGATGCCGGAGAGATACAACTTCGCGCCGGGCACGTGCCGTGTCTGAAAATAGAAAAACCCGCTGGCGCCCTCGCGCGGCGGCAGCATCCTCACGGCAAAGGCGCGGCCCTCGATTTCCCATTCGCTCATCGGGTTTTTCTTTGACCCGCCTCCACCGGTGGGGATGGGCAGCGGCACCCCGCCTCCCGGCACGCGTTTCGGATTCCGTACGCCCCGCAGCCTGCCCAGATCCTGCGGCGGCGTCGGGTCCACGTTGCGGCCGTCGGGCATCTGATAGTGGACCTCGAGATTGGCGAGGGTCAGTGCCTTGTTCGTGTCATTCTGGAGGATGACCAGCACCGGCAGAATGCCATAGTCGTAGGGGTTGTGCTTGCCGAAGGCCGGGCGCGCCTGGTCGTCGGTAGTGTACGGCACGGCCGCGATGGTGACATGGTCGATGGTCTGCCGCGTGGGATAAGATAAGGCCGGGCCGGGCGAGAACTTCTTCTCGTCTTTGTTGTCCGCCATCAGCAGGGCCGAACCCGCTGCGATGAAGACAATCAGATACCTCGAAAACAGGTTCATTATTCTTCTCACTCTGGTCCTGCGGACCGTCGCGTTTCCATTCCTGCTTCTCTATTTTCTGCGGCGCATCGCGCGCGATCGCAACTGGCTGCGCAAACTCGCGGAACGGTTTGGCAGCCTGCCCGCCTCGTTCTCCCGGACGCCGCCGGGCGCCGTGTGGTTGCATGCCGTTTCGGTGGGCGAGATCCTCTCCGCCGTTGAGCTGTTGAAACAACTTCGCGCCGCGCAGCCGTACGCACCTCTCTATGTTTCCACAACCACGCTGGCCGGCCGCGCCGTGGCCGACGAGAAGCTGCGCGGTCTCGCCGCCGGGGTGTTCTACCTGCCCATCGATTACGGCTTCGCCATCCGCCGCGTGCTGCGCGCCATTCGCCCGAACGTGGTAGTGATCCTCGAAACCGAACTCTGGCCGGTGCTGTTCCGTACGGTCACCCGCGCCGGCTGCGCGCTGCTGATCGTCAACGGACGGATTTCCGACCGCGCCTGGCCCCGCTATCGCCGCATGCGCTGGTTTTTCCGGCACGTGCTGGAACTCCCGCGTCTGATTGCCGTGCAGAGCGAGGCCGATCGCCAGCGCTTCCTCGAGTTGGGTGCGCCCGAGCAGAACGTGATGTTGGGGGGCAATTTGAAATACGATGCCGCGCCCGCTACCGCCCCGCCGCCCTTCGCCGTTCATGCCGATGCAGTCTGGATCGCCGCCAGCACCACGGCCGCCGCGGAGCCGGGCGACATCGACGAAGACGACGCCGTGATTGCGGCCTTCCAGCAACTCGCCCCGGACCACCCCGGTCTGCTGCTGATTCTGGTTCCGCGCAAGCCCGAGCGTTTCGCGGTGGCCGTTGCGAAGTTGACCGCCGCCGGAATCCACTTCCTCAACCGCTCCGAGCTGGGTCGTTCGTCCAATTCGGGGACGGGCGACGACATTCCGCACCGCGAAGCCGCTGGAAACGATCCACCGGTCACTGCGGAATCTCGTGGCCCGTCCCCGAATTGGACGCGCACCAACCTCCCCGGCGTGCTCCTGCTGGACACTCTGGGCGAGTTGAACAGCATCTTCCCGCTGGCCGACGTCGTGTTCATGGGCGGAACGCTGGCGCGCCGCGGAGGGCACAACATTCTGGAACCGGCCGCCGCCGGGAAGCCGTTGGTCGTGGGGCCGCACATGGAGAACTTCGCGGCCATCGCCGCCGAGTTCCGCGCCGCCGATGCGGTGGTGGACATTGCCGGACCGGCGGACCTGGCCGCCGCCGTTCGGGACTTACTCCACAACCCCGCTCGCCGCGCCGCCCTGGGCTTCCGCGCGCGCGAGCTGGCGCTGGCGAAGCGCGGAGCCACCGAGCGCGCAGTCCGCGCGATTGTGGAAGCGCGCGATCTGGCCGTGCCCCGCTTCGACGGCCGCGGTGCGGCGTACCCCCTGCTGGCGCCGCTCGCCCTGCTGTGGAAGGCCGGCAACTGGTGGAGGGAACGGCGCGATTTCGCCCGCGCACGGTCGCTCCGAACGCCCGTAGTGAGCGTAGGCGGCATCGGCATGGGCGGCGTTGGCAAGACACCCATCGCGCTGTTCCTCGCCAGACGGCTCTCCGCGGCCGGTCTGCGGCCCGCCATCCTCACGCGCGGCTACGGACGCAAGTCCTCCTCGCGCGCGGTCATCGTCCCCGCCGGCCGGCGAGTGTCCGTGGATGAGACCGGCGACGAGGCCCAGATCTTCGTTCAGGAGGGTCGCGCCGACACCGGCATCTCCGCCGGCCGCTTCGAAGCGGGCCGAATGCTGGAGGAGTTGACCCGGCCTGGTGTCTTCATCCTCGACGATGGCTTCCAGCATCGCCGGCTGAAGCGCAAATGCGACATCGTGCTGATTGACGCGCTCGATCCGTTTGCCGGTGGGGCGCTGTTCCCCGCGGGCCGTCTCCGGGAGCCGCTGACGGCGCTCGCGCGCGCCGATGCGTTCCTCATAACCCGCTCCGAACCGGACCGCGAATACCGCGGCATCCGCCAGGTGCTGGCCCGGTACAATCCGCACGCGCCCGTGTTTCACTCGCGCGCACAGCCAACCGGCTGGGTCGACCACGCAACCGGCCGTCCTGCCGAAGTCAGGCCCGGCCCGGCCGTCGCCTTCTGCGGAATCGGTAACCCCCGTTCTTTCTGGCAGACCCTGCGCGATCTGGGCATCCAGCCGGCCTTCGCCTGGGCGTTCGACGACCACCACAGCTATTCCACGCGCGAACTGCAACGTCTGGGGGCCCAGGCTTGCCGCCACGGTGCCCCGGCGCTGCTGACAACCCGTAAGGACTCCTTCAATCTCCCGCCGAATGCCGCAGAGCTGGTTGCTCCGGCGGCCATTCTCTGGCTCGACATTGAGGCGCAAGTATTTGAAGAAGAGTCACTTATACGGTTAGTTCTAAGTATGAGTGCATAACACGCAGATTAGTTGCGCTAGTGCGGTTGACATAAGGTATGGCATGATATATGATCTTATCAGGATCACATCCTGAGGAGGTTTACAGAATCCCATGCCACTCGTGAAATACAACCCTTTCGAAACCGATGACCTGCCGGCCGGTCTCCGGCTCTTCTCCGACACGGTCAACCGTCTGTTGAGCGATGCCCAGGTGCGTCCCTGGACCCCGGCGGTGGACATCTTCGAGACCGAAAATGAGCTCGTCCTGAAGGCCGACGTTCCCGATGTCGACATGAAGGACATCGATATCCGCATGGAGAACGGCACCCTCGCTCTCAAGGGCGAGCGGAAGTTCGAGAACGAGAAGAAGGACAAGGGCTTCCATCGCGTGGAGCGCAGCTACGGCACGTTCGCCCGCTACTTCACGCTGCCGGACACCGTGCAGACCGACAAGGTCCACGCCGACTACAAGAACGGCGTGCTTACCATCACGCTGCCCAAGAAGGAAGTCGCCAAACCGCGCCAGATCAAGATCGAAGTCAGCAACAGCTAACCGCGTTTCCGAGCCGTGCGCGTGAGCAAGCGGTAACTCTGGTAAGGTGAGATTTCAGGAGGCGGTTCCCGCAGGGGACCGCCTTTCCTTTCCCTATGAACGGAATCAGGACAGTCCTGCTGCTGGGAGTTCTCTCGGGCATCCTGCTGTTCGCGGGCGAGCTGATCGGCGGTCGCAACGGCTTGTACACGGCGGTCCTGATCGCCATCGCCGTGAACTTCTTCAGCTACTTCTTCTCGGACCGGATGGCCTTGTCCATGTACTCGGCGCAACCGCTCACCCAGACCGAGAACCCCGAGATCTACAACCGCCTGTATCCGCTGGTGTGGGGCCTGAGCCAGCGCATGGGCATTCCCATGCCGAAGCTCTGGGTGTTGCCCGAAGATTCGCCCAACGCGTTCGCCACCGGGCGCAACCCGCAGCATGCTTCGGTGGCGGTCACTGCCGGCATCCTGCGCCTGATGAGCGATCGCGAACTGGAGGGCGTGCTGGCCCACGAGCTGGGCCACGTGGTGAACCGCGACATTCTCACCAGCTCCATCGCCGCCACCCTGGCCATGGCCATCACGTTCCTGGCCCGCATGGCCTTCTGGTTCGGCGGCGGCCGCGACGACGAAGACCGCGGCAATCCCGTGGCGGCGCTGGCCATGCTGATTCTCGCGCCCATCGCCGCGCTGCTGATTCAGATGGCGGTCTCCCGCACGCGCGAGTATGCCGCCGACGCCACTTCGGCCGAGGTTACGCACGACCCCGGCGAGCTGATCTCGGCGCTGGGCAAGCTGGAAACGTGGTCGAAACGGATCCCCATGGCCGGCGTCAACCCGGCCACCGTGCACCTGTTCATTGTGAAGCCCTTCAGCGGCCGGAGCCTGATGCAGCTCTTCTCCACACACCCATCCACGGACGACCGCATTCGCCGGCTGGAAGAAATGCGGCGCCAGTAGTGTCCTGTCCCAGTTAACACTTTGCAATCCAGACCTCCGAAGTGGGGCAGGCAATTCTGCCTGCATGACCCGCTTTCCAGCGGGTAATGCCGCCTGAAAGGCGGCTGCGGCCAGGATTGGCCGCCCCACAAGTTGTTGTTAATTATTAGCTGGGACAGGACACTAGACCAGCGTCACCCCGACCGCCTGCGCGGCTCGCGCGAGTGCCGTATCGACGGTGGCCAGAGGCAGGCCTTCACGGATGGCCAGGTCCAGGTAGACAGAGTCATAGAAGGAAAGGCGATGCCGACGCGCCAGTCGGATGATCTCCAACAGCCGGCCGGCCAGATCGTCCGAATCCGTGCGAATGTCGAAAGTCCGCAACAGGTTCAGGGATCGTTCCAGGTCTGTCGAATCGATGCGTCTGCGCCGTTCTCCCGCAAGCAGTCCGTTGGCGACTTCCGCGTTCCAGATCCGAGGTACGAGCGCAACCGAGTCAGCCAGAATCTGCTGAGCACGGTCCGCGTCGGTGCTGTTCTCGTCTTTGAAGCACCATGCGAGCGCCGTTGAGGCGTCGAGTACGAAGCCGCTCAAAAGCGCCGTCCATCCTCAATGAGTTCGCGGATGGTCACGCCATTGAGAGGGTGCTTCTCGCGCAGCCGCTTCAGCTCGGCGATCGCCGCCAGCCTCTTTTCCCGGTCGGAGACCGGCTGCACCGGGACCAGTCGAGCCACGGGAACGCCGTGCTTCGTGATGGTGATCTGCTCGCCTTTGGCCACCCGATCCAGGAGGGCAGGAAGGTGAGTCTTGGCCTCGTATGCGCCTACTGTTGCCATAAGACTAGTCTACGACTAGTCTGAGCTTGGCACAATAGGACCACAGCGGTCTGAAATTCCCTCTAAAGGACCAAAGCGCGGTCCGACATGACTTGCAGGCCGTTGCCCGTTTCCCCTCAGCACCTTCCCGGGCGGGATTCGGCACTTAGTTTCCACCAGGCTTCACGGACAACGGCTGGTGCTGTATTCCGCCCCGTCCCTACGCCTTCACCGGCCGCGCATTCTCTATGGTCTGCTGTGCGGTGGCCACCCGCGCCTGGGCGTTGCGGTAGCTGACGAGAAGGGCCGTGATGTCAACGTCCGGTGCCGGGTTGACCAGCCGTTCCTGCGCGCGGAGCAGCTCCTTTTCTGCCTCGGCAAGGTCGATGTCGGAGCCGAGTTCGGCAACGTCGGCCAGCACGCGCACGTGATTGTCGCGCACCTCAATAAAGCCCTGGCTTACCAGCACGCTGAAGCGGCGATCCGCATCGGTGACGTACGACAGCGCGCCGATGCCAAGCTGGGCGAACAGCGGCGCATGCTCGGGCAACACGCCGATGTACCCGTTTTCGGCGGGAATCTGCGCGCTCACCGCCCGCTCGTGGACAAGCAGCCGTTCGGGAGTGGCGATCTCGAGATCGAAGGTCGCGGCCACGTCAGTCCTTCTTCATTCGCTCGGCGTGCTCGAGCACTTCCTCGATGGCGCCCTTCATGTAAAACGCCTGCTCGGGGATGTCGTCGTGCTTGCCTTCGACAATTGCCTTGAAGCTGCGAATGGTGTCGGCCAGCTTCACGTACCTGCCCTGGAAGCCGGTGAACTGCTCGGCCACGTGGAACGGCTGCGACAGGAACTGCTGGATCTTGCGCGCGCGCGCCACCGTCACCTTGTCCTCTTCGGGCAGCTCGTCCATGCCCAGAATGGCGATGATATCCTGCAGGTCCTTGTAGCGCTGCAGCACCTGTTTCACCTGCTGCGCCACACCGTAGTGCTCGTCGCCGATGATGCGCGGGTCCAGAATGCGCGAGCTGGAGGCCAGCGGGTCCACGGCCGGATAGATGCCCAGCGCGGCGATGTCGCGCGACAGATTGGTGGTGGCGTCGAGATGCGCGAAAGCAGTGGCCGGCGCCGGGTCGGTGTAATCGTCGGCGGGCACGAAGATGGCCTGCACGGAAGTAATCGAACCTTTCCGTGTGGAAGTAATGCGCTCCTGCAACTCACCCATTTCGGTGGCCAGGTTGGGCTGGTAGCCCACGGCGGAAGGCATGCGGCCCAGCAGCGCCGACACTTCCGAACCGGCCTGGGTGAAACGGAAAATGTTGTCGATGAAGAGGAGCACGTCCAGGCCCTCTTCGTCGCGGAAGTACTCGGCCACGGTCAGCCCGGTGAGTCCCACGCGCAGGCGCGCGCCGGGCGGCTCGGTCATTTGCCCGTAAATCAGCGCGGCCTTCGATTTGGTCCAGTCGTGCGGGTCGATCACCTTCGATTCCTGGAAGTCCAGCCACAGGTCGTTGCCTTCGCGGGTGCGCTCGCCCACGCCGGCAAACACCGAGACGCCGCCGTGATGCATGGCCAGGTTGTTGATCAGCTCCATGATCACAACCGTCTTGCCCACGCCCGCGCCGCCGAACAAGCCGATTTTTCCGCCCTGCAAATACGGCTGCAGCAGATCGATCACTTTGATGCCGGTCTCGAACATCTGCAGTTCGGTGGATTGTTCCTCGAAGCTCGGCGCGGCGCGGTGAATGGGCCAGCGCTGTTTCGTCAGCACCGGTCCCATCCTGTCCACCGGCTCGCCAATCACGTTGAGGACACGGCCCAGCGTCTCGCGGCCCACCGGCACGGTCACCGGGCCACCCAGGCTGATGGCCTTCATGCCGCGCACCAGACCCTCGGTCGGCTCCAGTGCGATGGTGCGCACGCGGCCTTCGCCGATGTGCTGCGCCACCTCCGTGACGATGTCGATGGGCGTGGGGGCGTCGTAGCCTTCGCTGGTGATGCGGATCGCCGTGTTGATCACCGGAATCTGCCCTTCCGGGAACTGAATGTCGACGGCCGGGCCGGCCACCTGAATCACTTTGCCTTCTGCTGCCATATGTCTACCCCTGGGCGGCGGCGCCGCTCACAATCTCGATGATCTGGCCGGTGATGCTGGCCTGACGCACTCGGTTCATTTTCAGTGTCAGCTTGTCGATCACTTCGCCGGCGTTGCGGGTGGCCGCATCCATGGCGGTCATGCGCGCCGCGTTGTAGGCCGCCGCCGATTCCAGCATGGCGCCGAATACCCGGTTCTCCACGTAGCGCGGCAGGGCCTGGGCCAGCAGTTCCTCGGGCGGCTGCTCGAAGATGTAGTTGCCGGCGTCCGTCCCGCCCGCCGGCAGCGCCACCGGAAGAATCTTCTGGATGACCAGGTTCGACGAGAGCACGCTCTTGAAATGGTTGACCGCGATGTAGACGGCGTCCACTTCTGCCTTCGAAAACCTCTCGACGATCTCCTTCGCGATGCCCCGCGCCGGAGCGGCCTCCACGCTGCCGCGCAGAAACAGCGTGGTGTGCTCGCCGGAAATGTGGACACTGCGGCGCCGAAAGAAATCGCGCCCCTTGCGGCCCACCAGTTCGAGGATTACCTCTTCATCGGGATGATCTGCAATGAACTGCTGCGCCAGCTTGATGACGTTCGAGTTGAAGCCGCCGGCCAGACCGGTGTCCGCCGTCACCACCACCAGTTGGATCTTCCGTTCGGGACGGACCGCCAGTAGCGGATGGCTTTCCACCACGTCGGAGCCGGCCGCTGCCTGGGCAAGGTTGCGGACAATGTGATCGAGCATGCGGGCGTACGGCCGCGCCGCGATCACCCGATCCTGCGCCCGGCGCAGCTTCGCCGCCGAGACCATCTTCATGGCCTTGGTAATCTGCTGGGTGTTCTTGACCGAGCGTATGCGCCGGCGGATTTCGATCAGGCTGGCCATATTCGTCCAGAAAGCACTTTCAGCCGCCGATAAACGCCGATAAACGCGGATAACTCATTTCTTTTTAATCTGCGTTCATCGGCGTTCATCGGTGGCCAATTCTTTTCGCGCATCATATTACGTTTTCGCGGCTTTCACGTGCTCGGCGACGAAACCCTGCTTGAAATCTTTTAGCGTTTTGTGGATCCTGGCTTTCAGTTCCTCGTTGATCACCTTCTTCTCGCGGATCTCGTTCAGGATTCCCGGATGGCCGTTTTCCACGAAGCGGTACAGCTCGGCTTCGAAGGGGCGGCAGAGCTCCACCGGCAGGTCGTCCAGATAGGCGTTCGTTCCGGCGAAGATCACCAGAATCTGCTTCTCCACCGGCAGCGGCGAATACTGTTTCTGTTTCAGGATCTCCACCAGACGCCGGCCGCGGTTGAGCTGCTGCTGGGAGGCCTTGTCCAGATCGGAGCCGAACTGCGCGAAAGCGGCGAGGGCGCGAAATTGCGCCAGCTCGAGACGAAGCGATCCGGCCACCTGGCGCATCGCCTTCACCTGCGCGTTCCCGCCGACGCGGCTTACCGAGATGCCCACGTTCACCGCCGGACGCACGTCGGAGTTGAACAGATCGGACTCGAGGAAGATCTGCCCGTCGGTGATGGAGATCACGTTCGTCGGGATGTACGCCGATACGTCGCCGGCCTGCGTTTCGATGAACGGCAGAGCGGTGAGCGACCCGCCGCCGTTTTCGTCGGACAGTTTGGCGGCGCGCTCGAGCAACCGGCTGTGCAGGTAAAAGACGTCGCCGGGATAAGCTTCGCGTCCGGGCGGCCGGCGCAACAGCAGCGAGATTTCGCGATAGGCCGCGGCGTGCTTGGAAAGGTCGTCGTAGATGCACAGCGCGTGCCCGCCCTTGTCGCGGAAGTACTCGCCCATGGCGCAGCCCGAATACGGCGCGATGTACTGCATGGGCGCGGGATCGGACGCCGTGGCCGCCACCACGATCGAATACTCCATGGCGCCGTAATCTTCCAGCGTCTTCACCACCTGCGCCACGGTGGAGCGCTTCTGCCCGATGGCGACATAGACGCAGATCAGGTCGCCGCCCTTCTGGTTGATGATGGTGTCCAGCGCGATGGCGGTCTTGCCGGTCTGGCGGTCGCCGATGATCAGCTCGCGCTGGCCGCGGCCGATGGGGATCATGGCGTCGATGGCCTTGAGGCCGGTCTGCACGGGTTCGCGCACCGGGCGGCGGTCGACCACGCCGGGGGCCAGCCGTTCGACGGGAGAAAACTCGGTGGTGGCGATGGGGCCCTTGCCGTCGATGGGCTGGCCCAGCGCATTCACCACGCGGCCGATGAGCGCTTCGCCCACGGGCACGGACATGATGCGCCGGGTGCGCCGCACTTCGTCGCCTTCCTTGATCTCCTGAAACTCGCCCAGCAGCACCGCGCCCACCTGATCTTCTTCCAGATTCAGGGCGATGCCGGAGACGTTGTGCGGGAACTCGATGAGCTCGCCGGCCATAACGTTTTCCAGGCCGTAAATGCGGGCGATGCCGTCGCCCACCGAGATCACCGAGCCGGTTTCGGTTACATTGACCGCGCCTTCGTAGTTCTCGATCTCGCTGCGCAGCACGCGCGTGATTTCATCCGCTCGAATTGTGGCCATTCTAGATTCCCGTTCCCTGAGTCAGTTTTCGCCGCATCGTCTGCAGGTGCCCGTGCACGCTGCCGTCGTACACGGTGGACCCGATGCGCGCCGTGGCGCCGCCCACCAGCGCGGGGTTCACGTTGTATTGCGCGCGGACGCGCTTGCCGGTGAGCCGTTCCAGCTCCGCTTCCACCGCGCGCGATTGCCGCTCGTCCAGCGGCTCGGCCGAGGTCACGCTGGCGCGGGCAAAGCCCATTTTCTCGTCGACGAACTCCTCGAAGGCCTCGCGAATCTGCGAAAGGGAGGCGAGGCGGCGATGGTCGGTGATCACAAAAAGGAAGTTGCGCACCAGCGGCGCCAGACCGAGCGGGACCGCCAGCTTCGCCAGCACCGCTCGTTTCCGCGAGCCCGGAATGGCCGGCGTCTGCAGGACGTGCCGCAGGTCGGCGCTGGAGGCGACCAGGGCTTCCACGGAGGCGATCTGCGCCGCCACTTCGGCCGGCTGGACGGTGGAGCCGGGTTTCAGCACTACGTCCAGCAGTGCGTGCGCGTAGCGGCTGGCGGCGGCGGAGATCATTGCCGCACCTCCGGCCGGGCGTCCCCGAGCTGGCGCGTGAAGGCGTCCAGCAGACGCGATTGCGCCGGCGGATCCATGCGCGAGCGAATGCGCTCTTCGGCGAGATCCAGAGCGAGCTGCGCCGCGTAAGAGTGCAGGCTTTCACGGGCGGCCTTGCTCATGGACTCGATTTCGCGTTCGGTTTGCTGCTGAATGCGCGACAAATGCCGCTCGGTTTCCTGGCGAATGCGCTCGCCTTCCACCGAAAACACGCCTTTCGCTTCCGCTCGCAACTTCTCGATCTCGGCGCCCAGCGCGGCCAGGCGCCCCTCGATCTCAAGCGCCTTCGCTTCCGCTTCCTCCCTCAGCCGGCCGGATTCGGCGATGTCCTTCTGAATGCCCGCGGTGCGCGAGCGGAAGAAGGGGCCGGCGTTCTTTCCGATGAGGTAGCCGAGGCCACCAGCCAGGATCAGGAAGTTCGCCCACTTCCACGGGAGCCATTTCCCCTCGTCTTCGGCTTCGTTCTTGTGCTCCGCGCCGAAGGCAAGGGGAGCCAGCAGGAGCGCGCTCAGCAGGAGCCAGCGGAATCGCATCAGCCTGCTCTCCCTTCCAGAACCAGCCGCGAGATCTGCTCGGCCAGTTCGGCGCTCTGCCCTTCGAGGTCGCGTTTCGCCGTGGCGGCCTCGGCTTCGATGGAGCCCTTCGCAGCGTGCCGTGTTTCGTGAGAGTGGACGCGCGCTTCTTCGATCAGGCGGGCCTGATCGGCAAGCCACTTTCGCCGCGCTTCCTCCTGCTCCTTATACATTTCGGCCCGTGCCCGCTGCAACGCCGCCTCGTACTCGGCGGTCTTGTCGGCGGCGCGCTTCGCGCTTGCCTCGGCCGCTTCTCGCGCCCCCTTCGTCGCCTCGTGTCTCTGCTTCAGGACGTTCTTCAACGGCCCGAAGAACATGGCCTTCAAATAGAAGTGCAGCAGGATGACCAGGAGGAGAGTGGGGATCGCTCGCAGCAAGATCCCGCCCAGCGCGTGCAGAGTTGCTTCCATTGGTTATGAGGGAACCAGAACTCAGGGAAGTCCAGAGGAAGACTGCGTTCGAGGAGTACCCTGAAGCCACTATCCTCGCACATGTCGCGGACGGTGTTCAACGAGGTAGAATCGGAGTCATGGCAGACGAGTCTCCGGCAACCAAACAGGACATCCAGGATCTGAAGGCTGCCGTTGGACAGGACATCCAGGATCTGAAGGCCGCCATGGGACAGAACGTCCAGGACCTGAAGGCCGCCATGGAGAAGGTCGAGACGACGTTGCTTTCCGAGTTCTGGAAGTGGGCTCGCACGAACGACGTCAAAATTCGCTCGGTCACCAGCCGTTCCAACGACTTCGACGAGCGGCTGCTACTCATCGAAGAGCGGGTTTCCGAACTGGAGCGCAAGCGGAAGGCTTCCTGACTGAGGCGCGTTTGGGCCGCCGGCATGCTGACGGCCCGTATCCCCGTTGAAGTTAGATAAATTACGGTTACCTGTGCCGGTTAGCGGCTTCGGCAGCCTCTTTCAGTTCTCTGTTGACCTGTTCCAGTAGCTCTTTAGCCTTCTGAGCGTGACCATCCATGTCCCACTCATTGGCCTGCTGCGCCGCAATGATTTTGTCAAAGGCCTGCTGGCTCAGTCGTTGTGCCGCGGCGAGATTCGGGTGACGGTGGTGGGAGATGTCGCGCTCGGGCTGGGCCACGGCGGCAACTCCAACAATGAGAAGCAATCCAACTACAACCGCAAGAAGTCGGGTTTTGAGCATAGCTGCGATTCTAGCCTCCATCGGTGGCGGCGCGCAAGAGGAATTTTCCAGGATGTTTCCGGGAGGGGCTGCTTGCATCCGGACGAGAACCAGCGGAGAATACGGCGATGCACCCACGAAGAAGTTTCCTGCGTTTCGCCTCTCTCCTGCTGCTGTCGATCGCTGCGGCGGCCGCCCAGGCGCCGAGGTACGAGATCGTCGATGGCCACCTGCACTTCCTGAACTTTGTCCAGGACACCGCCGGGATGGACGCGTTCTTCAAGGCAATGGACGACACCGGGGTAGTGGAGTCGGCTGTGATCGGCATGCCCGTCGTGAAGAAGTGGGACGAGGGAGACGAGAAGCGGCCCACCTACTACCTGGACAACGACGCCCGTACCTATTGGTACAGCGCGACCGATTTCCTGGTGGCGCGGGCCGTGCTCGACCTGCCGAAGGATAAGCAGGCCCGTCTGCATCCGTTCATCTGCGGCTTCAACAGCGCGGATCGAAACGCGGTGGATCATGTCGCGCGCATGCTGGCGCTCTACCCCAACTTCTGGCAGGGCATCGGCGAAGTGTTCCTGCGTCACGACGACCTGACCGCGCTCACCTACGGCGACACCCCGCGCGCCACCACCAGCGCGTTTGGCCGGCTGCTGGACCTGGCCGCGGCACGCGACCTGCCCGTGCTGGTCCACAGCAACATCGGGCCGGCCTGGCTGGAGCAACCCAACTACCTCGGCGAAATCGAGTCGGCCATTCGGGCGCATCCGAAGACTCGAGTGATCTGGGCGCACGCCGGCATCAGCCGCCGCATCGTCATCGCCGATCACACCGACATCCTGCGCCGTATGCTGGGCCAGTATCCGAATCTCACGGTCGACTTGTCGTGGGTCATCTTCGAACAGGAGATCGCGCCCGGCGGCGTGCTGGACCGGAGATGGGTGACGCTGCTCGAAGAGTATCCCGGCCGCTTCGTGATCGGTTCGGACAGCGTGGGCTTTTTTGACCAGTACAAGCCGACCCTGCAGCGCTACTACCTGCTGCTGGATGCGCTCAAGCCGGAGACCGCGCGAAAAGTGGCGCACGACAACTTCCTGGCCCTGCTTCCCGCGCGCCGGACCACTCCCTGACGGTCGCGGCTCAGTAATGATCGTTCGCGTTTGTTGGCGGTTACCGAGCCACGAACGTGAGAGAGTGGTTGCGACAGAATAAGATGTGGGGTTCGGTTTGTGGATCGACGGCGAGGAACGGCTGGCATGGGCCCGGGGCACCCATGAGTACCGCCCCATGGGCGCGGCCGTGGTGGCGGTAACGGACCAGTTCCGCCACCGCGACTTCCATGGTAGCCATTGCCTGCCCGCGCACCTGCGGAATTCGTTCGCCGGGTTCTTCGGCTCGCTGGAAGACTTGAACGAGCACCTGCGGCGTCGCGCGCGCCGTTCCGCGGCACGGCTGCAGCCTCTGCGCCCGACGCCGTTGCACGTGCGCTGATTACCCCAGCCTGGGAGGCAGGTCCCGCATGGGGCCCATCCACTGCAGTTCGCGGTCGATGTCGTTGTGAAGCCTGTATTTCTTCCGCACCGTGGCCAGATTCTCGCCGGCGATGTCGATCCGCTTGAGATCGTACTGGCCCACGCCGGCCTGCCAGCAGAACAGCAGATAGCCCGGCCAGCGCGCGTCGATGCCCATCGCCTCCAGGCCCACGCGATCGGCGGCAATGTAGTCGGTGGACGCGATGGCCACCCGCGAAGGCACGGGCGTGCCGGCGCCGGGTCCGTTCCCCTCCATGCCCTCGTAGCCGTCAATGAGCGTGGCTCCCCAGAAGGGCCGCATCTTCTGGGCGGTCAGGAACATGTCGTAGTGGGTCTGGCGGATGCCGCCGTGGTACTTGCGTTTGTCGTTCCAGCGCGACGTCTCACCCGGAGCGAAGTGCAGCGGAGCGCCCAGCGTCATGTTCTTCACCGAAAGCGTCGCCACCACTGTGTTATGCGTCTTCAGAATGGCCGAGCAGAGGATGAAGGCATCCGGATCCAGCAGGCGCGCGGCCAGGCGCACTGGTGTCAGGTGCAGATCGAAATCCAGAACGGGCAGGATCTCGTACTTCGCTTCCTTGTTCAGATCGAGCAGCTTCACCTGGAGCGATTTGTATTCGCCGGGCAGCCGCGGGTAGTGGAAATTCTCGAAGCCCGCCATGGTGTCGTCGGCGGCCGCTTCGGCGATGTACACCGGGCCTTTGTAGCGCTCGGCGAGATAGTCGAGAATGCCGCGCAGCGTGTCGGCGTGCGTGCTGGCGAGCTGATTCTCGGAAGAAACATTATTCGGCTTTATCAGGACGTACTTCTTCTTCTTCAGTTCGGGTGCGATGCGCGCGTCGATTGCCTTGAGGGCGGCGTAGGCGTTCGCTCGCCGGCCTTCTCCATGCACCAGCGAAACCAGCGAGCGCGCATCGTTCGGAAGCAGGGGAGAGGGCAGGGGAGCGGGCGCCTGAGCCACAGCGCGTCTTGCGGCGGCGGCGAGCGTCAGGACACCCGCTCCGGCCTGCAACAGCTCCCGCCGGGAGAACCTGTCAGTCATCGGCGGTCTCCTTCGCAGTGTGATAGTTTGAAGTCACCTTATTTATATCTCAGTTCTCAGGAGCAATTCATGAGCGAGGACTCCTCCCGAAGAAAGTTCCTGGTGGCGAGCATTGGAGCGCCCGCCCTGCTTGCCGCCAAACCGCAGGCCCCCGCGAAACCGGCCAACGTCGCGGCGTCCCCGTTGCGCGGCGCCCCCAAACTCGACTACCGCGTGCTCGGCAAAACCGGCCTCAGGGTGACCACCGTCGGCTTTGGCACCATGATCACGTCCGATCAATCGGTGATCGAACGCGCCGCCGACCTCGGCGTCAACTACTTCGACACCGCGCGCGGCTATCAGAGCGGGAATTGCGAGCGCATGGTGGGCGCGGCACTCAAGACCCGCCGGAACAAGGTTTTTCTCTCCACCAAGAGCGGCGCGAAGACGAAGGAACAGGCTCTGGCCGAGCTCGATACCAGCCTTCGCGAGATTGGCACCGATCACGTGGACATCTGGTATCTGCACGGCAAGGCCAAGCCGGAGGATCTCAAGGACGAGCTTATCGAAGCGCAGCAGATGGCGAAGAAAGCCGGCAAGATCCGCTTCGCCGGCGTGAGCACGCACGGTGGCCAGAAGGAGCTGGTGCCCGCGATCGTGGCGCGCAGGGATCACTTCGACGTGCTGCTGACCACGTACAATTTCGCCTTGAATCCGGCCGTCGCCGATTCCATCAGGCTGGCGGCTGACGCGGGCCTCGGCGTGGTGGCCATGAAGGTGATGGCCGGTGGCGATCGAATGTTGCGGGTCAATCCCGACGGCGACCGGATCAGGGGAATTCTGCACCGCGAGGGCGCCACGCTGGCCGCGCTGAAATGGGTGCTGCGCAACACCCGCGTCCACACCAGCATCCCCAGCATCACCGACATGGAGCAGCTTGACGAGAACCTCCGGGCCATGGCGGCGCCCTTCGGCGTCACCGACGAGAAGACCCTGGAATCCCGCCTGGAGCTGCTGCGCCCGCACTACTGCAACATGTGCGGCCAGTGCGACGGCACGTGCGCGCGCGGGCTGCCGGTGGCCGACGTATTGCGCTTCTACATGTACTCGGCCAACTACGGCGAGTTCGGGCTGGGCCGGGAGAACTTTCGCCAGCTTCCCGCGCACCTGCAATCCGTGCGTTGTGCCGACTGTCGCGAATGTACGGTGAACTGCCCCCGTGGAGTTCGCGTGGTGGAACGGCTCAGCCGGGCGCAGGAATGCTTCTGTTGAGATCGCGGTTCGGACCGCTGGTGGCACTGCTGGCCGCGGTGATGTCCGTGGCCGGCCAGACTCCCGGGTGCGGCCTGTTCGCGGGCTGGCAGCAGCGCGGAGCCACTCGCCTGTTTGAGGGCGACAATCTGTTCGAGTACATGGACGGGAACTCGGAAGGGTACCTGGTCTACGGCTTCGTGCGCATGCGCGGGGTCACCTGTACGAAGGCCGGCGACACGCTGGTTTTCGACATCTCCGAGTTTGCCGATGCCGAATCGGCCTGGGGCATGTTCCTGGCGAATCGCGACGTGCAGAAACCCATCGAGCCGATCGGCACGGGCGCCCAGACCGTTCCGCGCAAGGCCATTTTCACGAAGGACAAGTACTACGTCGAACTGGCCGCCGAGAGCGATCGCGATCACACCGCCGAACTGCGGGAGATGGCGAAAACCGTCGAGGCGCGCATCGGCGGCAGCACCTCCCGGCCCGAGCCGCTCGCCTGGTTCCCGCAGGAGGGACTGACTGGCGGAACGGCGCGCCTGGCCCCGGAGAGTGTCCTCGGCATTCGCCTCCTGAAACGCGGCTACGTCGGCCAGTACGGCGATGCGAAGGCGTTTGTGGTGACCGAAGCGTCGGCGGAGGCGGCCAGGGCCACGCTCAGTCAACTGAGGGCGCGATTCGAAGGAGCCGCGCCGGCCGCGGTGGCAGACGAGGCCTTTCGGGTGAAGGACGAGTATCTCGGCAACATCTGCATGTTTCGCCAGGGGCGCCGCGTGGCCGGTTATGCGAATGTGCCCGATGGGCAGGACGCGCTGGCCCTGGCCCGGGCGTTCGCCGCGCGCATTCCGGAGTAGAGCCAGCAGCCTGTGCAAAAGTGGCCGCGCAGTGACTTCTACCACACGCTGCCATGCACCGAAAGCAACGGTCAGTCCCTGATGACGATCAGTTTTGCCAGGCATGGCTCGTGCTTTGCAATCAGCCGCGCTACCGTCCAGCCGATATCGGCGGCCTGCTGCTCCAGAATGTTAATGAATAAATCTGGATTCAAATGATACTGATGCTGCATGAATTCGTCAGCCGTGAGGCACTCCAGATCGAATTCGGCCAAAAGTTCGCCCGGGAAGTGCTTTTTGTTATTGCTTACTATACAGTTCGCCCCACATCTAACGGCTGCCGCCAACACGTGGCGATCCCCGGGATTGTTTTTCATGGAACTCAGAAGGTGCTGGTAGCCTTCCACAAGCGCGTCTGGGAATGCGCTCTGCATTTGTTCTATGCGATGCGCGATCTGGTTCTCGGCATATCCGAATTTCCGGAGCACTGCCTTAAGCTCTTCGAGATCTCAGCAGACCAGCGGGGAGTGTAGAATGCTGGCTCGCATGCCAGGCGGAGAAGCGTGTCCGCTACAGGCATGGGGGCCAGCACGCATGTGTCCAATACTGCTACGTATTGGTTAATCCTCATCCAACACAGCGGGGATTCTGTCGTATAATCCCTCCGCTGCTTCCCTTTGGGCTAGTTTTCTAAGGACGGCGTGGCGATGTTCGTCGCGCTTTGCTTTGTACCTCAGAAGATCCTGAGCATAGATGCGCCTATGGGTTCCCACCATGTGGTAGGGAACCTCTTCTTTCTTCAGAAGATTCACAAGGAACTGCCGCGACACCCCTAACACAGCCGCAGCCTCAATCGTCGTAAGTTTAGCTTGATTCTGGACGATGTACACGGACTTCCCTGCGTTGAGCAGTCCGATCAGCTCAACAAGAAACGAGTAGAGTGAATCGGGAAGTAAGCGAGCTTGCCCATCCGGGCTGACGAGCCTGGCCTTGCCCTTGCGGATGGCCTCGTAAAGCTGTTCGATCTCTTTTCGATCAGTGTCGGGTATTGGGACTCGGACCCCCTGCAACCGGCCCGCGTGCTCTTCGGTTGCTGCTGCTCGCATCTTCTTTCTCCATCCTCCTGTCACGTAGACGCTACAAGTGCTATATTCGCTACATGTGATTCTACTGCTACTCATGATGTTATTGCGGGAAACGCTCGTAGTCAATGGGGCAAGGCAACTTTTCCACAGGCCGCAAAGGTCGAAGCGGTCGTTTTCCACGTCTTGCCGCTGTTTCTCGATTCCAAAAGGTGCCACGAAATCGGGGACGTGAGCGGCCGATGCCGTGCCGGGGGGCCTCGGTCAGGCTCATTGCGTCACCATAGCGCCACCGGATTTGAATTGAGTGGCGTCCCCAGCGGGATTCGAACCCGCGTTATCGCCGTGAAAGGGCGGTGTCCTAGGCCGGGCTAGACGATGGGGACGGCTGGGAAATCGCGAAAAGACGGGCACCCGAACAGCGCCCGCACCTCTTCAGCGTAGCGACAGCCGGCCACTCCCGTCAAATCTTGCGGGCGCGGTCTCTCCTATAGCTGCGTGCTCGAGGGGGAGCGATACCCGAGCCGCGCCGCTCCCCGTCCGCCAACCTATCTCCTCCGCGGCGGCGTTCGCAACAACCCGCGCCAGCCCAAACGCCACATTACACAGCAGTTCCACACATCGCCCCCGGATACCGCGCCCGCCCCGTGCTACCGTCAAGGCGCCATGTCCACTACTGCGCCGCGACCTCCGTCAACCCGCAAACGGAAGGCCCAGGCCGCCGGTGATCCTCTGTGACGAAACGAACCCAATTCCCGGGTCGCCCCGGAGGTGGCATTTACACTCTCATTACCAAACGAAGCCAATTCCACGTGCCCGTTCACCCCAGATCGCTATCATCGAGGGAGTTCATGTCTCTCCTCCTCGGCTGCCAGAGCATCGCCAAAGCGTGGGACTCGCGCGCGCTGTTCGACAACCTCTGCTTCGGCATCTTCGAGGGCGACCGCATCGGCCTGGTGGGTCCCAACGGCTCCGGCAAATCCACGCTGCTGCAGATCCTCGCCGGCATCATCCCGCCCGATTCCGGCGTGGTGGCGCCGCGCAAGCTGCTGCGCATCGGCTACGTCGAGCAGGAGTCCGCGTTCCCGCCCGAGGCCACCATCGGCGACCTCATCCGCGCCGTCCCGCTGGCCGACCATCTCGACGAAACCGAGCTGGCCGCGCGCATCAGCCAGACCCTGGGCCGCGCCGGGTTCGCCAGCGCCGACGTGCGCGCCGGCACGCTCTCCGGGGGCTGGAAGAAGCGGCTGGCCATCGCGCTCGAGCTGGTGAAGCAACCCGGCCTGCTGCTGCTCGACGAGCCCACCAACCATCTCGACCTCGAAGGCATCCTCTGGCTGGAGAAGATGCTTCGGTCGGCGGAGTTCGCCTCGCTCACCATCAGCCACGACCGTTACTTCCTGGAGAGCACGGCCACGGTGATGATGGAGCTCGACCGCGTCTACCCCGACGGCCTGTTCCGCGCGGCCGGCAACTACAGCGAGTTCCTGGTGAAGAAGGAGGAGTTCCTGGAAGCGCAGACGCGCCGCCAGGAGATGCTGGAGAACAAGGTCCGCCGCGAGATCGAGTGGCTGCGCCGCGGGGCGAAGGCGCGCACGTCGAAATCCAAGGCCCGTATCGACGAGGCCGGGCGGCTCATCGGCGAGCTGGGCGACCTGAACGCGCGCACGTCCACCCGGACCGCACGGATCGATTTCACCGGCACCGACCGGCGCACGAAGCGGCTCATCGAGGCGCGTCACGTCACCAAGGCGCTCGGCGGCAGAACGCTGTTTCGCGATTTGTCGTTCGTCCTTTCGCCGGGCGCGCGGCTGGGTCTGCTGGGAGCCAACGGCAGCGGCAAGACCACGCTGCTGCAACTGCTGACGGGCGAGCGCGAGCCGGATGCCGGCGAGGTGGCCCGCGCCGA
Organism: Bryobacteraceae bacterium; assembly: GCA_049510065.1. GTDB lineage: Bacteria > Acidobacteriota > Terriglobia > Bryobacterales > Bryobacteraceae > CAWACP01. Next base: position 65,876 of record JBEKZH010000010.1, read on the forward strand.
AAACGTCCGCATCGTCTACTACGACCAGGCCCGCGAAAAGCTGGACCCCGCGGCCACGCTCCGCCGCGCGCTCGCGCCCGAAGGCGACTCGGTGATGTATCGCGGCCGCACCATCCACGTCGCCGGCTGGGCCGCCCGCTTCCTGTTCCGCAACGAGCAGCTCGAACTGCCCGTGGGCAGGCTCTCCGGCGGTGAGCAGGCGCGGGTGCTGATTGCGCGCATGATGCTGGAGCCCGCCGACGTGCTGCTGCTCGACGAGCCCACCAACAACCTGGACATCCCCACGCTGGAGGTGCTGGAGGACAGCCTGCTCGATTTTCCCGGCGCCATCGCGTTGGTGACGCACGACCGCTATCTGCTGGACCGCGTCTCCACCACCATCGTGGGGCTGGATGGCGCGGGCGGCGCCGCCCTCTATGCCGAGTGCGCGCAGTGGGAACAGGAGATGGCCGGCGTCCGCCGCCGCGAGCGCGAGCCAGCGCCACCCGCCGCCGCGAAATCCGCACCGAAGAAGAAGCTGTCGTATCACGAGAGCCGCGAGTGGGAACAGATGGAGGCGCGCATCCTCGAAGCCGAAGAAGGGCTGCGGCGCGCGCATGAAGAAATGCAGAACCTGGAGGGGAGCGCCGACGCCGGCGTCGTAACATCGCGCTACGAAGCGCTGCAGGCGGCCCAGCTCCGCGTCGATCAGTTGTACGAGCGCTGGGCGGAGCTGGAGTCGAGGCTCACCGGCTGACCCCGGTTTACGATAGTCTGTTCACCAATGGGCTCACTCTCTCCCGAGGTCGTCGTGGTTCCGGCGGGGCACTGGGTGCGCTTCCTCAACCTGCTGAAGCGCACGTTCGTCGCCGCGTTTGACGACGGCTGCTTCGGCATTGCCAAGGGCGCGGCCTACTCCGCGCTGCTCGCGTTCTTCCCGGCCATGGCTTCGCTCACCGCGATCCTGGCGCAGGTGCAGGCCGAATCGGTGGCGCGCTACATCTCGCGATTTCTGGGGGAACTGGCGCCGCCTGGCTCGCAGCCCGTTGTGCACTTCGTCTTCAGCGAGCGCGGCCAGCGTCCGGTCTGGCTGCTCATCGCGGGAACCCTGCTTTCCGTCTGGGCCGCCACCGGCGCCATCATGAGCCTGATGGAAGGGTTCCAGGCGGTCTACAAATTGCCGGGAGGGCGACCGTTTCTGAAGCAACGCGCCGTGGCGGTGTTGTTGGTCTTCGCCGCGGCCCTTCCGGCGCTGGGCGCCTCCAGCCTCATGCTGTTCGGCTCCCGCTCGGAGCGCGCCATCATCGAGTGGCTGCATCTGGTGCCGCAGGGCGAGCAATTCCAGTGGTGGGTGGTTGTGGTGGGCCGCACTTTCCGCTATTCCATTGCGCTGGGCGCGACGGTGCTGGTTACCGGGCTGCTCTACCACTTCGGGCCGAACCGTCCCGCGAAGAGGCTGCGCGACGTGTGGCCGGGCGCGTTCCTGGCCACGGTGCTATGGCTGCCCGCGACGGCAGGCTTCGGCTGGTACGTCGGCCATCTGGCCAACTACAACGTACTGTACGGAAGCGTCGCCGCGGGCATTGTGCTGCTGGTGTGGATGTATCTGCTGGCGGTGATTGCTCTGCTCGGCTGCGAGTTCAATGCCGAGTGCGAGCGGCTGGTGTGATTACTTCTTGTCTTTCTCGGGGTGATCCTTGCCGTCGTTCTGGATGTCGATGTCCGGGAGCCCAAGGCGGCCGTGCAGCTTCTGCAGATCCTCCAGCTTGAGGACGCCGTCGATGTACACGATGCTCAGTTCTTTCGGTTCGGCGGCGATGACGGCCAGACCGCCGCCCGCGCCGGTGTTGATGTAGACCTCGTCGATCTCGCGGAGCGACCCGTCGTCGTTCTTCTCTTTGGACTCGACGATCTTCGACCAGCCGAGCGCGTGGATCTGCTTGCGGATCGGCTCGATGTCGGCCATCGAGTACTGGTCCTTTGACGAGAACTCGAAGTTGCGCACGTATACGGCTTTCAACCCGCCGATCAGCGCCTTCGCGGCCTGCTGGTCCTTGTCGTGATCGTTCAGGAATCCCGCTGCCAACTTCAGCATGCCCTGATCGAGCGTGACGATGTTGGACTCCTTCGCCTTGTCGCCGAGTTTGTCCAGGCTGGACAAATCGAGCGCCTGGCCCCACGCCGCCCCCGTTACGGCGGCGCATATGATTACCCCCACCCATGTCGTTTTCATAATTCTCCTTTCACCTCATCCCGGTCGACCTTCATCACGGCCGACGAGTTTTGAACCCGGTGCTGCACCCGCTCGATCTTCTTGGCCATGAGCTGCAGCGCGTAGATCAGTTGGCGGTTGGCCGCCTCCGCCCGCCGCGCGCGTTCCACCTGGCGGTGGTATTCGAACAGCGCCGCGGAGAACATCACCAGCAGCACGGCCGCAATCGCCACCACCGAGCGCCACCGCGTCCACACAGGCGCGCGCCGCGGAGGTACCCGCGCCATTACCCGTTCCGCGAACCCAGCCGGCGGATCCGTTCGCTGCAATGCTCCTCGAAGCCGATCTTCAAAGTCGTTCATGATTCTCGTTCCAACTTCCCGCGCAATAACGCCAGCACGCGGTGCAGTTTGCTCTTCACCGTATTCACCGGCATCTCCAGAACCGCCGCGATCTCGGTGGGGTCCAGGTCTTCCTGATACCGCAGGATCACGATGGCCCGCTGCGTTTCGGGCAGCGAGGCGATCAGGCGGCGCAAACGGTCCGAGGCCATCGGATCGGCGCGAGACGCCGGCGTCGACGGTTCCGGAGCATCTTCCAGCGATGTCAGCGCCTCGCGCTTCCGCTTGCGCACGCGATCGATACAGCGGTTCACCGTCACCCGGCGCAACCACGAGACCAGGTGCGCGCCGGATTCGATCTGCCGCAGGTTCCGATACAGTTCCAGAAAAACGTCCTGGGCCAGTTCTTCGGCCAGCGCGGCGTCCCGCAGAAACGACCAGGCCACGCTGTACACCATGGACTGGTTCGCCCGGACGATGCCGGCGAAGGCCGAGGTGTCGCCCTGAACCGAGCGGTCCAGCAACGCCCCTACGAACTCGATTGTCATGCTGGCCATCTGTCCGATATTACGCTGCGGCCTGGGGTGGAGTTGCAGAATCTGAGGGGGATTCAGCCACGGCTGCGCACGGCATCGCGGGTGGCGGCCAGCAGGCGGGCGAGCGACTCGGGCGGGAAGGTGCGGATGATGGGGTTGATCAGCCAGCCAAGCCCGAAGGGCGGCGATCGCGTCAGCGAGATGGTCTGGCACTCCACGTAGACGCCTCCGTCCTTCTCTTCCAGACGCCAGTAGGTGTTCAAGCGCCACAGGAAGCCGTGGTCCTTGCCCGGCTTCGCCTCGTGCTCCGAGGGCGTGCCGGCATTTCGTATCTCCGCGATCCGTGTGGCGACGGAACGCGTGTGCACGCGCGTCTGGCTCAGGGGATAGAAATTGACCGTCTGGTTGACGTCCAGAACAACCGTTACGATCTTGTGCTTCACCAGGCGGTAGCGGAGTTCCCAGTCGTTGCCATCATGACCGACCAGACGGGAATCGACGACCTCGGGATGATAGTAGTGCTTGTGGCTGTTGTAGTCCTGGAGGAACGAAACCACGCGGTCGAGTTTCACGCCCGGGATGAAAACGGAGCCGATCCAGTCGTGGATGATGGCGTCGCCGATGTCGGAATCGCCCGTTTCATTCCAGGGTTCCACAACCACCTGGCCGCTGCGCACAAGCTGCCAGCGCGCTGGTGACCGCGCCGACCAAAGATACGTTGCCGATCGCACTTCGTGCTGGATGCGGGCCTCGGTGGCGCGGATGTAGGCTTCGTATTTCGCCCGAGGCTCCGGCTCCAGCGACGTGGCGCCGTCATCCTCGGCGAAGCCGAGGGCACCCACGATTGCGGCCCCGAGGAGCAGTGTTTTCATCGGCGCTGTCTCAGATTCTGTGGAAGCTGCGGAGAATCTCGCGCGTAGAATAGCGTAGCGCGATAGGCCGGCCGTGTGGGCAGCTCATCGGGCATTCGGTCTCGGACAGCGCCTTCAGCAGCCACTGCATCTTGGTCTGATCGAGCCTCATGTTCACCTTGATGGCCGCCCGGCAGGCGATGGACGCCGCCATGCCGCGCCGCAAATCGCTGACCGACGCTTTGCGCAACTCCGTCTCGGCGATCTCCAGAATCTCCTGGATGATCTTCTCCACATCGCCCGGGCCCACGTCCGCCGGCGCCGCTTTCACCGCGATGGTGCGCGTGCCGAACGGCTCGGATTCGAATCCCGTGCGGGCCAGCTCGTCGGCGATGCGCGCGTACTCAATCTGCTGCGACGCGGTCAGCTCAATCAGGATGGGCATCAACAGTTGCTGCTTCTCCACGCGGCCGTGAGCCTGCTCTCGCAGCACCTTCTCGAAGAGGATGCGTTCGTGCGCCACATGCTGGTCTATGATCCAGAGGCCGTCGCGGCCGGCGGCCACGATGAAGCTGTCGTGGATCTGGCCGAGCGGGCGAAGCTCGGGCAGCGTGGCCAGGCTTTGCGGGACCTCGGTGTATTCGACGCCGGCGGGCAGGCCCGCGTGGGTTTCGGGCACGGGCAGGTGGGCGGAGGGGGCGTCGTCCTGAAAGTCGAAGCGCTGCCCCAGCGTGAACACGGGCAGGTCCTCGACGCGTTCCATTGGCGCCAGCGCGTCGGGCACGGGCTCGAACTGCTGGTTTTCGATACGCTGGGTGAAATCGGAGAAGGGCAGATCGGCCCCGTGCTGCGGCGCGGTCCATGCTGGCGAGAGCGTGGCGGCGGGGCGCGTGGCGACGAGCCGGTCGCGAATGGAGTCGCGCACGAAATCGTGCACGAAGGTGCCGTGACGGAAACGCACCTCGGTCTTCGACGGGTGCACGTTCACGTCCACCTCTTCGCAATCGCAGTCGAGGAAGAGCAGCGCGAACGGGTAGCAGGCCGGGGGCATCAGGTTGTGATACGCCGAGGAGAGCGCGTGCAGCAGCAGCTTGTCGCGAATCAGCCGGCCGTTCACGAACAGGAAGATGGAGTTGCGATTCAGCTTCTGCACCTGTGGCCCGGAAACGAAGCCGCGCACCAGGAAGACGCGCGAAGCCGGCTCGTCGCCTTCCATGATGTCGAGTTCGCGCTCCACCGCGCCGAGGTCGATCAGGTCGTCCAGCACCTTGCCGCCGAACACCTGGTAGACGCGCTCGCGCAGCGTTTCCACCGGGGTGACGTCCAACAGCGAGTTGGCGCCGTTGCGCAGCTCGAAGGCCTTGTCCGGATGCGCCAGGCTGTAGTGGGTGACCAGCGAGGCGATGTGCGCCAGCTCGGTTTGTTCGGAGCGCAGGAATTTCTTGCGCGCGGGGACGTTGAAGAACAGATCGCGCACGGTGATCGCGGCGCCGCGCGGCGTGGTGAATTCGTCGCACTTGAGCAGCTTGCCGCCGGCGATCTCCACGCGCGTGCCGGCGTGTTCGTCGGCGGAGCGGGTCTCCAGCACGAGCCGCGAAACCGAGGCGATGGAGGGTAGCGCCTCGCCGCGGAAGCCGAGCGTGGCGATGGCCAGCAGATCCTTCACGTCGCTGAGTTTGCTGGTGGCGTGGCGTTCGAAGGCCAGCAGGGCGTCGTCCCGCAGCATGCCGCTGCCGTTGTCGGTGACGCGGATGAGTTGCCGCCCGCCGGCTTCGACGTCGATGCGCAGTTCGGTGGCGCCCGCGTCGAGTGAGTTCTCCAGCAGCTCTTTGACAACGGAGGCCGGCCGCTCCACCACTTCGCCCGCCGCGATCTTGTTTGCTACCGCATCCGAGAGGACACGAATCCTGCCCATCCTTTCAGGCTACTCGACCGGGCCCGTCTCCGCTCTAACGGCATACCCGGCACAAACCCGGCACAAAACGATTGCCAGTTCGACCGAAACAGACTATCATCAGCGATACCAGCGTCTTGCCAACTCACTCGTGGGAGACGCCTGAATCGGCGAGGAGGAGAAATGGGGACAGACTACTACGGTGGCGACGGCCCGGCGAAAGTCACGCCGGATCAGATTCCATACGTGTTCCGGAAGCAGACCACCATTGGCAGGACGGTGGCCGGGATGAACAATGTATTCATGGACTACTACCGCGCCTACCATGCTCTGGACCAGGCGACGATCCACGCCTCCGGGACAAAAACTTACAAGGCGCTGAGCGATCTGCAGGGCAAGATTCGTGCCGACCTGAGAGATGCGGCCAGCGAGAAGTCGATGATCAACCTCAAGGTGCCGTTCACTGACATCCGGATGGGCGGCGCGGGGCAGAGCCTGTATGACGTCTTCCACGACCTGTCGGAACACGGCGGCGTCCTGAAGTGCGACGACACCGCCGGGAACAACGTCTTCTTAGCGCCGCCCGGGGTGTTTGCCTTTCAGGATCAGATGATTGCCAGAGGCACCGAGATTGCCACGTGCCAGGGGGAGTTTAACCGCTGGCAGGCGAACATGAAAGTCTGGAAGGGTAAACAGGCCTGGGACGGCCTGGGCACGAACCTGGACATGGGGCAGAAGGTGATCGACAAAGTGGGATACAAGATGTGGGCCTGCATAGGATTCCCAGACAAGAACGCGACCGCCTTCAACGTGTCCGTGGTGAAATGGTGGAGCTACGGCGCGAAGGTGAAGAGCCTGATGGATTCCTATATCGCCGTGAAGTCGTCGACCAACGGCCAGGCGCAACTGGTTGCCGAGGTGGCGGGGTTCGTGGTGGACTTCCTGCCGGTTTTCGGGAGCGCGTATGGGGGAGTGATTCGGGCGATACCGCAGGCGATGAAGTTCTTCCAGGACCGCGCAGACTTAACGAATCAGTACGTTAATATGGCATCCGGGCGCTGAGCGGACGCCGACCCGGTCGACGTTGCCCTGCGCCAACCAGCACGGTGCCAGGTCGAGGCCAGGAACAGGAAGGCCCGGTTTCGTTTCAAGCCTCCGGCACCGACTGCAACGTGTCTTCCCGATTTGAGGAGCGCTCGCGAGCCGCTTGATTAACCCTCACGGCGAAGAGACCGCTTGTGACCCGTAACGGCGTGGGACCGGTGACGTACCGGCGGACGCCCGTCGCTCGCAACGTCGCGCAGGGGTGCCCAGGATTTCTTCCACGCCGCGTGGATGGCGGGGACCAGCATGCCCCACCAGTACTCCCAACCGGATTGACCCCGCCTGGTACTAAAGTGTGATGCTTTCGCTGCGGCCCAGGAATTACGATGGGGCTCTTATGGGACACCTCTCCAAATCGATCTGCAAGTTGCTGGTTTCACTCGGCGCCGTTGCCCTGTTCGCGCCGCTTGCGTCCGCCACCATCGTCACGTATTCGAGCTCGGCGGCTTTCGAGGCAGCAACCAACATCAATCTGTTGGAGAACTATGGGACTTTGACGGACAGCCAACTCATAGGCTCGGGTTCCACGGTGGATGGGGTCGCGTATTCCGGGTTTGTCCTGACCAACGGCGCAACAAATCTCGAAATTACGAATCAGTTCCAGTCCATCAGCGGCCTCGACCTTGGCGCGAATCACACCGTCTCGGGCCCGCAGTACGCCTACTTCCTGAGTGGCGAGGGCGCCACGATTGGCTTCTCCGCCCCAGTGACCGCGTTCGGCATCTTCTTCGACATGGATATCAGCCAATCCGCCAGCTACGGCATCACGAATTCGAACGGGGACTCCTTTTCCGTCGGAGGGTCCAGCTATGATACGAAGACCTTCGCGTTCGCGGGGCTGACGTCCACGAAGCCGTTCACGTCCGTGAAGTTCTTCAGCAGCGGAAGCGGGGCTAACTACGCCATCCCGGAGTTTGAAGCAAAGAGTTCGGTTCCCGAACCAGCCTCGGCGCAGTTGCTCCTGGCCGGCGTCGCGCTGCTGGGCGCCGGGCTTTTCGCTCGCCGCCGGAGCTGCAAACGGCCGCCGGTGAACGCGGATTAACGCGGATCCGGCAGCGCAAAGTCCAGATTCACTGCACCGGTGGGATCGCCGGCGTACAATTCTTTTGCCGGTAACCGAGGACCGGCGACGGGCCCCGAGATCATATCCGTCGCTTTTGCTTTCTCGCCGATGATCTCGATTCCTTCGACCTCCAGGGTGACGTGCTCAGATAGCACTTCAGCAACGCTTCGTGTTACACTCATTTTCGGCTCCGGTATGACTCCGATCCTTCGGGATCGACTGCCGCTTCGGCGGCCTAAATTATCGGCGAGAGCTGCCTGCAGTTCTCCACTGTCGACCGGAGCCATCTCTCGGATTATGCGCGATGCTCAGGCGTAAGGGGAATACATCTCGTCGGTCTGAGGCGCAGCCTCGTTAGTAATTGGCCACGGATGAACACAGATGAACGCCGATTCCGAACTTCATTTTACGGGTTCGAACTCGAAATATGCGAGGTTGTTGTTGGCGTTGTAGTGCAGCGTCAACAGGTGCAGGCCGGACTTCGGGATTGTGATTTCGCCGCAATTCATGGCTTTGTTCCATGTGTGCCAGTCGCCGGTGTCGATGGGGAGCTTGCAGGAGGCGGCGGGCTGGTTGTCCAGTGAAAACTGCACTGTGTTGGCGGCCTTGCTGTACAGGGTGTTGATCCGGTATGTCCCGGCCTTTTTCACCTTGACCGTGTAGTTGGTCCATTCGCCGTCCGCTTCCCAGCCGATATAGAGCTGGCGCTTCGGCGGATCGAACAGGTTGGGGTGGCTGAAATCGGCGAAACTCTTCGTGTAAGAGATGTCCACGCCTTCCTTTTCGCGGAAATAGCAGATGGATTCGGGCGTGCCCGGTTCGCAGTGGCCGGGGGTGCGGTTCAGTTCGCCGCTGCCGTGGTTGATGGCGTCGGTATCGTGATAGGCGACGCCTTCGCCACCGAGATCGTAGAGCGCGGCCTGGACGATGCCAGGGATTGCCTGCGGCCTTTGATACGGCTTGCCTTTGTAGTCGCGCGGGAGGCCCGAGGCGAGGGCGAGGAGGGGGAACAGTATGAAAGCGGCGAGTCTCATCGCTCGCTATGCTATCAGAGATGGCGGTGATCGTCTCTCTGCTGCGCGGCGTCAATATCGGCGGCCACCACAAGGTCGGGATGGAGGCGCTGCGGGCGCTCTACGAGTCCCTCGGACTGCGTGATGTACAAACCTGCCTGCAGAGCGGCAACGTCGTTTTCCGCACCAGCGCGCGGGACCTGGGCGCTCTCACGAAGCGCATTGAGAAGGGGATCGAGGAGACGTTTGGGTTTCACTCGTCCGTCTTCCTGCGCACTACGGCGGAGCTGCGGGACGTGATTGCGCAGTGTCCGTTCACCTCACGGGATGGTCTGGATCCGGCCAAACTTGCGGTCACGTTTCTGGCGGGCGACGTCCTGTACAACTACTTTCCCGAGGGCTTCGGGCAGACGAAGGTCCGGCTGCCGACCGCGGGGACGAGCCGGAACTGGAACACGGTCAGGAGGCTGCTGGATCTGGCGGAAGAGATGGAAGCCAGAACGGCTCGGGCGCGGGGATGAACTGGACGGGCACCTCGGTGACGAACGACTTCAGCCATTCCGCGCAGTACCGCATGCCCGATTGCTCCGACACCACGTGGCCCATCACGATGAGCGCCTTCTTCTGGCCCGCCGCGATGGCGTCCTGCGCGTACTCCACCACTTCCCACTCGCGCGTTTCGCCGCAGATGGCGACGTCGACGTCGGGGCGGGCGAGCAGTTGGATGCCGGGGTCGCGGCTCAGGTAGCCCCAGCTTGTGGCGACGCGGTGGACGGGCAGCGCGGGGTCGCCCACTACGCGCATGGTGCGGATGTGCAGGCGCTCGGCGATTTGTTGGGCGAAGCGGACGAGGGGCGTGGCGGGGAAGGTGAACTCGCGCGGGTCGGCGGGGTCGACGACGTTGCGCTCCCAGCCGAGGTCGCGCGACATCCCCAGGGCGATGCCGTCGGGGTGGTGGGCGTGCCAGTGGTCGTGGAAGCGGAAGATGACCATGTCGTGCTGGCGGATGAAGTCGAGCTTGAATTTGTAGACGGGGTTGTTGGCGAGGGTGGCGGTTTCGTCCTGGTGCAGGTAGAAGGTGGGCTCGTGGGTGATCACCAGGTTGTGGCCGGCGGTGGCTGCGCGCTGGAGAACGTCGAGGGTGGCCATCATGGTGGTGGCGATGCCGCGGACGGGGGTGTCCGGGTTGCCCGCGATGACGTTGTCCACGGTTTGGGCGCGCCAGGGGACGCCTACGTTTTTGCGGATGCGGTCGATGATCTGGGCGGCGGTGGGGGTTGGCGCCGGGGCGGCGGCGAGGGCGGTCCCGGCGATCAGGAAAGTGCGGCGGTCCATGGCTGGTGAGGATCTTATCACGGGAACGCGTATCCTGATGATCAGTGCGCCTGTTCGCCTTTGCCGCTGTCGTGTTTCTCGCCGGTTGCGTGCCTCCGCCCGCGCCGCCTAAGACCGATCCGACACGGGAGGCCTGGTACGGCGAGACCGTTCAACAACTGGCCGCACTGGACCGCGATGCGGAGCGCTTGCTCGCCAGCGGCAACTCGGACAAAGCAGCCGCGGCCATCATGAAAGGACTGCCGCTGGAGAAACGCCTCCTCTCCGTTTCGCGGCCCACGCTCGCCGCCACCGTCGCCGTTTCCGATCTGGATCGGCTCTATGGGCGGATGCTGCTGTCCAATCGCCATTACGGGTGGGCTCGACTCACCTTTCAGAAGAACCTGGCCCGGTGGAGGAACTGGACGCCGGAGACTCCCGAATCCGCCCGGCGGTTGCAGCAGGCGCGGGACGACATTGCCGAGTGCGACCGGGGTATGCAGTAGGGGATGGTGGTCGGCTAATTCGGGGACGGGGCACGAAGTTTCCGCAGTGACCAGCCGGCTGGTTTCAGAGCCTTTATGGTGCGGAAATTCGGCCCCGTCCCCGAATTAGCCGAACGGCCTGTCACGTGAACCCCACGTGGCCCTGGCTGCATCCAACCCAGTAGGAGACCTGCGGATCACCCCTTTGTTGACAGGCATTGAGTAGTTTTGCCTAAAATATAGAACGTAAGGTCTTTATGTCACTTGCCCCGGTACTGTCGCCGATCACCCCGCGCGCAACTTCGCTGCTGGCGCAGATTGGCGGCACGCCCTTGTTGCGGCTGGATCGCATTGCCGCGGACCTGCCGGGCGTCGAGCTCTACGGCAAGGCTGAGTACTTCAACCCGGGCGGATCCGTGAAGGACCGCGCCGCGCTCAACATGATCCTGGATGGCGAGCGCAGCGGGCGGCTGCGGCCGGACCGCATCATCCTGGACGCCACCAGCGGGAACACCGGCATTGCCTATGCCATGATCGCGGCGGCGCGCGGGTACAGGGTTCGATTGTGCCTGCCGGCGAACGCGTCGGAAGAGCGCAAGCGCATGCTGCGGGCCTACGGCGCGGAGATGATTCTCACCGATCCGGCCGAGGGCTCCGACGGGGCGATCCGCAAATGCCGCGCGATCTACGAAGCCGACCCGGACATCTATTTCTACCCGGACCAGTACGGCAACCCGGCCAACTGGAAAGCCCACTTCGAGACGACCGGTGCGGAGATCGTCGAGCAGACCGGCGGGCGCATCACGCATTTCGTGACGTCCATGGGCACCAGCGGCACTTTCATGGGCGTTTCGCGGCGTCTCAAGCGCGACATCGCCGGCGTGGAGTGCATCTCCGCGCAGCCGTCCTCGGGCTTCCACGGGCTGGAGGGGCTGAAGCACATGCCCACGGCCATCGTGCCGGCCATCTACGATCCCGAACTGGCCGACGACAACGTCTGGGTGGAGACCGAGGACGCCTACGCCATGGTGCGGCGGATGGCGCGCGAAGAGGGCATCCTGGTGGGGATTTCGTCGGGCGCGAACCTGGTGGCGGCGCGTGCGGTGGCGCGGCGAGTGGTGGAGCGCGGCGAAGAGGCCGTGATCGTCACCATGATTTGCGACAATGCCGACAAGTATCTGAGCGAACCGTTCTGGAATGATTAGAATCGGATGATCAGGATTGACGCGGAGGCGTGGGGCGCCATGGTGGCGCACGCCGAAAAAACCTATCCGGACGAGTGCTGCGGCGCGATGATCGGCGAGATCGGCGACGACGGCGGGAAGACCGTGCGGCTGGCCGTGCCCATGCGCAACTCGTATCGGGGGTCGCAGGAAGACCGCTACGAGCTGAACCCGGAAGATTTGCTCGAAGCCGACCGCCAGGCGCGCGCGCGAGGGCTCGATTTGATTGGCATTTTCCACTCGCATCCGGATTGCGATGCGTATTTCTCGCAAACCGACTTGAAGAACTCGTGCCCGTGGTATTCGTTCGTGGTCCTTTCCGTGCAGAAAGGGCGGTTCCATCACGCCAACAGCTTTCTGCCCGACGTGGACCAGACCGTGGCCGAAAAGGAAGAACTCGTTTATGCCCAGGATTCTGATTCCCACGCCGCTGCGGCAGTTCGCGGATAAACAGAACGCCATCGAGCTGACCGGCGGGACCGTCGGCGAAGTGCTTGGCGCGCTCACCTCGAAGTATGGGGAGCTGCGCCGGCACCTGTACACCGACGAGGGCCGGTTGCGCAGCTTCGTGAATGTCTACGTTAACGACGAGGATATTCGGTATCTCGAGAAGGACGCCACGCCGCTGAAGGACGGCGACACGGTGTCGATCGTCCCGAGTATCGCCGGCGGGAGCGCGGGTGTGGCCGAACCGGTGGCTGCGGCTGCGCTGAGCAAGGACGAGATCCTGCGCTACAGCCGCCACCTGATCATTCCCGAGGTCGGGGTGGAGGGCCAGCTCAAACTGAAGCAGGCGAAGGTGCTGCTGGTGGGCGCGGGCGGGCTGGGCGCGCCGCTCGGTTTGTATCTGGCGGCAGCGGGCGTGGGGCGAATTGGCATCGTCGATTTCGACGTGGTGGACTTCACCAACCTGCAGCGGCAGGTGATCCACGGCACCAGCGACGTGGGGCGCAAGAAGCTGGACTCCGCGGCCGACTCCATGCGTGAGATCAACCCGAATGTGCGGATCGACAAGTTCGAGGTGGCGCTCACCAGCGAGAACGCGCTGGACATCCTGAAGGATTACGACCTGGTGATCGACGGCACCGACAACTTTCCCACGCGCTATCTGGTGAACGACGCGTGCGTGTTGCTGCACAAGCCGAACGTGTATGGGTCGATCTTCCGCTTCGAAGGACAGGCCACGGTGTTCGCGTACGAGGGCGGGCCGTGCTACCGCTGCCTGTATCCCGAGCCGCCGCCGCCGGGTCTGGTGCCGAGTTGCGCCGAAGGTGGCGTACTGGGCATTCTGCCGGGCACCATCGGCTTGATTCAGGCCACCGAAGCGGTGAAACTGATTCTGGGGATCGGCGAGCCGCTGGTGGGGCGCCTGCTGTTGTACGATGCTCTGGGGATGCGCTTCCGCGAGCTGAAGCTGCGCCGCAATCCCGAGTGCCCGGTGTGCGGCGATCATCCCACGGTGACGAAGCTCATCGACTATCAGCAGTTCTGTGGAGTGGTGAAGACGGAGACGCCAGTGGGTACCAGCGACATCGACCCTGTTGACGTGAAGGCGAAGTTCGACCGGCACGATTCGTTCGTGCTGCTGGACGTGCGGGAGCCGCACGAATACCAGATCTGCCGCATCCCCGGGTCGATCCTGATTCCGCTGGGCGATTTACCGAAGAGGGTGGCCGAGTTGGATTCGTCCAGCGAGATTGTGGCTCACTGCAAGATGGGCGGGCGCAGCGCTAAGGCGGTGGAGTTCCTGCGCCAGACGGGCTTTAAGAAGGTCCGCAACATGAAGGGCGGGATACTGGCGTGGAGCGATAGGGTGGACCCGACGGTTCCGAAGTATTAAGATTGGGCATGGGAAGCGTTTTCGATCTGAGCCCGGCTGAGAAGCTCCAACTGGTCGAAGATCTTTGGGACGATCTTGCCGCCGCGCCAGACGCCGTGCCGGTTCACGACTGGCAGAAGCAGGAACTGGCACGCCGAAAAGCCAATCTTCAGAGAAACCCCGCATCGGCAGTGCCTTGGGAAGAAGTAAAGCAAAGGGTACGCGCGCGGTATGGACGTTAGGCTGGTCCTTGCGCCGGACGCTGAACTCGATATTGCCGAAGCCTATGTCTGGTACGAAACCCGCCGGGTCGGGCTGGGCGAAGAGTTCCTCAATTCGGTAGATGCCTGTATGGAGCGGATTCGCCGTCAGCCGGCGATCTATCCTGTCGTTCATGAGGCGTACCGCCGTGCCCTGATACGACGATTTCCGTATGCCGTCTTCTTCGAGTACGCGGAAACAACGGCGACAGTCTACGCCGTATTTCACACTTCCCGCGACCCGGAGAAGTGGCGCCAGCGCTTGCCGTGAGTCGCACTTAAGGCCACGGCCGCGCGACGACTACACGGCGCCGTCGCCTGAGATCGAACCATCCGGGTTGTGGGCCCGGGTGTTAGGCTGGACAACAATGAGACTCCCACAGTTCGATGACCTTCCTTTCAATTCCCGGCCCGATCTCACACCTTACCTGATTCACCTGACCAAGAATACAAGAGTCGACGATGATTATTCTGCTCTGCAGAATCTGATTGAAATTCTCCAGGCCGGTGAGATCTGGGGAAGCGACACCTCAAAAGGTTTCATCAAGGGACCGCATACCGCCGCATGTTTCATGGACGTTCCTTTTCAAGCGCTCAAGTACGTGCTGACACCTGAGAACTCCGACCCGCAAAAGCCACGGTACGAACCATATGGCATCGTTGTTACAAAGAAGTGCGGTTACGAGCACGGGTGCCGTCCGGTTCTGTATCTCTCGAACGAAGAGACGGTGAATCTCCGCATTCCTGCTGACGAGCTGTGGCGGGTGGTGCGTTTCGAGGTAACGGCGGAGGGATGGATCAGTTGGCAGCATGAGAGGGAGTGGCGATGCCGAGGGAACTTCAAACTTCCGGTGAAGATTCCGGCTGTTCTGGTGAGGACATCAGCTGAGGCGGCGGACCTGTTGGAGCGGCTGGCGGGGGACCCGCCGTACCGGTGTAAACCTCGGTCCGTTATCCCTCTCAATGTGATTTGCCAGGGATTGCTAAGCTGAAACTGCGTTCTGCGGGCACGAGATGAAGACTGGCGTAGCAAATGCGTAGCAGTCTCCGCGCAAATGCGATCGAGATTCAACGCCCTCTTAACGTGGGGCGGTGGACACCAGCGATATCGACCCGGTTGAGGTGAAGGCGAAGTTGGACCGGCGGGACGCGTTCGTGCTGCTGGACGTGCGCGAGCCGCACGAGTACCAGATTTGCCGCATTCCGGGGTCGATCCTGATCCCGCTGGGCGATTTGCCGAAGAGGGTGGCCGAGCTGGACGCGTCCAGCGAGATTGTGGCCCATTGCAAGATGGGCGGACGCAGCGCGAAGGCGGTGGAGTTCCTGCGCTAGGCCGGCTTCCGCAAGGTGCGGAATATGAAGGGCGGGATTCTGGCCTTTGGCGACAAGGTGGACGCGAGCGTTCCGAAGTACTGAGATCCACAGGTGGTCAGGAACCTCGGCGCAGGCGCAGGCCGCGCGCTTCGCGCACGCGCCGCGCTGGAGGGGCGGACTATCGGCGACCTCCTTAACACGAGCAATTAGAGACTACGAAGTGGGATCTTAGAGCGGTGGATCGCTATGTTCACCCACGGACTTCCTGGCGGGGCGGGCGGACCTTCGAGGCGCAATGTCTGATGAACATCTCTAGCGTTCGCTCGGTGAGCTTGTGATCCAATGCAGGCCCTAACCACACCTCGTTGATGGAGTCCCGATCAAATGGAATCTCAACGTACGGCATGACTCCCCACCTTGTGGCGCGGTACTGGAATGGCGGCGGCCGTCCGAGGGGACGCGCTGAAACGAGTCGCCATTCGTTTTCTTCCCGGAAGCTTGCGTTCTTGAAGCTCAGTGCCCGTCGCACTGCTTTGAGCATGATCCGGGCTGAATTGGACATGTCCGTTGGCCGATTGTCCTCAAAGAGCTTTCGCAGTTCAGAGCGTTGTTGTTTTCTGTTATAAATGACCGGCACGAGATCGAATGCCATCTTTCGCCCTGCTTGTTCAAGGAGCGTGGTCCTCAAGCCGATCGCGTAGCCGGCTCCGTTCTTCGCATATGCTCGCCATTGCGACAGCTGATCAGCGGGTGGGGCTGAGAAACAAGCCACGCATATTTCGGCAAGCCAAGATCGGATATAAGGATTTATTCTGGCTAATTCGTTATCACTAAGGTACTCTTTGGCCACGTTTTGTACCAGACGTACGCCGTACTCAATCTCGGTCGCGTCGTTCGTGCAAAACGCACTGGAGGCCCACAGTTTAGAGGTTCTGATGATCTCGAAGCACGATTCGGAACACGTGTAGTGGAACAACGTTTCGGGTCGCGGCGGTCTTCGATCAGTGGGTCGCGTAAGAGCCATCATACTTCGAGTAGACGCGCTTCTGTTCTAGAGCCACACAGGTAGCGAGCGGGTAGGCTGCATCAAGCAATTCTCTTCTTCCTAACGCGGGTTGGCCTCGGCTCGGCTTGCTCTTCTCCCTTCTCGGCCCGGCGATTCCGCTCGGCGACGACGCATTGGAGAATTCCGATACGCCCCACAGCATCGAGCTCGCCCAGCTCTGCAATGAGCTTCTTTGGGTCGAGAGCGCTTCCATCCTGCTGCGTCCATCCGGTGTTTCCTTCGCTGACATAGCCCGCGACGATCGCAGGAAGTGAGCGTGCGACAAGACGGAAGTCTTGGTAACCGAGGTCCTCAAGCGCATCACGAAGAATCGGCGCGTACACAACCGCGATGCCCGAAATATCGTTAGAGTTCAATGTAAAGAGATAGTGTGCGATCTCAACCGAGAGCCTGATACTCTCGCTCTGGCTGAGACCAGGCCAAGGTCCAACTCTAAGGACGGAAGGCGGTAGCTGCACAGATGTCTTTTTAAGCTTTGCTGGCATCTTGGATTCCTTTCAACATACCTGTTAACACGGTATCAATATACCGCGTCTGGAAGTATACGTCAAGGGGTTTGCAGTCCCGCTGGGGATACCCAATTGCTCGTGCTATCCGGGAGCCACACGAATACCAGATCTGGTTCATTCCCGGCTCGATCCTGATTCCGCTGGGCCATCTGCCAAAGCGCGTTACCGCGCTGGATTCGGCGAGCGAGATTGTAGCCCCACGGTTCCGACGTACTGAAGTCGTCACTCGTTCAGGGTTACTCGTTGCGCAGCGCCACCGCGGGGTCCACGCGCGAGGCTCTCCAGGCGGGTAGGAAGCTTGCCGCAAGCGCCACGGCCACCGTCCCCAGCGCTGCGGCGGAATAAGTCCCGGCGTCGATCGCTTTCATCCCGATGACGTAGTGTTGCATGGCGCCGTTCGTCAGGGTGGCCCACCCCAGACCGAGAAGAATGCCGGCCAGCGCGTTTTGCAGACCGCGCCGGCAGACCAGGCGGAGCACGCTACTGCGATCCGCGCCCAGGGCCATGCGCACTCCCATCTCCTGCGTGCTGCGGGAAACCTGGTGGGACATGACCCCATACACACCCACCGCCGCCAGCACCAGTGCCACCGCGCTGAAGATGGTGAGCAGGCGGGATAGCAGCCGCGTGTCTGCCGCCGAATCCGCGACAACCTGGTCCATCGTCCTGACCAGAAAGACGGCGGCGTCCGGGTCGAGTTCACGCATGCTGCGCCGCACCATGCCGGTGACGGCCGCCGGTTCCACCGACGTTCGCAGCACCAGACTCATGGTGGTCGAGGTCCACACCGGATGGCCCAGTGGCGAGTAGATCACCGCTGGCACGGGGCTCTGTGCTCCCGCCTCTCTGACGTTCCCGACAACACCCACGATGGTCCGCCAGCCCTCCCGCCCGGAGCCGGTCCCGTAGGCGATCCGTCTTCCGATGGGGTCCTCGCTCGGAAAGTACTGTTCGGCGGCGTACCGATTGATGAGCGCAACCTTCCACCGATCGGGCAGTTCATCCGGGCGAAACGAGCGGCCGGCGACCAGCGGAATCCCCATCGCCTGGAAGTACGCCGGGCTGATCGCGCGGATCTCCGCTCCCGGCTCGTACCCTGGCGGCGGGGGTTCACGCCCGTCGATGGTGAATACGGAACCCGTGTGGCTGCTCTGCACGGGGACAAGGTTGATCACGGCTGCACGGCTCACGCCGGGAATCGCGCGGGCCTTCTCGATGGCTTGCCGATAGAATGCCGTCGACTGCGCCGCGGTGCGCGTCTCCGGCAGGGCGAGCTTCATGGTCAGCACCCGCTCGGGCCGAAAGCCGAGATCGAACTGACCCAGATTCCGCAGGCTTCTCACCAGCAATAACGCTCCGATCACCAGCACCAGGACCAGCGCAACCTCGCCGACCATCAGCGGGCTGAGTCTGGAGATGCCGGCATCCTTGAGCGCCGTCTGCAGACCGATCCGGCTGCTCCCGAGTGCGGGGATGAACCCGGCGAGCGCCGCGCAGAGAAGGGAAACGAAGACGCAGAACCAGAGGACGGCCCCGTCGATCCGGATGGGGATCCCGGCCGGCAGCCGATCGGCGGCGAGCGCCAGCAACGCGTGCAGGGACTGTCGCGCCAGGAAGAGACCCGCTATTCCGCCCGCCGCAGCCAGCAGCAGGCTCTCCGTCATCAGAAGACGGACGATGCCCCAGCGGCCTGCACCCAGTGCCGCGCGCACGGCCAGTTCGCGCCGCTGCCCGGCGATGCGGGCCAGCACCAGGTGGGCGACGTTGGCGCAGGCCAGCAGCAGAACAAGCCCCGCGGCGCCGAACAGCACCAGCAGCACCTGAGCGGTTCGTTGCACCGTCTCGCCGTGCAGCGGTTGTACAAGCACTCCCTGGATCCGGTGCTCCGGATACTGCTGGCCAATCCGCTGTGCGATGGCGTCCATGTGATGCTGAGCCGTGGTCTGCGAGACTCCGGGCCTGAGGCGCGCGATCACTTCCAGCCAGTGGCTTCCGCGCGCCCCTCGCGTGTATTGGTTGAACACGAGCGGCGTCCACAGTTCCACGCCGGAGCGCGGAGGGAACTGGAACTCTGCTGGCATCACTCCGATCACCATGTGCGCGGCGCCATTGATGGCCACCGTCTGGCCGATGATGGCCGGGTTCGCTCCGAAGCGCCTCACCCACAGGCCGTGGCTGAGCACCACGACGTCTCGGTCTTCCGCCAGGATGGTCCGGCCGAGCAGTGGCCTGATACGTAGCGCCGGGAAGACTTCCGCCTCGACCTGCGCTGCGGGGACGCGCAGGGTCTCGCCACGTCCCGCCAGGTTGACGCCGCCTACGGTAAAGGCCGCGATCTCTTCGAAGGCTCGATTCTGCTCGCGCCAGTCCAGAAGGTTGGGAACCGACACGGCGGTCCAGCCTGCCTGCCCTCTCCACATGGACGTTTCCCAGAGCTTCATCAGTCCCTGTGGCTCCGGGTAAGGGAGCGGGCGCAGCACCAGCGCGTGGAGGACGGTGAAAATGGCCGTGTTCGCGCCGATGCCCAGCGCCAGCGAGACGACGGCGAATGCAGTGAACAGGGGACTGCGAGCGAGCATTCGCGCGCCGTGGCGCAGGTCGCGCGCCCACGCGTCAACCTCTGGCAGGAAGCGCCGATCGCGCCAGGCCTCCCGGGTCTGCTCGATACCGCCGAAACTGCGGCGCGCGGCGTAGCGTGCTTCCTCGGCGCTCATCCCGCGGCGAATGTTCTCCTCCGTCTCCATCTCCAGATGAAAGCGGAGTTCGTCGTCCAGTTCGTTTTCGAGGCGCCGCCGCCGCAAGAGAGCTACCAGCCGGTTCAGGAACGTCGTCATGATGTGCCTTCCTCGCGGACAGGCTGGCGGATTCGGCTGACGATTGCCGACATACGGTCCCAGCGCGTCTCCTCGAGGGCGAGCTGCTTCCTGCCCTTCGCGGTCAGGTCGTAGAAGCGCGCCCGGCGTTGATTGTCGGAGAGGCCCCACTTCGAGCGGATCCACCCGCGCTGCTCCAGACGAACGAGCGCGGGATACAACGTGCCCTGGTTCATGCGCAGCGTGTTCTCGGAAACCTGCTCGATGCGGCGGGCAATGCCCCAGCCGTGCAGCGGTCCCATGGTTTCCAGCGTCTTCAGTACCAGCAGGTCCAGAGTACCCTGCAGGACGTCGGTTCTGGTCTCTCCTGTTGACATCCAACAGCAGGGTATCGCTGTTCCTGTTGGTTGTCAACAGGAATTGTAATTCGGGGACGGAGGTGAACGTCGCCGAAATAGGGTGAAGCTGCGCTGGACGAGCGGCTCAAGGCGCAACTGCCGCGAAATGATTGATGGGTCCGGCGCCCGATCCCAGCCCGGGAGCGGTGCGGATGGCTTCCGTGATCCACAGTTTGGCGCGCCGAACCGCCTCGGGCAATGGGCAGCCGAGTGCGAGTCCGGCCGTGATGGCCGCCGAATACGCGCAACCGGTTCCGTGGGTGTGGCGAGTTATCAGGCGCTCGGCGGAGAATTCGAACCACTGGCCGCCGGAGAAGAGAACGTCCACGGCGGTCCCGGCCAGGTGGCCGCCCTTCACCAGAACGGCTTTCGCGCCGGCGGCGGCGATCCGCTCGGCAGCGCGCCGCATGCCCTCCACGTCGCTTACTTCGAGGCCGCTGAGAGCCGCCGCCTCCCGCAGGTTCGGCGTGACCAGTGCGGCCCACGGGAGCAGTTCGTCGTACAGAGCCCGGCGGGCATCCTCGGCGAACAGCAAAGCGCCGTGCGTGCTGATCATCACCGGATCCACCACCAGCGGGAACGTGAACTGGCGAGCCAGCGCCGCCACGGCACGGACGATTTCCGCCGACCCCAGCGCTCCGGTCTTTGCCGCGGCAGGAGGAATGTCGTCGAGCACGGCGCGGATCTGCCGAACCACCAGATCGGGCGAAAGGGACTCTACCTCTTCCACGCGCTCCGTGTTCTGCACGGTAACGGTGGCGATCACCGCTTCGCCATATACGCCGAACTGATGGAAGGTCTTGAGGTCGCCCTGAATGCCGGCGCCGCCGCTCGGGTCGGAACCCGCAACGGTGAGGGCAATGGGCATCCGGCGGGACATGCCCGTGCTTATTTCCCGAGCGTCGGAGGGGGCGCTGCCGGCTTGCCGAAGTAGCCCTCGTCGATGGTGACCGGAGTCCGCATCCTCACCCCGTCGACGTACTGGCGCTCGATTTGCGGCTTCATCTTGACCTCGATATCCCCTTTGGCCTGGTCGTAGGGTTTGAGCTTGTGGTCGGTGACCAGGATGAGGTGATAGCCGAATACCGTCTTTACCGGATCGGTGACTTTGCCCACCTCGGCGGCAAACGCGGCCTTGTCAAACTCGGGCACCATCTGGCCGCGCGTGAAGACGGGCAGCAGACCGCCGCTCTTGTCGGCGCCGGGTTCGTCCGATTCTGTTTTTGCCAGCTCTGCGAAATCGGCGCCGGCATCGAGTTTCTTCTTGATGTCCTGGGCCTTGGCCAGGGCCTCGGCATCGGTCAGTTCCTTCTGGCCGGGGCGGACGGGCAGACCGCGCGCGCTTTTGGTTCGAATCAGAATGTGCCGGGCGGTGATCTGGTCGTACTGCGTCTGATTCTTGTCGTAGTAGGCCTTCATGATGGCCTCATCCAGGGGCTTATCGGTGACCTCTTTGGTGACCAGCTGGTTCGCCAGCCACTGAGCGGCCACGAGGTCGAGATTCAGCTTTGCATACGGAGTCTGATCGAGCGCCTGACGGCGGGCCTCGGCGGCCAGCGTGATGACGTTGGCGATGCCAACAGCCATCCTGCGCCGGTCGGTCTGCGACATCTGCGCGGCCATGCCTTTCTGAATCAGCGACTCGAACTGCTCGCGAGTGAATTTCATGTCGCCAACGACGAGGACCACGGCATCGGGTGGAACGTTCGCCGGAGGCGGGGTGACCGGAGCGGAAATCACCGGTTTCGCGGATGGCGCCGGGTTCTGGGCCAACAGGGCCAGCGGCAACAGGACGGAACAAAAGAGGGGCAGCTTCATGGTTGTGTTCGGAGATGACGCCGACCGGGCGCGTACAGCGGGCCGGCGCCAGTGAATTCAGTACTCCTCAGGATAGCATCCGGGGGGACATGATGCGGAACGCGGCTGGCGCCGCGTGTCCCCTATTGCACCGGGAGGCGCAAGGTCGGGGTGGGGCCGGCCGGGTTGGTGAACTGAACGTCGACGCCCGCTACCTGGGTGATGTCTCCGGTCACCGGGAACCTGGCCTGCAGCTTGAACACTCCGCCCGCCTCCGGATGAGCCCTGTAGTAGTCGGCGAAGGGGCCGGCTATGTCCGACTGAATCAACCCCGGTGCGATGGCTTTCCCGGATGTGTCGTAGAAGGTGAAGGCAAGCGAAGACGCCGCGTGGGTGTTGTCGAAACCGGCCAGGCTGAGAATAATCTCATCGGTGGCGGGGACGGCCGTGGACAGGTCCAGCGCGACAATCGCCTTGTTGATCGGCGGGGTGGACGTATGCACCGTGATGCCGCCGATGGTCAGGGTGAACATGATGGTCCCCGCCGTCGTGCCTGTCTGAAAGGTGCACTGGTTCGGGTCGCCTGCCTGAAAGTGCACGGCTGTATCGCCGGGATTCACTTGCACACTCAGGGTGCGCGTACTGTTGGCGGTGAACACGATGTTGGGATCGTCGGCCAGGCTGCCCAGGGGCTGGAACGTGAGCACCAGTTGCCCGGTGGCGGTGGATGCGGCGGCGCCGGAAAGCGGAATCGACACCTGCGCCTGATTGCTGCTCAGATTGGCGTTGGCAGAGAGCTGTAGCGTGGGCTGGGGAAAGGGCGGGACGAAGCCGTCCCCCGCCAGGTGGTACACGAGTCCGTTCACGGTCAGAGTGCCGGTCTCCGCGTTCGGAATGGATGGCGTGAACGTGAGCTGCAGGGTTTGGGTGACTCCCGCGGCGACGGTGACGGGCGATGCAGGTCCGAAGTCCGTCCCGCCGACCGTCGGGGTTACCTCGGCAACGGTGGCGGTTACCGCGCTTTGGGTCGGGTTGGCGAGCGTGAGAGTAGTCTGGACCGTGGTCCCGACTTGCGTGCGCTCAAACTTGATCCAATCGCCGGGGCAGTAGCTGATGCCGCTGGTATCGGTAAGGTTGGGAGCAGTGATACTCGTTCCAGTCAGGGCGACGCTGACGTTGTAGACGGTCGAAGTGGTGAGATCGGTGCCGGTCACCGTCAGAGTGGAGGTGAACGAACCTGTGCTGGTTGGCGCGAACTTGATGGTGCCAAGGCTCTTGAGAGCGCCGCCCGCCAGGTAGAACTGAGGCAGCGGAGCTCCGGGGAGTGAGATGACGCCGCTCAAAGGCTCCAGCGTGGTGACCTGAATGGTATCCTGCCCGATGTTGCGAAGGCGAATCGCGTAGGGGGACGTGAACGGCCCGCAGACGGTCGCGGGTCCAACGTCGAGCGAGGAGCCGATCGGTGTTTCGGTGACGCCGTCATACAGGCTGAGCCGGAGTTGCGCCAGCCCGGCGAGAGGAAGTATCGCGGCAAGCAGAAGCAACCGGGCAGTCACTGCGTCGCCTCCGGAAGCTCCGGGAGCTCGAACAGGGCGCCGGTGCTCAGGCGCAGCCCGAGACGATTGGGGGGCAGGCCGTTCTCGACGAGAATCCAATCCCGCCCCATGGGGGTGAACTGGACCGCGGAGCCGGAGTACGCGATGGTGCGCTCTTCGCCTTGCGGGCCACGCAGCATCAGGGCGGATGTCCCGGCATAGAGGAGAGTGCCGTCGTCGAAAAGGAGGGCTGGAGCGGCCGCGCCCGGCATGTTCGCCGCAAAGAGCACGCCACCGTCAAACAGAGAAATGTCGACGCGCCACAACTCCCCATCGCGCTGGACGACGAAAGCGACCCGGGAGGAGTCCGGGGCGGCCAGCGAGACCACGGTCCCGTTCAGGCCGGCGGCACTGGTGGGCGTGCGTTCGAACCGGATCCCGTTCCACCGGAGCAACTCGCCGGAATCCGGCAGCCATGCCAGAGCGGGCGCACCCGACGGCGTGAAAGCGAACAGGGCCGTTCCGGTGGCTCTCCAGGCGCGGCCCACGGGATGTCCCAGAGCATTGAGAACGCGCAGGCTGTCCTTCGTCTTGAGCATGGAGGCGCTTCCCGAGGACGCTGTGCTGACGGCGTCGGCGGCAATCGCGTCGCCGAGCCAGAAGTTCCCCGAGATGCCAAGGAGCGGGCGGACATTGTGAGCGCTGTCGCGCAGGAAGCCGATCTGCGGCGGGGTCAATCCGGATTGCGCGGAGGCGACCGCGCCGGCGAGGAGAGCAGTGGCCATGAATCGTGTTCTCATTACTTCATTCCGATGACGATCACCGGAGGTCCGATGACCGGTGGCTGGGGGGTGTTGGCCGGCGCGGGCGTCTGCGTCTTGCGCCCGCCCAGAGCCAGCCCGCCGAGAGCCGCACCGCCGACCGCCGCGCCGATCAGCAGCCATTTCCGGTAGGAGTGCGAAGAGTGGAATTCGCCTTTGCCTCCGGAACCGGCGGCGACTTTGTCGCTGAGGTACTGCGAGACGACGATGCCCGCGCGCGTCTGGTCCTTTGCCGCGGTGATGCGAACCTCGAAGGGCCCGGTGGTGCGGTTCCACTGCATGCCCCAGACGGTGGCTCGCCCGTCGGCCTTCGTGGTGACGATTTCGGTGCGGAGGCCGGTGCCGAAGGTTCCGCCGGGGCCGTCGTCGGGAAGACGAAAGCTCACCGCGGCCGCTTCCACTGGCTGGCCGGTTTCGTCGGTCACCTGCACGGTGATGCCGCGCGTGGCCCGCGATCCGGCGGCGTAGACGGCACCCTCCCCCTCAATGACACGGAGCTGAATGATGGCGGCTGCCTGCAGAGGAAGCAGTTGGGCGGTGGCGAGGAATGCCAGGGCCACCCCAGCGGGTCGGTAGTCTCTGATTCCCACGTACCTATACGTGGCCTGAGATCGGGAATACTCTCACGGGGAGGAAGGTGTCCAATGCGGGGACGGGCAACGAGGTTCCGCGGCACCCGGTGGATTGTTTTCAGTGGCTTCCCGGTGCGGGAGTTCGTTACCCGTCCCCGAATTGGCCCCAATGCTATGATGGACTCGACTGGAGGTTCTCCGACGCATGGGCCCCGTGGGCGTACAGGAAATGGTGGTCATTTTTCTTGTGGCCCTCGTTCTGTTCGGACCGAAGAAACTTCCGGAACTCGGCCGGACCATCGGCCGCGCCATCTCGGAGTTTCGACGTGCACAGAACGAGTTGAAAGCCACGCTGCATCACCACATGGGCGAGTTGGAAAAGGAAAGCGAATCGATCCGGGACATCACCCGCAGCTTCAACAACGACATCTACAACAACTATTTCGATTCCCATAGTTACGGTTCGCCGTCGTGGGAGTCAGGATCGAACGCATCCGCTTTTCAACCGACTTCTTCTCAACCAGCTATCGAATCATCCACCACGGGCGCATCCGCAACAGAGGGCGCTCAGCCGGACTCGCCAGTCGAGGCGAACGAGGGTCAGTTGGCCGTGAATGGTACGGTTCCGCGCGGTTTGCCGGCGCCAGTGGAGCCGGCGGTGCGGGCGGAAGAGCAGGATTCCCAACCTCCCGCGGCCAGCCCCGTAGAGAGCTAAGCTTCTTCGAATCATGGACGACGGAACAGAGGGGCCTCCCGTGGCCGGAGATGGAGACGTGTCCGGTCAGGACAACCGCGGAAACGTACCGGCGCTGAGGACCGCCGGCGGGGCGGCTATCCCGCCGCCACCACCACCTCCGCCCTCCAGCGACGACGACGAGGAGGGCATGCTGCGCATGTCCTTCATGGAGCACCTCGAGGAACTGCGGACGCGTATCATCCGGGCGCTCTGGGGGCTGGCGGTCGCCTTCATCGCCAGTTTGCTGTTCGCAAATTATCTGTGGACGGTTGTGACCGAACCGGCGGTCACCGCCCTGAAGCACCTGGGGGTGAATCCCCCACGCCTGGTGATGATCGAGCCCATGGAGGGCTTCTCCATCATCTGGGTCAAGATGCCTCTGCTGGTGTCCATCTTTCTGGCGTCGCCGTGGATCCTGTATCAGGTTTGGGCGTTCATCGCTCCGGGCTTGTACAAGCGCGAACGCCGCATGGCCACGCCCTTCATCCTGACCACGGCGGGGCTCTTTATCGCCGGCGGGTTGTTCGCCTACTACGTGGCGTTCCGCTTCGGGCTGGAGTTCCTGCTGGGACTCGGTCTCATGAACAACGTCCAGCCGATGGTCACCATCACCGAGTACTTCGACCTGTTCGTGAACGTGACCCTGGGCGTGGCGCTCGTTTTCGAGCTTCCCGTACTGATCTTCTTCCTTACGCTCATCCGCGTGGCCTCGCCGCGTTTCCTGCTGCGGCATTCCCGTTACGCCATTCTGGCCATCGTGATCGCGGCGGCCATCATCACGCCGACGCCCGACGTCTTCAACCTGATGCTGTTCGCAATTCCTATGAACCTGTTGTATTTCATGGGATTGTTTGCCAGCTATCTATTAGTGTTGCGACGAGAGGGCAGGAGTTTCCCATGGCGCAAGGTGGTACTTTGGGTGCTCGCGGTACTGATAGTACTGGGGACGGCGGCGTACATCGCCATTGTTCGATTCGGGTATAAACCCGTTCCACATTGGCCGTTCCTGGCCCGATAAAATTCACGGATTCCTCTGGATTTAGCGGCTGTTTTGTAATAGTATTGTTTTCGGCTCCACAGCATGTTTCAGCGCACCAGCAGGGTGCTGAAAAAGTCCGAAGACCGCTTACTGACGCGCGCGGCTCGGAAACGCGGCCACGCGTTTGCGGGCAATTACAGAGCCGCGACGGTTAGGGAGCGGAAGTCGGCCGGCCTTTTTCAGCATCCTGCCAGGCAGGCGCCGCGTTGCGCGGAGTCCGAGGACCCGAGCTAGTTCCATGGACATCTACAAGGCAATTTACGACCTGATTCAGGAAAGAAAGAGGCTCGACGCAGTCATTGCCTCGCTGGAAACGCG
The DNA here is from genome assembly GCA_049510065.1 of Bryobacteraceae bacterium. Classification (GTDB taxonomy): domain Bacteria; phylum Acidobacteriota; class Terriglobia; order Bryobacterales; family Bryobacteraceae; genus CAWACP01. The sequence continues at coordinate 92,888 of JBEKZH010000010.1, forward strand.
ATCGAACCCGGGGGTGCGCGAGAGGAGCCGACGCGGCCGCAAGAGCATGAGCCCGGAAGAGCGCGCCGCCGTATCCAGGCGCATGGCCGCCTACTGGGCAGCCCGCCGCGGACAGGTGGCAGCGCCGCCTCAGCGCAACGAAACCACGGCGCTACCGGTGGAAATGCCTCCTCCGGCGCCGTTGGTGCGGGCAGCGTCTGGTTTCGAGGCCTCGCTATCCTGATTCACCGCTCGCGGCGCGGGCCTGATTCACCGCTTGCGGCGCAGGATCATTCCGGTGTCGGTGGCGGCGAACCACTCGGAGCCGGCGTGAGCCAGCATGATCCTCCGCGCCACGGCCCGATAGTCGACGCTCTCCTCCCGCAGCGTGGAGAAACCGTCGCCGCTGAGGATGCGGACCTTCCCGGGCACGGGCGTCTCGGCGAGTTTCCCCGGCACCTGAACGGCCGCCACCACTAACGAGCCATCCGGACCGGTGTCCATGTCCGAGATTCTGGCCCCATCCAGATGGAAGAGCGTAGTGCTCGTCCAGGCGGACCAGTTCCTTTCGGTGACCTCCGAATAGACCTGGGTGGGGGAGTCGGGTGCGAATACGAGCCAGCCGTGGTCCGCGGCGGGGAAAGCTGCTGTTATCAGACTCTGGTACAAGCCGACGGAGCCCCAGGTCCAGGTGCGGCCTCCATCCACGGTCTGGCCGGCGGAAACCCCTCCGCTTGGGGGCGGCCGGTAGCGTGCCATTTCCGGGTCCACCCAGGCGGGCGGCGAATGATCCGGGCGGCCGGCCACCTCGGCGACCACCGTGCCGTGAAGGGGATCGCTGAAGTGAACGTATTCGAACGTAACGTCCGAGGGGGCGCCGGCCAGCTTCGCCGCGTCCGGCACGCCCACCCAGCGGGAGCCGCCATCGGACGTCTCTTCGAATACCCGCTTGCCGCCCACCAGCCAGCCGTGCAGCGGATCGGTAAAGAAGACGCGGATGTAGCCCTGTCCGGACCTCATCTTCTTCCAGGTCTGCCCGGCATCCCGAGTGTTCCAGATATCGCGCGTGGTCACCACCCAGCCCGTGGTGTCATTCAGGAAAAAGAGCGACACAGGATACGCGGGGGACTTCGCGGGGGTCCAGTGCTCGCCGCCGTCGCGGGTGATCACGGACCAGGGGTGGGGTCTCCCGATGTTCTGTTCCACCATGCCCACCGCGATGCACACCTTCCGGGACGGGCAGGCGAAGCCGGCAACGTTGAAATCGGACTGCGCCTGGTCGAAGAAATACGAGCGCTGCCAGGTGGGGCCGGAATCGTCGGCGGCGTCAAGGAGCACAAGCAGCGGGATCGCAACCAGAAGCGCGCGCACGTTAGTTGGATCCGGGCGCCAGCACCGTGGCCACACGCGATCCCTCCGCCGGGACGGCCCGCGACAGTTCCAGCAGACAGCCCACCTGTTCGCCGACGGTGGTCAGCAGTTCCATCTCGCCGCCGGTGTGCGCGTGCGGGTCGCGATGTTGCACGTTGATGACGCCCACTACGCCGTTGCGAGAGACGATGGGCGCGGAAAGGAACGCCTCGAAAGTGTCTTCGGGCAGCTCACTGAACATCTTGAACCGGGAATCGTGATAGGACTCGCGCGAGATGGCCAGCAGGCGCCGCTCGCGGGCCACCCAGCCGGTGAGGCCTTCGCTGAGTTTCAAGCGGACTTTTCCGATGGACTGCGGATGCGCGGCGTTGGAAGCGCACAGGACCAGCTCGTTGTTCTCGAGCAGGTAGAGCAGGCAGGAGTCGCACTCCATGAACTCCACCACCAGTTGCACTACCGAGTCGAGAGACTGCCGGAGGCCAGGATCGCGGACCATGAAGCGGCTGATCTTTTGCAGCAGGCGCAACTGATGCTCCAGGCGCTCGAGGCGCTGTTCCAGCTCTCTGACGCGGTTCACGAAGACAATTATCCCACGCTGGGCCGCCACTGCTGTGTTACACACCCATAAGCGCTAAGGTGGGCCGCAGTCCTTTGTTGCCGGCGTGGCGCAGACACTTGTGTCTGCCGCGCCGAGGCTCGTCTCGGCGCTCCCGTCTGGTTGAGCCGCGCTCGACCACCGGTAATCTTCCGCGCGCGGCACCAGCCCTGCTTTCACCGGGTTGTTCTCGATGTACGCAGCAATTCGCTGCCATTCCTTTTCATCTCGCACCCAGTGGTCATAGGACTCCGCTTGCCAGAACGTCTCTCCCGTGCGGCCCAGGATCAGATTCGCTTGCCGTGCCGTCGCCCCTTCAGGGATTGCAACAGCCGCGATGGCGAGACCTTCGGCAATAACAACACATGGACATGGTTGGCCATGATCGCATAAGCGCCGAGTTCATAATGACCGAGCAACACGCACGTCGCAGCGATGCGGCCACCAGGCGCGCGATGTGCTGAATCGAGATACTGGTCCATCCAGACGAAAGCGGAGCCCGACGAGAGCTTGCCGGGAGGAGGATACAGGGCCTGTGGGAGACTGCCGTGAAGATGCCACGTCAGGAAAAGCCACTTTCCATCCGGATGGTGATGAGGCAGACGGCGACGGAATTGCTGCATGTGAATCCGTGGGTTATGGGCGGACAAATTCTCACCGTTGCGGTGGAGCGCCGAGACGAATCTCGGCGCGGCCGGCACGAGTGCCTGCGCCACATCAGGCCGCCGGGGGTTATCTTAGCGCCTATGGGTCCATGCCCTGCGGAGCTTGACAAGCTGCCCCGCAGGTCTAGTGGGTGATGCGGAAGCCGCTCAGCTTTTCCACGGCGGCCTCCTGCACGTCCATGCCGCGGACGTCCGACATGCCGGGGCCCTTGCGGAGATGGCCGGAGAGTTCGTCGTGCTCGGCACGCGTGCCGATGGCATACACCTCGACACCGCCGTCGTCGAGGTTGCGAGTCCAGCCCTTCATCCCCAGGCTGTCCGCGACATGTTGCACGAAGTAGCGGTATCCCACGCCCTGCACGCGGCCGTGCACGAGGTACCGGCGAGCGATCTGCATTAGACTGAAACAGTATACTTTATGGCGTTCCCGATTCAGCGCATGCGGCGCACGCGCGCCACCGCACAGCTTCGTTCACTGGTGCGCGAGACGAGGCTTTCCCCGGAACAGTTCATCCTGCCGTTGTTTGTCTGCCCCGGCGAGGGCGTGCGGCGGGAGATCGGTTCCATGCCCGGCAACTACCAGCTCTCCGTCGACGAGCTGGTGAAGGAGTGCGCGGAAGCGAAGCGGCTCGGCATCGGAGGGGTGATCCTGTTTGGCATCCCCGAGGTGAAGGACGAAATGGCCTCCGGCGCGCACGCGGAGAGCGGGATCGTCCAGCGGGCGATTCGCGGAATCAAAGCGGCCGTCCCCGGCCTGCTGGTGGTTACCGACGTGTGCAACTGCGAGTACACCAGCCACGGCCACTGCGGGTACGTGGTGAACGACGACGTGGACAACGACATCACGCTGGGGTGGCTGGCGAAGACGGCGGTGTCCCATGCGCGCGCCGGCGCCGACGTGATCGCGCCCAGCGACATGATGGACGGGCGCGTGGCCGCCATCCGCAAGGCGCTGGACGAGGACGGCTTTTCCACCCTGCCCATCCTCTCTTACGCGGCCAAGTACGCCTCGGTGTTTTACGGCCCCTTCCGGGAGGCCGCGGAATCGGCGCCGCAGTTTGGCGACCGGCGCAGCTATCAGATGGACCCCGCCAACGGCCGCGAAGCCATGCGCGAGATCGAGCTGGATATCGAGGAAGGCGCCGACATGATCATGGTGAAGCCGGCCATGCCGTATCTGGACATCATCCGCATGGCGCGCGACCGGTTCGAGCTTCCGCTGGGGGCGTATCAGGTGAGCGGCGAGTTCAGCATGCTGGTGGCCGCGATCCAGAACGGGTGGCTGGACCGGAATCGCGCCATTCTGGAGTCGCTGACGAGCATCCGCCGCGCCGGCGCCGACTTCATCCTCACGTACTTCGCGAAGGAAGCCGCGCAGTTGCTGTGATTGTATTGTGGGAAAGCCGTGTACTACTACACCCGAGAATCTTCGCAAGGCGCGACGATTCGATGTGGGGCAGGCTTTCAGCCTGCGGCCGGGTTGCGGCTCCGCTGCTTTGTGGGGCAGGCTCGTAGCCTGCGGCGGCCTCTTAGGCCGCCGAGTCGCTGAATCCCTGGTTGCGGCTATGCTGCTCTGTGGGGCAGCCAATCCTGGCTGCAGCCGCCTTTCAGGCGGCCTCGCAAGCGCTGGACCACGGGAACTGCTCGGCGGTAGCCACCAGGCCGGCTGCTACCGGATTCCTCTCGATGTATGTTCGAATGCGCTCGAACTCCACCTGGGATCGGACCAGATGGTCGTAGCTCTCGTCCTGCCAGAATGCTCTGCTGTGAGTGCCAAGCAGGGCATTGGCCTGATAGCTTGTGAACCCCTTCCAACGGACCCAGCCATCGAGTGGCCACAACTCCGGGCGTGACCAGCATGTGGACATGATTCGGCATCACGCGAACGCGTGCAGTTGGTACCGATGGAATCGGGAATCCCCATCGCGCAGCGCATCCACCAGCAGTTGGGCGATCTCCGGACGCCGCAGAAACAGCGGTCCGCCGGCGCCAGCATCGAGAAGACGATCCATGGCCACGAATGCCTTCCCCGACGTGACTTGCCGCTCCGGAGGGAATGTGCGCTTGCCGGGAAGACTGCCATGCAGGCGGAAAGTGACAAACATCGGTTGGCCGACTACGTCCCAATGTGGGAGGCGCCGTTCGTAGTGTCTCACCGTCGATGGTGTGCCTCGGCGTCGGCCAAAATCTCGGGCCGCCTGAAAGGCGGCTGCGGCCAGGATTGGCTGCCCCACAAAGGAGCCCGCAGTTGATTCCTCTGAAAGCGGTCCTCTTCGATTACGGCAACGTGCTGTCCCGCCACCAGACCATGGACGACATGGCGGCAATGGCTCGGGTGGCCGGCATCGGCACGGCGGACATGCACCGTTTGTACTGGCAATTCCGCCCCGCGTTCGACCGGGGCGATCTGGACGAGCCGTCGTACTGGAGCGCGGTGTCCCGCGACTTCACCGCGGAACAGGTGCGCGAGATCATTCGCCTGGACAACGAGAGCTGGTCGCGCCCCGATCCGGTGATGATTCGCTGGGCGGCGACGCTGCGCGCCAGCGGGATCCGGGCCGGTGTGCTCTCCAATATGCCGGTCACTTTGCGCCGCTACCTGACCGCGAACGTGGCATGGCTGCGCGGCTTCGACCACTACACGTATTCCTGCGACGTGCACATGGTCAAGCCGGAAGCGGGCATCTACGAGCACGCGCTGCGTGGTCTGGGAGTCGCCGCCAGCGAAGCGTTGTTTCTGGACGACCGGGAGGCGAACGTGGAGGGCGCGCGGCGCGTCGGACTCCACGCTCTGCTGTTCCGGTCCCCGGAGCAGGCGAACGGCGAGATGGATGGACGCTACGCGATTCCGCGGATCGAGCTGGCATGAGCGTACACAGAAAACATTTGCGTCAATCCCTGTTTGCCGTTACAGTGAATCTGACAACAGAGCTGGCGATTCCTGTTGCGAGCGGGCGTCCATCCGTTGCATCATGAGCCGTATCATTGAGGGCCGGCAATCCGGGCAGACTGAACAGGAAGTTCAGACTCTCCTCGCCAGTAAGCTGGTGGCGTTGATCAATGAGCGCGAACGGGAACTGGCGCGGGTCTCGCGTGTGCTGCACGACGGGGTGAGCCAGGTGCTGAGCGCGGTGGGCCTGCAACTCGACGTCATGCGCATGGACTTCCGGGAACAGGCGCCTGGCATTGTCGAGCGCACGGCGGAGATCCAGCATATGCTCGAAGAGGCGATTGCCGAGCTGCGCGGCCTCAGCTATGAACTGAACCCGTCGGTAGTGGAGCGCGCTGGCCTGCCGTTCGCGCTGGATCGTCTGGTGGGCCGCTTCCGCGAGAGCTATCGCGGAACGATGCGCCTGTTTGTCGATTCCGCCGCTCGCGTGCCGGAGAACGCCGCCGGAACGTTCTACAAGCTGGCCGAGTTCGCGCTCGACAACGTGGTGGAACACTCGCAAAGCAATTATGCCGAGGTGTTGGTGCGGCAGGTGCGAGACAAATTCGTGCTGGAGGTGCGCGACAACGGTCGCGGATTCAACGTGAACGAGACCATCGAAAATGTGCAGGGAGGACTGGGGCTGCTATTGATGAAGTATTATGCGTCGCGGGATGGGATGCGGCTGACAATCCACAGCCTTGCCGGGAAGGGTACTGTCGTCAAAGCCAGTTGCCCGGCGCGGAGCAAATGACCATGCCGTTCAATGTTCTGCTGGTGGACGACCACAAGATCATGCGCGACGGGATTCGCGCGATCCTGCGCCATAACGAAGAATTCGTCATCGTTGGCGAGGCCGAGAACGGCTCCGAAGCCGTGCAGCTCTGCCGCCGGAAGAAGCCAGACATCGTCCTGATGGACATCGGGCTGCCCGGCCTGAACGGGATCGAGGCGACCCAGGAGATCCTCCGCCACGTGCCCGAGACCCGCGTCATCATTCTGTCGATGTACGACGACGAGCATTCGGTGGTGAGCGCGATTCGTTCCGGCGCGCGCGCGTTCGTGTTGAAGCGAGCCTCCGACAACGACCTGGTGGATGCCCTGCGCACGGTGGCCAAGGGCGGCTCGTATCTGAGCCCACAGGTTTCCGACAAGCTGCTGCACCGGATTCAACGCGGCGATCTGGAATCGAAACCGGCGGCTTCCGCTCTGGACGGTCTCTCGCCGCGCGAACTGCAGGTGCTGCGCCTGGTGGCCGAGGGCAAGACCAGCAAGGAGATCGCGGTGATGCTCGATCTCGGCCTGCAAACGGTGCGCAGCTACCGGAAGACCATGATGAAGAAGCTGGGCGTGAACAACGTGGCCGGTCTGACGCAGCTCGCGCTCTCCGCCGGTCTGACGCGTTTCGCCGCCAGCGAGGCCGCGGGACGTGGAGGGTGATGGAGACGCCCTGGGGACCGCAGCCGGTGGCCGACACGCACGTTCACTTCTTTTCTCACCGGTTCTTTGCGTCGCTGGCCGCACAGAAGGAGATTCCTCTCGAAGCGCTGGCGTCTATTCTCGGCTGGCAGCTTCCCGTTGCCGAACCCGAGGTGCTGGCCGAGCAGTGGGTGGAGGAACTGGATCGCTACGGCGTAGAGCGCGCGGTTCTGATTGCCAGCGTGCCCGGCGACGAGGATTCGGTAATCGCGGCGGCGCGCCGCTTCCCCGGCCGTCTCCATGCCTGGGCCATGGTGGACCCTTGCGCGGAGGGCGCGTCAGAACGGGCCACGCGCGCTCTCGACTCCGGGCACCTGCATGGCCTGTGCTTCTTTCCGGCCATGCACCGCTACTCCATTCAGGACGAACGCGCGGTGGCCCTGGTGGAGCTGCTCGCGGCACGCCGGGGAATCGCTTTCGTGCACTGTGGCGTGCTGACGGTGGGCGTTCGCAGGAAGCTGGAGCTGCGCTCGGATTTCGACCTGCGCTTCTCGAATCCGGTGGACCTCCATGCGGTGGCACTACGCTATCCGGAGGTCCGGTTTGTCATCCCGCATTTCGGCGCGGGGTATCTCCGTGAAGCGCTGATGATAGCGGATCTGTGTCCCAACGTGTATCTGGACACCTCCAGCTCCAACAACTGGATGCGTTATGAACAAGAGCCGGTGGACCTGCGCTCGGTGTTCCGCAGGGCGCTGGCCGTGGTGGGGCCGTCGCGATTGCTGTTCGGAACCGATTCGTCGTTCTTCCCCCGCGGCTGGCACAGGCAGATCTTCGATACGCAGGCCCGCGTGCTCTATGAACTCGGCATCAGCGCGGGTGACGCGCGGCTGGTGCTCCACGACAATCTTGCCCGTCTCTTTTCGTGAGAACGGTTCTCTTCACGCCGCACTTCCTGGATACAGACCTGAACCCATGAAATTCGGCTTTGAGTGGAAGCCGCGGATCGCCGCCTATGGCGCGAACTCCGCGCCCTTTGTGTATCCCTCCGCGGGAAATCCGCGCGTGGCCGTGCTGGTTCCCGGTTTTCGGGAGACGCGCCAGGTTCGCTGCTTCAGCCGGCTCGATGACCGGGAGGCGGTGCAGTTCGAACCGGAGGCACTGGCGGGCACCGCCGCGCAGCTTCGCCGGATCGCCCTGAGCAAGTCGCCCGCGAGTGTGCGGAACGCCGTTGTCGTGCTTGCCTGGGAGGGGGAAGCGGGGCTGACGGAGTACGATCGCGACATGTTCTGGGATGTGTTCGGCGTGCCCGCGTTCGAGCAATACCTGACCCGGCGCAATCGGCTCATTGCCAGCGAATGCGACGCACACGAAGGCCTGCATGTGTGCGGACCCCTCTCGCGCCGCGACGGCTGGCACATCGACAAGTCGCCCTGCGACTGCGGCGACCCGAGCGCGCGCCTGGTGAAGACGCCGGATTTCGCGGCGCCCGCTTTCCACCTCTGCGTGGAATAACCATAGTACGATCAGTTGTATTGGGGATGTGGCGGAACTGGCAGACGCACTGGATTTAGGTTCCAGCGGGGGCGACCCCATAGGAGTTCGACTCTCCTCATCCCCACCATTGATCCTGAATGGCCACGGTGCGCCGCCGCTAGTGTCCTGTCCCAGTTAACAATTCACAATCCAGAACTCTTACAATCCAGACCTCCGAAGTGGGGCAGGCAATTCTGCCTGCAGACCCGCTTTCCAGCGGGTCTTGCCGCCTGAAAGGCGGCTGCGGCCAGGATTGGCCGCCCCACAAGTTGTTGTCAATTGTGACTAGCTCTCGCGGGACATCGGGTGAGCCGTACGGTGGACTATTTGCGTGTCGAGTATGGCTGCCCGGCGCCGGTACTCGGTGGTTTCTTCGTGGCCAAGCTGGCGGTCGGCCACATAGTCGTCCTGACTTATGTTTTTGGCCAGCCGGTTGTTCACGAGGGCGTTGGTTCTACGGCGAAGTTCCTTGCCCCACGCCCGGTTCTCGGCCTGCGACCTGAGGACCTCTTCCAGGCTGCACCCCGAGAAATCTTCCGACCATGGTGACATCAGTTCTTCCATCGTCAGAAACGTTGCAGAAGATTATGGCTGGGGCTGGCTGGCGGCGGGGAACGCCACGGTGGCGTCGGCCCCGAACTTGCGGTAGTCCCGGTAGTCGATGTCTTCCCGCGATTCGATCGCTTTGGTGCGGCTGTAGGCCACCGAGCTTCGGGGCAGCAGATAACGGCGGTCGCCGATACTCACCTCCCCGTAGTCCAGCACAAGCGCGGCGGCCGTAATATGAGAAGTTTTCGGCAGTTGGATGGCGTAGATAATGATCCGCCGAACGGCGCCGCTTTGCGGATCGGCGTAGACAAACCCTCGATGAGCGGTGGGGAAGCCCGGGCAGCACAGCCAGTAGGTCGAATCTCTGGGATCGACATGGTAAGTGAAAACGGCTGACCGCTTTCCGCCCGTCACTTCCCAGCGGTCCCACTCGAAGTTCGCGCGGGAACCGAAGACCTCCGTCAACGCGCCGGCGGACTCGCCCAGGGACACCTTCTGCTTAAGCTGATTGAGAGACCTCTTTGCAGGCTTGCCGTCCACGAGCGTCAGTTTATAGTGGTCGGTTCCTCCGGCATACGCCGCCTCGGCCGTGTACGAACCGGCGGTGCTCCAGCTCCTGCGTGGGCCCGCCGCGCCGGAGAGGCCCCTGTTGGACCATGGGGCTGGGTTGGGAAGCTCAATGTCTTCAACATCCGCACGGAACTGCCGGGCCTCGCGCGTGCAAATGAAATCCGGCAGACTGGCGAGATAGCCGGAGGCGTACCGCCGCATGGAGTCGATCATCGCCGCCCGCTCGCTGGCGGACGGCTCAGGGGCGATGCCGACCGGCTCTTCCGACGGTGGTGGGAGTGCCTGGGATTTCCTGGCGAGCGTCCGAAGCTGGCGGACTGTTGCGCGTCCCGCTCCCATTTGCCGCAGCATGTCGATGGTCGAGTCCGAGAGGCGCTCGCTGAGACGAACTCGCTCCAGTGTGTTGGCGATCCTCTCATCGTCACGATCCACCGCGAGCGCGGAGGTGACCATGCCGACGAGGTCGCTGACCACCATCGGCGCTTCGGCGAAGACGGCAGCGCTCAGGCACAGGACCAGCGTGCAGAAACGAATCCCCACGCGTCAATTATGACTGTATTGCCGGCGGGTATCGCGCCGCCGAAGCGGCCGGCTGTTGCTGCGTGAGGCAATGCAACGTTCCAAAGCCCAGCACCAGATCGACGGCGTGAATGCCCACCACCAGGCGGTCGCGGAAAAGCTCGCCCAGAATGCCCAGCGCGATGCGGTCCTTCGGATCGTTGAAAGTCGGCACGATCACCGCCGCGTTGGCGATATAGAAATTAGCGTAGCTGGCCGGCAGACGGTCGCCGTCGAAGGTGAGCGGCGCGGGCATGGGGAGCGCGACCACCTCGGGCTTCGACCCATCTTCCAGGCGCAGGTCGCGGATGCGCTCCCAGTTCTCTGCAAGCGGGCGATAGTTGACGTCCTTCGGGTCTTCTTCGCGGACGAGCACGACGGTGTTCCGGTTCACGAAGCGGCAGACGTCGTCCACGTGCCCATGCGTGTCGTCGCCCGCCACGCCGCCGCCGAGCCAGAAGAAGATGTTGGTGACGCCGAGGTTATGGCGGAGTGCCGCCTCAAATCCCTCGCGGCCCAGGCCCGGGTTGCGGACCTGCACTCTGCGGCTGAGATAGCATTCTTCGGTGGTGAGCAGTGTACCGTGGCCGTTGACATCGATGCCGCCGCCTTCGAGCACGAACGGGCGCCCACTCCATTGCGCGTCGAACAAGGGTTTGCCCAGCCGCTTCGCCGCGGTCTCGGGGACGCGGCGGTCCCTGCGCCAGTCGCGATACTTCGCCCAGGCGTTGAAGTGGAAATGGACGATGGCGGTTTCGAGGGTCCGGCCCTCGCAGCGCCGCACGAAGATGGGACCGCTGTCGCGCATCCAGCCGCGGTTGGTGGGGTGCACGATGAATTCCACGCGGCTCACGCCGGCTCCGGCGCGGACCAGATAGCGGCGAGCCAGCTTCTCTTCGGGCTTTGAGTTGACCAGTACGCGGACGGTCTCGCCCGGCGCGATCCGGCGCACCATCTCGCCGTACACCCAGCGGATGGTATCCAGCTTGCCGGGCCAGTCGGTGGGGTTGTGGGGCCAGCCCAGCCACGTGGCCTCGTGCGTCTCCCATTCGGCCGGCATGGAGAAGCCGAGTGAGGCCGGGCTCTGGCCGCCTGATTCTGCCATATACGCTACAATTCTACCCGCCCTCTGAATTCACACCTCCAGGGAGTCTCGACTGCTACAATCGTCTTCGATCATGGCCAGGACTCCCCGCACGCACCGCGGCTATCGCGAAGACATGTCCGAGATGCCGGAATGGATGAAGAAGAAGAAGTGCCCGAATCGGGACAAATACCTGGCCGGGCGCCGCATCCTGCCGAAGAATCTGACCGGCAAAGACAAGCTGGTGGACATCATCGACAACACGTTCTTGGCCTACAACGGCGCGCGCCTCCGCGAAGCATGCCAGTTGTTCAGCCAGAAGATGCTGGAAGCGGACGTCACCATCGGCATGAGCTTTTCCGGCGCGCTCACGCCGGCCGGCCTCGGCTGTTCCTCCATCGTTCCGCTGATCAAGGCCGGCTACGTGGATTGGCTTGTCTCCACCGGCGCGATTCTTTACCATGACATGCATTTCGCGCTGAACTACCCGGTGCGCGCGGGCAGCTTCAAGATGGACGACACCGAGCTGCGCGACAACGACATCGTGCGCGTCTACGACGTGCTGCTCGGCTACAGCGACTGCCTGATGGCCACCGACGAGATTCTGCGCGATATCCTGGTGCAGCCGGAATTCCAGAAAGAGATGGGAACCGCCGAGCTGCATTACCTGCTCGGAAAATATTGCGCCGAGTGGGAGCGCAAGGCCGGGCTCAGGGATGTCTCCGTGCTGGCCGCCGCGTATCGCGCGGGCGTGCCCTGCTACACGTCGTCGCCGGGCGATTCCACTATCGGCATGAACGTGGCCGGCGTGGAGCTGCGCGGAAACAAGCTGCGTCTGAACCCCTCCATCGACGTGAACGAAACCACCGCCTTCGTGCTGGCGGCCAAACGTTCCGGCGGCAGGAGCGGCGTGGTGCTGTGGGGCGGCGGGAGTCCCAAGAACTTCATGCTGCAGACCGAGCCGCAGATTCAGGAAGTGCTGCGCATCAAAGAGTACGGACAGGATTACTTCCTGCAGGTGACCGACGCTCGCCCGGACACCGGCGGCCTGAGCGGCGCAACGCCCAGTGAAGCGGTGAGCTGGGGCAAGGTGGACCCGGATCGTCTCCCCGACGCGGTGGTCTGCTACACCGACACCACCATCGCCATGCCGCTGTTCACTCACTACGCGCTGGCCACGCACAAGCCGCGCAAGCTGCGGCGTCTCTACGATGAGCGCGGCAGAATGATGAAGGCGCTGACGAAGGAATACTTCAAGCACAACGCCGGGAAGATGCTGGACGGCTCGGCTCCCGTTGTATGACGAAAAAGGAACTGCAGACGCTGGTCCGGCGGCACGGCACGCCCATCGTGGTGATCGATCACGACGCCCTCCGGAAGAACTACGCGAGCTTTCGCCGGCGCCTGCCGAAGGTGCAGGCTTATTACGCGGTGAAAGCCAATCCCGCGCCGGAGATCGTGCGTACGTTGTATAAGGCGGGGGCCAGCTTCGACGTGGCCTCGCTGCCCGAGTTCCTGCTGGTGTACGAAAACATCAGGCGCCTGCCTGCGAAGGAGCGCCAGGATTTCATCTGGGACAAGATCATTTACGCGAACCCCATCAAGCCGCGCGAGACTCTTCAGGAGCTGGATCAGTACAAGCCGCTGCTCACCTACGACAACATCGACGAGCTGCGCAAGATCAAGCGCTACGCTCCCCACGCCGGCCTGGTGCTGCGGCTACGCGTGCCCAATACCGGATCGATGGTGGAGTTGTCGTCGAAATTCGGCTGCGATACGGGCGAGGCGGTGGATCTGATCGTCGAGGCCTTCCGCGTCGGGCTGGTGGTGGAGGGGATCAGTTTCCACGTGGGCAGCCAGTGTACCAACTTCGACAATTTCGTGCAGGCGCTGAACATAGCGGCCGCGGTGATGCAGGAGGCGGCGGCACGCGGGCACGAGATTAAGATTCTCGACATTGGCGGCGGCTTCCCGGTCCCGTACGACTCGCATGTGAAGCCGCTCGGCGCGCTGGCAAACAAGATTAACGCGGAAATTCATCGGCTTTTCGCCCGCGATATCGAGATTCTGGCGGAACCCGGCCGGTATCTTGTGGCTACCGCCGCGACCTCCGTGGCCCGCGTCATCGGCCGGGCCGTCCGCGACGGGAAGCCATGCTACTACATTAACGACAGCGTCTACCACACGTTTTCCGGCATCGTCTTCGACCACTGCCAGTACCACCTCAAGGCATTCCAGCGAGGCGAAGGCGAGGTGTGCACGGTTTTCGGGCAGACCTGCGACGGCATGGACACCATCGTGCAGTCCGAAGTGCTGCCGAAGCTGGAGATAGACGACCTGCTCTACGCGGAAGACATTGGCGCCTACAGCAACGCCTCGGCGACGTGGTTCAACGGCTTCGCTCCGGCGAAGGTCGTACACGTGAATCAGTAGCTATGGTGCTTGGGCTTGTTGCGCAGGGTCGAAGCCCAGCGCGAACGCGGAGAGCACCAAAATCGGTGTTAATCAGTGTTAATCGGCGGCTAACAATGGAGTATTGGCCGCTGATAAACGCAGATAAACGCGGATCGTGACATCCCCTGCCTTCACAGCACCACACGCGCGTCGCCGTCGCGGCGGGTGAGGCGTTCGCGATCCAGAAACTCCAGCAGCGGGATCGCGTATTTGCGGGAAATGCCTGTCCAGGTCTTGAAGTCCGACACGGCGAAGCGAGCGCCCCTGCGCGTGGCGAGTAACTCGCGCAGGCGGTCCATGGCCGAGGCGTGAAAGACGAGATCTTCGTTCACGCGGATCAGCCGCTTCTCTCGCAGCAGGATGTGCAGGAGCGTGCGCGCGCGCGCGGTCCCCACACCGGCCCCGGCCAGCACCTCCGTCACCGATGGCACCGCGAACCCGGCCGCTTCGAAGGCCGCTTCGATTCTGCGCGCAGCTTCCTTCTCGTCGTCCCGATAGGCCACGCGATGCGTCGCCAGCCGCACCAGGTCACCGTCGCTGGCGACGTCCGGCGCGTTCGCGAGCAGGGCATCCAGAACGAAAACCGGCGATCCGGGCGCCACGCGTCCACGCAGCTCTTCCCGCGGCATGCCAACCAGCAGGGGCTTCTCCCGATGAAACTGCGCCAGCTCCGCCTGAATCGCCGCCACCCTGCGGTTGAACCAGGCCTTGTCCAGGAACCAGTCCGGCAGCACCACCAGCCCAGCGTCCCGCGCCGCATCCACGATTTCCGCATCGAGGAGCCCGGTGCGAGCCACGAGCTCGCCAACGCCAGCACCGCCTTCCGATTCGCGCACCCGCAACGCGACGCGTTCGGCATTCGTACCGTGCTCCAGCGTTTCCAGCCGCTCGACCGGCGCGCGGCGCGGTCCGGCAATGTCCAGCACAACGCCGCCACCGATAGTCACCACCGGCGAGAACATGCGTACAATAAAACGATCGCCCGGCAGCACCAGCAGCGGTTCACGGAAAATGATGCGCACGTAGTCCTGCGAGCCCGGCTCCATCACCGTTCGCCCACTGAGGATGCGGACCTCTCCGATGAGTTCCGCGGTCCCGGTATGAAAGTGCACCGGGGCGCGATGTTTCAAAGCCCGCGCGCCGGCCAGCAACTGGAACGCGCAATCGATTTGGGAAACAGGGCGGAAGCGGCCGGCTTCGGCCAACACCATCCCGCGTTTGATCTCCGCCGGCTCGATTCCCGGCAGGTTCAGCGCGGTCCGTTGCCCCGCCGTCGCCGCCGGCGCCGCCTGGTTGTGCACCTGCAGTCCACGCACGCGCAGGCGCCGCCGCGAAGGATGGAGCTCCACTTCGTCCTCCACTCTCACCGTGCCGGAGATCAGCGTACCGGTCACCACCGTGCCGAACCCCCGCATGGAGAACGCGCGATCGATGGGCAGCCGGAAATAGCGCGACGCGTCTTTCGCGTGGATCGCGGAGGCCAGCGCGGCCAGCGCCGATCGCAGCTCATCCAGACCCGCGCCGGTCTTCGCACTCACTGCCACAATCGGTGCGGCCTCGAGAAAGGAGCCCTGCACGAACTCCTCCACCTCGCAGCGCACAAGATCGAGCATTTCCCGATCCACCGCGTCCGCTTTCGTCAGTACGACGATGCCTTTGCGAATGCCCAGCAGCCGGCAAATGTCGAAATGTTCGCGCGTCTGGGGCCGGATGGACTCATCCGCGGCGACGACAAACAGTACAATATCAATTCCGGCCACGCCGGCCAACATGTTCCTGATGAACTTCTCATGCCCGGGGACGTCTATAAGACTGAGGCGCACGTCAGGCGCGATGTCGAGGTGCGCGAACCCCAGATCGATGGAGATGCCACGCTCTTTCTCTTCCTTCAGCCGGTCGGTATCGATTCCGGTCAGGGCCTCCACCAGAGCGGTCTTGCCGTGGTCGATATGGCCGGCCGTTCCAACGATGATGTGCTTCATCGCGATACTCATCTTAGCGATCTCAGCGATCAACGCGCCCGCGGCGGACCCCCCGGCGTCTGAGCATCAGGATTCGACGCCCATCTTCAAGTCGGGAGTCTCCGACGTTCATGTTGACGTACAGGTTACCGGCCCGGGCGGGGAACCCATTCGCGGTCTGACGGCTACCGATTTCCTGGTCACCGATGAGGGCCGCGAGCAGGAAATCCTCTCCTGCGATCAGGCCAACGAGCGCGCCTCCCTGGTCCTGCTGATGGATGTGAGCGGCAGCATGCAGAGGTTTCTGGAGACCATCACCCGCAATGCGGAAGAGGCTTTGCGGGTGCTCCAGCCGGGCGATCGCGTGGCCATCATTGTCTACGCGAAGACCGCCGAAATGCACCGGGATTTCAGCGACAACCTGGCCGAAACCGCCCGTCAGATCCCATTAGCCATCACCGGGCACGACGTCGGTTACACTACCAACATCAATTCGGCGGTGCTGGTGGCCGCGGACCTGATCGAACGGAACGCGGACCTCACGAACGGACACGCCGTCGATCCCGGCCGCCGGGCGATTCTGATCATCACCGACAATCTGGGAATGAACCGCCTGCTTCCGGATGATGTGGTCATCCGCGAGCTCTACCGCGCCGAGACGTCGCTGAATGCGATCGTGGTGGGCCGCGCCATCCGGCCGGGACCGCCGCGGCCCGGAGCGGAGAGGAACCCGGAATCGACCCCGGCCGACGTCTATCATCTGGCCGAGGAGACCGGCGGAGACGTCATCCGCGCCGATTGGTCCGAGCAGGCCTTTCGGACCATGATCGAGCGGATCCGTTTTCGCTACACGCTGGCGTATCGCGCTCCGCGGACTGTGTCCGGCTCCTTCCGGCGCATCCGCGTCGATCTCGCGCCCGAGGCTCGGCGCCGCTATCCTGGCGCAGTACTACACGCAAGGACGGGCTACTACGCGGCGGCTCCCTGAGCGCGTCGCTCGCCGCTGCGGCAAACGCCGCTATAAAAAGATGGCCAGTGACCGATAAGGGAGACAGACCCCCAACTATGGTGTCCCTGCGGCAATACATCGACATTTCAGAATGCCAGGAAATTCTGGCTGCGGTGACCGAAGCGCAGTCTGTCCTGCTGCAGGCGCTCGATGAATCGGTGGTGGACGCCGCCGACCCAGGCGCTGCCCTTCTGGTTCACCACCGCCTGGAGCGCCTGCGGTCGCGCATGGACTCGGCCGTCGCTTCCGGCGCCACGGAGAAGGTGGCCCACCATGCCGCGGAGGCGCGGGATGCCGCCCTGCGCTACCACGACGAGGCGATGAAAGCCGTCGAACGCGTGCAGCGCGAGCTGGAGAACACATCCAGAGCGTTGCAGGATGTGCTGACCACTCTGGCCGAGCGCGAAGGCGGCGAGAAGGCCGAGGTGGAACGCGAGTTCAAGGGCCTGGAGTCGCTTCTCTCGCTCCCGGATCCGCAGGAATTGCGGGCCGGTCTGCGGACGGGGCTGTCTCGCCTGCGCACGCAGTTCCAGAATCTGCAGCGTGAAAAAGACAGTATGATCGCGACCTTGCGCGATGAACTTCGCACGCTCCAGAAGAGTGTGGACAAGGCTGTCGTACGGCCGGACGCGCAGGGATTCTCCTCCATCCTGCCCCGCGAGGAATTCGAGGCGTTCGTCGAGGTGGAGATCGAACGCGGAGCATCGTTCTGCCTGGTATATGCTTCCATTGCGAATCTCTCGCGCATCGAGCGATTCCATGGCGCGGAGGCGATGCAGGCCGCTGTTGCCACCTTTACCGCTCGTTTGCAGGAACACCTCCGCGACAGTCTGGCCGTGGCCCGTCTGAGCCCGAATCAGTTCTGCTGTCTGACCACCTGTTCCTACGACGAGACCATTCGCCAGGTGCACCAGATAACAAAATCTCTCGGCGAGGCGGGAGAGCCGCGCGAGAGTTTGACGCCTCGGTTCACGACGGTAATGTTCACCGCCACCGACGGCGTCGAGCGGCTCCGCAAGAAATTCCTCGAGCTCCAGAAACAGAACCGGTAGTCTCCGCGCGTAAACGCCACGCGTAATTCGGGGACGTACACCTCAATCCCCAATTACCCCACGCCAAAGCTCGCGTCCCGCTCGGCTCGGCCCGCGGTAATTGGGGATTGAGGTGTACGTCCCCGAATTAGACTTATCTGCGGTCCACGCTCGGCGCCACACTCGGCCCGGCCGTTGCGTTCTCCCCGGGCCCGGCGGTCCGGGAGAACGGCGCGGCGCTCACTACGTACACCGGAAGCGACGTGAAGGCCCCGGTGGGATTGAAGCGCAGCCCAATCACCGAAAACGTCCCGGTGGAGGAGGAGAGCTCCAGCGTGCCCGTCTGCCCGGCGCTTTGGGAAAACCCCTGGAGCGAGGGCAGCGAGAAGGCGATGTGTCCGAGGGAGGGAATGCTCGGCAGCGCTCCGGTCACGATCGGACCGGACGACAGCCGTATTGTCCCCGAGATCGTCTCGGCTCCGGCGCTTGCGTTCACTACCGCGATGGCCGTGGAGAAGCCGGGGGAGTTGTCGAAGGGGACCAGAATCCGCCCGCCCGGCGCGGAGGCTAGCGCCGTCCCATCCTGGTTCTGGCGGCCGGGGACGTACAGCGTGAAGATGGCGTAACCCAGCACTCCGGGGTCGGCGATCAGCTCGCAAAAGCCCTGGGTGCCGGTGGATGCCGTGTCCGGCGTGTGCAGGTAGAGTGTAGCGCCCGGAGCCAGTTGCATGTTCTGGGTAGAAATGCCTTCCACCGTCGGCAGAGTCCAGGGTACCGTGTCCGCGGCGGCGCTGGTCTGCTGGTGGCACCGCAGCGTGGCAGTTGCCGTGGTCGCGTTCGTATTTGTCACGCCGAAGGTGGTTCCCCATCCGTCGCCGTCGACGACCTGAGCGATGACCAGACCGGATGTTCCGGAGCCGCCGCCGGACAGGGTGAGGTTGACCGGGACGTTGATGAACTGCGGGAAGGAATTCACGGCCTGCACGGCGAGCGTCGCCGAGTCCGTTCCGGTAAGCGAAGGGTCGAAGCCGGTGATGTTCACGGAGCCGGGTCCGGTGCCGGAGAGCGGGTACGCAGTCAGCCAGCGGGTGGTTCGGTTGGACGGAAAGACGGAGATGGTCCAGGGAGATCCGGCGGCCACGTTCACGGATAGATTCGTGGAGGCGGTCTGCGACGCGCTGGGTACGGACATGTTGATGGACGATTTCCCCACCGAAAGGCTGGCTCCGGCCGGCGGAGGGACATCGAAGAGCACGGACGTATTGGCACTGATCTGGTTTCCGAGGTCGTCAATACCGTCGATTTCGTAGTTCTCCGTCACGGGTGGCGTGAGCCCTGGCCAGCAGATGCCCGCGAGGAGGGATCCGTACGCCGGCAGCGTGGTGGATCGGAAGAAGGTCTGAATCTGGTCGCTGAGGTCAAACGCCCCGGCCTTGAACGTCGTGAGCGTGACGCTGTGGCCGTTTTGTTCCTGCAGGCCGAGATTCTCATACCATTCCGGGCTGAACGAACAGTGTGTCTGCACGGGATTCTCCCGCACGATGGCGGGCACGCTGGTCATCAGGACGGACGCGGTGATCTGGATCCCGTAGAAGGACACCTGAAGTTGCTGCGTCCACTGGTGTCCGTTCCCGTCCACGCCCGTGAAACCGAAAACCCTCGTGATGGGGACCGTCAGCCCCCTGGTTCGCAGAGATGCCGACAGGGACCCGTTCGCGGCAATACTGGCACTGCCGAACCAGCTCGCGATGTTCGACGCCTCGCTCGTGCCGTCTATGGTGAAATCTGTCAGTGTGGTGGGCACGCCGGCCACTTCCGTCAGATGGACGGTGAAGAACCACGAATAGCCCTGGGCATCCGCGGTTTGCTCATACACTGGATTGGGTGTAACGGACGGAATGACCGCCGAGTTGGCCGTGGGCACGCTGACGGTGACCGTGGCCGAGCCCGCAGATCCGGAGAAGTTGGCGTCCCCGCCGTAGGTGCCGACGATCATGTTGCTGCCCGTCGACAACTGGCTTCCGTAAACGGTCAGCGACGTCGTGGATCCCGACAGAACCGCAGTCCCGAGCGCATTGCCGCCGAGGGTGAATGCGACACTCCCCGTGGGCGTGCCTGAGCCGGAGGTGCGCGAGACGGTGGCCGTCAGTTGGGTACTGCCATTGGTCTGGATGCTCGGTGGATTCGCCGCCACAGTGGTTCGCGTGGTCTGCTGACTCCCGCCGCTCCAACCTGTCACGAGATTGAAGGCATCCACCGAGCCGAGGCCGGTGGCCAGATCGAATCCCACGTGGGCGGGAAAGCCTTCAGAGCCACCGACACAATCCGGCGAGCCTGTGGTGCAGGGTACGATGTTGTTTCCCGTGGTGATGTCGTGAATGATGGTGGAACTGGTCTGAGCCAGGGTGTACAACGTGGGATTGATGTTTCCCGCAGCCGGTTTCCCGGCCGCTGCCAGGGACTGGTCCAGCAGCGCCACGATGCCAGCCATCACCGGAGTGGACGCCGAGGTGCCGCCGTAAATATACCAGCCGCGCGTTCCCGTGGATGTGTCTAAGGTGTAGGTGTTATAGCCATCGTGGTCCGCGGACGCAGTGAGTGAAATGTCCGGCAGATCGCGCATCCCATCGCTCGGCACGCCCGGACCGCTCTGCCATGGCGGCTTGGGGAAAAACGTACTCACGCCGCCTCCGGTGGAGGCCAGCCCGCTGGTGGAGGAATCGTTCCACGCTTTCTCGGGGATGTAGCTCCTGGCGGAGCCTCCGTTCGCGCCGTTCGTGGCGTTCCAGTACGAGCCCGCACCTTCGTTGAACTCGCTGCCGCCAACGGCCGTCACTTCCGGAATGCTCGACGGCAGATTCACGGACAGGCCCTGCGAGGCGATATTGGTGTGATAGTCGCAGTCCGCCGCTCCCGAGTCACCTGTCGAAGCCAGCCACGTAATACCTTTGGCGTTGGCAGTGCGTGCCACTGCCTGATAGCCGCTGGGAGAATAGCCTCTCGAGGAAGCCACCTGCTCGCAGACTCCGAAGCTCTCGCTGATCACCGGCGCGAGGTTCTGATCGATCGCGTACTGCGCCGCGGCGTCCGCCGAAGTGGAGTACACGAAGATGATGTTGGCGTTGCGAGCCACGGCCGCGACCCATTCCAGATCGAGATCCGCCTCGCCCTCGTTTCCGTCCCCCTTCTCCCCCGGATCCGGGGTACAGCATTCCACCACCTGCGGATCGCCGCCAGGCAGGTTGTAATACGTGCGGAAATGGCGGATATCGTCAAGGCTGATGTTCGACTGCCCCACCACCACGATGTTCTGCCCGGTGCCGTCGAGCCCGTGATTGTACAGGCTGGTGACGTTATAAATGACGGCGATATCGTCCGGGGCGAGACTGTGCACGCCGCTGCCGTTGGTTGTGTTCGGACGGTCGGCGCCGCCTGGGGCCGGCTTCCCTCGCACGGCCCCGGGTTTCAGGCGGAAGTCGTTGAGACCCTGAATCTCCAGCACCAGGTTCCCGAGCGCCGCTGGTACGGACGGCGCCGTCGCATTCATGATGTGGACTTCGCCATCCATCGTGTAACGGTGGATCTCAGTGCGAAACGTGTTTCGCACCTGCTCGGCCGTGCCGCTGAAGGCGATGAAATCCCGGTCCCGAGCCACATACTCGACGCGGAAGCCCTCCACTTGCAGCCAGGCGGCGACCTTGTCGACGTCGTTCTGGCTGAGGCCAAAGCGGTTCGCGAACTCCTGTGAAGAGAGCCACTTGTGGTAGCTCGGCGAGGAAGGGTCCTGCTGTTCGGCGAGCAGGCGCGTGAGCGCGTCCTCCTGCGCCGGTGTCCGTTTGAACCACAACGTGATCCAAGGGAGTTGCCGGGAAGGCTCCACGGCTCCCTCATCGCCTCGCTGCGCCAGCGCCTGCGGCGCGACCCTGCTGTTGAGGAGCACGGTGCGGCTGGCGTCGATGGGGCCGGCAATCCGGTCCTGCTGGGCCTGTACCGCCGGCACCAGGCAGAGAGCGGATACGAGAATCCAGAGATTATGAGTAATCGGTTTCACGGCGGGCACGGTTCTCCTCACTGGAAGTCAGAGATTTGTCGGGAGTCTAACACAACGGCTTGGCGGATTCAAGAATTGGGTCGTCTAAAATGTCACTGAAAGACCTCTCGTTGGGTCATGTAAGAAAGTAACCGAAACGTGTGGGGCGTACAGGCCGGCGGCGAACCGCCGAACGGTCTGTCAGGATGGACATG
>JBEKZH010000100.1:0-17050 GCA_049510065.1 Bryobacteraceae bacterium
GTCCTTCGCGTGCGCGACCGCCGTCTGGTCCGCTCTGACCAGTTGTTCGGCCATGTTCTCCTGCCGGCCGCCCAGCTCGCTGACCGCGTGCTGCCATTGCTCGGCGGCCTGGCGAAGGCGCTCGTGAGCGGCGCTTTCGCTGGCCGTCAGCCTGTCGCGCAGTTCCTCCAGGTCCTTCGCGTGCGCGACCGCCGTCTGGTCCGCTCTGACCAGTTGTTCGGCCATGTTCTCCTGCCGGCCGCCCAGCTCGCTGACCGCGTGCTGCCATTGCTCGGCGGCTTGGCGAAGGCGCTCGTGAGCGGCGCTTTCGCTGGCTGTCAGCCTGTCGCGCAGTTCCTCCAGGTCCTTCGCGTGCGCGACCGCCGTCTGGTCCGCTCTGACCAGTTGTTCGGCCATGTTCTCCTGCCGGCCGCCCAGCTCACTGACCGCGTGCTGCCATTGCTCGGTCACCTGACGGAGTCGTTCGTGGGCAGCGTTCTCGGCAGCCTTCGACCACTTCTGCATTTCCTCAAGGCTCTTCTTCTGGCTGTCCACCGTGATGGCACTGGCCCGCGCCTGGTCAGAAAGGGCGGCAACGCGGTCGTCGAGTGCGCCCGCCAGGTCGCGGAACTCAGCCAGTGCTTGATCGTGCCGCCGCCCCAAGTCGGTCAAATCCGCACGGACGCCGGCAAGATTCATCAGCCTGACGGCGTCGTGCACCTCGGTCCGCAAAGCCTCCAATTCGAGCGCCGCGGAGCGCTCTGAACGCCTTGCCTCCCGCAGGGCGCCCGGTAGGCTGTTAACCACCAAGTCAAGGTCGCCGAGCTTTCGGTCGAGGTCGTGAAGCCGGGACTCGGTTCCCGAACGGTGCTCCAGAAGCTGCGTCAGATGCTGCGCACATGCACTTGTCTGCTGCGCCAAGGCGCTTGTCTGCTGCGCCCAGAGGCTCGTCTTCTGTTCCAGATCTTGCACTCGGTGTCGTTCCAGAGCTTCCATTTGCCAGCGAAGGTCGGCCAGGGACAGCTCGGCCGCATCAACTCGCCCTTTCTCGCGCTCCACCTCCGCCAATATGTCGTGGCGCACCACTGGGAGCAAGGACAAATCGTGAACCACCTTGGCCGCGTACCCGATCACGGGAACTCTTGAGAGCCTGCTTTTCCAGTCGAACACGGCGCGAGTACTCCTCTTTTGAGCTGATAGATTTAAGCCGATATCCAGATACTACCCCAAGCAGATGGTGCAGAGTGAGATGGGAATACCATTGGTGCGAGATCCCTCCCTGTCTCAGTTCTACACTCGTTCGACAGCGACACCCCCGAAACGCAGACGCACACCCGGATAGGGCCTGGAAGTGGAGATACGGAACTCAACTGTCGCACCTGAGGCGTGGTGGTCAAAGCGGAGCCGCATCCCGGAAGCCACAGTCTGGTGTTCCAGGGAGCAGAGAGGAGTCTGCCCACTTATCAGCAGGTGCACCTTTCCGTCCACTGTGGCCGCGACATCGGCAGTCAGGGCGGCGTCCGGGATGTCGCAGCCGCTCGCCAGGCCGACGAGGAAGGTGCACTCATAACATCCTTCTGGCAGCAAAGTGTAAGGACCGTAAAGCACCGTCCCACCGGTTGCCAGAGAGAGGATGTACTCCTCTTCCCTCGTGATGTTCCCGGGGATCTGGAAACGATCGGGAGAGAAGTAGAAACGCTTCTGCTCTGGCGTCTCGTGCATGACGAACGGAATCAGATCGCCCACGAGCGCCGGCAGGCGCGCCTCCCCGCCCTGCAGTTTCTCGACGGTCGCAACGAGGAACGCGGGAACGGGCACGTTGCCGATCGCGCCGCCGTCGGCTTGTCCCCACACTGCTGGTGAACTGGCTTGCTCCAAGCCCGCAAGCAGTGCGCGCAGGCTGTCCGCGCCGTAGTGACGAACATCAAAGAGGTGGTCGTCCAACGGGTTCGCATTCTCATTGGGGCAGGACAAGAGGAGGATCCCGCCGGGCTTCAGGACTCCCCAAAGCTTCTCCAGCAGCAACGAGTCGTTTGACACGTGCTCGATGGTCTCGAAGCAAACGATCGCGTCATAAGGACCGCGGGGTCGCTCGAAGAAAGCGCCGATAGAAGCCCGCCAATACTCGACCCGTTGGTGCGGCCACGTTCTTCTGGCGAATGCAATGGCGGACTCGGATCCGTCGACAGCCGTCACCGCAACCCCGGTCGCGTCAGCCAGCAGGTACGCTCCATCTCCGCACCCGCATGCCAGGTCCAGTACCGATTCTGCTGGCCAGCGTCGCAGAACGGCCGAGGCGAATGCGTACCGTGCCATGTGCTTACGCTCGGCCTCCGCATACGAGGAGACCACTTGCCGCTCACCGCTATTGAGAGTGCCCGCGCGGCCGGGAAACGCCGGCTCGGGAGTTTTGCTGGCGCGTAGCACCGCCAGCCGGCCCAGCTTCGGCAAAATCTCGCCGGCCGTCAGATTCTGCTCCGCCAGGCGGCTGTATTCCCTTACCATCTGGAGGTACGATTTCGCGTACCGGGGGAACGCCTCGGCGAAAGGCGCCCTCGGATTCGAATAGTTCCCCACGGCCGCTTCCCGGAGCCGCCCCTCGAACGCGGGGAGATCGTCCACCCGGACAAGGTATTCGAAAATCACGTGGTGCGCGAAGCGCCGCCAAGCCTTCAGGTCCGGCCTCCAGTCCGGCAAGTGCGCTAACGCCTCGCGGTCGCGGTCCGGCCTGACGAGATCCAGGGTGAAGCCACGCCGCGAATAGAAGGGAACTCCCCCGCACACCACCGGCTTCCCGTACAGCAGCGCTTCAAAGCCGACCGTCGACGAAAACGCACCCACTGCATCGCTCAACTTGATCAGCGAGTGAATGCTGACGTCGTTCACTACAAGCATCCGCCGTCCCTGCGCGCCGGGCGCGGAATAGTCGCCGCTTCTCTTCGGATGCCGTTTCATCACAATGCGCCAATCTGGCGGGAGCGTTTGATCGCAATACTCGATGAATTCCTGAAGCGACCCGAAGCGCCCCAGTCCTAGCAACACATTCGCATCGGTCGGGATCTGGTCAGGGATGAAGAACACCCGTGTCTTCGAGGTCCCGTCGCCGCGGATGAATTCCTTGATCAGAGTCCGCTCCCGCTTGTCCTCCGGTTGAGCGTACTTGGACGCGCGCCCTTCTTTCCAGGCCGTGATAAAACTGTCGAGACGTCGCGCCTGGGCTTTCGTCAGCGCTGTCTCCCTGATGGCTGGCCACATCCGTTCGATCCGGTTTTGTCCGGGAAAGAAGTGCACTCCCACCGGATCCAGGAGAACGGACTCCGCGAAGAACGTACTCTCTGACATCAGGAATGGCACTCCGTGCTTTAGGCACTTGGCCGCAAAAATCGCAGGCGCGGGATGGCAGCCGTGCTGGATGATGGCAAACTCGGGGGTGAGAGTCCGTAAGAATTCTTCAATTCGAAAGGCGAGGCCGCGCAGCCTCTGATAGTACGCGGAGTCCAGGAAGAGATACTCTTCGGACAAAGGCGACTGGGCAGCGAGCATCTGCCAGAGCGCGCAGCCTGCAAAGTCGATGTCGTCACCACAGAGCGCCTGGTACTCTCTCTGCGTCAGCCGAGGGCTGGACGATGCCCGGTCACACAGCAACAACTGCGCATCACACGCAGGTTGCCCGCTGGGGCTCAGCGCCTCGGAGTGTTCCCAGCGTTGACGGCCTAGCGCGATGACTTCGTGGCCCAACTGGCGCAGGATCCTGCCCTCCGGCCGGAAGTGACGCCAAGCCTCCAGACTCTCGAAAAGAAAAGCAACTAGCCTCATGTGACGTGACGTGCCGGCCAGCCCAGCGCGTGCGGCGTGCTCTCGCAAGGCGATTCCATTCTTCAGAATCACACTCACGGAGCCAGCAACGTCAATTCTACCGCGAAATGTTCTGATGACTACGGGGGCCGTCCGGCTCGGTGGAAGATGAGTGTGTCGGGCGTTCGAGATGTAGGTGAAAGAGATGTAATGCGACGCTGACTTGTGTTTCTACATATGCCAAAGTCGAGCGGGACTGCCTTTCACCTTCTCCTCGGAGCGCACTTCGATGTCGCCGGTCACTCTCTCGAAAAGACTCCGGTTTCTTGATTGAATCAAGGGCGGTCTCGGAACGCGAAGCATTGAACTGCATTCCATGGGACAATAGATGCCTATGGGCGGTGATCGCCAAGTCATTGTGGTTCTGGGCATGGACCGCACTGGGACATCGTTGTGCACTCAGATCCTGAACGTCCTCGGCATGGAACTGGACGAGGAACTGCTTCCACCGAACCCCGCCAATGAAAGGGGCTACTTCGAGTCTGTCGCGGTGTTCAAGAAGAATGAGAGACTCCTGGCGATGCTCGGGTCCTCGTGGGATGAGGTACACACTTTGAAGCCGCTGAGCCCTCGCTGGTGGCGTTTGCCCGAATTCCGAGACGTGGAGGAGGAGATGGTAGCGCTCCTTCGCCAGCGGCTGCAAGCGTTTTCCGGCATCTGGGGTTTCAAAGACCCACGCACGGCGTATCTGTTGCCGTTGTGGCGCCGCGTTTTTCGGAGTTGCGGCGTTCAGCCAATCTACGTCCTTGCCGTCCGGCACCCTGCCGCGGTTGCGACTTCCCTGGCCACACGCCACCTGATACCGCGACAAGCAACCGAACTACTCTGGCTGGAGCGCTACTACAACGCATGTGCTCTGGTTGGACCCGAGATTCGCTGTGTTGTCCACTACGAGGACTGGTTCTCAACGCCCATGGAGCAAGCTCACCGGGTGCTTGCCGGAACCGGTCTCCGATGGCCATCGACGGAGCTGGATCTGGAAGAAGCGCTGCGGTCTGTCGTCGTTACGTCTCTGCGACACTACGAGGGCCAGGCAGGAGAGATTCAGACGGGCGCCGTTCGTTGCCTCTACGACTATTTCCGCTCGCATTGCCAGCCGCCCTCTCAGGATTTTCTGGAGAAGTTCGATTTCGCCATGAGCCTCTCGCGCGATTACGCTGCTGTGGCGAGTGAGCTTTTGGGAAGACCGCTGGTCTCCGACGCCAAGGCTCGCTGGCGGTTTGAGACTCCACGCGAGCAAGTGGCGCCGGAGCCGACATTGGAACAGCCGGCACCGCAAGCGGCGGTTGGACCGCCAGTGCCGGAGGCTTTCGTCGAGAACCCGGCAGCCCCGGTGGCTGCCGAACATCCCGCACCTGACGTGGAAACCCATCCTGATTTAGAACCGGAAGCGGCGGCCGACGAAGTGATATCCGATTCGCGGCTGGAACAGCCGGCGCCGGAAGTGGCGGTTGAACTGGAAACGGAGGCTCCTTCCGTAAATGGGGAGGCGTCGGCGGCTCCCGAAATGCCTGCCCGGGAAACCCACGAGCCCGAGCCGGAAAGAGCGGCCTTTGCCCAGTCTTGAGGTCTGTTTCGCGCAAAACGGCTTACGTCGTACTGAAAACGCCACCTCCGCTGCCGAGAGATTCCCAGATAGCACGCTTGACTGATGCGACGGATTCCGGGATAAGCCGGAATAAGCCCAATAAGCCCCATCGAATTGACATCGCGCGAGATCCAAGGCTATCATGGCGTGACTATCCAATGGCGGGCGCCGCCTGGAGGCGCCTGGAAGGCGTGTATCTGCCATTGGTACTCAGTCCCATTTGGGAGTAGGAGGATCAACATGAAGAGTTTACGGTTTGGCTCAAGCCTCGTAGTAGTACTAGTTCTGGCCCTGGCGTTTAGTTCGCTGGCCAGTGCTCAGGCAACCAGGACGTGGGTTTCCGGCGTCGGTGACGATGCGAATCCATGCAGCCGCACGGCGCCCTGCAAGACGTTCGCGGGCGCGATCTCGAAAACCGCCGCTGGCGGCGAAATCGACTGTCTGGATCCGGGTGGTTTCGGGGCGGTCACCATTACCAAGTCGATGACCATCGACTGTACGCACGTGGCCGGCGGCGTCCTGTCCAGCGGCGCTAACGGCATCACCATCAACACCGCTGGAGCGAGCGACGTCGTGGTGCTAAGAAACCTGGTCATTCAGGGAGCTGGGACCGGGCTGGATGGAATAAAGGTCCTGGCGGGCGCCAACGTCCACTTGGATAACGTCACCATCAAGGGCGTCACGCTGGACGGCATTGAGGTGGCCGCGGGGGCGACGGTTAACCTCAGCATGAACGATTGCGTGATCACGGACATCACCCAAGCCGGGGTGAGCCTGACTACCAGCGCGGGCACGGCATTCGCCGATCTCAACAACGTTCGCATCTATAACGCACATCCCGGCATCCGCGGGAATACAAACAGTGTCGCCACAGTGGCCAACTCGGACCTGTCGTTCAACGGCGCAGCGATCAAACAGACTGCCGCCGGTTCCTCGATCAATGTGATCGGTTCCCAATTGAATAACAATGGAACGGCCCTGCAGAGCATTACCGGCTCGACCATCAATGCCGCCGGCAACACGATGGCCCGGAACACCACGGCGGTCAATCCAAACGGAGGCACGATCTCCAGCGACGGATTGAATAACTTTCTGGCCAACGGCGCGAATGGTGCGTTCAACGGCGCCGCAGTCACGAGGTTCTGACGCGCGGCTTCACCTCGCCGGTTTGTGAATCGAGTAGCCGTCCCGCCCCCGTTGAGGCGGGACGGCTCACATGCTGATGAAACACACGCTTCTCTTTGCTTCCGTGCTTCTGGCGGGCTTCTCTGTGAATGGTCTCGCCCAGGATGCGCCGCCGCCACAACTGAGCGCCTTCAGTTTCGAGCCGACGTCGGTCGAAACGACGAGCGATCCAGCCACGGTTACGGTCCATTTCACGCTCACCGGCAGGTCGGCCGGTATCGTCGGCTTTGAGACAGCTTTTGTGGACCCATCGGGCGTTTCCATTCAGCGCGCATCAAGATCGTTCGCCCCGGCGCCCTCCGTGTCCGGTTCGGTGACCGTGACGTTGCCGGCTTTCGGCACCCCCGGCACATGGAGAGTGGGGAGCGTTTTCGTATCTGACGCTGCCGGTAACACGTTGAGTCTCGATACGGATGCCATCTCCTCTGCCGGCTTCCCCACGAACCTGCAGGTTTTATCGGCTGTCGACAGCACACCGCCGAACCTCACCGCCCTTTCTCTCTCACCAGACTCCATCGACACCACTGCCGCTCCAGCCGAAGTCAAAGCGCACTTTACGGCCACCGACGATTTCGCCGGTGCGAAGTTCCTGGAACTGAGTCTTCTGAGTCCTTCGGGGTCCGAAACCCGGAGAGCGACAGTGAATCTGACGCCGGCGAAAACGGTTACCGGTGCGGTGACCTTTGCCTTCCCGCGGTTCAGCGAAGCGGGCATATGGACGGTGGCCTCCGCTTACCTGGCGGACGCAGCCGGCAACACCCTGATTCTGGACGTCGATGGTCTGGTGGAGAAAGGGTTCCCCACGACTCTCACAGTAATGTCCAGCCGTGACACTACGCCTCCGCAGTTGGTGGCACTCAGCTTCACGCCCGCATCGATCGACACCGCCGCCGCCAACCTCGTCCTCAGCTTTCAAGTAACCGACGATCTTTCGGGAGCGACAACATTTCAGGCGGCATTGTCGAGCCCCAGTGGAAGCCAGACGCTGACCGCGTCGGCAAGTTTTGCCGCTCAAACGTCCGTGGCCGGCAAAGCGAACATCACATTCCCGAAGGACAGCGAGCCCGGCAACTGGACGGTCACCTCCGTTTTCCTGTCCGATGCTGTTGGCAACACGGCCATCCTGACCGGCGACGATCTGGCCGGGCTCGGGTTCCCTGCGCAGGTTGGGGTGACGAACACCGGAGACACGTCGCAACCGTGATTTCCTCGGGATCGAGGGCAAATTGCTAACCCCTCCTCGGCGACCCCATCCAACGGTTCGATGGGATCTGCCCCGGCGATGCTACATTAGGCAACATACACCACCTCATGGATCTCGACCGGTCGGGTTTCTTCTTGAAGCAAGGCTATAAGTCCAAGTCGGAAAGTCCGTACTACGTAGCTGAACAGCAGCAGGACGTCGTGCATCAGCCGTTGGTGTATGACTTTGCAGCTTATCTGGCGGAGCGCTACGGGTGCTCCCGAATCATCGACCTCGGGTGTGGGCGCGCGTCAAAGCTGGCTCCGATACATCCGCGAATGGATGTGGTCGGGGTTGACTTCGGCGAGAACATCGAGTGGTGCCGCCGCCATTATGCGTTCGGCGAGTGGGTGTCCCACGATTTCGAGCGAGGTCCGCTGCAGCTAGTGGAGCGGGCTAAGGTGGCCGGTTCCGTTGTTGTGTGCGCCGACGTCGTGGAGCATCTGGTGAACCCCACACACTTGCTGGCGACCGTCCGCGACCTGCTGGAGTACGCACCGGTGGCCGTTCTGACCACTCCCGAGCGGGATCTGGTTCGTGGCAGGAACGACATGGGGCCGCCGGCCAATCCATGGCACGTGCGCGAATGGAACATGTCCGAATTCCGGCTCTTGCTTGAAGATGCGGGGATCGAGGTGCTGTTTCACGGACTGACTTTCAACAACAACGTCCAGTGGCAGAAGCGCACGATTGTCACTGTGGTTCGCAGGCCCGGACCGGCATTGGTTGTGCCGCCGGAGTTTCGGGTGGTTGCGCTCGTTGGGGTGTATAACGAAGAAGATGTCATTGTGCCGTTTCTGGAGTACACGATCAGCCAGGGGATTGAGGTGCACCTTCTCGACAATGGGTCGACTGATCGAACGGCGGAGAGGGCAGCCCGTTTTCTGCATCGGGGACTCAGGGCCATCGAGAAATTTCCCGAGAGCGGACCCTCGCCCACCCACGATTGGGCCGGCATGCTCAACCGAAAAGCCGAATTGGCTAGCCGGACGGAAGGTGACTGGTTCATCCACCTCGATGCCGACGAGATTCGCGAGTCACCATGGCCTGGTCTGACCCTCCGCGAGGCTCTGTGCCGCGTGGATCGGGAAGGGTTTAACGCAGTCGATCACGCCTGCGTGGTTTTTCATCCGACCGGGGGGAACTTCCTGGAAGACCGCGCGATCCAGCCGCAGTTTCCGTATTTCGAGTTTGGCACGCGACCGGCCCATTTCATGCAGATCAAGGCCTGGAAGCGGCAACCGGGGCCGGTGGAATGTGCGGAGAGCGCGGGACATGCCGTCTCGTTTCCGGGACGGCGTGTGTATCCCTTCAAGTTCCTGTTGCGCCACTATCCCATACGCTCCCAGCAGCACGGGGAAAAGAAAGTGTTTGTCGAACGCCTGCCGCGCTTCAGGCCCGTCCTCCGTGCGCGTGGTTGGCACAAGCAATACGATGGGATATCGAGGAACCACGCCTTTGTGCGGGATCCATCCACTCTGTCGTGCTTCTCTCCGGAGACATTCTATGACGAGTACATGATCGAACGTTTGAGCGGGATCGGGATCGCGCGGCCCGGGAATGCCGCCGCGCCCGGTTCCGGATACCGAATCAACACGGGCGGCGTCACCGCGGAATGATCGGGAGAGTCTTCCTCCTCCCTTGACCGGGAATGCGGGATTGGAGAGAATCGCAGTTGTGCCTTCAGGCCAGAGGTTCAGGCTGAAGGTCTCGTACTCCCGACATGAGCACAGCAACTCCTCCGGTCCTCGTAGCCTGCTCCATGAAAAGCGGGTCAACGTACGTGTCCAAGATCCTCGCGCGCTATCTGGACATGCCCTTTGCGAATCGTATTCTGGGCTACTACGGGTACCGGGAGCAGAACCTGTATCCATGGCATTTCACGGAGGAGCTCGGATCGCGATTCGTGCTCCACTTGCATATCAAGCCTTATCCGCCGCATCTGGATCTGATCGGGCAGCACCGGATGAAAGTGGTCTATCACTGGCGGAACCTGGGGGACACGGTCATTTCGTTCGACGACCACGTGCTTAGAGAACATTGGCAGAATCCCATCTGTTTCATCGACAACGATGCCGATTATCGCGCCATGTCCAGGGATGCGCGTCACAGGTATCTCATTCAGCATGGGCTTCCGTGGTATATCGCTTTTCATCTGGCGTGGAAGCGGGTGGGGGACCCCGAATGGCTGGTTCGCTGCACGTACGAGGACATGGTCCGGGACGAGAACGCGTTCTTCGCCGGAATAATCACCGCGCTCGGTGTTGAGTGCGACATAGAACGCCTCAAAGGCGTCCTGGACACGCACGTACATGATGCAAGGTTCAACGTGGGAGTGGTTGGGAGGTCGATCGAGAATCTCTCAGAGGACAATAAGATGCTCTTGGAGCGAATGCTCATCGAGCACCCGCAGGACTTGTCCGAATTGCTGCACGAATTGCCCTGGCGGTCGGGCAGTCGCGTCCGTACGGAGGCGGAAGCAGCAGGTTCGTTCGGTGCTCGGTGATGGGTCAGTGCAGTGTCGAGTTGACGAAGTAAGCCATGCTATCTATCCTCAACGCTTTTCGCGATAGGCGCGCACGGCGACCGCATCTCAGTGTGGTGGTCGTCTCCTTCAACATGCGGCGAGAGCTTCCCAGGACGCTGCACTCGCTCAGCGCGCGCTATCAAACGAATATCAACCGGAATGAGTATGAAATCATCCTCGTGGACAACGGCTCCGACGTGCCCTGGGCGCCGCGGGATCTGGCCCACATTGAAGCAGAGCTGAAGATCATCAACCTGGCGGAGACCGCGAGACCGTCGCCGGCGTTTGCCGTGAACGTCGGCTTGAAAGAGGCTCGCGGGCAATTGATCGGCGTCATGATCGATGGCGCCAGAATCGTCACGCCCGGAATGCTTGACGCGTGCCGGCGGGCCGCGGGCTTGTACCCGCGTCCCGTTATCGCGGTTCTTGGCTTTCACCTGGGTATGGAGAAACAGTCTATTAGTGTGCAGAAGGGTTACACGCAGGCTGTCGAAGATCGGCTTCTGGATTCGATCGGCTGGCCGCAGGATGGCTGCCGTCTGTTTGATATTTCCGTTCTTGCCGACTCATCCGGCAACGGCTGGCTCGGTCCCCTTACGGAATCCAACGCCCTCTTCCTGCAGGCGGAATTGTGGGAAGAACTGGGAGGCTACGACGAGGAATTCCAGAGTGCCGGAGGCGGACTCGTCAATCTCGATACGTATGGGCGGGCCCTCGCGCAGCCGAAGACACAATTGGTGACGATACTCGGCGAGGGCTGTTTTCATCAAGTGCATGGCGGGATTTCTACTAACTCGCCCCACAGTGGTCCCCAGAATGAGTGGCACGACGAGTACCGTCGCATTCGTGGCCGGAGTTTTCGTCAGCCGTCCGCTACTCCCGTGCTGTTCGGCACTCTGCCTCCAAACGCACTCCGGCATATGGGCAATACCCTGCGGGCCGCTGCTCAGGCGCTTTGACGATGTCCGACCCACGCTATGTCATAGGCCCGTTTCAGCCCCGGGATGGGTTGGCAACTGTAATCACGTATGATGGGTGAAGAAGGAGCCGGCGTGCAGGATTTCGTACTGGTACGCTCTTGGCCTCCTCACTCGCGCTGAGCAACAGAACGGCAAGCACTATGTCGATCAGCGCGCCGTCTTATTTCGGCGATCATTGCTGAATACAGACGATAAAGCCGGCCTGTGCCGGAACTGTTCGTTCGTCCTTGTGGAGGCCACTGATGAGCGATATCGGAAAATGAAGGCATTGTGGGACGCTTTCCTTTCGGAGGAACGATAATGCTGGATTGCGAAGCTCTGATGAAGCGCTTGTACAGGCGGGGCGTTTCCATCACGTCCCCCCGGAGATGGCGCGGATTCATCCCGGACTCTGCTGCGAACCACCATGCAGCATCTCGTGCGTGACGCCGGCCATCCCGCCCTGACTTGCGATGGGCCGAGAGGTTTTCCGGCCTTAGTTTTTCGACCATCGAACGACCATAGATCGAACGACCATAAGATGTTCACACTCGCGAGTAATCATGTCGCTTCCCTTTAATGGCCTGTGCATGGTGCCAGGACGGTCCTGGCACGTGAAGATGGAGATGGAACACTGGGCGCGGTACCTGGCCGTTTTGCCGCTGGCCACTGGATGTCGCGTGCTCGATGTCGCTTGTGGCGAAGGATACGGAGCGGATGTCCTGGCGGACCGGGCCCGGCACGTCGTAGGCGTCGACGTCTCGGAGATCAATGTCCGGCACGCCAGACGGAAGTATGGCGCCCGGAACCTCAACCTGACCTTCGTTGCCAGCGATGCCAGCAAAGGCCTGCCTCTCGCCGATGGCTCTATGGATCTCGCGGTCAGCTTCGAGACGATAGAGCACCTGGATGCCTCGGAGCCTTTTCTACGCGAGACGAAACGCGTGCTGGCCTTTGGCGGCGCGGCGATTCTCAGCACTCCTCTGCCCAACCTCGATCCGGCAACGAAGAAGCCCCGGAACCCTCACCACGTGCGCGAGTTCGAGGCCCACGAGTTCACGGAATTGCTCGGCCGCCACTTCCGGTTTGTGGCCCTCGCCGGCCAGGCGGCGACCATTCCAGGCGAGTTGCACGACGAGTTTGATCCGGCGCACGATCAGTATCTCATTGGGCTCGCCTCCGACGATGCTCGGGCACTCGACGTGGCGAAAAACGCGCTCCAACCGAGACGCGTTTTCCTCCTCAAACAGGAACTCTACGCGGTCCATCGTGCCCATGAGGAGCACAAACCGTTTGCGCCTCGGATCTTGCTCGTTCCGCTGGCCGATGTTGCATGCGTGAACCCGGCGGATCGAAGGAGGATCGGACTCGTACAGAGGGAGTTGCGCAGACGCGGATTTGAGACCGCAGTGCTCACAAAGGAGCAGGCAGTCGACCTGGGCGGGCATTTCGTGCTGACCCAGGATCGCGATTTCGCCTTCTGGATCCACCATGCACCCCAACTGCGAGCTCAAGGAAAGCAGATTTTGTTCACCTGCTCGGACTTGCTGGCTCAAGACTCGATTTCGCAGGTCCACTCGTACGACAGCTACCTTCATAAGGGATTGCCCAACGACACGGGCGCACTGCGGCATCAGTTGGCCGGCTTCCTCGCACAATGCGCCCACGTTTTTGTCGGGTCCCAGGCGCAAGCAGAACATTTTCAGCGGATTGGCGGTGATCGGTGCCCTGAATTCTCGGTGGACGGAGATCCCATCGACACCGAAACGTACCGTTGTGATGAGGCTGTGGCGCAAAGCGAAAGCAGCGCCTTCCGGATCATCTGGGAAGGGTTCGTGGACAACGTGCCCTACCTCGCCGTATGCGCCGACGCCATTAGGGAGCTGTCGAGAGAAATGAAGGTTACGATGGTGATTGCAAGCGCCCGCGAACGGCGCACTCCCTTCATGGGTACCTGCGACAACCGAGAACTGGCAAACCGCCTGTTGGGCGCGGACATTGTCGAGTTCCACGAGTGGAGTCCGAGCACCATCGCGTCCCTTATGCGCTCGGCGCATGCCGGCGTGGCCCCAGCCTTCCTCGATGATCCCTTCAGCGCCGCGAAACCTCCTAACAAAGCGATCATTCTGAACTACATGCGTCTGCCCGTGGTGGCTTCTGCGACGAGCGCATACAGTCAGTACGTTGTCGATGGCGTCAACGGCTTCGTTGCGCGGGATGAAGCCCAGTGGATCCATGCCCTCCGCACGTTGGCTCACAACCCTTCACTGGCACAGACTATGGGCCAAAGAGGACGGACGATGGCGGCCAGTTTTGAACCCGGCGCGGTTGTGGACCGGATGGTTACGGTTTTCGGCAGGCTGCGTCAGCGTTGACGCCGCCCCGCGACTGACCGATCCGGAAATCACTTGCAGCTACCGTGGCACGTTCTCGCGTGCTGGCATAGCACATCGCATGGGTTTTCGATGCTTATCGAACGCCGGACACTCCAATCTTCCCTCGATCCGGTTTCAGGCTACTTTTCGCTTCCTCGCCACTAGGCTGCGCAGTCTGCCGAGACCATTTCCTTCACTAATCCTTCGAACGTCGTCGTCGGCGCCCAGCCGAAGGTGCTCTTCGCCTTGGCCGCGTTGCCAATCAGCAACTGAACTTCTGCGGGGCGATACAGGGCCGGATCGATCACCACGTATTGCTCCGGGTTGAGTCCGACGAGATTGAAAGCCAGGTTTACGAACTCCTGGACCGAGTGTGTCTCGCCCGTGGCGATCACGTAATCGTCCGGGGTGTCCTGCTGCAGCATCATCCACATCGCCTGCACGTAATCCCGAGCGTGCCCCCAGTCCCGCTTCGCGTCCAGATTGCCCAGCCGCAACTGCTTGCTTTTGCCGGCCAGGATCTGCGCGATGCCGTAGGAGATCTTGCGTGTCACGAATTCGTATCCCCGGCGGGGCGACTCGTGATTGAACAGAATGCCGCTGGTGGCGTGAATGCCGTACGCCTCATGGTAGTTCCGCGTGAGATGGAAGCCGGCGACCTTGCTGATACCGTATGCGGAGCGGGGGTGGAAACGGGTGGTTTCCACCTGCGGAATCTCCTCCACCTTGCCGAACATCTCGCTCGACCCGGCAAAGTAAAAACGGCATCCTGGAACGACTTCCTTGAGCGCGGCCAGCACGAAATGAGTGCCGTCGATATTGGTGTTGAGCGTCGAGAACTCATCGTCGAATGAGTAGCTGACGAAGCTCTGGGAGGCCAGGTGGTAACATTCGTCCGGGTTTGCCTTGCGGAAGACGTGATAGATGCTCGGGAAGCTCTCCAGCGAGGCGGCGTGCAACTGCACTCGATCGAGCAGATGCGTGATGCGGCCGAGGCGCCGGGCGGGGTCTTCCAGGGCGACACGACGCACCAACCCGTGGACCTCGTACCCCTTTTCGAGCAGCAACTCAGCCAGGTATGAGCCGTCCTGGCCCGTGATCCCCGTGATCAACGCTTTCTTTGCACTCATTCTTTGTCTCCTATGAGGTAAGAAGTGTATTAACAGCAGGCTACAGTTTCAGGGCGTGCACCGAATTCACGATTATACAGCGCCGGCATGCAAAAATGCAGGCTGGCCGACCAAAGCCCGCGGCACACGGGCCGGAAGAGACTCGAAACGTCTCAATCTGCTCACGCAACCGCGCGACGGCACCTTCCGGTTGCGTCGTTCGGTCTGAACGGTTCGAAAAGGATCTACTGCACTGCCGGGGACCAGTTGAGCCATCTGTACAGAACAGATATGAGCGTGATCCAGACCTCTCCCACAGGTGTCCTGTTTCAGCAGTGTTTCCGCAAACTCTTGAGCTTCAAGCAGCAGATCGACGTGCACCGGGCCGGACTTCCGATACTCGGTCATTACAGCGTTGATGTCCGAGCCGCAGTTGATCGGCCCGGACGGATCCAACACGCTGATTCGATAACCCATGCCCGCCCATGCTTCGAGGTGCCCTTCAGGCGCCATCCGAGACATGGAAGGCATGACTTCCGGGGTGAACTCCGCCAAGATCATCACGCCAACAGCCGCCGCTGCTCACTCGAGCAGACTAGTTTCCTTCAACCACTCCGGCTCCACGTTCAACCGGCCGACTTACTCGTGCAGCGCGTCCCGCTCCACGTCGCCATCCGGGCGCTTGCGCTTTCGGCCATCGACAAACAGCTCCACAATCTGCTCCGGTGCTGTCTTGCACCCGCAGGTTGATCTGCGCCGGGTGCACGTGGAACTGCGAAGCCAACTGGTTCAGGGTCCGCTCGCCAAGGATCGCCTCCAGCGCCACCCGGGCCTTGAAGTTCGGGCTGTACTGCTGTCGCGTCGTCATCGCCTCTCCTTGCGTTCACAACTCCGCCGAATCTTGACTTATTGCCTGGTCCGAAATCTGGGGTCCACTAGCCTTGGAGGGCCAGCATCAAAACCGAACGACGTCGATCGCGTCGATGGGCATCGAGCTACAATGTGGGCAATGCGCCGTTTCTTGATCAGCATCGTGGTTCTTTCTACCGTGGCGGCCGCGCCCATGCAACGCCCCGCCGTGACCAAAATGCTGAACCTATTCCAAGCCCTGCAGACCTCCCAGTATCACAACTCGCAACGCGTCAGTTTTTCCTTTACTGAATCGGAACTTAACGAGTATCTGTCTTACTCCTTACAGACCGCTCCCAGACCCGGGATTCGATCGGTCACCGTGAAGGTGTTCGCCCATAACTACATTTCGACCTTCACCATGGTAGACTTCGATGCCATTGAGCGGTGGAAGCCAGGTACTGTTCCGCTGCTCCTCCAGCCGGTGCTGAACGGCAGGAAGGCCATCTGGCTTGACGTCCGCTTCCAGACAAATAACGGCGCCGCCACGTTCGCGGTGGAGAAGGCCTATTTCCAGGGGATTCGCTTGCCCGCATTCTTCGTCCAGAAGATGATCCAGATTGTGGCCGCGCGCCAGCCCGAGAAATACGACACAAGCAGGCCCCTGCCGCTGCCTTTCGGACTCAAGCAGGTCTCCACGAAAGAGCACCTGGTGGCCGGCGAGAATTGATGGGCGCGCCGCTCACTTGGTGGCGTTGGGCAGACGAAAAGAAGAATGAGTGGAGCGTCGGTCCAACAGGCCTCCGTTGCGACTTTCGAGTGGGCTCCTATTGATCTTTCGACAAGCATGATCGATGATACATCTCACATCTTGGTGACCGCCGCGAAACACTCCACAAGCGCAAGGGCACAACGCTGCGGAAGAATCTGGCGCAGTTCCTGATGGAGTCTCCGCTGGCTGGCGCAGAGTTGAACCTGGAGACACACGTTCTGCTCCAGGTACTCCCGCAGGTTTTTACGGCCGCCAGGCTTACCGGCACGAGCCTGGAGCCGAGCCCGGCGTTCCACCAGCGCCCGCCTGATGGCTTCCGTCCTGGTCTCATGGGCCAGGTCGGCCACTTCGTCGGACAGCCTTTCGACGTCAACGTCTTTTGATGTTCCGGGCGACGAGACGAGTGGATCGTGGTGCAGGGGAGAAACCGGGTGCCTCCGACAAGACCCGGCAAGGCTTGGCTGGACCCGACTGCGAGCCCGGCAAGGAACGCCGCTTCAGGTGGTGTTTCTGGTTGTGTGGCCCCGATCACAGCCCAAACATTCGAAGCCGTTAGTGTTCCAGCAGCCCGGCGCGCAGAATGGCTGCCGTTGGGGCGGAAACGCGCCT
>JBEKZH010000101.1:0-15561 GCA_049510065.1 Bryobacteraceae bacterium
AGCGTCATAAGTACTTGCGCATCCGCTCCCTTGGAGACGCGCCCCAAACCATTGATTCTGCAGAAGAGGTCCCGTGCGTCTCCATCCTTTTGGGTGGGCCGCCGCGGCCCATGGGGCACTCCCTTACTGTCGCGGCTCGGAAACGCAGGCACCGAGCCGCGACGGTGACGGAGTGGTTCTATCCGCAATCACTAATGACACTGTGTTTAGTCTGATTTGGCCACGAATGAACATGAATGCACACGAATAGCTTTTTATTCATTCGTGTTCATTCGTGGCTAATCTAGTCGATTCCCCACTTCAGGAGGGCGTTACAGGGACGGGTCAGCGGATCGTCGTAGTGGTTCGGGCTGACCCGGACCGAATAGCCCAGGCGCCCGGTCTGATGGGGGACAAACTCGCTGCAGAACACCCAGGCCGGGCCTTCCTGGGCGACCGCCGGCAGGGTCATGACCAGCGTTTCCTCGAGCGTCCCATTCACGCCAACCCGGCCCACCACGGCCTCCACGCGCACGTCGCGCGGGGTGAGGCCAGCCAGATCCAGCACCGCGCGCATGGGGATCGGTTTGCCAGTCAGCACCGAACTGTCGGGTCCCGGGCCGACGTCGACGAAGGAGACGCTGCTCCACGCCTGGTTTACCTTCTGGTTCCAGCGGGCGCGGTCGCGAGCCGGCTCGAAACCGTCGGCGCTGATGGCGGCAAACGCGTCATGGGCAGGCCCGTACAGCTGCGACATGTACTCGGAAACCATGCGCTGGCTGTTGAACTGCGGGCTCAGGTTCATGAGCGACTGGCGCATGCGCCGCACCCACTCGTCGGGAATGCCTTCCTCTTTGCGGTCGTAGTAGAGCGGGATAATCTCGTTTTCCAGCGTCGAATAAATCGCGCGCGCGTGAATCTCGTCCTGGTCCTCGGAATAGGACTCGCGCTCGCCGATGGCCCATCCGCCGGAGATCTCGAAGGCTTCGTCGAACCAGCCGTCGAGAATGCTGAAGTTGAGCACTCCGTTGATGCCGGCCTTCATGCCACTGGTACCGCAGGCCTCTTCGCCGCGGCGGGGATTGTTGAGCCACAGATCCACGCCCTGCACCACTTCGCGGGCCACCTGAATCCCGTAGTCCTCCAGAAACACGATGTGCCGCAACAGATCGGGATCGCGGGAAAGCTGCACGATCTCGCGGATGAGCATCTTTCCCGGATGATCCTTGGGATGGGCCTTGCCGGCGATGACAATCTGGACGGGCCGCTCGCGGTTGGTGAGGATCTTCTTCAGCCGGTTGACGTCGCGGAATAGCAGCGTGGCCCGCTTGTAGGTGGCAAAGCGGCGGGCGAAACCGATGGTGAAGGCGTCGGGATCGAGAACGTCGGCCAGACGGCGCTGCTCGGCCGCGGGCGCCTTGCGCGCGATGGCGCTGGCCGACACGCGCTCCCGCACGAACGAAAGCAGGTTGCGCTTGCGGCGGCGGTGCGCGTCCCAGAGCTCGCGGGAGGGGATGTCCTGCACCGCGTCCCAGATCTTCGGATCGTTGTAGTGGTCGCGCCAGTCGGGCTGGAGGTATTGGTCGTACACCTGGGCGAGATCGCCGTTGAGCCACGTGGGCAGGTGGACGCCGTTGGTCACGGAGGTGATGGGAATCTCCCACACGGGCAGCTTCGGCCACAGGCCCTGCCACATGTCCTGGGAAACCTGGCGATGCAGGCTGCTGACGGCATTCCGGAAGGCGGAAGTCTGAAACGCCAGGATGGCCATGGAGACGGGCTCGTGGTGATCCTCCGGGTTGTGCTTCCCCAGGGCCAGAATGCGGTCGAAGGGAATGCCGCTGTCCCGGCAGTATTCCTCGAAGTACTCGTACATCAGACCGGCGTCGAACAGGTCGATGCCGGCGGGCACCGACGTGTGCGTAGTGAACACGTTGTTCAGCCGGGAGGCGCTGAAGGCCTCGTCGAAGCTCAGCCCGTGCCGCTCGATAAGCAAGCGGATGCGTTCCAGTGCGAGGAATGCCGAGTGCCCTTCATTCATGTGGAACACGGTGGGGTTCAGGCCCAGCAGCTCGAGCGCGCGCAGGCCGCCAATGGCCAGCACGATTTCCTGGCGGATGCGGGTGTGAATATCGCCGCCGTAAAGCTGGTCGGTGATGTCGCGATGGTCCGCGCGGGTGTTCTCCGGAATGTTGGTGTCCAGCAGGTACAGCCTGACCTCGCCGACGTTCATCACCCACACCTTGATGCGGACCACGCCAGTGGGCAGTTTCACGGTGACCAGCAGGTCCCCGCCCTGCTCGGTTTTCAGCGGGCGCACCGGCAACGTGTAAAAGTCGTTGATCGGATTGCGCTCCTGTTGCCAGCCGTCGGGGTTCAGGGACTGCTGCAGGTAGCCCTTCTGATACAGCAGACCGACGCCCACCAGAGGGATGTTTTCGTCACTGGCGGCTTTCAGATGGTCTCCGGAGAGCAGGCCCAGACCGCCCGAGTAGATGGGCATGCAGTCCACCAGGCCGTACTCCATGGAGAAATACGCAACCAACCTCGCGCGGTCCTCGGGTTCCCGATCGCGAAGGTAGGCGTCCAGCTTTTCGCAGGCGCGGCGATAGAGAGCGATGAAGCGCGGATCGGCCGCGGCACGCTCCAGCGTTGCCTGAGGCAGACGGCCGAGCATGAGCACGGGGTTGTTCCCGCAGCTCTTCCAGACTACCGGGTCCAGCCTGCGGAATACCGAGCGGACGGAAAAATCCCAGCTCCAGAAAAGGTTGTACGCCAGCTCCGTCAACCGGCTCAGCGCGGGAGGGAGTGCGGCGCGAACCAGAAACTCTTTAAGCGGCTGTATCTGAAAGGCCATGGACCCAGGCAGCTATTCTACGATAGCAGAGCTGGACAGCGCTGCAATTCTCGGGGAGTTCCCGTTAACCACTGCAATTCTCAATTCCCTTTCCTCCGTGCTCTGCTACCCTGTAATGCATGCTCGGAGCCACTCCGAGCACCCACGGGAGGCCCATGTCGACCACGACGGCCATTTGTCGTACCTCTCTCGCCGCCGAGCTTGCCGCGGCCCGCTCGAGGACCGACTTCCTGTTTCGCATCCTGCGCCCCGAAACACTGTACGCCCGGCCCATCGGAGAGCGGCATCGGATGATCTTCTACGTGGGCCATCTGGAAGCCTTCGATTGGAACATGGTCTGCCGTCGCGCACTTGGCATCGAGTCCTTTCACTCGGAATTCGACAAGCTGTTCGAGTTCGGGATCGATCCCGCGGAAGGAAATCTTCCGACGGACACGGAATCGGACTGGCCCTCGGGCGACGAGGTCCGAAGTTACAATCGGCGGGTGCGAGAGGAGCTGGATACGGCCATCGAACGCGCGCCGGAACCGATCCTCCGGGTTGCCATCGAGCACCGTTGGATGCACGCGGAAACGTTGGCTTACCTGCTGCACAATCTTCCTTACAAGCATAAGACATCGCCGGGCCGTGGCTTCCACCACGCGCAACTGGTCGAGCCCGCCATGATCGAGATCCCCGCGGGGGAGGCGACTCTGGGCCAGCGCCCCGAGGAATTTGGCTGGGACAACGAGTTCGACCAGCACGTCACGCGCGTGCCAGCCTTCGCCATTGGCAAATACAAGATCACCAACGCGGACTACCTGCGATTCGTCGAAGCCGGAGCGAAGCCGCCGTTCTTCTGGGTGAAGCAGGACGGCGCGTGGTTCTACCGCGGCATGTTCCAGCTCTTCCCGCTGCCGGGGGACTGGCCGGTTTACGTGACCCAGGAAGAGGCCGAAGCGTACGCCCGCTGGCGTGGGGCGGCGTTGCCGGCCGAGGCGGAGTTCCATCGCGCGGTCTATGGTGCGCCCGAAGGCGCCGATCGCCCATATCCCTGGGGCCACGAAGCGCCGTCCGCGGATCGCGGCAACTTCGACTTCGCCCGCTGGGACCCGCTGGCGGTGACGGCCAACCCGGCCGGAGACAGCGCCTGGGGCGTGTCGCAATTGGTGGGCAATGGCTGGGAATGGACCTCGACGCCGTTCGGGCCGTTCCCGGGTTTCCGTACGTTTGACTTCTATCCGCGCTACTCGGCGGCGTTCTTCGACGACGACCACTTCGTGATGAAGGGCGGCTCTCCACAAACCGCGCGATGCCTGCTGCGGCGCTCGTTCCGAAACTGGTTCCGGCGGCGCTATCCCTACGCGTACGGGACCTTCCGGCTGGTACAAAGATGACCGCACCCGCTCTGGCTAATGAGTTTGCTATTGACGTCCGCGCCGGCCTGACCGAGCGCGAGCAGAAGGCTCTGCCGCCGAAGTATTTCTACGACGACATGGGCAGCGCGTTGTTCGAGGCCATCACGCTGTTGCCCGAATACGGGTTGACGAGGGCCGACGAGCGCATTGTCCGGCGCTGTGCCCGCGAGCTGCCTGGCAGGTTCCGGGACGATGTGGTGGTGGCGGAGCTGGGCAGCGGCAGCGGCCGCAAGACGCGGCGCATTCTGGATGCGTTCCGGGTCGGCCAGCCGGCGCTGGACTACTACGCGATTGACCTTTCCCGGACCGCGCTGGAGACTTGCCGGAGCGAGCTCGCGACGCTGGCCCGCGTGACGCCGCTCGAATGCACTTACCTCGAGGGTGTCCGTCACCTGGCCGCCCGCCGCCGGCCGCAGCAGAGTCTGCTGGTGCTGTTTCTGGGAAGCACCATCGGCAACTTCGCGAAGGCGGAGGCGCTGCGCTTTCTCGCGGACGTGCGCGCGCATCTGAAGCCGGGCGACGGCCTGCTTCTGGGAGCCG
This sequence comes from Bryobacteraceae bacterium, assembly GCA_049510065.1. Taxonomy (GTDB): domain Bacteria; phylum Acidobacteriota; class Terriglobia; order Bryobacterales; family Bryobacteraceae; genus CAWACP01. The sequence continues at coordinate 4,774 of JBEKZH010000101.1, forward strand.
ATCTGGTGAAGCCGCCGGCGCTGTTACTGCCCGCCTATGACGACGCGCTGGGCGTCACCGCGGCATTCAACCTCAACCTGCTGGTGCGCATGAACCGCGAGTTGGGCGCACGCTTCGAGCCGCGCAGCTTCCGGCATATCGCAATCTGGAACCAGCGCGAGAGCGCGATTGAGATGCACCTGTGTTCCGTGGCGAAGCAGGAGGTGGCAATCCCAGTGGCCGGTTGCGTGGCCGTGTTTCGCGAGGGCGAAACCATCTGGACCGAGTCGTCGCACAAGTACACCATCGAGGGCCTGCGCGACATGGCCGGCGCAGCCGGCTTCCGCGTGAACGGGGAATGGACCGACGCGGCGTGGCCGTTTGTCGAGACCCTGTGGCTGGCTGAATGAGCGCGCCGGCGGCCATTGAGTTCGAAGGCGTCAGTTATGCGGTGAATGGCCGGGCGATCCTGCGCGAGGTGAGTCTTCGTGCCGAGCCCGGTGAAACCGTGGTGCTGCTGGGCCGCAGCGGGGCCGGAAAAAGCACGGCGTTGCGCATGGTCAACGGCCTCATCCAGCCATCGGCCGGGCGTGTTCTGGTGAACGGAGTGGCCACCACCGCGCAGGATTCGGTGAGGCTGAAGCGCGCCTGCGGCTACGTGATTCAGGAGATCGGCCTCTTCCCTCACCTGACGGTTGCGCAGAACGTCGGGCTGGTGCCGCGTCTGGAAGGGTGGCCACGGCCCCGGATCGCGGAGCGAACGGAGGAGTTGCTCCAGCAGGTTGGCCTCGATCCGGCCGAGTACCGGCGGCGTTATCCACACGATTTGTCCGGCGGGCAGCGCCAGCGGGTGGCCATCGCCCGGGCACTGGCGGCCGATCCGGCCATCCTGCTCTTCGACGAGCCGTTCGGCGCGCTGGACCCCATCACCCGCGGCGAGATGCAGCGGCAGTTTCTCGAACTCCGCCGCACCCTGCACAAGACAGCTTTGTTTGTGACCCACGATGTGCGGGAGGCGCTGCGGCTGGCTACGCGCATCGCGCTGTTCGATTCCGGCCGCGTGGTGCTGGTCTCGAAGCCCGAAGAATTGAAGCACAGCGGCAACCCGCAGGCCAGAGACCTGCTGGCCGCCGCGGGGGAACTGGAGTAGTGCAAGTGGTTTGCCGAGTTTCGTGGGGCAGGATTGCCCGCCCCACGGGGGAAACTGAATGATGCGTACAGACATTGCCCGGCAGATCGCCGCGCTCACGTGGGAGCACGTGCTGCTGGTTCTGTTGTCGGTGAGCATCGCTGTCGCGATCGCCATTCCCGCCGGCATCTGGATCGCGCACCGCAGCCGGATGCGGCCGTGGCTGACGGGATTCGCCAACGTCGTGCAGACGGTGCCCAGTCTGGCGCTGTTCGGTTTCCTGATCCCGCTGCCGTGGATCGGCGGGATTGGCGCGCGCACGGCAATAGTGGCGCTGGTGCTCTACGCCCTGCTGCCGGTGTTGCGCGGGACGCTGGCCGGGATACTGAGCGTCGACGCCGGGGTGCGCGAATCCGCCGTGGCCATGGGCATGAGCCCGTGGCAGCTTCTGACCATGGTGGAACTGCCGCTGGCGGCCCGAAACATTCTGGCCGGAGTTCGTGTGGCGACTGTCAGCACCATCGGCACGGCCACCATCGCGGCGGCCATCGGCGCGGGCGGGCTGGGGGTGTTCATCTTTCAGGGCATTGCCTCGGTGGACAGCACGCAGATCCTCGCCGGCGCGGTCCCGGCGGCGCTGCTGGCGCTGGCCGCCGACGGGCTGCTCGGGCTGGCCGAAAGAAAGATCGTGGCAGGGTGACACACCGGGGGAAACCTTTTACATCTGGCCGGGTCCAAAAAGGGGCATAATTGATCCAATTGCGCCTGGAGGCGTGCATGGAACTCCGAACGTTGGTTTTCGCCGCGGCAATCCCCGCCCTTGGCGTGGGGGCGTGTGGTCAGGAACCGCCCAACTCGGAATTGTTGGGGAATCAGGAGCGGGTTACCTATTTCTCGGGTGCAGTGACCATGGAGGATGGGTCCGCGCCTCCCGACGCGGTGCAGCTCCAACGTGTGTGCAAGGGCATCGCCCGCGATGAAGGCTGGACCGACGTGAAGGGGCATTTCTCGTTCAAGGTCGGCAGGAGCGACAACGGTTCCGGGTCGGGAGATGCTACTGAAGCCGCGCCCCAGGCGGCCGACCTGGGCAAGGCGATCGGATTCTCCTCGCAAATGTCGAACCCGATCACCAGCGCCCTGAGAGACTGTGAGCTGAACGTGGTGCTGGCCGGCTACCGCGCCGATCGCGTCAGCCTGAAAGTGGAAAGCGTCGGCGCCAAGAACCTCGGAACCATTCTTCTGCACCCGCTGTCCAAAGTCAGCACTCTCACTGTCAGCGTAACCACCCTGCAGGCGCCCGCGAACGCCAGGAAGGCCTACGACAAGGGCCTGGAAGCGATTCATGCGAAGAAATGGGATGCCGCGGCGGCTGAATTCACGAAGGCCGTGCAGGCCTACCCGAAGTTCGCGGTTGCGTGGTACCAACTGGGCGAGGCGCGTCTCGGTCACGGTGACATCGCCGGCGCCGCCAACGCCTGGCGGGAATCGGCGAAGGCCGATCCGAAGTATGTGAAGCCCTGGGAGAGGCTGACCGTGTTCGCCGACCAGAAGCAGGACTGGGCCGAATCGGAGAAGTGTTCCAACGCCTGGCTCCAGCTTGATCCCGATGACTTCCCCGGGGCATGGCTTTACAGCGCTATCGCCAGAGCGAGGCTGGGCCGAGTGGATGACGCGGAGCATTCCGCGCGGGAAGGACTGAGGGTGGACAAGGACCAGAGGATTCCCCGGCTGAGCTACGTCCTTGGTCTCATCTTGTTGGAGAAGCACCTGTATGGCGAATCGGCCGAGTGCTTCCGGAATTACTTGAAGCTGGCTCCCAACGCGCGCGATGCCGGGATGGTTCGGCAGCAGCTCGCCGAGTTCGAGAAGATGGCCGCCACGGGGCAAGGCCATACGCCATGATTGCCCGCCGGTTCGCGTCCTCTTTGCTGGTGCTGGCCTGGCCGGCGCTGCTCGGTCAGGCGAATGCCCCGATGCCGAGTGCGGGGCCCACCGCCGTCATGTCACGCATGGCGCAGGCCGTGTTTTTGTCGGGAAGCGTTCAACTCGACGACGGCACGCCACCGCCAGAGCCAGTAGTGATCCAGCGCATCTGCGGCAGTATGACCCGCAACGAAGCCTGGACCGACAGGAAGGGCCGCTTCAGTTTTCAGGTGGGCGGTGGCCAGCCCATGATGGCCGACGCCAGCCTGGATGGTAGCGGCAACAACAGGTCGGGCCTCACGCAATATCAGGTGCAGGCGGGAGGCGTACCCACCAGCGAGCTGGTGTCCGCCAGTTCCCTGATTGGCTGCGACCTTCGAACGCAGATGCCAGGCTACCGGTCGGATGTTCTCCATCTCGACAGGAGGGGTCTGCTGGAGAAAGGGGAGGTCGGCACCATTGTTCTGCACCGTCTGGGCAACGTGGAGGGCCTCACCGTGAGCGCCACCACAGTCGCGGCTCCCAAAGAGTCCGCGAAGGCCTACCAGAAGGGCCTGAAGGAAGCCGCGAGGCAGCACTTCGACAAGGCGCGCGCCGCTTTTGAAAGCGCCGTAAAAGGATATCCGAACTACGCCGTCGCGTGGATCGGACTGGGACTGGCCTGCGAGCAGATGAACGACGCGGCCGCGGCCATCCGCGCCTATACGGAGGCATCGCGAGCGGACGCGAAACTCCTGAAGCCACACGAGCGGTTGACGGTGCTCGCCGACCAAAGCCAACGCTGGGCGGACTCGGCCCGGTATTCGGCCGAGTGGATCCGGCTGGACCCGGTGGACTTCCCGAACGCCTGGCTCCTCAATGCGGTGGCCAACATACGGCTGAACAAGCTGGAGGAGGCCGAACACAGCGCTCGCGAGGGCTTGCGCCTCGACAAGGAAGGCCGCTTCCCCCGGATTCGCTACGTACTCGGCTACGTTCTTGCCGCGAAGAACGAACTCGGCGAGGCGGTGGCGTACTTCCACGATTACCTGACGATGGAACCGAACGGCAGCGATGCACGGGTGCTGCGAGGGCAACTCCCCGGCCTCGAACAAGCCGCCGCGGCCGCGCGTAACCCAAAGGAATAGAGGCAATAAAGGGAGTACGGGGAGTAAACGCAGATCGACACGTCAGCGTACTCCCTCTACTCCCTCTACTCCTTTTACTCCTGTTGATTGCGGGTACCAGGTACGGTCCACACTGAAAGTACCGTTGTGGCCGGAGCGAGCGAGACGACAGACTGGGTCGGGAGACCCATGGACCGCTCCGATCTGGAACAGTGGAAACCGAAAGAGGTAGCACGCCTGCTCGCGCTTGTCGAGGCCGAGCGGCGATACTACCAGGAAATCGTGGCCGGGCTGCCGGTGGGCCTGCTGGTTCTTTCCGCGGATCTTTCCATCATTTCGGCGAACCTCGCCATCCGCCGCATTTTCCACCTGCGAAGCGGGGACCCGTTGCGCGGCGCGCTGGATGCTCTGCTGCCCGGCGATGTACTGGACAAGGTACGTGAGGTGTTTGCCAGCGGCACTCCGCAGGGTAACGTCACGGCCTCCATCCGCCCGGAACACGGCGGCGGCACTCTGCGCATCGCCATTCAGCCGATTCGAAGCTGGGATTACACGGAAGAGCAGGAAGCGCTGCTGACGATTATTGAGGAGGTGGGTGCGGGCGTGCCGGTGGCGGAACCCGCGGCAGAGGCCGCCGCAGAGCCCGCCGCAGAGCCTTTGGTGGAGCCGGTAGTCGAAGCTGCCGCCATCCCGGAGCCCGAAGCGCCCGCCGAAACTGCAATCGAGGAGACGCCCGCGGAGATGCCCGTGGAGCCCCCCGCCGCTGCTGAGCCGTCCATCCCCGAGGCCATCCCCGAGCCCGGCGCCGTCGAACTGCTCCAGAGCCTCGATGCCATTGTCTGGGCGGCCTCGCTTCCGGACGTGCATTTCCTGTTTGTGAATGAGGCAGCGCAGCGGCTGCTCGGCTGGAGCACGGCGCAGTGGACAACCACTCCCACATTCCACCTCGACCGAATCCATCCCGACGACCGCGCGCGCGTGGCAGGCGAGTACGCGGACGCCATGGAGTACGGCGTTCCGGTTACCCTCGAATTCCGCGCGCTGAAGGCGGACGGCGGCTCGATATGGCTGCGGGAGTGCTTTCGTCCGCTGCTGGACGACCACGGCACGCCGCGGCACGCCGCCGGTTTCGCCATCGATATCACCGGGCGGCGCCGCGAAGAGGAGGCTCGCATCCAGGCCGCTCGCGCGGACGCGCTGACGAAGCTCTGCAGCCGCCTGGCCCACGACATGAACAACCTGCTCATGATCGTGAACGGCTACAGCGAGGACATTCTGACCACCCTCTCCGGGGCCAGCCCCCTGCACGCGGACCTTGCTGAGGTTCGCCGCGCGGGTGAGCGGCTCTCTGGCATTGCGGATCAGTTGCTCTCCTTTACCCGGCGCAAAGCCGAGGATCCAACGTCGCTGGACGCCACCGGCGTGGTGCGCGAAGCCGCGGCGGCGTTGAGTGGCGCGCTTCCCGAAGGAATCACGCTGAACGTTTCCGCCGCGGAGGCCGTCTGGGTCCGCGCCGCGGATGGACAGTTGCGCGAGATCGTGCACGCGTTTGTCGAGCATGCCATCCATACCCTCGCGGGTGTTGGCGAGATCGCGCTGGGCACGGAGGGCGCCGCGGACTTTGGAGCCATCACCATCCGTCACGCCGGGGAGGAGGGTGGTCCCGAAGCATGGCAGAGCCTGTTGGAAGGCATTCTGCCGGTGAAGGACAGTCCCGCCGGCGTGGTACAGGGCATCTCGCGCGCGTGGTCCTGGGTACAGCAGTGGGGCGGCGCCATCGAGGTGCAGAGCGCACCCGGCGCCGGCACGAAAGTGGCCATCCGCCTGCCCGCCGGGGAGGCGCCGATGAAGGTGGCCGAACCGCCCGCCGCCGAGCCTGCCGCCGTGGAGGCGCCGCCGGAACCCGAGCCCGAACCAGAGCCTGAGACGGTGCTGGTGGTGGAGGACGAGACCGGCATTCGCGCGCTGGTGCGCAAGATCCTGGAGCGCCAGGGCTATCGCGTGCTGGACGCGGCGCAGGCCGACGCCGCCATCCGGCTCTGCGAGGAATTCCGGGGACCCATTCAACTGGTGATCACCGACGTGGTGATGCCCGAAATGGGCGGACGCGAAATGGTGGAGAAGCTGGCGGAAATCCGTCCCGGCATCAAGGTGCTGTACGTTTCCGGCTACACGGATGACCCGCAGGTCTACGCCGCGCACATCGCGCAGGGATCGGCATTCCTGCAAAAGCCGTTCACGCTCGGCGCGCTACTCGACAAGGTGCGTGAGGTCCTGGAAGCGTAGCTGCACTACCAGACTCTGAATCCTGCACTGCACTACTACACCAGAGAATCTTCGCCGCCCGCCTCTCAGGCCACCCAGCCCCTTGGTTTGTGGGGCAGCCAATCCTGGCTGCAGCCGCCTTTCAGGCGGCCTCGCTCCCGCTGGCGCCTGACCACCGAAACTGCTCGGTAGCGGTCACCAGGCCTGCGCTCACCGGATTCCGTTCGATGTATGCCCGAATGCGCTCGAACTCCACGTCCGACCGGACCAGATGATCGTAGCTTTCATCCTGCCAAAAGGCTCGGCCTGGGGTGCCCAGCAACTCGTTGGCCCGGTGGCTGGTGAACCCCTTCAGAGGCCCCAACCATCGAGAAGCGACAACCCTGGGGGTGACCAGAATGTGGACGTGATTCGGCATCACGACGAACGCATGCAACTGATATCGGTGGAACTGGCAATCCCCATCGCGCAAAGCACCTACCACCAGCTCGGCGATTTCCGGACGCCGCATAAACAGCGGGCCGCTGGCGGCGCCGTCCAGGAGCCGATCCATGGCCACGAACACCCTCCCCGATGAGGCCAGTCGTTCTGGAGGGAACACCCGCTTGGCCCGAAGACTGCCGTGCAACCGGAAAGTGATGAACAGTGGCTGGCCAGTCACGTCCCAATGTGGGAGTCGCCTTTCGTAACGTCTCATCCACGATGTTGTTCCTGGCCGGCAGAGAAACTCTCAGAAACAAGGGAGCGAGGCCGCCTGAAAAGGCGGCTGCAGCCAGGATTGGCTGCCCCACAAAGCAGCCGAGCCGCAACCAAAAGGGAGGACCAAAATCGTCGTGGGCTGCGAAGATTCTCCGGTGTAGTAGTACATAGCGGCAAGCCGCAACCCAGGGGCAGGGCGGCCTGAGAGGCCGCCGCAGCGAGCCTGGCTACGAGCCTGCCCCACACGGAATCGTTGCGGGCTGCGAAGATTCTCCGGTGTAGTAGTACTCTATTATTTCGCCACCGGCTCCACCGGCATGCGGAACTGCTCTTCATCCACCGGCACATTCGTCTCCACCTTGTCCAGCGTCATCACCACCGTGCCGGGAGCGGCGTTCTGCTCAATGCGGAAAGGCAGCACCAGGCCATTCACCGGTCGGTAATCGCCAAACAGGATGGTCACTGCGATGTGCGTGCTGGTGCTCTTCACCATCAGGTAACTCTTCGTGTCGATAAAAACATAATCCACCCCGCCGTCTTTCACGGTGACCTTCAACTTCCACGCGGGGGAGCCGGCGACGTCTTCCGTGCCATTCAGCTCGACTGTTCGTCCTTTGGTCTTGTAGTCCACCAGCAGCCCGTCCATGTCGGTGTGGCTGCGCAGCTCCCGGCTCTGGTCCTCCGGAGCGGCCTGGGGCTTCGCGCTTCCCGCGAACGGATTCACCGCCCAGGCGGACTTGCCATCGAATGCCTGCACCAGAGTCGCTCCGTTCACGTCCATTTCGAAGCGAGTCAGGCTCGGGCGCTTGCTGACGATTCGCACGGCGGCCTGCAACTGATCGTTCAGCAGCGCCGTGCCGCTCATGCGCAGCGATTGCAGACCCTTGATCTTCGCCATTCCACCGCGGGCTTCAATGCTTCGGGCGACGATGTCGTCGACACTCGGCGGCTTCTGGTCGTCGGCGGCCAGCGTCAGGGACAGGAACGGCAGCGCGAGCGCCACCGCGCCGCATCTTGAATGGAACATTAGAGCGCCTCCACAAACTACTGCTTTGCGAGCCGATCCGCGGTGACGAACACCGGGTCGATGTCCACGGGGATCGACTTCAGTTTTTCGAGTACCTTTCCGATGGACGGTCGCACCACGCCCAGGGTTTCCAGCATGCGCTTTGCGCCGGCGTAATCGCCGGTGGCCTCGAGGGTGAGCAGGTCCTGATCCAGATCGCGCACGGCGTCGCGGATCTTCCCGTCGTTCACCGCGAAGGTGCCGTCGGCATTCGCCACGAAGCCGCCCTTGTCCAGCAGATAGTTCAACTGCATCGCCATGCCCCGGCCGTGGGCATCCTGCAGGCCAAAGCGGAGGGAACGGAAGGCCGATGCCAGAAACGTGGTGTACAGGCGGCGCGTGGTGGCCGCGTCGGAGGGCAGCAGCTTGTGGTCGTACATGTACCGCAGCATGAAGAGGCCGGTGACGTCGGCCTTCGCCTCCTCCATGGCGCTGTAGAGTTCCTTCAACTCCAGCCGTGGATTCGTGGCGCGCCCCTGCACTTCAATCTGATGCGGCCCGATGCCGTGGCTCAGCTCGTGCGCCAGAATGTGCGTGAAGAAGGCGTCGAAGCTGAGATCGCGCTGCGCGGCGGCGGGCAGCACCAGCTTCGAGATGGGCTCCAGCGTGGAGTGGAACTTGGCTTCCTGGACGTTCCGCAACATGACGCGCTTGGAGCCCTTCTGCGCCACCACGCGCTCGTCGTTGGGCAGGTTGTACGCCGCCGTCTTCACGCCGTGGTCGCCATCGCCGGCCGCGAACACCTGATTGACCACGCGGATGGGCGCCGCCGCGCCCAGCTTCGGATTACGATATCGCGCGTCGATCGGCAGATTGTTCTCGATCTCCTGCAGGTGATCGGCGAAGAATGCCAGCTTGTGCGTCTCCCCCTCGTCGCGGATGTTGACGTAGGCTTCATACGCGGCCTTGTAGCCGAACACCTCGTCGTTGTAGGTTTCGTAGGGCCCGATGGTGATGTCCAGCGGCGCATCCAGGTCCATCCACGCCATATCGCTTTCGTAGTAGTCGTTCGAGAGGAAGGCGTCGGCGCGGGTTGTCAGAAAGCGCCGCAGCGTGGCGTTGTCGGTGAGTGCGGCCGCTTCGCGCAACAGTCGCGCGGCGCGCTCCAGATCGGCGCGGTATTCCTGGCTGTAGGGAACAAAGCGGAGCTGGTGGTCCGGCGCCCGGCGGATGACGGTGAAGAAGCCTTCCGCCTGCGCGCGGTCCGCCGCGCTCAGCGTTTTCACCCACGTCTCGAACTCCTCGCGAGTCATGTCCTCGGGATAGAAATTCGCGCCCGGCAGCTTGCGGGCGGGGACATCGGGCAGAAAAGCCTCGTGGGCATCGAGCTCGGACCACGGCCCCTTGTTCAGCCGGAAACACTGCAGCCGCGCCAGGCCCAGCGGCGAGTGGTCCTGCTTTAGTTTTTCCAGGAGGGCGGCGTTGCCGCTCCAGAACTGGCCGAGAAAGATGTGGTCGATGACGCGCGAAGCCTCGATCAGCTTCACCAGCGCCTTCCGGTCGCCGGGCGTAAGCTGGGCCGTGTCGACGCGAAGATCGACGCGCGCAAAGCGGGCGGTCATACGGTCCAGTTGGTTGGGAGTGTCGGCTGAGTACATGAGGGGAATCAGGGCAAGGTACGCGAAACAGGGCGTTCTCATTCTCCACTCATCATATGCGACCCTGTAAGGCCCGGCTCGGCTCGGTTTCGCCGCGCGTCGACCAGCACGATCTGTCGTTTGATCTAAAATATAGGCGCAAGGCATCCTTATGGACACCGACAAACCCGAATCGAGATCCTGTCCGTTGATGACTACGTCGTCCGGCCGCCCCGTCGGCGACAACCAGAACTCCGTCACCGCCGGTCCCCGGGGCCCGGTCCTGATGGAAGACTATCTCCTTTTCGAGAAAATGGCCCAGTTCAATCGCGAGCGTATCCCCGAGCGCGTCGTCCATGCCAAGGGAGCCGGTGCGCACGGCACGTTCACCGTTACCGGCGACATCACCAGATACACCAGCGCCAGGCTCTTCGGCCAGATCGGCAAAAAGACAGAGGTATTAGCCCGCTTCTCCACGGTGGCCGGCGAAAAGGGTTCAGCCGATACCGCCCGCGATCCCCGCGGCTTCTCCATCAAGTTCTACACCGAGGAAGGCAACTGGGACATGACCGGCAACAACACTCCCGTCTTCTTCGTCCGCGACCCGCTCAAGTTCAGCGACTTCATCCACTCCCAGAAGCGCATCCCCGCCACGAACCTGCGTGAGCCAACGGTCATGTGGGATTTCTGGTCCCTCTCCCCCGAATCGCTCCACCAGGTCACCATTCTCTTTTCCGACCGTGGCACCCCCGATGGCTTCCGCCACATGCACGGCTTCTCCAGTCACACCTTCAGCCTGATCAACGCAAAGGGCGAGCGCTACTACTGCAAGTGGCACTTCCTCACGCTCCAGGGCATAAAGAACCTCACTGCGCAGCGGGCCGAGGAGCTCGCCGGAACCGATCCTGACTACGCCACCCGCGATCTCCACGACGCCATCGAGCGCGGCGACTTCCCCAAATGGCGCCTCTGGGTCCAGATCATGCCCGAGGCCGAAGCCGAGACGTATCACATCCACCCGTTCGACCTGACGAAGGTTTGGCC
>JBEKZH010000102.1:0-15026 GCA_049510065.1 Bryobacteraceae bacterium
GCGGAATCGCAGACGGTCAGAATCATCATCGCAACTCCATCCGGTGGACGGAGCCAGCGCGACGGCAGGATGATCGAGCGAGCCAGGGCCGAGGTCGCCGGCGCGCAGAACACGCCCACTATCGAAGAGGTCCGAAATCTGCTTGCCGTCATTCCGGGTTCGCTGGCCGACGACGTTACGGCCGAGCGCGGGGAATACTGATTGGCGAAGTACTTCTTCGATACCAGCGCGCTCGTGAAGTACTACCACGCCGAATCTGGGACGGTCGAGGTGTCCGTAATCGTCGCCGAGCCTGGCAGTCAGATTCGCATCTCCACGCTCGGACTCCTTGAGACACAGGCAGCTTTTGCCATGAAAGTGCGCTCGGGATTTCTTAACCGCCAGAGCGCGGGCGCGTTTCGGGCGCGATTGATGCTTGATGTCGCCAGCGATGTGGTGCAGCCGTACACGGTCACCGACGATCACTTCGACTCCGCCGAGCGGCTGATCGGGCGATACGCGTTTTCTCTGAGATTGCGCAGTCTGGACGCGCTGCAACTCGCTGTCGCCCTGGACTTGAAAGAGCAGGGCCTGGTGGATCAGTTCGTTGCTGCCGACAAGGCCCTGTTGGAGGTGGCCGCTCTGGCGGGTTTCAGCGTGGTTAACCCGGAGGCGCTGGAGCAGTCTCAAATGAGCCGCAAGACGCCCTCATAACGCCCAAGCGCCATGGCTTCCTCAGGACCGCAGAAAACGCTCCTCGGCATCGAACTTTCCGAGAACGTGCGACTGCTGGAAGAGAATGCCAGACTTAGGAAGCTGCTTGCGGAACGCGAGCCGCCGACTTCGGCGCCGCGCGCGCCGGAAGTCCCGCCTCAGCCAATTCCCATTGCGACTGCCCCGGACAAGCATGAAGAGGAGCGCAGGAAGATCGCCTTGTTTCGCGACCTGTTTCGCGGCCGTGAAGACGTCTATGCCGTTCGGTGGCAGGGTCGTGACGGCAAGTACGGCTACACGCCGGCCGCGATACAGGACTGGGACGCCCTCTCGCACTGCGCGTTGGACCAAAGAAAGCGCGTCAGCCGCAAGACTCGAAAACTGCTGCCGCTTACCGACGAAGCCATTCGCAACCACCTCACCGGCAGGCAGACAGCTGGGGTGTATCCGCTGCTAGCGGATGAGACCTGTTGGTTCCTCGCCGTTGACTTCGACAAGAAGGGCTGGCGGAAGGACGCACTCGAGTTCGTGAGCACCTGCCGCCGACTGGCTGTGCCCGCGTATCTTGAGCGCTCGCGCTCGGGCGACGGTGCGCACGTATGGATCTTCTTCGCCGCGAGCATTGCCGCATCTCTCGCCCGCAAGCTCGGCTGTGCCATCCTGACCCAAACCATGGAGCGCCGGCCGGAACTCGGCCTCAATTCCTATGACCGCCTGTTCCCGAATCAGGACACCCTGCCGAAGGGCGGGTTTGGCAATCTCATCGCGCTTCCGCTTCAGCGGCAACCCCGTCTTCAGGGGAATAGCGTTTTCGTTGATGACAGTTTCGAGCCCGTTGCGGACCAGTGGGCTCTGCTCTCCGCAGTCGAGAGGATGAAGGCCGCCGACGCTGAGGCCATCGTCAATGAGGCCCTGCGGAGAGGCGAGATCATCGGCGTGCGCATGAGCGTCGTCGAAAACGGCGATGAAGAAGAACCATGGTCGCTGCCACCTTCGAAAAGTCGTCGCGAACGACCAATTGCCGGGCCATTTCCAGCGACACTCGAGATCGTTCTGGGGAACCAGCTCTACGTTCCGAAGCAGGGCCTGCCCGCGGCGATGGTGAACCGACTGAATCGCATTGCAGCCTTCCAGAACCCGGAGTTCTATAAGGCGCAGGCCATGCGGCTTCCGATCTACGACAAGCCGCGCGTCATCTCGTGCGCAGAGGACTTTCCGGAGCACATTGGTCTGCCGCGCGGCTGTCTGCCAGAGGTGCAGGCGCTACTCGAGAGCCATGGCATCCGCGTGGGCATCAAAGATGAGCGTTTTAGCGGCCGCTCGATTGACGTGCGCTTTCCCGGCACATTGCGAGATTGCCAGCCGGAAGCCTTTGAGAAAGCGATTGCCCATGATGCCGGGGTCATCTGCGCGCCAACTGCATTCGGCAAGACGGTGCTGGCAGCGCGCCTGATTGCCGAGCGGGGCGTTAACGCCCTCATCATTGTTCATCGGCAGCAGTTGCTGGACCAGTGGCGCGAGCGCCTGGCCGGATACCTGGGTCTGCCAATCGAACGCATCGGGCAACTGGGGGGCGGACGAGAGAAGCCAACCGGGTTTATCGATGTCGCATCGATCCAGAGCCTCCAGCGAAAAGGGGTGGTGAAGGACATCGTCGCCGACTACGGCCACGTGATCGTCGATGAGTGCCATCACTTGTCAGCCTTCACGTTCGAGCAGGTCATGCGACAGGTGAAGGCGCGGTACATCCTCGGGTTGACGGCAACGCCGATCCGCAAGGACGGCCACCAACCGATCATCCACATGCAGTGCGGCCCGATCGTGTATTCCCTCAGTCCCAGAAAGGCCGCCGAGACCTCTCCGTATGAGCACAAGGTTCTGCCTCGAACCACGGCGTTCGAAGTTCCCGCGGACGACGAGCCGACCATTCAGGACCTGTACCGAGCCGTTTCGACAGACCGGCGCAGAAGCGAGCTGATTGCGGATGACGTGACTGCCGCGGTTCGGGACGGAAGGTCGCCGCTCGTTCTCACGGGCCGCACGGGGCATCTCGAACAATTGCGCATGCTGTTATCGGATCGGGTCCGGCATCTGTTCGTTCTCAAAGGCGGCATGGGACGGAAGCAGCGGGCACAGGTGATGGCGGAGATGGCGGCGGTACCTGCCAGTGAGGAGCGGGTGATTCTCGCAACCGGAAGCTACATCGGCGAGGGCTTCGATGATTCCCGTCTCGACACTCTTTTTCTGGCGATGCCGATCTCGTGGCGCGGCACCCTGCAGCAGTACGTAGGCCGTTTGCATAGAATCCACGAAGGGAAGCGGGTGATTCAGGTCTACGATTACGTCGATGGCAATGTGCCAATGCTGAGTCGGATGTTCGAGAAACGTTTGCGAGGTTATGCGGCGATTGGCTATACCGTGGAATCGGCGCCTGTAGATGAAAACGTAGCTGGCGAGCGCAGCAAGGCACAACAAAGGTCAACAGGGCTCAATAGCCGTTCGGCAACTGCTTCGAATGCAAGCACTTGAAAACAGGGCACTTGCCGAAGCGGCCAAGAGCGGTTTGGGGTGTTGATTTCGCAGGGCCGCAAGTGACTGAAACAAAGCGACTTATCGGCGGACCGCTTGCTCTTTTCGACCGTTTTGTTCACAGTTTTTGCTACAGTCGGACCCCAACCCGGCGTAGCCGGAACCAAACAGGGGTCCGATTCAAGAAGTTGGCGCCCCTGCAAAATGCGTCCAAAGGCCCATGGTTATTGGCCAAGAAGGACATCGCCAGGAATATCCTGCCAGGAACGCACACGATTCTACAATAGAGGTACTAAGGCTCGCCGGGAGGGCCGTCTTTCGGGGTTTCCGACGTGATGGACCTCTTGCATTTGCGGCAGGTGACCAGTGTGCGGTCATTCCAGGGGTGAGGGTCGCGCGGCCATTCACGGCTTGCCGCCCGGTGCTTGCCGAGTTGCTCGCGAAGAACCCGGCTCTCTTCACGAAGGTAATCGGGCTCATCCACCCGGCGACGGCGATTAGCACGAACCGAACGGATTCCTGGACTCTCGGCGCTCGGTGGCTCGTTATCGCAAACCTCAAGGCCTGCAGTAACGAGCCAGCGCGAGTTCAAACAGATCCAGTTTCCGGACCATACGGGGGTTCATGGCCATAGCGTCACGTCACCCATCCCATAGTGTTGAAACTCGCTACAGATAGCGCAGTAACGCAGCGCAAGGTGCTGACGGCGCGGGCAGTGTGCACGAGTCTCACCCTCACGGCTAGGCGACGGGTGCAGGGATCCACAAGACCGTGCTGCGAACTCCTACACTGACCGCGGTAGCATCTGTGGCATATGCCCCACCCAATGGCTGGCGAAACGCACCACTGAGGCTCTACAATACAGAGCAAGGCACGGAAACACATGAGATACCTGAATTGGCCGACGACGTGCTTCGTGCCGAACCACCTTGCGTTGACTGGAGGCTTAGTTGCGGAGTCACCACCTGCCTAAATTCCTGGCCACGGGTCTGGTCCTGATCGCCGGGCTGCTCAGTCTGACTCGGGAAAGCCACGCGATTCCGGCGTTCTCACGGCAGTACGGCACCTCGTGTACAACGTGCCATCTCGACTTCCCGAAACTGAACGACTTCGGCAAAGCCTTCAAGGACGCCGGCTTCAAGTTCCCCAAGGACGACGAGAGTTTCATCAAGACGCCGCCTGTTCTGTTGGGCGCTCCGGCGCAGAAAGACGTCTGGCCTCACAGCGTGTGGCCCGGCCAGATCCCGGGGATGCCGCCGATCGGCCTGCGGATGAACAACTTCTTCCAGTTCACCAGCTCTGCCCGCAAGAATTTCGACGCGCTCGCGACTCCGGGCACGGTTCCGTCGTACATACCGGCAACCGACTTCGAGACCGGCTTTTTCAGCATCTTCACGGCGGGCAATTTCGGCAGCGACATCGCTTTCTGGGTAGATGACGACATCAGCGTCGCCGGCAGCAATGGATCGGGCGGCCTCGGGGACGGGTATCTGAAGTTCATCAATATCGGAAGGTTCCTCAAACTCCCGAAGGACTCGCTCAGCCTGCGCGCAGGCCAGTTCGAACTCGACCTGCCTTTCACGCAGGCGCGCAACATTAATCTGAGTCCATACGACATCTACGCGGAAGGCAACATCGGTGCGATCAACTCGATGGTGCCGCTCCAGCAGAACGTGGCCAACGCGTTCACGTTCGCCGGCGCTGCCCGAGGATTCGAGCTCAGCGGCGGACACCAGTATGGCGGGTATCACTACTCGGTGGCGATCATAAATCAGAACACCAGCGGTGCCTCGCCGAACGTGAGCCCATACGTGCCGTCCGCAACGGGCGGAGCGAACGGGGGCGTCGGTTTTTTCTCCGATTCCAGCCTGAAGAACGTGTACGCGCGGTTTTCGTACCGATTCAACCTGGAGCGGGACAAGGAGAGCCGGAACGCGGTACAGGCGGCCGGGAACATGGGCCCGCGCGATCACACCTATCTGAATCTGGGAACGTTCTATCTCCACGGCAACTCCCTGCAGCGAGTCTGGGGAGCGCTGGGCGACGGGAGTGCGACCCTTCTGTCCGCACGGGAACCCTATTACCGGGCGGGGGGCGACTTCAGCCTCAACTACCGGACATTCGACCTTTTCGGCGTGTACATGGTGGCGCGCGACAAGAACCTGCTGCCGGTGGACGCCAGTGGCGCTCTCATCCCGCTTCCGCTATCTTCCACCAGCCCTCCGCCAGTGGGTTTCATCTCCAGCGTGCCCGCGAAGTTCCGCGGCGGATTCGTCGAGGCGGACTATCTGGTGCTGCCGTGGATGATGCTGATTGGACGCTGGGATGGCGTCAATTCGAGCGCCGACCGCATCAACGGCCTGGCGCTGGCCACCGGGACTCCATACTTCGGTCCCCTCAATTCCACCCGGAACCGGTTCACTCCGGGCATGCAGTTCCTGATCCATCCCAACATCAAAGCATCTTTTGAATACCAGTTCCGCCCTCAGCAGTTCGCGCAGGTCACCGGCGACGGGATTCAGACCGCGTTGCGCGGACTGGATCCGTTCCGGGTGAATACGTTCCTGACGGCGCTGGAATTCGTATACTGACCTTGGCAGACTTACGACGAAAGAGAGGGTTCCAAATCAAATGCAGAAAGCAATCATCGCGCTCCTGGCCACGTGCCTTGCCGCGAGCGCAGGCACGATCAGCGGGAAAGTCTCCGCCGGGAAAGGCAATTCCGTCGTCTGGGTGGAAGCGATTCCGGGTAAGACATTTCCCGCGCCCGCGAAGACCCAGCTTATGGATCAGAAGTCGCTGCTGTTCCAACCGCACGTGATCGCCGTTCAGGTGGGCACGACGGTGGAGTTCCTGAACAGCGACAAAGTGCAGCACAACATCTTCTGGCCCGCGATCAGCGGCAACAAGAAGCTGGGGCACAACCTGGGGACCTGGCCTACCGGCGAGAAGCGAAGCTTTAGGTTCGACAATCCGGGCGTGGTGTCGCTGTTGTGCAATGTGCACCCCGAGATGTCCGGGTTCGTCGTGGTCTCCCCGACTCCGTATTTCGCCCTGACCGACGCCGAGGGCAACTACAAGATCGCCGACGTGCCCAACGGCAGCTACACCGTCTCCGCGTGGCATGAGGGGGCGAAGGTGCAGTCGAAGCCGGTCTCCGTCAGCGGCGACGCAAAACAGGATTTCGCGCTTTCGAAGTAGCCGCGGGACAGGCCGTTGTGCGGAGAGGCTGCCTATGCTGACGCGCTTTCAAAACAAGAAGGTGGACCGCGCCTGGCTCAACAGCAACTTCCCCTGCATGATGGCCTGTCCGGCCGGAACCAACGCGGGGCGCTACGTGGCGCTGATCGCGGAAGGCCGGTTCGAAGAAGCGTACCGCTATGCGCGCGATCCGAACCCGCTCGCCAGCATCTGCGGGCGTGTTTGTGCCCATCCTTGTGAAACCGCCTGCAGGCGCGGCGCTATCGACAAACCCATTCAGATTCGGGCGCTGAAGCGTTTTCTTACCGAACGATATGGTCCCGAAGCGCGCCGGCCCCTGCGGGTGGAACGCCCGCCTGTCACCCCGCAACCGTTTCGCGTCGCCATCGTTGGCGCTGGCCCCGTAGGACTCTCCGCCGCCCACGATCTCGCGTTGATGGGGTACCCGGTCACCATTTTCGACGCTGCCCCGGTGGCCGGCGGGATGCTGCATCTCGGCATCCCCGAGTACCGGCTGCCCCGCAGCGTGGTGGACGCCCAGGTCCGGGAGATTCTCGAATCGGGCGACATCACACTGAAGCTGAACCATGCCGCCGGGAAGGACTTCACCATCTCGGAACTCAGGGCGCAGGGGTTCGCGGCGGTGGTGATCGCGGTGGGCGCCCATCGAAGTCGCGATCTCTCGATTCCCGGCGTGGACCTGGACGGGGTGCACAAAGGCATCGACTTCCTGCTCAACGCCAACCTCGGTTACCGCTTCGCCATCGGCAAGAAAGTAGTCGTGATCGGCGGCGGCAACGTGGCGATGGATGTGGCCAGGTCGGCCGCGCGGGAAGTGCTGCGGCAGCACGTCGGCGCGGAGGGCGCGGTACCCAGCGACGACAATGTGGCTGCGGTGGCGGCCCATGAGATGGTGGACGTCTCGCTCTCCGCCTTGCGTTTGGGCGCCCAGGAAGTCGGCATCGTGTGTCTCGAAAAACGGCATGAGATGCCGGCCGCTCTCGAAGAGATCGAAGAAGCGGAAACGGAAGGAATCATCCTGCACGACGGCCGGGGCCCCCGGCGCGTCGTCGGACGAAATGGAAAGGTCGCCGGGCTCGAAACGGTAAGAACGAAATCCGTGCTCGACGAGTCCGGACGCTTCAATCCCACGTTCGTCGAAAACAGCGAGTCCGTCATCGAGTGCGACACCCTGATCCTGGCCATCGGGCAGTCCCCGAACCTGGATTTCCTGCGTCCCGAAGACGGGGTCCGGGTCTCGCCGCGCGGTCTCATCACGGTGGACCCGAAAACACTGATGACCAGCGCTCCGGGCGTTTTCGCCGGCGGCGACTGCGTGTTCGGGCCGCGCCTCATCATCGACAGCGTCGGCGACGGCAAGCGCATCGCCATCGCGGTGGACGAGTATCTCACTGGCCGTCCGCATCCGGACCCCGATATCGTCGTCGAAGTCCTGGATCACCACCGCATGGCGGCCGATTATATGGAGCTCGATCGCCACGCCGTTCCCATGCTTCCGCTGGACCGGCGGACCGGGGTCACCGAGGTCGAGATCGGCTTCGACGAGCAGACCGCCATGGCTGAGGCGCGCCGCTGCCTGCGCTGCTGGGTCAACACGGTGTTCGAGGGAAACCCGGCGGACGCGTCACAGTGCGTACTCTGCGGCGGTTGCGTGGACGTGTGTCCCGAGCAGTGCCTCCGTCTGGTTCCGCTGGAGCAGATTGAATGGCCGCCCGAGCTGCTGGAAGAAGTCCGGCAGAACGAACAACTCTTCGCCGTCGAGCTGGACGACGTGGCGGCGGAAGAACTGGGAGTCATCACGGGATCGGCGATGCTCAAGGACGAAACCCGCTGCATTCGTTGCGGCCTGTGCGCCGAGCGCTGTCCCGTGAAGCTCATCACCATGGAAGCCTACTACGTGGTTCCGCGCGAGCCCGTTGAACTGGTCACCATCTCCGGCGTCGGCGCGATTCCGCGGACGCCGATACCGGCGGCGCGGTAAGGAGGGAACTCGGAGTGTCACAGGAAGAAAGAACCGGCCCGAAGGACAAGCCCGCGGAAGAACCGAGCAGGCGGGAGGCGTTCGTGAAGCTGGGAATCGGCGCCGTGTGCGCGGCGGGCATCGGAGCGGCTGCGTTCGGATACGAGTTCCTCTCGCCGAACGTGCTGTACGAGCCGTCGCCAGTTGCAAGCGCGGGGAAGCCCGACCAGTATCCGGTGGGGTCCGTGACGCAGGATCTGAAGGCCGGCATCTACATCGTCCACGGACCGGACGGGTTCTATTCAATGTCCGCGATCTGCACCCATCTCGGATGCCTCACGAAATGGAGCGCGGACCTGGGGATCGTCGCGTGTCCCTGTCACGGCAGCAAATTCAACGAGCGCGGAGTGAAGATCGACGGTCCGGCGCCCCGCGGACTTCCCTGGCTGAAGGTATGGTTGAGCGACGAAGGGGACCTGTTGGTGGACCGCTCCACTACCATCCCGCCCGGGCAGTTCCTGAGGACCTGACATGGCGAAAATACTCGAAGGCTACATCGGAGAGCTGCGGACCAGCCGCGCGTGGCGTTCGGTATTCCGCGGAGGGAGCGGAGCCAACAATCTGCGCCGCGCGATGGCCGTCCAGCAGAATGTTTTTCTGCACCTCGCGTCCGTCAAGATCAGCCGGAAATCGCTGGCGTTTCGCGCGACCTGGTTCCTCGGGACCCTGAGCCTCGGCACGTTCCTGATCCTCGTGGCGACCGGAATCCTGCTGATGCTCTACTACCATCCGTCGGTGCCCCAGGCATATGCCGACATGAAGGACCTGCGGTTCGTCGTGTCGGCCGGCGTGTTCCTGCGCACTTTGCACCGCTGGTCGGCGCACGCGATGGTCATCCTCGTGTTCGCCCACATGTTCAAAGTGTTTTACCGCGGAGCGTACCGCGCTCCCCGGGAGTTCAACTGGGTAATCGGCGTGATCCTGCTGCTGCTCACGCTGCTGCTCAGCTACACGGGCTACCTGCTGCCCTGGGATCAGCTGGCGTACTGGGCGATCACCGTCGGATCGAACCTGATGTCGTCCGTGCCTGTGGTCGGCCAGAAGATTCGCTTCCTGATGCTCGGCGGCAACACCGTAAACGCGAACGCTTTGCTCCGCTTCTATGTGCTGCACTGCGTGATTCTCCCGCTGGCCGCGGCTTTCTTCCTGGCGATTCACTTCTGGCGGATCCGCAAGGACGGCGGGTTGTACACGGGGGCATCGGAATCCAATGAGTGAACCTGACAAGAAGTTCTCCGCCGCTTCGGACTCGGACAGCCGCAGGACTCCGATGCGGGTGGCGTTCGTCACGCGCCGGACTTCCCCGCAGGTGAAGGCGACAGACGAATCCGTTGTGATGACGTATCCGGAAGGGATCCTGCGCGCCGTCGTGGCGGTTCAGATTCTGGCCATCGTGCTGGTGGCGATCTCCCTTTTGTGGGACGCGCCGCTGGAAGAGCTGGCCGACCCGATGCACACGCCGAATCCCGCCAAGGCGCCGTGGTATTTTCTCGGCCTCCAGGAACTCCTGCACTACTTCCCGCCGGTTGTGGCGGGCGTTATTATTCCGGGGCTGGTGGTGGCCGCTCTCATCGTGATTCCGTACTTCAACATCAACGTGGAGTCGGAAGGGATGTGGCTCAGGAATCGCGGCAAGCGGATGAGGATCTTCGCCGTCGTTCTCACGGTCTTTTCGCTCCTGATGGTGGTGTTCCAGGTCTACGCCGTCCTGATACCGACGCTGATGATCGCGGCCCTCATGCTGCTGGCGGCCGCCAGTTCGCCGGAATCCCCTGGGCGGTTCAAGCGCTGGCTGGTGTCGAGATCCGTCTCGTATTGGGTCATGACCTGGTTCCTGGTGCAGGCGGCGGTGCTGACCATCATCGGGACCCACTTCCGAGGTCCGGGCTGGTCCTGGGTATGGCCATGGCGATGAAACTGGATGTTGCCAGGACACGCGGCGATAGCCGCGTTTGGCCGATTGAAAATCGGCCGCAGGATGAAATCCTGCCCCACATGCGCGGAAACTCCAGACGCGGCGAGTACGCGGCTGCCGCCGCATGTCCGTTGTATCTGGAGTACTGCCAAACTTCAGGTGCCTCGTGCACCCTGGAGCCAGACGCATGCTGACGAGAATCCGAAAGTTCCTGTTCGGCGACAGCGCCCATGCGTTCGGCACATTGAGCGTCGTCCTGCTTCTCTGCCTGGCTGTCACGCCGGCCAAAGATCACTTCCGCGAATGGAGACAGTTTCAGCGAAAATATCTGAGCCTCATCCGGACGCGGGGCGACGCCACGACGCTGCAGCGCCGGTTCCAGGGCGGCGTACAGCAGATCTGGACTCCAGAGCTGGGGGTGGTGGATCGGTGCGGAACCTGCCACGTCGCGATGAAAGAAGCCACGCTGCGGGATGTCGCGACGCAGCCGTTCCGTCCGCATCCGATGATCCCGCATACGCTCACCGAGTTCGGCTGCGCCATCTGCCACCGTGGGCAGGGAGCCGCTACCAGCGTTCAGGAAGCGCACAACAGCACCCTGGCCTGGGAGCAGCCGATCCTCCCGGCTCGCTATCTTGAGTCGGGCTGCGGCCAGTGTCATTGGAACTCGCTCACCGGCACATCGCAGCTCAATCTGGGCCGGAAGATGTTGGCCCGGTACGGCTGCGTGTCGTGCCATACGATCAAGGCGCCGGGACAGGGGCGAATGCAGTCCTCCAATCCAGCGCCCCCGCTGACGCACATCGCGCAGAAGACGAGCCGCGAGTGGATCTTCGCCTGGCTGAAGGATCCACAGTCTTACGCGATAACGGCGACGATGCCGAACTTCCAGCTCAGCGACGCTGATGCTCGGGACATCTCTGCATTCCTGGTGTCGCAAAGCACTCCCGTTTCACGGCCGCAGACCCCCGAGCCTGCTGGCGCGGCCCGCGCGGACGCCAACGCCGACCCCCAGGCCGGCGCCAGCGTATATGGCGAGTCCTTCTGCGCGTCCTGCCACGCCAACGTCAACGCGGCCGGCATGATCGTCGGAGGCAACGTCGGGCCGGAACTCACCCGTGTCGGGTCCAAGGTCAAGCCGGAGTGGCTGACGGACTGGTTGCGAGGCCCGCGGGGTTACGATTCGCACACCCTGATGCCGCGCTACCGGTTCGACCAGAAGCAGCTCAATCTCCTCGCCGGTTTCCTCTTAGCGAAGACGGACTCGGACTTTCTGTCCAAGGTCAGTCTGGGACCCGCATCGGCGGCCGAAATCTCGCACGGACAGGCGCTGGTGAGAGAACGCGGCTGCGCGTCGTGTCACGAAATCAACGGCGTCAACAAGCCTGATAATTTCGCGCCGGAGCTGACGTTGATCGGAAGCCAGTCGCTGGCGAAAATCGTGTTCGCCGAAGGGGTGCCGCACACCCTGCCCGACTATCTGCAGGCGAAGATCAGCCATCCGCACTCATTCGGCAAGGCCACGAAGATGCCCCAATACAACTTCCCGCCGGCTCAGGTGGACGCGCTGGTGACGGCGCTGCTGGCGCAGACCGAGCGGGCAAAGTCGCTGCCGCCGGAACTCCTTGTGGCGGCCAGACGCGACTCCGATTACCGCCCGGCGGGTAAGGCTGGCCAGTTAATGGCGGACATGAATTGCTTCAGTTGCCACGCGATCAACGGACGGGGTGGCGACATGGCTCCGGATCTGACGTGGGAAGGCAGCGCCGTGCAGAGGAAGTGGCTGGTCGGTTTCCTCAAGAACCCGAACACGTTGCGTCCAGCTCTGATTCGCAGGATGCCGCGGTTCAACATGACCGATTCGGAAGCCGGGACGCTGGCCGACTACATCATGACGGTGTACCAGACGCCGGCCTTCGATCGCGACGCGCTGGACGGTGCGGGCTTCGGGGCCGCCGAGGTGGAGCGCGGCCGGCAGCTTTTCTACTCGAAGTACGCCTGCCAGTCGTGCCACATTGTCGATCCGAAAAACGACAAGGGATACGTCGGCCCCACGCTGACACAGGTGGGAGCGCGCTTGAGTCCCGTGTGGGTGTTCCAGTGGCTGAAGAACCCGCAGGCGCTGCGGCCCGGAACGATCGAACCCAACTGGAACATGAGCGATGAGGACGCCCGCGGGCTGACCGCATTCCTGATGAAGCAGAACCGGGAGGTGGCCAGCAAATGAAACCGTTAGGCGCGGCATTGTTGCTGTCCCTCTGTCTGATGCTGGGGTGCGGCCACGGGGCAAGGTCGTCCCAGGCTCCCGCTCCGAAGGTGTTCGGAACGGCCATTGTGGAAGTCGGCGGCGGCAAACAGGCGGCGGGCATAGGGACCGCTCTCGACCAGCCCGTGGTGGTGCAAGTCAACGATGCCCAGGGCAGCGCCGTCGCGGGCGCCCTGGTTCAGGTTCGGGTTTCCGGCGGCGGCGGATCGACCCCCGACAGCGGGCTCACCGGGGCCGACGGCCAGTTCACGGCGAGCATTACTCTCGGCAGCGCGGCCGGCCATTACGAGGTGGTGGCATCGACACGCGACGCGGCGGGCAAGTTGATCGAGCTTCGGCTGGACGAGATAGCGCTCGGCTACCAGGAAACGCTGGGCAAGCAACTGAACGACACGTACTGCGCGCGGTGCCATGACCCGGAGTCCACGCCGGAGCGGGTGTCCAACCGCGACAACCTCACCGCCAAAGCGCATGCGTTCACCGAGGGCGGCGTATTGAATGCAATGAGCGAGGCGGACCTCACCGCCATAACGGCCCACGGCGGTCCGGCGCTGGGACGGTCCCCGGAGATGCCGCCCTACGGCTACACGCTGAGCAAGTCCGAAATCGCCGCGCTCGTCGCGTATATTCGGGCCATCGCGGACCCGCCGTACCGTTCGAAGGGCGCCGTATATGCGAAGGACTAGCGGCCTTCTCGCCGCCTCCTGCTGGCTCGCCACTGCGGCCCTCGCGCAGGTGCTGTCGCCTCCGGAAATCCTCGACACGGAGTTGCGCGAATTACAGCAGAAGCACATGGCCGGCTTGAAGAGTGTCGCAGTCGCGGTTTCGTCGCACCAGTTCCCGTATCGCTTCTACTTCAGCCGCAAGCTGGATGTGAGCGAAGAGCAGCAAAGGCTGACCGATCAGCGCTCCATCCAGTTCGCGAGGTTCCGCAACCAGGTGGTCCTGCAGATCACTGGCAATTACTTTGCCGCATACTCCGCGGAACTAATGAAGAAGGAAGACCGCGCCCGCCAGACGGTGAATGACGTGATGATCCCCATCCTGAAGGCCGCGGCGGCGTTGGCCGGGGAGCCGGGCTTTCAGAGTTACGCGCTGGAGATCTCGCACCACGTCAGGAAGAAGACCCTCGGCGTCACCGGCGAGCGGGCCGAGAACGTCATGCTGACCCTGCCGCGCGATGCGGTGGCGCGGCTGGCGTCGGCGAGCGGCCCGCGGGAGGAGAACCTTGCGATGCGGGAAGCGGTGGTCCTGCTTGACGGCCAGCCTGTATCCCTGTGGGGCACCGAGTCAACCGAGCCGGCCGTTCGGCAGACGCCCGCAGAGCCGCCGTCGCCAGCTTCAACAAAGCCGGCGGCAGCAGCCGCACCGGCTATTCCACAAGCCCTTCCAGTGCCTTCCGCTCCGTCCCCCTCCGCGCGCGATACATCCCGGGACGCCTTGCAGTCGCTGCAGGGCAAGTACCAGGTAACGCTCGACCGCATTGTGCGCGACTTGGACAGTCTCGCCCGGTTTGTCGGCTACGCTCCCCCGGTTTTCATCACCTTCCACAAAGGGGTCTACCTGCAACTCTCGTTGACCGCTCCGGTCCCGGCGGACGCGGCCGCCTCGCGCTACCGCTCTGCGGCCGTAGCCTTCGATGAAAGCATCGCCCGTCTGGTCCGTCCGATAATGGCCTACTTCAAGGAAGACTCGGATTTCGATGGAATCGACTTCAGCGTCACTATACGGCCGGCGGCCTCTTCCGCGGAAGCGGGCAGCCCACTGGCCGTCGAGTATATCTTCAGTGTTCCCGCGCTTCGTTCTTACGAGCAGTACGACAGCACCGGGCAGCAACTGATCAACTCAGGGTTCGTGCTCATCAACGGCGAACGCGTCGGTCTAGATCTGCAAGCAGCGGAGAGCCGATCCTCGAGGTGATGTTTGTTTGGAACGGAGAACCACGTTGAACCCACGGGTTTGTTAGTAAGCGGCATCAATCAAGCCAGTTACGAACCTGCCAGTGAATTCCGGCAGTGGCCTGTAGATGCAAATGTAGCTGGCGAGCGCATCAAGGCACAACAAAGCTCAACAGGGTTCAATAAGTGCTCGGCAGGTACTTCGAACGCAAGCAGTTGAAAACAGGCCACTTGCATGAGTGGCCGAAAGCAGTTTGGGGTGCAAGAGGTCCCGGGTTCAAATCCCGGCGGCCCGACCAGCCTTTTCAATAGCACGAGCATGATGCAGGAACTGGAAGCCGTCTATGAGAACGGGGTTCTGCGCCCGCTTGGCCCCGTCGCATTGGCGGAATCGCAGACGGTCAGAATCATCATCGCAACTCCATCCGGTGGACGGAGCCAGCGCGACGGCAGGATGATCGAGCGAGCCAGGGCCGAGGTCGC
>JBEKZH010000103.1:0-15001 GCA_049510065.1 Bryobacteraceae bacterium
GGCAGTGCCATCCACCAGCTTATAGCTGATCCGACGGGCTTCGCGCCAGGTCTCTTAAAACATTTTAATGATTTTCTGTTTCTGAGGCCCACCGCTCTCAAAAAGTTAAGTGCCATTGGGCGTGGGCGCCTGCCCAACAATTTCATTCATGGGCGTGCGTAGATGGCGATGCCGCTGCCAATGGATATTGCTGCCTCCAGCGTTCTTAGTGCGACATTCTTGGAGGCGCTCGTCGGTACGAAAAGAATGTCGTTTGCCAACAGAGGGACATCGTCGCCTTTGCCTTGCAGCAGTTTCTTGAGATTTACTGGAATCTCGACTCGGCTCTTCGAGCTTCCAACCGGCCGAAGGATCTTGGCGGCGCTCCCGGCAGCCATACGATCCAGTCCCTCGGCTAGCGACAGCGCCTGGAGCACGGAGATCTGCTCGCGCTCGCTCAGCACGAAGCCGCCGGATTTCTTCACCGCACCGATAACATAGACCAGATCGGCCCTCGGAACCGAGATGACGTCATGCGGGAGGACCGGGATGTTCTCCTCGGGGTTCTGCGCCTCCATCACCGCGCGCACGTTCAGCTCGGCGACGCGGTACTGGCCAGTGGAGTCGTCTACCGCGTTCGGCAGGGGCAACGGTCCGGATTTCTTCGCACGCGTCACTTTGATGGTGTTACTAGCATCTGCGTTCAGGCCGCCAGCCAGGGAGAGAACCTCGTACAATGTCTTTCGGCCGACCACCTGCACCACGCCAGGATTCCTGACCGCGCCCAGCACCGAGACGGGCTCCGGGCGAAACTCGTTGACCGAGAGGGTCACCTCGGGGTTCTGCAGTATGGCTTTGAAGCGACTCTCGATTTCGGTTTCGGCCTGCTCGACGGTGAGGCCAGCCACGTGGACGCGGCCTGCTACCGGCAGGTTGAGGTTGCCGCGCATGTCCACGCGATACACGTCCTTGTCGCTGATCTCATCCAGGTCGAGAACCTTCACCGTGAGGCGGTCTTCCGGACCGAGGATGTAGGTCTGCGTGTCATCGCCGTCCGTAGCGGAGGCAGCGGGAGTTACGGACACGCCGGAGATGACGGTGGCCTGCGGGGTTTCACGGGTTTGGGCAGTGGCGAAAGCACAGGCCATGAACAGAATGAGAAGGCACCGCGGGCTAAGCATGGGTCACTACCTCTTGTTGTGCGTAAGTTTGCGGGGCGTGCCGTCCGGCTGGGATGCATCGAATACCAGCACCGTCATAACTCGTGCGAGTTGGCGGACAAAAGCCTCGCGCTGAGTTCCTCGATCTTACGGTCGGGACTCCTCATCTGCTATCGGAACTCGTAGATTCGGGGGGCGAGGTTTCAATGAGACGCCAGCGAGAACTTATTCGTTCGCGAACCACTGTTATTTGCGTGTTGAACAGCAGCCACGCCGTCCAGCTTTTGCTCGATTCGCTGGACTTCACCCGATAGTACCTGAACCTGCTGCCGCAACTCGCGCAGTTGATCGTCCACTGGAGGACTCCCGTTGCGTACAGCCACGAGCTGATGCATCGCCGTCCGCGCCAGCTCCGACAGGCTGCGGACACCAGCAGCCGGACACGCGGCACGGTAAATCTCGTACTCTTCGCACGAGAGGCGGAAGGCGACCATTCTGTCTCGTCGGTTGATCACTGCGGTGGGCTCCGTTGCGCCAGTCCGAGTGCGGGGACAGGCGTTATATAGGCGCAATCGAAGTGAAGTTATTGCGGTGCCGGAAATCGCTGAGGCGGTTCTCAGCCTCGCGAAGCTGAGCTTCGTAGTTAGCGGTCTGCTTCTTAAAGAACTCCTGGGTGCCAGCGCTGCGATGGACGCTCACGTGCGCGTCGAGATAGCCTTTTGAGAGTTCCCGCGACACGGAAGCGGCGAGCTCAGGATTTGGCCCTCGCGGTCTCGTACAATCGAGGCGCGTCTTCGTACGCCAGGGAGCCTCGTTTCGTCGCCTGGCCGACGTGCGCGGACAGTCGGATCAGCTCCTCAGCCATGGTGTCGACCCGTTCGCGCAGCTCGCGGATCTGCTCTTCGTAGGCGTCGGAGCGAGACGCAGTGGAATGGAATGCCAGGATGGCGCAGCGCGCATAAAGGGCAATGCTGCGGTAACCGCGGGCGCGACAGGCTTCCTCGGCTTCGGCGTATTCGCTGGGGGAGAGCCGGAAACTGACCATTTTGGATTTGGGTTCCATGTTGTGTGGGTATGCGGATCTGAGTCCGCGCTAGCAGGGGGCTACCGACTGACGTTGCAGGTTGGCGACGGACAGACGGGTTTCCTGGGCGTTGGTTCGATTACCTGAACCCGGTCTTCGTCGATTTCGACGGAAACGGAGCGCTGCAAGAGGTGGACGGAGACGACCAGGCGATGCTCGTTTCCGGTGCGCTGGAGGATGCCTTCGAGTCCGGCGAGCGCGCCGTATTCAATGCGAATGCGCTGGCCCACCGCAAGGTAGGGTCGGGGGCGGGCGCCAGCATCGAGGGCGCGGCGCACCGCCTCGATCTCCTCCTCAGGCACAATCACCGGCGTGCCGGCGAAACTGACGATGTACTCAACCGCCGGGGCGCTGAGCACGGGCGCTTTTCTGTGCGCGTCCAGGCGGCAGAAGACGTAACCGGGGAAGACCGGCGTCTGGACCACGGTCATGCGATCGCAGTAGCGGCGGCGTTCGGCTATGGTGGGTGCGAAGGGATCATAGCCCCGATTGCGGAGCACCGTGACGACCACGGGTTCGGAGCGCGTGCGGACTTTGAGCGCGTACCAGGGTAAGTTGCGCGGGCATGCTGCGATGGCGGAAGACGGAAGCATTGCGTTACTGGTCTCTGGCCTCGTGCAATCGGGCAGGCTTCGCCCACAATTGCCACATCGTGGAGACGATAGGCTTCGCCCTTTCTCGACCCGTCCGAGCTGGGACCGACCTCGACGACGAGCATACGGCGATGCTCTTAATTGGAGAGACTTATCGGAGGCGCTCCGTATACGCCCGCGACAGGGCGTATGCGGAAACTTCCCGACGACCCGCGCCTTAAGATTGGTGGGGGCTCCCTTGCGAGCTTTAAGTGGGTTTCCCCACTTCAGCTCGTGCTTTTCACCTAGAGGATTTAGATATTACCGGAGATGAAAGCAGGCGTCAACGAATAATTACAGGTCGCGAGATGGGGAGGCAGGCGGGGCGTGAATAATCGCCTGTAAACGATTGTATGCAAAGACAGGCTAGTACCCCACTTGGGGGGGGCAAGACAACCCCCAAATGAGGGTACTGCCACAAGACGATTTACTACCGAACTGGCGGAGAGGGGAAGCGAAGGCTGGCAGGAGAGCGGAGAAGAGTGTGGAGCAATTCGCCCTGATATCGGGTGTGAGTCTTGGAGAACATGGACTTGAGATGATCGCGGAGAGTGTTTCTGGTAATGGCGAGCTCTTTGGCGATGGCGGCGGTAGCGAGGGACTCCATCATGAGGATTGCGATGGAGGATTCGACGGGCGTGAACTGGAAAATCTCGCGGACTAAGGGGGCGCTGGGGTGATGATCGAAGTCGGGATCAGACAGGAAAACGGCGATTCGGGACTTATCGGGCGTGGGGGAGGTCCTGGCGCGGGGTGGCAATTTGGCGAGCACGATGGAGATGGGGCGCTGATTGGTGCGTGCGATGTTGAATCCGACCGGCTCGTGGGCCGCCTCATGGGCGAGGCCGTGCAGCGCTTCTTGCAGGGCGCGCCTATGGGGGATGGAGCGGGCGCGGAGGACGCCGTCGACGACGTTGAGATCGGCGCTGGCGTGAAGAAAGTCGGACGCATAGGCATTGGCGAACAGTGTTTTCGCGTGACGATTCAGCACAATAATGCCGAAGGGGAGCATGTCGAGGAGGGCGGCGGAGAGCATATGTCTCCTGTTTGCTGAGTTTCGGGTGAGCAAACCCGGTTGAACGGGCAGCGGCCGCGGAGCACCGATCATCTGTCATCTTACTCGCAAATGAGATGTCTCGCCATGGGCGCTATGCGGTTATTTGCTCAATAGCCGATTGTAGCCGATGGAGTCTGATTGATGGCGCGAGCACGGCGGAGCACAGGCAGCGCGAAACGCCAATGTGACATTCAGCCATTGCAGAAGACAACGACGTCTTCCTCTGACGCGAATTCCTCGCCATCCCTGGCTGATTGTGGACGTCACCTGCTGGAATCCCGGGACGCGGCGTTGGTTCCTGGCAGCGTTCCGGTGTTCGCCGTAGCAGGGGAAGCAGAGTACCAACTCGCCTGGACAACGGGATACGGGACCGTCTATAGGGATGTGTTCAAGGCAACACCGGAAGAGGCCTCGAAGAGGCCCGACTGGGCAAATCGCTTCGACTCATCGGCAAAGCACTGGCTAGTGGCGCGCGGTGCGGCAGAAATGAGGAAAACCATGATCGCCGAACCGGCCGATGACCGGCGCCGGCAGAAGATCCTCTATCGGATCTCGGCGGTCTCCGTCCTGGGCGCCAACGTGATGGACATTGCCAGCAGCTATGGCAAACAGGAGGTCAATCCCCTGTTCCGCGGTTCCGGCGGCACGTTCGACGCTCGCAGCGTCATGCTGAAGTCCGCGTTGCTGGGCGGCCTTCAGGTGTCCAATTACCTGGCCGTCCGGAGGCATCCGGAGTTCTCGAAACGGGCCATGGTCGCCAACTTCGTCGCCACCGCAGTTTTCACGGGCCTCGCGGTTCACAACTTCGGCATCCACACTGGGCATTGATCCTGCACGCAGCCGGTGGACGGAAAGGGAGGTCCATCGAGGAACACGTACGTTGCTCCGTGCAGGTTCAGAATATGTTCAGTATCGTGTCTGAAACCCCAGTGATGGCGGCCATAGGTGTATCGCGACAATCGTAAATGGGTCCATCACTTTCCCTCCGTTCCTGATTCAGGTGCCGGCCGGTAACCGCTGATCCTGCGTACGGGCAATGCGGCCAGGCGGCACGCCACCGACCCCACGTGATTCACAGGCACACTGAACAGGAGATCCTCACCGGGTTGAATCGTAGCTCGGCGACCCACCATCACCCAGGTAACCCATCGGCGGCGGTTCTCTGACCTCGGTTTGAACAGATTGGGATTGTCCGCCCGATCCCGCTCAGTCAGGGATCGTGGCAATTTCATCGAAGACGACCACCCTGGGTTCCTTTGGAAATCTACCTCGACATTATTCGAGCCGGCGCTCGCCGAAACTTGCGGCTCAGATACGGGAACTCTGGTAAATAGGTGAGTCACCTTAGCGTCATATTCCTACGCTTTACCGATAAGTGATTGTGGCTAGCCTCAGGCGCCCCGGGACAGCACTCCACGTAACCAGAGTCGTGAATCCCGAGAGATCGAAGGAGAGGTCAGATGTATCGGATTCTTGCATTCATGTTGTTGGTTCCTAGCAGTGTTCCCGTGTTCGCCGCGGCAGGGGAGGCAGAGTACCAACTAGCCTGGACGACGGGAAACGGGACCGTCTATGGGGATGTGTTCAAAGCAACACCGGAAGATGCTTCGAAGAGGCTCGCCTGGGCAAATCGCTTCGACTCATCGGCAAAGCACTGGCTGATCGAGCACAGTGCGGCATCAATGAGGAAAACCCTGATCGCCGAACCGGTCGCCGACCGGCGTCGGCCCGGTATCCTCTACGGGATCTCGGTGGCCTCCGTCCTGGGAGCCAATGTGATGGACATCGCCAGCAGCTATGGCAAACAGGAGGCCAATCCCCTGTTAAAGGGCTCCGGCGGCACGTTCGACGCCCGCAGCGTCATGCTGAAGTCTTCGTTGCTGGGTGGCCTCCAGGTGTCCAACTTCCTGCTCGTCCGGAAACACCCTGAGCTTTCGAAACGGGCCATGGTCATGAACTTCGTCGCCACCGCCGTTTTTGCGGGCCTCGCGGTTCACAATTTCGGTGTCCACGCGGGGCACTGATCCTGCACCAGACCGGCGGACGGAAACGGAAGTCCATCGTTTGCCGCGGTCAGCGCGTGAGCCAGCCGGACGGGCCAAGTGATATGATTCCCCGTAATCAGGCATGAACGCTGACGGGAAACAACATCGCCACCATAGGTTCTCCTCGGAGGAGAAGGTGCGGATTGTTATGCGGACTCTGCGGGGCGAATCGCGGGACGCTCTCGCGGAGGAACTCAAAGTTCCATTAGAGCGCCTCGCGGCCTGGGAATCGACGTTCCTGGATGCTGGCAGGAAGGCGTTGTCGAGCCGAAAACAGCCGTGGTTTCGTCATTCGAAGGTCGGTGCGCGGATCGCACAGTGGTCGGTGCTGCTGCTGGTCCTTCTCGCGGTGGTGTATTTTCTGACTCGATTCATTCAGAGCACCGGGGAATAGCAGGCTGCCGATAGGGCCGGCGTTCTCTGTTCTCATGATTGACATACACAGCCATATTCTCTGGGGTGTCGATGATGGTGTCCGGACGCTCGACGAGAGCGTCGCCATATTGAGGGACGCGGCTGCCGCCGGCACCACGGATATAGTGGCGACACCTCACGCCAATGATGAATTCAAGTTCGATCCCGATCTGATCTCTAGCCGCATCGAGGAATTGCGTGCCTGTCCGGAATGGCTCCCACGCATTCATCGCGGCTGCGATTTCCACCTGTCCGCCTCGAACATCGAGGACGCGCTGCGAGATCCCACGAAATACACGATCAACGGCAAACGGTACTTGCTCGTCGAGTTTCCGGACGTATTCATTTCGCCGGCAACGGAACAGATTCTGGCGCTGCTCGCCGGGCGAGGGATGACGCCCGTGATTACACATCCGGAACGAAACCCGGCGTTGCAGCGCGATATTGGCAGCCTCAGCAGGTGGGCGGCGCAAGGGTATCTCTTGCAGGTAACGGCCTTGTCATTGCTCGACCGTTTCGGAAAAGCTGCACGAGAGAGCGCCTGGGAACTGATCGAGTCCGGCGCCGCGCACATTGTCGCGAGCGACGCGCACCACCCCGAGGATCGCCATGCGCGGCTGGACGAAGCTCACCGGGCGGTGGTGGCTCGTGTGGGAGAGGACCGGGCGGAAATGCTATTCGTGGGGAACCCGGGCGCGGTGCTGGAAGGGCACGAGGTGATGCCGTCGAGTCCGGTCGAGCGCTCGCGCAAGTGGTATCAGTTCTGGCGTTGATGTGCCGGCAGCGTCAGTTGGCGCGGGACAGCGTGACTTTGCCCGACGCCAACGAGTTGGCGTGTGCCATGTGAGTGGTCACCCAGACCACCTCGAGCGCATTGTTCGACAGCGCTCGAAGTCTGATCTCACCGCGATTGCCATTCATCCCCGACCAGGTCCCTGTTGCCGCGTCCCTGCCAGACTCGCCGGAGAACTTGAATGCTACGTCCGGCGAAACGCCGCCATCGGGAACGAGGTAGTGCGCAGTGTAATAGCCGTAGAGAACGCCCGACTCTTCGCTGATACCCACCTCGACGTGTTCGGCGGCATAGAGGCCCGGTTTCTGGGCAGTTTGCTTTGACGGATTGTACCGCCAGAGGCCCGCCAGGCCACTGGCAGCTCGAACCGGCCACATCACCTCCGGCGGGCGTGGGGTCGGACTGGACGGTGCAGGCTCGGCCGCGCGCGCCAGGTCAGCCTGTCCGGCTGGTCGAGCCACCGGCGGAGGCAACGCCGCGGGCGCTTGTCTTTGTTCCGAGGCCCGGTTCTCCGGCCGCGCCTCGGAACTGACGGATTTGCTCGCCGGCGCCACGTCTGGTTTGGCTGGCGCTGGCGGAGTCTGCACCATGCCGCGGTCCCTCTTGGCCGCGACCGTCGCCCTGACAGGGGATGGCTCTGGCGGAGGGAATTTCTGTCGGAACTGGTCGATCCGGCTTTCGAGCGAAGCGGTGGCATCCGGCGATGGAGGCGCAGTCGCTACGGCCACGTCGGCGTTGCCAGCGCGGTCGGCGGTGTATCCGTCATGCAGGTTCGCCAGCAGTATCGCGGCCAGGATGCCCGAGATGAGCACCCCGCAGGCGAGCCACACCGCGGCCTTTCGGTCGAAACGGAATAACTCCCGAAACAGGTGTCTGCGTACCAGTCGCTCGTCCCAGCGGACCGGCGCGCTCTGCTCGCTGTCGACCATCAGGTCGTACTGGGCTCGTTCCCGGGATTGCGTGAGTACGGACAGAATGTGATTCAGCCGCCGCATCTGGAGCTCCGCCGTCTCCCTCATCTCCGGGTCCGTCTGGAGATCTGGATGGAAAAGGCGGGCCAGGCGTTTCCAGGCACGGCGTATTTCGTCCTGCGAGGCGGAGCGCGGAACGCCGAGCTCCTCGTAATAATCCACTGACGACGAAAGTATCATACCCCGGGTGGGGCCGTATTCCGGGTCTCATCCCGTTCGGCGGAGTCGCGCGCCTCCATTGCGGCGAGCACGAGGAAGAAGCAAAGAAGCGTGGGCCAGACCCGAAACGGAAAGTCCACCAGTGCATGCAGCGAGGCGGCGAGGATGCCGAAGCCCCAGGGATATCGCAGGGACAGCCAGGAGCCGCGCAGGGCGGGAATCAGCATGATGCACAGGAAGGGAAGGCCGCCGTCACAGGCCCACTCCATCCAGTCGTTGTGAGCATGGAAACTGGCCTTCCCCATGTCGATTACGGCATAGCGCGGGTACACAATCGACCACGTGGCAAGGCCGGAGCCGAGCAGGGGACGATCCTTAACCATCAGCGCGGAGCTGGCCACATACTCGCGGCGATACGCATAGGGGTCTTTGTCATCGAAACGGCCAAGCAGTTCCTCCCAGCCGACCAGGCTGGCGAACACCACGATCAAAGTGATGGCGGCAAACGCACGCGGCATCGCCCCGTAAGAGGCGCGTCGTCTGGAAAGAAGAGCCGGGATCAGCACGGCCAGGACCTCCAGCGACACCAGGATCGACCCGGCCCGCGACGCACCGGCGATCACACTTGCATACATGATCGCGCAGGGAATCCCATAGAGCCACGCGCTGCGAGTGCTCCGAACCGCTTCCCACAGGGCCAGCGGGAGAACCAGCTCGACAAACGTGGAGTAGTTATCGCGATTCAGGAACGGCCCCATCGGCTGATTCGAATACAGACTGCGGATGGACCAATACACCAGCCCGTCGGAGGTGAACAACTGAACGATCGCCAGGGCGGAGAGTGCCGTTCCGAGCACGATCGCGAGGACCCGAAAGATATGGCTCACTCGCCGGTCGTGGAAAGCATACAGTCCGAGTAGAAAAGCGCAGGTAACACTGGCAGCGACCAGAACGGCTGTCCCGGTCCGGTGGCGGTTCACCGTGGTCCGCAGCGCGAGCTGCAAGAGACCCCAGGCCGGGGCGAGCGCGATCGGCAGCAGCAGCCAGCTTCGAGCGGGCCACGTTCCCCGGACGAACCAGATGAGAGCGGCCACTATGGTGACCGCAAACACCGCCGCCTGGGCGGCCAGCGCCGCCCAGAGATCCGGCACCCAGGCCATCGCCACGGCGTAGCAGAGAATGAGCCACAGGCAGATGGCCGCCGCTGCGCGAGGAAGCAACGA
Source organism: Bryobacteraceae bacterium (assembly GCA_049510065.1). GTDB lineage: Bacteria > Acidobacteriota > Terriglobia > Bryobacterales > Bryobacteraceae > CAWACP01. Next base: position 9,518 of record JBEKZH010000103.1, read on the forward strand.
GGAAGCTCGGCCGCTCACTTAGCCTCCTCAAGCCAGACCTTGTCTACACGGATCCAGCCCTGCATATGCGCCGACGCTGGATCGCGATCGTAGACCAGCGCCACACGGGCGAGAACGGGTAACTGGGGGGCGGAGGCCGGAGGGACTATGAACGTGAAATCCCCTTCATTGGCGTGTGCCATGGCGAAATCGCTCGGAGTAATCCGGAACTGGGAGAGCGGCGGCGCAAACCGCGCGCCGGAACGTGCGTCGGCGACGATCCAGTGCAACCCGGCACCGGCCTCGAGTCCGGACGACTCGAAGCGATAACGCAGGCGGTAGGTGCGGTCCGAGTGAAGAAGCGTGAGTTGGGTCACGACATCACAGTGGTCGGGCTGGGTACCGGAGAAGCTGAGATTGAGGCTGGAGCCGCCGGCGGCGATGTCGACTCCTGCCGGCGAGCCAGTGCGCCAGCCAAAGGCGGTGTTCAGGGGCGGGGACCGGAAGTTGCCGTCGACAATCCGGTCCTGCTGAACGGGCCCGGTTCTGATCGAGCCCCGGTCGCTCATCTGGTTCCACAGCGCCATCGCGGCGTCGAGTCGCTGCGCCGAGATGAGCCGATCACAGTAGCCCAGCAACGCCGGCGTCCCTTGTTCGGGAAAGCGATCAAGGAGCCGTTTCGCGACGGGCCCCGCGACATCCAGTTGAGTACCGAGCAGTTGACTACCGAGCCATTGCAGGTAGGCCGACAGGACGTCGTCCCGGTCGGGAATGGCATCACGCAGGATACGTGCTCCGTCGTCCGTAATGCTCCAGCACATCCGAAACAGCGGGCTCAGGTCGCCGCGGGAGTACGCCAGCGTCCTGCGGACGGCGGGAAAGAAACGGACTGTGTCGTCGCGGCGGAGATAGTAATTGGTCAGCGTCCAGATGGGGATGAAGTCCCGATCCAGTTCAACCGCTCGCGTCAGGCAGCGCTCCGCTTCGGCGTATTCTCTCCTGCCTTCCAGCTCGAGGCCGAGTTGAATCCAGATATGGGAGTCCTCCGGGCTGGATGCCAGCGCCTGCCGGAGAGGTCCAATGGCGTCTTCGTCATTTGTGGAACGGAGGTCCGCAAGACGCAGCCAGGCGGAAGTGTTTTGTGGGGCAAGAGTTGTCGCTCGCAGCACCGCGCCTTCGGTGGCGCTGGTCGAGAGCCAGTCGGCGATGCCGTATCGCGTTGTCCAGGATAGTGCGAGCACCGCGAGGATGATTACCGCACCGCTGCCGGCTCGCATTACGAACGTTATACGTTTCAGTGGCTTACGGACGCTTTCTTCTTGCTTCAAGTTGGCTGTTCCTGCACAATAGCATATGGAGGCACGTGTGAGGACTGCACTAATAGGAGTCGTGTTTCTTTGCGTGGCAGTAATGGCGTTCGGCGGCGGTCCGTCGGCGAATAGACCGATCGGCTTTGTGAAGGCGACCGGCGAATTCAACATGGACGGTTCGCAAACCAGAGATAACGCGACCCTGTTCAACGGGAGTGTCATCGAGACTGCCGTTTCGCCCTCTCACGTGACGTTGCAGGATGGTACGCGGGTGGACCTCGGTGCGGCCTCCCGCGAGCGCGTGTTCCGCGATCATGCCGTGCTTGAGAAAGGCATGACTCAGGTGCACGGCGGCACTCCGTACGCCGTACTGGCGAACAACCTGCGGATCTCTTCGGCAGATCCGTTCCGTGTGGCCGTGGACGAGCCCGGCACGGTCAGGGTGACGGCCATGGACGGCTCCGCGGAAGTGAAGAATGCACGCGGCCAACTTGTGGCTATGGTCGTGCGAGGCAATTCCCTCGAGTTCCAGGAAGCGGCTGCGTCGGCCCCATCGCACCTCACCGGATGCCTGCAAAAGGTCGGTACGCATTATGTGCTTCGTGATACCACCACCAATGTTGTCGTGGAGCTGACGGGAACGGATCTCGAAAAGCACGTCGGGAAGTCGGTGGACGTGACGGGCGCCGTCGATCCGGGTGCAACACCGGTGGAAGGCGCGGCGCAGGTCATACGCGTCACAAATCTGACTTCCGGACCGGGTAAGGGCTGCAGGGTGAATATCGCAGCAGCGAGCGCCGCCGGTGCAGCGGCTGCCGCAGGGGCGGGTATTGCCGGGCTTTCGACGGGTGCGACAGCGGCCGTTGTGGGCGGCGTCGCAGCAGCGGCCACGCTGGGCGGCCTCGCAGCAGCGGGAACGTTCAATGGCGGCGTTACGCCGGCCACGAGCACCGGTGCGCCTACGACGCCGTAACGCAGCGTCACAAACAAATAGGTTTGCCGCCCATTCCTCGATCATCGAACTCTCGAACACGCCGCACGTGGTCCCGAGGACTGCAAGGCTCCTTCGCGAATGACTTTGCGTGCGAACGCCTGTTGTTCTTGACGGCGAGACGTTGGAGATGTTCCTGCGGAGTTTCCCGACCGTGAAACGAGATGACGCGATTCGGCTGTTGCAGCAATTCAATGAGTCCATGTTGGCCGAAGCGCAGCGTTGAGGATTCTGGTGGACGAATGCTTGCCAGAAGACTTGGTGGCGGCCGTTGCGGCATGAATGGCCGTCGGAATGGCGGAGACGGCTGGCGCCTGAGCCGTGAGTGTATCCGCGTGCCGGTCAACAAGTACCTGCGGATTACCGGCCTGAAGCGCGCGGGCATCGCCGACCATGCGCTGAGGATACGCCGGCCACGCTGGGCTACCTGCACACGGGCGACTTGCGCGCGGTGCAGGAGCTACTCGGCCACGCCGACCCGCATGCGGCCCGGAATGAGGTAACCTGTACGCGAAACGGAACTTGGAGGCTTCTGTGCATGGTGAGGAATGGTACGCCCTGATCGTGAAATCGAACAACGAGAAGAAGGTGGCCCGGACACTCTCTGCAAAGGGGTTCCAGACGTTTGTCCCGGTCAGTCGCGAGACCCGGCAATGGACGGATCGAACAGTCGCGACGGACTTTCCCCTGTTTTCCTGTGTGGTCTTCTGCTGCTTTGATCCGTCCCAGCGCCTGAGCGTGTTGAACACACCCGGCGTTCTGCACATCGCCGGTGGTGGCCAGAAACCGCATCCGGTCGAAAGTGCCGTGATGCACGATCTCCAGACGCTGTACAAGGCATATGAGTGCAGGGTTTCGCAGTCTCTGGTGCCCGGCACCGCGGTTTCGATTCCCATGGAACCGGAAGTAGTGACCGGAATTCCACTGAAAAGCGAATCCCGAAGCGAGATTGCGATTAACATCGAACCGCTCGGGTGCGCCGTGTTATTCACACTACCACCTACTATTACTACGTGAAGTCTTCAAGGACCGTGCGAGTGCTTTGATTCGGCGCCGCAGTAGGCGCAGACGCCAGTCCATGTGAACAATAGGTACTGAATCTCACGTCGGGTCCTCGGCAGGGTCCACCCAGAAGTTTTTTTTACTGCGCAAGGTTTCCAGAGTGAGGAAGGCGTGCGCGAGCATGACCATCGTTACATGATGGTGCCAGCCTTGCCAGTTGCGTCCTTCATAATGATCCAGGCCGAGCTCCTCTTTGAGCTGATGATAATCCTGCTCGATCTTCCAACGGCATTTGACGAGACGGACGAGACGCCGCCACGCGTAGTGAGCGGGAAGATCGCAGAGACAATATTTGGTCGGCGCCTCCTCCGACTCCGGCCACTCGACCAACAGCCAGACTTCCTTGCCCGGCGGTCTGCCGTCCTGATAGCGATGCGACGGTTGTACGCGTGCCGCCCAGAAGCGCGATTCCAACCAGCCTTTGCTCCCTTCGCGCCAGCGAATCTTCTTCCAGCCTTTGGCCTGCCGCGCTGCCGCCTGCACGGTGGTCGGTCGCTGGCTGCCGTAGCGGACTGCGGTCGGTGGCCGCCCCTTGCCCTTCGCTGGCAGCGTTGCAGGTTTGGGCGGCTTCAGCCACACTCCCAATTGCGGCGGGACACCCACGGCATAGTTCAGCAACCGCTTTTCCAGCTCTTCCCGAAACTCGGTCCCGTCGCCATAGCCGGCGTCAGCCAGCACCACGCGATCCGGCAAACCCCAGCCTCGTACCTCATCGATGATTTCCAGCGCCAGTTCCCACTTCTTATGAAAGACGATGTCCTCCGGAATCCCCGCCTCGCGCCGTCGGTCGGTATCGTTGATCCAACTCTCCGGCAAGTACAGCCGCCATCCCAGCGGTACGTTCCCTTGTTCCCCAACATGATGAACGCTGACTGCAATCTGGCAGTTGCCGGTTTTTCCCAACGTGCCCGAGTACTGCCGCTCCACGCCCACCGAGTGCGTGCCCTGTTTGGGAAACCCAGTATCATCGACCACCCATGCCGGATCCGGCTCCAGTTCGGCCGTCATTCGTCTTGCCAGGCGCTCCCACACCGGGTGCCACTCCCACGGGCTCTGTCCGATGAACTGCTGCATGGCCTGCACGTTCCCCTCCGGGAGTCGTGCCGCCAGCGGCTCTATCGACTTTCGCTCACCATTCAGAAGAAGGCTGCGCACGTACACGCTGCCCCAATGCCGCCGCTCCGTCCGGCCTATCGGCTCCAGCAAGTCGGCAAGAAACTGCACCAGCCGCTTGCGGCAACGCTCCGCCTGGGTATCGGTCATGCCCAAACATATCAGGGTCTTTATGTCCTGTCAAGACTTAACGTAGTAATACTACATAACGGTGGGGCATTCCGGCTCCGCAGCGACAGCGCGGAAGAACTCCGCTGCTTCTCAGCTGACGCAGCGGTTTGCCTTCGCCTTTGTCCTTGCCTACCTGGTAGATCTGATGCATTCCGAATGCAGGACTTCGTCGGTCACCAAATCATCATCGATTGTCCCTGCGTATCGGAAAGATGGGTTGATCTGAATTCTTCGGCGCTCGCCAGGAATGCCCCATCCGCGCGCTCCAAAAGTGACCCGGGCATTCTGAGATGACCCCCACCCCGGTACCGTCCTGCGTTCCGCTGCGATCAGGTTTGTGAGAATGTCGTTGATGGGCGTCAGGTGACCTTCGCCTTTGGATTTCAGCCAATCGAGAACCCGCGAGTCGAGACGCACGCTCACGGCCACCTGGTTTCGTGGGTTGATCATCGCTCGGGGCTGCGTTCCGCCAGCCCTCACGCAGGGACAGACCCGGCAGTGGTTGGGCTGCCGAAGGAGGAATCTGGAGCGGGATTTAGTGGGGAAACAGAGAAAAGTACCGGCCGAGTTCACCACTCCAAATGGTTGCCGAAGAGCCTGCCGCTTCGCAACGCAGGCGCGGGAAGGTGCGACTGCGACCCCCCTGCGGCTCTAACGCGTTGGGGAGTCTGGCTGGTGCGTTAATAACACCGTTCACTTTGGCAGTCGGCCCACGAAGCCCCGCGTCGAAACCCGTGTTTCGATATGATTACCAAATGGATATTCTCAAGATCATGGCCGAACTCCGTCAGGAGCGCGACCAACTCGATATGGCTATAATCAGCCTGCAGCGCTTGGCGGCGTCAGGGCCAAGGCGGC
>JBEKZH010000104.1:0-14243 GCA_049510065.1 Bryobacteraceae bacterium
CAGACCTCCGAAGTGGGGCAGGCAATTCTGCCTGCAGACCCGCTTTCCAGCGGGTCTTGCCGCCTGAAAGGCGGCTGCGGCCAGGATTGGCCGCCCCACAAGTTGTTGTCAATTATTAGCTGTGACAGGACATATGCGATTAAGGTCGGCTTACGGCCGCCTCGCCGGAAGCACGCGGAACCGGCGGCGGCCTTCGATCCGATACGTGTCGAAGTCCGCATGATCCACGGTGAAGATGGTCGACAGAGTCTCACGTTTCGCGAGATACACCAGAGTTGCATGTGCGAAATCCATTGGGCGATCCGAATAGCGCGACATCAGTGCTTGTATTTGCGAGAGTTCTGAATCCTCGATCGCCGCCAGCACGATGGCGCCAGAGCGCACCAGTCGCCAGGCGGCCTCCATCTCATGACGACTGTCACCAACCAGGTGAAACAGTTCCGTCAGCACTGCTTCGGAGGTTAGCAAAGGTAGTCGGAGTTGCTCAAACGCATCCACGCAGATCCGGTGCCAACGATCCGTTCTGTCCAACAGCGCCAAAATAGCGCCTGTATCGATCAGAGCGTTAGCGGTCATAATGCCGTCGCAGACGCTGACGCACAGCCTGGCGTGCGTTCTCCGACCGATGAGCATTGCCACTCGCGAGAGACCCAAAGCACTTCGATGCGTCCCTCTGAAGGCGAAGTTGCTCCTCATCGCCCTCTATTTCCGCGCCACCTTTGCTTAGCCAGTCGCGGGCGGCCAGATCGAGGACCGCGGAAAGCGATATCTTCCGCCGGTGCGCTTCGCGCTCCAACCCAGTCTTGAGATCGGTCGAAACCCGCCAACTATAGACTTCGCTCTTCATGCACTACATTGTAGTGCATTCTTCGCTTCGCTTCCACTGGCACCGGGTACGCGGTCGAGCTCCCATTGCTGGCGCCGCGTAGCCGTCGGGGAAGCAGATTCCCGTTGACGGCACGGTCTTTACCTATCGGATCCACATGGCCGCTGAGTCGGCGACCCGGCGAGCTCGTCGCCAGTCGAACGCTCTACTCCCGAATCGTTGGTCACCGGAACCACCTCTGGCGGCTGCATCCGAGCATCGCCGGGTCGAAGCCGACCTATCGGTCCTCATCCGATGGCGGCCGATTCGGCCAAGCTACGGTTGAGTCGGCGAGGCGCAAACGGGGTTCGCTCCCTTTACTGCAGTGAGGGGGCAATCCACAAATGCCAAATCGTGATGGCGCCGGGACCGTGAGATTGACCAACATAGCGAAACTCGCGCTTGTGTCTGGAACGAGCCAGGTGGTGCCTGTCTGGCTCCCAAATCGACTCCGGCAGGGCTTCAGTGAGATAAGGGTCTCGCTGTCTCGTCCGGTTATTAACGAGGAATGGCTCCAGGCATGACGAGATTGTTGATCCGTCGCGCACGTAGGCGAGCATGAAAGCCTCGCGGGTAGCCCACCCGTAGTCGCCCCGAACAAATCGTAAGAGTCCGTCGTCGCAGTATAAGTCAATTGTCTTTCTGGATCGCGCGTCGATCAGCTTGCATTCCACGATCAATGGGAACGAGGGGCTTCGATCTGTCAAGTGAATAGAAAGGTCAGGCCGCTTCTCTAAGTGGCTTCCATCATAACTCAGGGTCTCTCTTCCCCGTGCTACGCCTCGAGCTACCAGTGCCCAGAGATCGTCTTCCTCCAACAGAGCGTTCAGGCGACTCTCAATGAGGCTGTTTACTTCAGTTTCGCCGGCCGAAAGCAGTGTTGAGCGCCTGTCTACCAAAAGCTCATTCCAAGCACGGGTCAGCGCCTTGGCAATGCACATCAGATGTTCCTCGTGGAGTGGTGCGAGCGGCAGGCTTTGACCCCGGGTGAGTTCGGCTACCTGATCCTCGCGTGGGTGGAGCCGGGCTAGACTCATCTGTTACTAAGCCCTACCAGAAAATCCACATGCTCCCAGGTAATGCGACGAGCCGCAAGTCGCGCCTGGCTGCGGCTCCAATAGCGGGCTTGGTTCAGACGGGCTAGCCACAGGCAGCCGCTCGCTGAATCGGGGTGGATGATCTCTGTTGCAGCTAATTGATCGGCGGCTCGCATTAGCTCCGGCCAATCCGGGTTCATCGGCGCTTTAGCAGACGGCAGAACAGAACCGACCCGCACAACTGCCCATGGCGACACAGAGGGCAGACGTACCGGCAGCACATGGATCTCGTTGCCGGCGCGCTCGGCCCAAGGCTTCAGCTCCGACCGTAACGCGGTGCAAAAAACGTCTATCTCAGGAGGGCTCGGGGGAGTTTGGGCGGCGTTTCGATTGTCGGCAAAAGGAAGGTTGAATCTCAAGGTATCAGCGATACCTTGCAGATCCCGTCGCCGGAGTCCGTACAGTGAGACGACCCAGTCGTCCACGCGTGCCCATTGTGTTTCATTGTTCTCTTTGGCCACTGCCTCGAACAAATGGTTGATCTGCTTCCGGTCGGACGGCTTCAGATCCTCAAAGGATGGGATAGGGATGCTATCGATGATGAATTTCTCGACGACCTCACGCTCGAAGCCGAATTCTCCGCTAGTAATCAGAGCATGCCAGAGAGCGAACTTACTGCCCACCAGCATGGCCAAATAGCGAACGAGCAACTTCCCATCGGGATGCGTCTTTGCGCTGTACCCGTAATAGGTCTCATTGAACACCAAGTCGTCATCGGCGACCAGAACTCGAATACGTTCACCCCACACCGGTGGCGACTTCTGTACTAGAAGCAGGGGGCCACGAAACAATTCGAGGGGTCTCGGGTCGTGAAGGCGCGCTAGGCTGAACTTTGGCAGTCCAGAGACATTCACGAGCGGCGTTTGCATTGCGTCCGGGGTTAATTCAGGCAAGTCACATTCACATAAATAGGATGCAGACACCCCAGGTTGCCCGTCACCTCTCTTCCTGATTCTGCTGCTTTTGCGCAGCTTCTGGTATCCGTTCCCAGCGAAGCGAGGCCGCCCCCGAAACTCCCCAAAGTGCGCGCGCCAGAACTCGTCTAGTGTCCGCAGCTTTCGAGACATCAGCCTGTCGTAGGCTTCGAGGTCAAGCGGGCTGCCACGGAACATTGTCTTGAGAATCGCGGGCCGGTCAATAACCTGGTCTGAGGTAATCGTCTCCGCATTGCTCACGTCTACCCGCCAGCCGCCCGCAGCATTCAGCGGACCCTCGATCCGCGGGCTAACGAAACGGAAACCGGCCCCGGGCGGCGGCAATTCATTGCGCGCGAACAGCAGACAGAACGGTGCGGAAATGTCAGGCCAAACCTTCGTGTTACGGACCTCCGAGCCGTTCACAATCCCGGTCACGTTCAGCGCGCCGAACAGGGCGCTGCGCGCTTCTGACATGCCCTCGCCTTGCTGAAAGAGCAGCCGAGCGTGCAGGGCAAAGGCGATCTGCCCGCCGGGTCTTGCCCATTCCATCGCCCGCCAAACGAACGGTAAGTCCAGCACCTCATTGGGCAGCTTTGGCGTCGATCCCTGAAGAACGCGTGTCCGGGCAATTTGACTGACGCGCTCTTCCACTTGTGACCAGTCTGGGAGCCCAGTCCCGCTCGCCCAGGGCGGGTTGCCGACCACCAAATCGTACCGCCCTGAATGCACATCGCCGACTCGGCTACCGAGGCTGCCGAGACTCCGTGACGGCAGTTTGCCATTGTCGTCTCCTACGTTGTGAAGCACACTTCCACGCAGGTTCTTAAACCGTAGTTTCTCGACTGGCTCCGGGTTGGGATCCAGTTCGATGGACGCGAGGTAGAGGCCGAGTGCGGCGAATCGCAGCGCCGACTCGTTGATGTCAAAGCCGGTGATCTGTTCGTAGAGGATGTTCCGAAGGGTCTTGGTGTCCGGGCGCACGTGCTCGTGGCGCCAACGTTCGGACACCAACTCGCGGAAGGCTGTGATTAGGAATACCCCAGCGCCGGCCGCAGCGTCCAGGACGCGCGCTTTGTGAGCCACGCCGTCGCGACGGAGCGCGTGGAAAGCGCCTCGAACCAGCATGTCGGCGATGATACGAGGAGTGTAGTAGCCGCCCTCTTTGCGCTGTTTGTCTGGGGCGTGCTCGCGCAGATAGTGCTCGTAGGCTTGGCTGAGCACGCCAACGGGAATATAGGCGAAATCCAGGTTCTCCCACTTCTCTTCCCATCCCAGGGAGAGCTGGCCGCCCGCCGCACGGCGCAGAATGTTGCCCAAGGTCTTGAAGCCTTCCGGCGGAAGCGACTCAAACAGTCCAGCACTCAGAGGAAGAAAATCACCATTGAAGGTGTCGTCAAGCCACCGAGAGGTTTTCGCGGCCTGATCGGCGCTGTCGAACAGCGCGGCTGCTTCATTTTGTCCTCTCGGAAACAGTGAGTTGGGCAGGAGCCCGCGGTCGGCAAGAAAACGTGTGAATAGCGCCCTTCCAACCAATGAGATGGCGTCGTTGTCAGCAACTTTAAACTGGGTCTTGAGGTTCCCTATCGAGGCACTCAACAGCGTGAGCACAACCTTCGATATCCACTGTCGGGGATTCAGAGCTACTTCGGGCCGGTGGTTGCCCAAGTGCGGGAGGGTAGCTTGCTCCTCGCCGGCCGGAATGTGGAGATCAATGAGGGCCCTGTCCGCCGGATCGCTGTCCAGCGAAACCCGGTACAGGGTGAGTTGCCCCGGGCGAACGACTCCGAGGTAAGGCGCATCGCCCCGCATGGCCAAACGGCGGCGGATACCATCCAGCCCTTGCTCTCGTGCGAGCTTCTCGGCATCAACCAAAAAGACCAGAGGGGTGTTCTGCCACTCGTAGACACCAGTGAGTGCGGCTAGAACCGGATCGTTGTTCTTGCGCGCAGCAAGCAATGTAGCGTAGGGCAGGAGATCGGGGGCGTCGGTATCGAAAGAACGGATGGCTGCGGTGTCCGCTCCATACTTCTCAAGTGTTTGAACGAAAGATTCCACGGCGACGCTCGCAAGGTCGTTTACGACAGCCGGGCGCACAAGCGCCGAGTCTCATGATAAAACAAAAGTGGCCAGAAATGTTCTTTTGCCGGTAGATTGGTTCGCGGCCGCACCGACGGATCGGCCCGCGCCTTTAGCCATCGTCGGTACTTTGCAGTATAACGCGCTGCCGTCCATGGTGAGCCATGAGCCGAACTCCCCCGCCGTTCAGCCGCATCAGCCCGATTCAGACGGATCAGTCCCGCCAAACGCGCCAGCATCCAGCCGTCCATCCGGACGGCTGGATGGTATCCCGGACTGCCGGCTGCTGTCCAGATATGCGTTTGAGAGATCTGTTCCGTGAAGTCCCCGTCCCTGAAAGATCGGGAACGCCAAACACGCCCTGTCGCCGGTCGAACACTACTCCTGAATCGTTGGCCACCGGAACCTGAGATCCCCGCGCAGAAACGGCCACCGCGCAAGTGGATGTCCGAAAAGGCAGCATTGCTCTTGCTGTTCGTCAAGTCGAGCCAGACTACGCACGTGACCGCATCTTCACCGCCATTGGGCATTCACAACAACTCACGCCAATCAAAACCCACATAAACAGCCAGTTCCCACGTCGCGGCTCGGATATCAAGCCCGCCCCGTGCTACCGTCAAGGCGCCATGGCCACTGACGCACAGATCCTCGCGAGCCGAATAAATGCCGCGCCAGCATCCGGTCCCTCCGCCAACCGGAGGCCCGGCGGCCGGTATTCCCGTGTTGCGAAACGAAGCCGATTTCACGCACCCCGGAGTGGCGCCGTCGGGTTGCCGGTGGCCGCAAGGTCATGAAAACACCGAATACACGCCCGCGTCAGCACCGGATTGGCAAACCGGAGCCCCGCCCGCCCGTAGTCCTCTGTTACCAGACGAACCCAATTCCGGGCCCACCCGGAGTTCCGCCCGGCTGCCGATGGCCACCAGGTCATGGGAAGTGAGCGTACTTCCGAAACCCCCCACTTCGCCGGTGCGCGCGAGCCCGTTTCGCTAAGCTAGTATAATCTGGATTCATGCCGGAGCCGGATCGGCAAGTGACAATTCGACGGCTGCCGGACGGCGAACCGCAGCCGGGAACCGAGCACAGTCTGACCGGCGCTCTGCTCCGGGTGGAGTTGTCGCCCAGCCCGGCAAACCGCCAGTTCGGCATGGGTGCCCTGGTGGAAGTGGAGTCCTCGAAGACTCTCTATTTGGGCGAAGTGCTGGGCTGTCAGGATCTGCTGCTTCTGATTGCCGTCGAGCACGCCGTGGATCGTGACGCCCTGGCGGCAATCCAACAGGTATGGCAACCTCCTCCGGATCGGTAGGGCGCCCTCCCGGGACAGAGAAATGAATGGAATGGGTGAGCTGCTGTGGGTGGCTGCGAAGGCCTTTCTGATCGCCCTCGTTCTGACTCCCATTATTCGGGACATCTTCCGGGCCTACAACGTGGTGGACCGTCCTGGCCGCCGCAAGGTGCATGCCTTCCCCATCCCCCGTGTGGGCGGCATCTCCATCGCTCTCGCCTACACCGCCGCCTTCGTCTCCTTCACCGACTTCAGTAACTCTCTGCCAGCGCCCGATTCTCCGTCATGGAAGCTGCTCCCCGGAGCGGCCATCGTTTTTCTCACCGGCCTCATCGACGACTTCTTCAATCTGCGGCCCGCGTACAAACTGATCGGCCAGATCGCGGCCGGCGCCGTCGTCTTCTTCAACGGGCTGCGCATCGACGCGGTCTCCGGTTTGTCCCTGCCGGTCTGGCTGAGTCTGCTGCTCACCGTGTTATGGCTGCTGGTGTGCAGCAACGCCTTCAACCTGATCGATGGGCTCGATGGGCTCTGTGCCGGCATGGGCTTTGTGGCCACCCTCGCGCTGTTTGCGGCGGCGCTGATCCAGGGCAATGTCGCTTTGGTGCACGCGACCCTCCCGCTGGCGGGCGCTCTGTTGGGATTCCTCTGCTATAACTTCAACCCGGCCACCGTGTTCCTGGGCGATTCCGGCGCGTTGCTGATCGGTTTCCTGCTGGGCTGTTATGGAATGATCTGGACGGCGAAAACCGCTACTCTGCTGAGCGTAACGGTCCCGCTGCTCGCGCTTTCCATACCTCTGCTCGAAGTCTCCCTGTCCATCGTGCGCCGCTTCCTGCGCCGCCAGCCGATTTTCTCCGCGGACCGCGGGCACATTCACCATCGCCTCCTCGAACTCGGCCTGTCGCCAAGGAGCGCCGTCCTGTTCCTGTATCTGGTCGGAATGGTGGCGGCTCTATTCGCCCTGCTGCTCAGCCACCCCCTGTGGGGAGGTTTTCAGGGGCTCCTGATTGTGGCGTTCTTTCTGATCGCGTGGGCGGGCATCTGGCGGTTGCGGTACGCTGAGTTTGAAGTGGCCGGACGAATGTTATTTGGGGGAGAATTTCAGCGTGCGCTGGGGGCGAAGGTGCGCACCACGCACCTGGCGGCCGCCCTGCAGCGTTGCCGGACTGAGGAGGAGTGGTGGACCGCGCTGCTGAATGCCGCCCGGGACGCCGGATGCATCCGCCTGTGCTGGATCGGCGCGCACGGGAATCGTGAGCACGTGCTGGCGCCTGGCCCTGCGGCGTGGTCTTTCCACGTGACCCTGTCCGAACGGGAAAGCGTTCAGGTGGACGGCGCCCTGCCCAGTTCCCCAATGGACCTCATCGGTTTTGCCGAAGCGCTCAGCCGCAGTCTCGCCGGCAAGCGCCGCGAATGGGAGCAACCCGCCCTTCCTTGATGCGGCCCCCATGTCGCGCTCTCCCTCCCTTCTCCACCTGCTCGACCTGGCGCTGATCCTCGCAGGCTTTGGCGCCGCTCTGTTTCTCTACGCCAGTCTGTTTCCCGGCCAGCTCTCGCTCCTCGCCGCCGGAGAGTTGCCGGGAGGCATCGCCGCGTCGGTTTTTGCCGTCTGGGTGGGCGCCCAACTGCAGCGCTACGGCGGCGCGAACGACTCGTGGCAGTTCTTTCTGGAGCAGCTCTGCCTGGGTGCCGGCCTGAACCTGATCGTGCAGGCGCTGCTCGCCTACGTTTTCGTATTCAGCCTTCCCACCACTCTGACCATGACGGGATGCCTGTTCGCGGCACTCCTGCTGACGCTCTCGAGAACGTGGTTCCACCAGCGGCTGGCAAAGTCTCATGCCGGCGTGCTGTTGGTCGGTTATGACTCGATTGCTCGCGAAATCCTCTCCGGTCTGCGGCTGCCGGTCCTGGGCTTTGTCGGTGCGCGGAATGAAGCTCTCCCCGGAGTCCCCTGGCTGGGCGACGTGCGCCAGCTCCGGGAAGTGGTTGAGAATCGCCGGCCCACGCACATCGTGATCGGGCTGGAGGATTGGGCCTCGCGCGTTTCCCCCACCCTCCTTTTGCAGTACCGCCGGGAGGGCATCGTCGTGGACGAGTCGCCGGAGCTCTATGAACGGCTGCTGCGCCGCGTTTGCAGCGATCGCCTGCAGCCAACGGACCTGCTGCTGTCGCCCGCGCTCCAGGCCGACAGCCGCGCCATGGCTCTGCAGGCCATCTACACCAACCTGATCGGTCTGTTCTTTCTGCTGGCGCTGGCGCCTCTTCTGGCCCTGATCAGTCTCGCCGTGGCGCTTTTCTCTGGACGCGGGCCTGTATTCGAGACCGTTCCCTGCCTTGGCTTCCGGAAAATACCGTTTCTGCTCCTGCGGTTCCGAACCCGCCGCAGGGATGGCAGCGGCGCGCCCAGCCGGATTGGCCGGCTGATCTCCAGGCTGCATCTGGTCAACCTGCCGCAGTTGGTCAACGTGGTGCGCGGCGAGATGGCCTTGTTCGGTCCCCGCCCGGTCCGCCACGAATTCGCCCATCGCCTGACCCAGCTTATGCCGTTCTATTCGCACCGTTTTTCCGTAAAGCCCGGCATCCTCGGATGGGCCCAGATGCATCTCCGGTGGAGACCCGTCGTACCAGGTGAGACACAGCAAATCGAGTACGACCTCTACTACGTCAAAGAGGGATCTCCCCTGCTCGACTGCGAGATCTTCCTGCGGACGCTGCTCGGGGGTACCAGGCCGCGCCGGCAGGGCGAAAGCTGAGCGCCATGCTGATCGCTTCCGTCCTGTTGATCGCATCCGCGGCGATCGCCTTCTACATCGTCGCCGGCTATCCCGTTCTGCTGGCCACCGGCTTTCGCCGGGGTGCCCCGCCGGTGGCGAAGGATCTGTCTTATCGGGCCACCGTTTCGGTCATTGTCGCCGTGCACAACGGCGAGACGTTCATTTTCGGCAAATTGGAGTCGTTATTTGCGCTGGATTATCCGCGAGAACTCGTCGAGATTATTGTTGTTTCGGACGGATCTACGGACAACACCGAGGCCATTGTGCGGGAATGGTCCCAGCGTGGCGTCGTTCTTCTGACCGTGCCACGGGGCGGCAAGGTGGCGGCGCTGAACCTGGCGCTCGCCCGGGCGTCCGGCTCGATTCTGTTCTTCACAGATGTCCGTCAGCCGCTCGACTCTCAGGCGTTGTGCCATCTGGTTGCGAATTTCGCCGATCCCACCGTGGGCGCGGTCTCCGGAGAACTTCGCCTTTGGAGCGGCGACCACGGCCACCACGCTGACATGGAGCTGTATTGGCGCTACGAGGTGTGGGCGCGCAAGCGTCATTCGCGTATCGATTCGGTCTTCAACACCACCGGCTGCATTTACGCCATCCGGCGCGAACTGGCAGCGCCCATGGCGCCGGATACGCTCACCGACGACGCTATTATGCCGCTGCGCGCCTTTTTCCGCGGCTACCGCGTCATTCTGGATCCGGAAGCGCTGGCTTTCGACTACCCGGCGAATGCCGGCGCCGAGTTTCGTCGCCGCTTCCGTACGCTGGCTGGTCTCTGGCAGGTATACGCTCGTCTTCCGCGGTTATTCACCGGGGCGAATCGGATGCGTTTCCATTTCCTCTCGCACAAGTTCAGCCGGCTCGTGCTGCCGTGGGCACTTCTGGCGATCCTTGCCTCCACTGTCGCATTGCCGGCGTCGCTCTTGCGTACCTGCCTGCTGTTGGCGGAGGCAGCGCTGCCCGTGTTGGCTCTGCTGGACCGCCTGATCCCCGCCGGATTCCCGCTGAAGCGGCTGACCTCTCCGGCGCGGACATTCATCGTGATGAACGTTGCCGCGCTGGCCGCCATCGTGGTGTTCCTGGTGCCGGCAACCAGGCTCTGGATCCCAACCGGGACGCTCACCAACACTCGGAGTGGGAGTCGTGGACGGTGATTCCCCGTGCCGACAGCTCGATCTCGCCGTCTCCGGGCACGACGACGGCCCACGCGAGGTCTTCGAACGCAGGCGGCGTTGCCCCTCCGATCTGAATAATGGACCAGAGCCAGCGCGGCGGCCCACGGCGGTGACGGACCGCGCGCGATGGCGTCGTTCATGATCAGTTCCAAACCTGCTGAGCCCTGCCTGCTTGGTTGCGGCGATGCTGCCTTGTACAACTAAACACAGCGTCATAAGTACTTGCGCATCCGCCCCCTTGGAGACGCGCCCCAAACCATTGATTCTGCAGAAGAGGTCCCGTGCGTCTCCATCCTTTTGGGTGGGCCGCCGCGGCCCATGGGGCACTCCATTACTGTCGCGGCTCGGAAACGTAGGCACCGAGCCGCGACGGTGACGGAGTGGTTCTATCCGCAATCACTAATGACGCTGTGTGTAACTTACACTAGCTCGCCAGAATTTCCAACGCTTCGGGGCCGCAGATGCGCTCCACCTCGGCTTTGAATTCCTTGTCGGGGCGGACGCGCGTGGTAACGTCCAGAATTACCGAGAAATCCCGCGCTTTTTCGAGGCGCAGTCGCACTTCCGTGTCGCCGCGTTTGCGCGCGAACAGCTCGGTGAGGGCGGCCGCGCGATCGTTGCCATTACCGCCAATCGGAATGCGGATGGAAATGAGACTGGGCAGATTCAGGCGCGCGTTCTCCAGCGGGATGATGTCCTGAATCGAAAGCTTGGGCGGAGCGTTGTCTTCCGGCAACACCGCCGCGCGCACGAACACCGGCTTGTCCTCGATCAGGTTAGCGAGCAGGCTGTCGTACTGGGTGGTGAAGACCATGGCCTCGATGCTGCCTGCGCGGTCCTCCAACTGCATCGCCGCCCACAGCCTCTGCTCCTTGTTGCGCTTGCGCTGGATGCCGGTGAGAATGCCGCACAGCTTCACCTCGGTCCCCTTGGAGAGGCCTTCGAGGTCGTCGGTACTGTGATCGCTCAGCTCGGCGATTTTGACGGCGAAGGCGTCCAGCGGGTGGCCGCTCACGTAGATGCCGAGCACTTCCTTTTCGCCGGCGAGTTTGGCTTCGGCGGTCCAGTCGGGCAGCTCCGGCAGCGGTTGCTCGCGGTGTGCGGGCTCTTCGAAGGCCATTTCGAAGAGGCCTCCCTGTCCACTTTCGCGGTCACGCATGGCGCGCTGCCCGGCTTCCATGGCCGGATCGATCATGGCCCACCACTGCGCGCGGTTGCCTTCGAGCGAATCCGCGGCGCCGGCCTTGATCAGGCTTTCGATGATGCGGCGGTTGACCGAGGTAAGGTCCACGCGCTCGCCGAAATCGAAGATGGTGCGGAACGCGCCGCCCTCCGTGCGCGCCTTGATAATCGACTCCACCGCGGTGCCGCCCACGTTCTTGATGGCCGATAGCCCAAACCGAATGGCCTTTTCCTGGCCCGTGCGCACCACCGGCGTGAAGTTGCTGTCGCTCGAGTTGATATCCGGCGGCAGGACGGCGATGCCCATCTCGCGGCACTCGTTGATGTACTTCACCACCTTCGCCGTGTTCCCCGTTTCCGAGGTCAGCAGCGCGGACATGAACTCCACCGGGTAATGCGCTTTCAGGTACGCAGTGACGTAGGCGATGAACGCGTAAGCGGCCGAGTGCGACTTGTTGAAGCCGTATCCGGCGAACTCCTCCATGAGATCGAAGATGTGGCCGGCCTTCTTCTCGTGGAAGCCGCGTTCCTTTGCGCCGCGAGCGAAGCGGCCGCGGTGTGCGGCCATTTCCTCGGCGTCCTTCTTGCCCATGGCGCGGCGCAACATGTCCGCTTCGCCGAGCGAATAGCCCGCCAGTTTGTTGGCGATTTGCATCACCTGTTCCTGATAAACGATGACGCCGTAGGTTTCCTCCAGAATCTCCTTCAATTGGGGAAAATCGTAGACCACCTGGCGGCGGCCGTGCTTGCGCTCGATGAAGTCGTCCACCATGCCGCCCTGAATGGGGCCGGGCCGGTAGAGGGCGTTGAGCGCGCAGAGATCCTCCAGCCGCGAGGGTTGCGACTTGCGCAGAATGTCGCGCATGCCGCGCGATTCGAACTGGAAGACGCCGCTGGTGTAGCCCTTCGAGAAGATCGCGTAGGTGGGCGCATCGTTCAGCGGCAGATCCTCGATGGAAACCGTGTCGCCGCAATGCTTGCGGATGAGGGCGAGCGCGTCCTGGATAATGTCCAGCGTGGTGAGGCCGAGGAAGTCCATCTTGAGAAGGCCAAGCTTCTCGAGACCCACCATGTCGTACTGCGTGACAATTTCGTCTTTGTTTGTTTTATAGAGCGGCACCAGGTCTTTCAGCGGCAGTGGCGAGATGACCACGCCCGCGGCGTGCATGGAGCAGTTGCGCGCCATGCCCTCCAGCGTCTGGGCCACGTCCAGCACTTCCTCAACGCGCGCGTCCTTCCTGGCCGCCTCGGCGAAGCCGGGCTCCTGGGCGATGGCTTCCTTCAACTTGATGTTGAGCTGATTGGGAACCAGTTTGGTGATGCGATCCACCTCGCCAAAGGTCATGTCCAGCACGCGGCCCACGTCCTTGATGGCCTGGCGCGCGCCCAGCGTGCCGAAGGTGATGATCTGCGCCACCTGCTCGCGGCCGTACTTTTCGGTGACGTACTGGATCACCTCGCCGCGCCGCCGGGTGTGAAAATCGATGTCGATGTCGGGCATGCTGATGCGCTCCGGATTCAGGAAGCGCTCGAACAGGAGCCCGTACTGCAGAGGATCGATATCGGTGATCTCCATGGAGTAGCTGACGAGGCTGCCGGCCGCGGAGCCACGGCCCGGTCCCACCGGAATGCCGTTCGATTTGGCGAAGCGGATGAAGTCCCAGACGATCAGGAAATAGCCGGAGAACTTCATTTGCTGGATCATGCGGATCTCGCGATCCAGGCGCTCGGCGTATTCGGCGAGGTCGCGTTTCAGCGCGCGCGCCGCGCGCATCGCCTCCAGACGCGGCCGCCGACGCTCGAAGCCCTGGCGAGCCACGTACTCGAACCACGTGTCTGTGGAGTGGCCTTCGGGAACGTCGAAGCGGGGGAAGGGCTCCTTAACCTTCTCGAGCTTCACCTGGCAGCGCTGGGCGATGTCCCAGGTGCGGTCGAGCGCGTCCTCCATGTCGCCAAACAGCGCCAGCATCTCGGCGCGGCTCTTGAGGTAGAACTCGGGGACGTCGAACCGCATCCGCTGCGGGTCCTTCATGGTCTTGCCGGTCTGGACGCACAGCAGGATCTCGTGCGGGCGGGCATCCTGGCGGCGCATGTAGTGGGCGTCGTTGGTGGCCACCATGGGGATGCCGGTGTCGGCGGCCAGACGGCGCAGCCCGGGGACCACCAGTTTGTCTTTGTCGAGCCCGTGATCCTGAATCTCGAGGAAGAAGTTGCCGCGGCCGAACAGGTCCTGGTATTCGTAAGCGAGGCGGCGCGCCTCGTCGTAGCGGTCGGCCAGGATGGTTTCGTTCACGTCGCCGCGCAGGCAGGCGGACATGCAGATGAGCCCCCTGGAGTGCTCGGCCAGCAGGTCCTTGTCGATGCGCGGCTTGTAATAGAAGCCTTCCAGGAAGCCGGTGGAGACCAGGCGGATGAGGTTGCGGTAGCCTTCCTGGTTTTCACAGAGCAGGACGAGGTGGTTGTAGTGGTCCGATTCGCTGCGGCTGCGGCGGCCCTGTTGCGAGACGTACACCTCGCAGCCGATCACCGGGTGCACGCCCTTCTCCTGCGCCTTGTTGTAGAACTCCACCGCGCCGAACAGGTTGCCGTGGTCGGTCATGGCCACGGCGGGCATGCGCTGCTCGGCGACCAGATCCATCAACTGAGTGATCTCGCAGGCGCCGTCCAGCAGCGAGTAGTCGGTGTGGCAGTGCAGATGGACGAATGGCTTGTCAGAATTCATGATTCCGCGCGGGGGGAGGCTGTATGTATTCTAGCGAAGTCTTCGACCTCAAACCGACAAGCGGAGAGCGCCGGGATTTCGTAGAATCTCGGTCATGCCGAGCATCCCTGAACTGCTGAACGGACACGTCACGTTGGAAGTGGAGTGCCT
>JBEKZH010000105.1:0-13208 GCA_049510065.1 Bryobacteraceae bacterium
CGTCCGGACCCTGCAGTACGCCGCGCTGTATCTGCTGCTCGCGACGGTTCTGCTTGGCGTGGCGCTGATGGGCCGCAAACGCCAGTTGGTGGTTTAGCCTGGACACACGCGGGAACCGCATCCAAGGTCTCGCGCACTTTTTGCGCGAGTCCGACGGGTGTAAACGGCTTCTGCAAAAACGCGGTTCCCTTCTGGACGCCCTCCTTCAAGACGACATCCTGGGTGTGGCCGGACATGAACATGACTTTCAGGCCAGGCCGCAGCTTTAGGGCTCGTTCCGCGACTTCGCGTCCACCGAGTTCCGGCATGACCACATCGGAGACCAGCAGATCACGCACATCTCGCGCAGGTTCCCCGGCGTTATCCTCCCGGAAACCCTCGGCGCTCACCAAAAGTGACCCATTTGTGCTCGGTTAGAGTGACCCACACTGAGAACAGCATTTTCGCCAGATGTTCGACATAGGGGGTCCGACTATCGATATCATCCAAGCCGAAGGCTTGCCGGCGGGCAAAGTGAGCATCTTCATCACGATCCGCGTCAGCGCCTTGGTTTGCCCGCGGGCAAGAGCATCTCAGCCGGATATGCGCATCCTGCATCGGCCTCCGCTTTCTGGGGCAGGTAGAGGGTAACTTCTGGTGAGCAAACCTGGGTCATTTCTCGCGAGTGCCGAAGCCCGGAAACCGAAGCGGACGGAGGGCGCGCGAGCTGCTGGTTCACCGACAAAGCCGAGTGAACGCATGGCAGTTGCCCTGCCAAATGTTATCACGCGAAGCGTCCGCCGCCCTGCTGCGGCTTCGTTCAAGCGCGTTTCCCGGGAGTAATCCAGTCATAGCGGTACCCTTGGTTAGCTCAGCTTGGCCGTCGGCAGAAACGAGAACTAGAAATGCAAGCCCACCGTTGCCGTCAACGCCCGCGGTGTGACATAGTGCGTGCCGCTGAAAGTCGACAAGAAGTTATACAGTGCGTCATGGTTGGTGAGATTGACTGCGGAGAGGCGGAGGCTCACCTTGTATTTCTCGCCATGAAACAGGTTGTCGTGGCCCACCGCGAGGTCGAACAGATTGCGGGGCGCAATACGTGGTGGGTTGTGATCGTCGTTCTCAATACCTGCGGCGGGGACACTTATCAGACTCGATCCGTACTGCGACGCGGGGCACAGACCGGTTGGGCTGATCGGAGTGGTGGGGGTCGCATGCACGCTCCCGCAAAACAGTCCGGCCTCGAACTGCTGATCGGGCGTCAGGCCGGAGACGTCGACAATGCTGTCTGTCCCGTTGGGACCGTTGTTGCAGTTGCCGCCGGCACAGGGCAGGGGCCCAGCCACCAGACCACTGTCATAACGCCAGTTGAAGCTGATCCACGGCAACTTCTTCGATGGCTGGTATTGCAGGTGAGTCGTCTCGTTAAAGACCTCGTCGTGGTCGATTCGAAACACCGCGCTTCCCCCCGGCGCCGCGCCGATTCCGCTCACTTGCGGTCCGAAGAACCGGGCCGCCACGCTGGAGAAGACAACAAGCGCCGTCAGGCCGTGGAAGTCCGGGACGCTGGCACGCACAGCATATCCGGGGATTTTCGAACTGGCCCACTCGATGGGGAATGTAATCGGCGTTGCGCCCAGCACACTGAAGTCGTATGCCTCGTGCGTGTACTTCCAGATGTACTCGCCATCCACCACCAGGTACCTTCCAAAAGCCTGCTCGATACCTGCGTGGAACTCATTGCGGTGTCCGGGATTCAGTGGCGCCGTTGTGACGCAGGGAGTGATCGTGGACATCAGCGCGGCGACCACCGCGTCACTGCACCCCAGACTGGCCAGAACCAGGTTCTCGTTGAAAGGAGTCTCCATGGTGCGGGCATAGGAAACGCGCAGCACGGTGTTGGTTGGCTTGTAATTGTAGGCGATTCCGAGCCGAGGTTCTGCCTGGCGGGCGATGGTGATGCCATTGTACAAATCGCCCCGAACTCCGAGGTTGAAGCTCCAGTTCTTCACCGTGATAGTGTCCTGGACGAAAAGGGCTACTTCCTTGATGTCGGCGCGACCGTTAAACCGGTACTGGCCGCTGGTGAAATTCGGGCAGCCGTCGGAAGCCGGCAGGGTTGCCCTTCTGGTCAGGTCGTAACAGGCCAGCAGGGGATTGAAGTTCGGATTTGCCTGCAGCGCTCCTCCGCACTGGCTGGGATCGGTCAGGCCTGCGCCCGTGTACGCGCTCCCGTCGGGATTCAAACAGACCGCGTTCGCCGTAGGATCGACGATCCCAAAAGTGTCGTTTTCGGTAAGGAACGTGTGCTCCCAGGTGGCTCCTATCTTTATGTTATGAATGCCCTTAACATAGGAGAGGTTCGCGCGCACCCCGGCATTCGTTAGCCTGCGATTCTGGGCAACGGTCTGGCCTTGAAGGTCGGGAGTGAAGTCGGCGAACGGATTGGCGCTTGGGTAATAGTTGTATTGATCCTGCCGTACGAACCCGCCGAAAGTCAACACCGCGTTCGCATTGAGCAGCCGCGTCCACGTGGGTGCAACATTGAACGTTTTGATCTGTGAACGCTGGTCCGCAGGGCCTACAGGCAGGCCGTTGGGGCCGAGACCTCCGTTGTCGACGACAACTCCGTTCCATGCCGCGGCGTTTTCGGCATCGAATGAATTGGGCGTTTGGAACCAGGATCGGGTAAAGCCGAGGTTCGCGCTGATCGTGTCCGCGTCGGAAGGCTTGTAATCGACGCGGTCGAACAGGTTCTCTTCATTCCCTTTGTCGTGCATGACCGTAAACTCCGGGCCGTCCAGAAACCGGCCGGTGTCCAGCCCATTGGCGGAAATGAAGTTGCCCCACTTGTTACCGCCATACGCGAGATCGAAGCCTGCGTTGGAGCTTCCAAAGCTGCCATAAGCGGCCGTCACTTCGCCGTGCGGTTCGGTGATACCGAGACCCGAGCGCGTGGTTGCTACGATCACCACGCTGGTCTTGCCGCCGTATTCGGCCGGAGGTGCGCCTTCGATCACCTCCATCGACTGCACGGAGTCCAGAGGGATCTGATTTGAGAACACTTTGCTTTGCTGGTCGGTAATCGGCTGGCCGTCCAGGGAAAACGAGTTCTCCGCATGATCGCCGAGTCCGTGGAAGAGGCCATTCGAATCGGCGCTGATGCCCGGCGTGGCCAGGGTTACCAGGGAACTCAATGAGGAGGATTGACTCTCAAGGGGCAGCTTGTCAAATAGCTCGCGATCTATGTCCGTGTGGGTGGTGGAAACGGTTTCCACCAGATCGCCGGCCTCGGTCACGTCGACGGAGGTGGTGGCGGCGCCGATTGCCATCTCGATCTTCAGCTCCACAGGTACAGCCGAGCGCACGTCCACGTCCTGCTGATTTGTCTGAAAGCTCTGCGCACCAGCCTGAAGATGGTAGTTGTTGAGGGGCACGTTTCGGAACTCGAAACTGCCCTGGTCGTCGGTCCGGACGGTTCGCGAGTAGTGGGACACCGGATTGTGGATCTCGACACTGGCGCCCTTGATGGCCGCCCCGGATGGATCCAGAACGGTTCCCCGAATGGTTCCCGAACCGACCGATTGAGCACTCAAAACGCCGCAGCCAAATAGGGCGGTGAAAATCACAACGACAGCGCAGACACGGTTCCTCATTGCTCGATTGTGGGGGGCCGCAGGAACAGTACCGAGAAGAATCCGATCAATGGCCGGATGGCGGCGGTGGGGGAACTATTTCTGGGGATGAGCGGACAACTCGTCCGCGGGCGACTAATCCACCTGCGGAAGAATCGTCCCGGCTGTCTGGCGTGGCACCGGCCACCCGCACGGCTCAATCGGTGCCGTCATGACGTCCGGTTTTCCAGTCCCACTCGAAGCGGCTCTTCAATACGATGCCGGGGCCGCGGTTTCCAAGGTCGAAGCCGGTTCCCATATTGACCACGAAGCCGTCGTTCACCCGCCAATCGCCGCCAACGAATAGCTGATGCACTTCGGGCTGAGCGCGCGGCGGAACGTTGATGCTCTCGATCTCTCCGTAATATTCAAGGGAAGGCGAGAATCGCGCGCGTTTCCAGCGGAGCAGCAGAGCCGGCTCGAAGTTCCAGCCATGCTCTGTACCCGGTCCGTGCAGGGCGCGCTCGAAAACCGGGTTGAAGACCACCTGCCATCGCGAGAATTCGCGGTCGAGGATCGGACGCAATTCAACTCGCCGTGAGTTCTCCTCATAGCGAACGTTCTGAAACGAAAACTCCGCGACGAAGGCCAGCCGCACCGGCAGTCGCCACGATTTCGGCGCGTAGAAGTGCGGCAGAACCCGCCAGCCCGCAAACTGCGGCGAGTTGCCTGGCTGCCACGCACTCAGAAACATGAACCCAACGGCAAAGTTCTCCGACAGCCCCACGGTTGGTTCGAGCGTGAGGTGCGTCTGCCGCTCCGTAGGCAGCAGCGTTCCGTCGCGTTCGGCGGTCCCCTGGGCTGTGAGGTTCAGATGAGCTTCCAGACTGTATTCGCCGAGCGTCTGCGGCTCGTATTCGTAGACGTGTATCTCAAACGGATCCTGAGCAAGTAGCCTCGATCCGCTACAAAGCAATGCGGTGAGCAAACAAACCACACGCATAACACCTCCATTTCCTGCACGCCATTCCGGACAACTAAACCTCGGTACCGGATCAGACGCGTGGGGGGTTGTCGAAAGGGAGGGCGGTCAATTGAAGGAGCGGCAGTATCCGCGTGCGCGGTACGGATCCACTTGCAGCGAGGGACACGCCGGAATCAGCCGAGCTGAGAACGCTGTCGCAATGACAGCAGAAGCAGTGGGAGCAGCAGTCGTCGTCGTTGTCCGGTGCGTCTCCGCCACCGTGAGAACTCCGAAACCCCGTCGCGCCCGCATGACTCCCGCATTCCACACACTTCTCGGAGACGAGTGTCGTGCGCAGCAGGATGGCAATGACTGCGAGTATCAGGAGTCGCCAGAGCCGACATCGCCACATACGCTGCAGGATACCGCACGTCCCCCCGACTAGAACGCGATACCTAACTCCGCCCGGTACGCCCTCGGCGCCACAAAGTGCGTCCCCGAGCAGGTGGACAGGAAGTTATACATCGCCAGTTTGTTGGTGATGTTCAGCGCCGTCAGGCGCAGGGTCCAGCGCACATGCTCGGTGTGGAACAGGTTGTCGGTTCCAACGCTCGTATCGAACAGATTGCGGGGACGGACGCGCGCCGGATTCGTATCGTCGTTCTCCGTGCCGGGCGCCGGGATCTTCACCAGTTTGGCTCCCCAGTTCGGCCAGGGGACATTGCAGGTGGTGATCGGACTCCAGGGAGTAGCCACCTGGCTGCCGCAATAGAAGCCAATCTGAGCCTGCTGGTCGGCGGTGAGTGCGAGAGCGCTGGCCAGGTCCGGAACGGCCCCGGACACGATGCCACTGTCGAAGCGCCACGTGAACGCCACCCAGGGCCCGTGCTTCCCCATCTGATACTGCGCTTGCGTTGTGCTCTGGAACGCCTGATCGTGGTCGATGCGCACCACGCTTCGGTCCACCGGGCTGCCGAAAATCAGACCGCCGTTCTCCGGGTCGAAAACACGGGCCCGCGTGTGCCCCAGCGTCGTGTATGCGCTCAGACCCTTGTATTGCCGAAGTGAGAGCCGGGCCGAGAATCCGTCCATTTTGGCGTGGTCCCATTCGATGGGGAAAAAGATGGCGGTCGTGAAGAGATTGTCTAGGTCAAACGCGTTCCGGGTGAACTTCCAGAAATAGTCGCCTTCAAACACGAAATGCGAGCCAAAATTCTGTTCCAGGCCGGCGTTGTACATATTGCGAATGCCCGGCTGAAGCGGCACGCTCGCATAAGCACCGAAGACATTCGCCGCCAGTCCGCCCGCGCCGGTAGCGCTGGACAGCACCAGGTTCTCATTGAGCGGAGTCTCGTAGGAATGCGAATAGGCTATCCGCACCACCGTTCTGGTCGGCGCAATCAGGTAGGACGCGCCCACCCGTGGTTGTGGTTGCGTGCCGTGGCTGATGCCGTCGTAGTGGTCGAACCGTAACCCCAGGCTGAGCGTTAACTTCCCTAAGCTGATGGCGTCCTGTCCATAAAATGCCTGCTGCCGGATGTCGGCATGGCCTCGATACTGGAACAGGGAGCCGCCCCTGGTGAGGTCATAAGGTACAAGCCCGGGGGAGAGATTCGGATTGGCCTGAAACCCCGAACCGGCGCACATTGCCGGATCGGTCAACGCCGGATCGGTCACGGCAGCGCCACCTGCATCGAGGCATACGGGGTTAAACGTCGGATCGGTCAGCCCGAGGCTGAACTGCTCCGTCAGAAGCGTATGCGTGATCTGTGCCCCGAACTTGGCGTTATGACGTCCATGCACATAGCTGAGGTCGGTTTTCAGACCGAGATTGGTCAGTTTCCGGGTCTGGCGAAGCGTGCCTGGCTGGTCTGCAAAGGGATTACCGCTCGGATAATAGTTGACCAGATCCTGACGTACGAACGGATTTACCGCCAGCGTGGTTGAGGGACTGAAGACATGGATCCAACCGGGGGCAATGCTGAAAGACCGCACCATTTGCCGCTGATCCTGCCCGGAGGCCTGCTGATCGATGGTGTTGGGAATCTGAAACCAGTTCCGGGCGGCCAGTATGTTCAGATGGAACATATCCGAAGTATCCGGCTGATAGTCCGACCGTGAGAACACGTTCATGTTGTTGCCGATGTCGTGGACGGGAAGGTATTCGGGCGTATCCAGGAAACGGCCCGAGCGGGACGTATTGATGGCAAAGAACTGGCCCCATCTCTGGCTGCCGAAACTGATGTCGGCTTTCTGGTTGACGGTTCCGAAAGAGCCGTATTCGCCGGAGAAACTGCCGTGTGTCTTTTGGCCGAGACCCGAGCGCGTTATGGTTGTCACCACCAGCGACGTCTTGTCGCCGTACTCAGCCGGAGTGCCCCCATAAACCGCTTCGACTGCCTGGATTGCATTCAAGGGAATCTGCGTGGAAAAGAGGCTTCCCTGCTGATCCGTGATGGGTTGGTTATCGATTGAAAGAGCCATCTGCGCGTGATCGCCGAGCGAATGAAAAAAGCCATCCGAGTCCGCCACTACCGCAGGAGTGGAGAGCGTGATGATGTCGCTGAGCCCTGACGCGATCGAGCTTGTCGGCATCTTTGAAAACAGTTCGCGATCCACATCGGTGTGCGCGGAAGGCGTAGCCTCCAGGAGCGCCGCTTCCGAAGACACGGTCACCGCCTCGCTTTGCGCCGCGAGTGGCAGGCTGATTTCCAGGTTCACCGGCACGGCGCTTCGAATTGTCAAATCCCGGTGATGATGCGCGAAGCCGGGGGCGCTGATACTGAGGTGGTAGACGTTCGGCGGAATGTTCGCGAACTGAAACTCGCCGGAAGCCGAGGTTTTCACTTGCTGCCGGTACAGGGTCAGATCATTGCTTAACTCCACCGTCGCGCCGGCGATGACCGCGCCGCTTGGATCGCTCACCTTTCCGCGCACGGTGCCCGCGCTCCCCATTGATTGGCAGAACATGGGCGACGCCAGCAACAACAATGCGACACAAAGACGCAACATCGGACTCTCCTGTCTGAAATCAAGGGAACTAACGCAACCGATGCACCATTCCTGCTCCTACGGCACTTTGTGGATCAAGCGGTTAGCGATAGAGGCGACAATCTCGGCATGAGCGGAGAGGAGATCGGCATGAGCGAACTGGTAACTTCCGCGGGCGGATTGGCGCGTTCTTCTGTGAGCCAACTGCCAGCAGCGCAGACGACTCGGCAGGAGTATTCACGCTTGAGCGATTTCGCCCAATTCGCACCCTCAACGATGAGTCCAGTTCCCCAATTTCGCGGCGCACTGATCTTTCGGATCAGACCCCGCGGCACGAGACCATTCACAGCGACGGACCTGCCGAGGTACGTGCCGCTGACAGCGTGGCAAGGTTCGCTGGCTGCCGGTATCCGCCCGCTTGTCGGAAATCCCTTTGGGTCGACGCCGCATCCGGGTAACGTCTATCGCGTGGGCGGCCGTACCATGGCGCGGAGAAAGCTCGCGATTTCGCGCGCGCAGGAAACCCGCACGCTGGCTTTCGTGCTGGCCGCAAGCCTCGCGCCCGCTCTGCTGTTCATGATCGGAATCGCCGCGACCCTTCAGGATGACCTCTCGGATCTGGCTCCCATTCGTGGTACGGAGAAGGGCGCTACCCTCCTCAACTGGTCGAGTCTGCTGCGAGAAGACCATGCTGAAGCCGACACCCGTTCGGCACTCCGCACGGGTATGGAGGTCCGTGCCCTCGGATATATGGTGGACGGGGGACGTGTTCCGCGCGATGGAGAGCCGGTGCGGGAGTTCTACCTGCTTCCCGACGCCGGGCATCTGTTCCATCCGGCGCACCGGCACGGCGACCAGATGATCGCGGTGCACCTCGATGATGGTGTCCGAGTCCGGTTTTCCTCCAGGTCGCTGGTCTGGGTATGGGGATCGCTTCGGATTCTACAGGGCGATGCCGACGGCCCAAAACCCCTTTACGCCCTGGAACGAGCGCACGCTCAGCCCGCCGACAAAGGCGACGTCCGAAGATATTTTCAGTAGCGCGGGCGTCGCTCACGGCGGGCCTTGGTCCGTTGATGCCGCACTTCGTTTTTCCTACCGAGTGGACATGATCGCCGCCCTGCTTTGCTTCACTGCCTCATTGTGTCGCCAGGCCGCTACTGCTCTCGATAGTGGGACTCGCCGGGCTGGTCAGGCAATTCAGGGTTCGAGCGTTTGAATGCGCATCGATGCCGCTGCCGGCGGTGGGCTCCGGCCTCGCCGCGGTCTGGTGGCACGAAATGAATAGACGTGCTACTATCGGGATCGTAGCACACTTATTACATTCGTATGCACATCGACAGGCGTGGACTCAGGAGGCACGTGGTGCCTTTCCTGATGCTCAGCGGTCTCGCTGCAGCGCAAATCAGCCAGATTCAGGTTCGCGTGATCGACTCTCAGGGCGGGGCGATCCCACAAGCGGCTATCCGGATTCACTGCGCCGGAGCCGCTGCAACGGCCCTGACCGCGAGTTCGCTCGGCGAGGCCGACACCGCCTGCCATCCTCCCGCAGATCTGGTGGTCTCCGCACCCGGCTTCGCGCCGGTCCGCACCACTTTGACGAACTGGAGCGAAGCACAACCGCAGACGGTCACGCTGAGCCCGGCGATGGTCCGGGACTCGGTCGACGTCGTCGTGAGCGACAGCGCCACGGTCCCGGTGATCACCAGCGACACGCTGGCCATTGATGCTACTGGCGCGCGCACGGTCTTCGATGCAGTGGAGAGGCTGGTGCCCGGAGCATTCGTGACGCACAGAGGCGTACTTGGGTACGGCATCTCTACCAACGGCACGGGAGAGATCAGCATTCGCGGTGTCGGCGAGAGCCCCAATGCCGCCGTTTTGATCGTGGTGGACGGGCGCCCGGACTTCCAGGGAGAAATGGGGCACCCCCTTCCGGACTTCTTTAGCCTGACCGACGTAAGCCTCGTCAGCGTTACCGAGGGACCGGCCTCGGTTCTTTACGGCAGCAATGCTACGGGCGGGGTCGTGGAGATCGACCCTATCCAGCCATCCGCGCAGAACGAGACCCGTCTGACCGCAAGCCTCGGCTCATTTCTGACGGGGCAGTATCGGCTATCCAACGGTGGAACGTTCGGCCATTACTTCTACCAGGTCACCGGAGGCATCTCGCACACCGATGGCGACCGCGAGGACTCCCACTTTCGCGAAGGCGACGGGGCGGTGTCGTTTGGCGACAGTTTCTCCGACCACTGGAAAGGAAGTGTGGACGGGCGGTATGGGCATTTTCTCGTCGAAGATCCGGGCCCGGTCGGCGATCCTTCGGAAGCCAACTACGCGGCGGTCGGCCGCGGCGGCTTTTCGGCGAATCTGGACAACGCGTACGCTCGCACCTACGGTTTCATCCGGGTGTACGGGAGCTACGGCCGGAATTTCATTTCCGACGGTTTTCGCTCGATTGACGACGCCACGGGAATTCGTCTCGATCAGACCTTCGCGCTGAACAGCACGCTGCTCCTTGAGGTCGGCAGCGACGACATGCACTACGGCGGCGAAGCGCACGAAGAACCCAGCGGCTACAGCTATGGCACTCACCACATCGACGAAGAGGCGGGCTTCACGTTTCTGCAGTGGACACCGATCCACGGTTTGCGCCTCAATGCGGGATACCGCTACCAAGCGAATTCGCAGTTCGGCCGTCTCTCCGCCCCGGAGGCCAGCGGCTCATTTGCGTTCTCGGATCGATACTCGTATCGCGTTCAACGCTTCGCGAGGCTTCCGCAATCCGACCCTCCGCGAGCTGTACCTGTTTCCCGCACCCAATCCGAACTTGTCGCCGGAGACGATGTGGAACTACCAGGCCACCTTCCACGCCCGGCCGTCGCCCACGTTCCATGCGTGGACCACGGTTTACTACGCCAGCCTGCAAAACCTGATTGTCTCGCTGGGCAACTGGCCCAACATGACCACACTGAATGCGGGAAATGCGATCAACCGGGGAGTGGAGTTCAGCTCCGAATGGATGCCGTGGCGGCATATTCGCGTCCGCGGTGGGTACAATTACATCAGTTCCACGAATCTTGCGCCCTATGTGCCAGCCAACAAGTTCAACTACTCGGTCGAAATCCCGATGCACCGTTTGACGGCTGACTTCAGTGGCATCTCGGCCGGCCAGCGCTATACGGACACGACCCACCCAAGCTATCTTGGCGAGTACACGGATGCCACTCTCCGACTCAGTTATCCGCTGGGCGAACGCACCACCGTGTTCGCGCTTGTCGACAACCTGTTCAATCGCCGCTACCAGTTGATCCCAGGCTATCCAATGCCTGGGATCAACGCCGCCGGCGGGTTCACGCTGAAGTTCTGATGAAGGGCGGGACTCGCCCATGAAGAGCCCACGTAAGGAGATCGTCCATTGTTGATGCAAGCGAAACATCTCGTCAGGGCGGCTGCTGCCCTTTTCTGCGTGCTGACGCCGCTGGCCTCCCAGGCGCCGGCGCGACAACCGCTGACCTTCGCGCTCGACTGCCCTGGTGGAGACTGTCCGTTGCTCAGAGGAGCCCCTCAGACCGCTGGGATGCGCAGCGGCTTTGTGCGGCTGAAGGCCGGTCAGTCGGTCGGTTGGCATACGACGGGACATAACGAGGAGTGTTTGATCATCCTGCACGGCGCGGGCGATGCCCTTATCGAGGGGCAGCCTAGCCGCAACTTTGCGGCGCCGCACGCCGTCTACATTCCTCCAGGGACGAAACACAATGTGACGAACACCGGCACTGCGCCTCTCGAGTACGTCTACGTGGTGGCGCCTGCCGCGGGCCAGTGACCGGGCACTGACGGCCTTTCTTCACGAAGCCGACGGTCCAGAGCTTCCGCTCACAAGCACACTCAACCGACGCTGAGCCCCGCGCTCAGCTCCCGAATAGGGCGACGTCCGAAGATATTTCCAGTAGCGCCTGTTCCGCTCACCGCAGACCTTGGTCCGTTGATGCCACAGGTAGTTCGGCCATCGGAATTGACCTGGAAGACGAGCGATTTCAGGCGAACCTGTATTCCGGGCACATGGCCAGACCCTCTCTTTTGCAGAACCTGCGTTCGTCCGACCGAATGGGCATGATCCTTGCCCTGCTTTGCTTCATACATTGTGTTGCCGGGCCGCTGCTGCTCTCAATAGTGGGACTCGCCGGGTTGATCGGCGCCTCGGAAAAGCTGGACGCGTGGTTCCTGGGCGGATCGTTCGTCATCACCACCATCAGCCTGATCCCCGGCTACCGGAGGCATCACGGGCGATTGACCTGCCTGGCGTTGTTTGTCCTCGGCATCACCTCGCTCGGACTTCGCCATCGCATTAACGCCGGTCTGGTTCCCGTGGAAGTCGTCGCCACGGCGCTGGGAGCCGGTCTGATCGCCGCGGCACATGCCCTGAATCTGCAGTCGTCGCGACGCTGCCCCTGTTGCGAGTCCACTCAAACGCTCACCAGTGCAGCAACTCGCGCACGCTCCGGGCCTGCCTCTTGCTGACAATGAATTCCTGGTCGTTATTCAGTGTGACCAGCCATCTCTGGCTGCTGAGTGCGCTCATCTTGCGGACGTGATCGACGTTCACGAGGGCGTTGCGGTGGATTCTGCGAAAGCTCGTGTTCCGGAGACGCTGCTCGACGACCTTCAGTGTCTGCGTGGCCAGGTATTTCTTCTTCGCGGTGACGATCCATACAAGGTCACCATCGGCCTGGAACGCACAGATCTCGTCGGCGCTGAGAAGAAAGTACTCTTCACCCACCTTGCCCACGATCTTTCGGCTGAGGGGGGCTTCCCGAAAGCCGGAGATCTCCTGGAGCTGCGCCAGTTTCTCCACAGCCTCTCGGCCGGTCACGCGCTTCGCTCGTTCGATAGCTTCGATCAGGCGCTCCCTTCCAACGGGCTTGAGCAGGTAGTCGATGGCGCCGGCGTCGAAGGCCTCAAGAGCGTACTTGTCGTAGGCCGTGACAATGACGACAACGGGAATGTGTGTTCCACGCCGGATGGAACGAATGACGTCCAGACCGCCCATGACGGGCATCTGAAGGTCCAGCAGCACGAGATCCGGATGCTGGCTGGAGATCCGGTCGACGGCCAGGGCGCCGTTGTCCACTTCTCCGACGATCTCGATGCCATCGAGGGATTCGAGCTCCTCACGAAGAACCCGGCGGGCAATCGGTTCGTCATCCACGATGAGCGTCTTCAATGGCAAGGAGGAGCCCCACGGCTCAGCCACTTGTATCACGCCTGAGCCGGGCCGCCGTACAGCTTTCGGGTGAGCGGGCGGCGACGAGGGATGAGCGACCTGAAATTCACGGCAAGTGGACATCGCGATTGCTCCTGTGGCGGCTCCTAACCCGTCGCGGCGATGAGTGGCGACGGTTTCAGGGGCACCTTGAATCCTACGGTGGTAACGCCGTCGGCCGAATGCGCTTCGAAGTGCGAGTCCTCGCCGTAGCACAAGGTCAGGCGGCGGCGGACGTTGCTGAGTCCGATGCCGTCGGGATTCTCCAGCGCCCGCGCATCGCACTCTCCGGAGTTGGCGACCTCAACGAACACTCCACCTGCTTCGGCCCGGATGGCGAGACGAACGAAGCCGCTGCCCAATTTCGGCGCCACGCCGTGCTTGACTGCGTTCTCCA
>JBEKZH010000106.1:0-15827 GCA_049510065.1 Bryobacteraceae bacterium
CCGGTGTGGGTGCCACCGCCAGCCCCGGTGTAGGTGCCGCCGCCGGTGTGGGTGCCGCCGCCAGCCCCGGTGTGGGTGTCGCCGCCGGTGTGGGTGCCACCGCCAGCCCCGGTGTAGGTGCCGCCGCCGGTGTGGGTGCCGCCGCCAGCCCCGGTGTGGGTGTCGCCGCCGGTGTGGGTGCCACCGCCAGCCCCGGTGTAGGTGCCACCGGAGTGACCGGAGCCGCTTGAGCCGGTGTGGGTGTCCCCGCCGGTGTGGGTGCCGCCGCCAGCCCCGGTGTAGGTGCCACCGGAGTGACCGGAGCCACTTGAGCCGGTGTGGGTGCCACCACCAGCTCCGGTGTACGTGCCGCCGGAGTGACCGGAGCCGGACGAGCCACCGCCACCATGGCTGCCACCTCCGCCGCTCGGAGCCGAGCGTGGGGCGGGGCTGGAAGCGTGATGGGGCGGGGGAGTGCCGGCCGTCTTCTTCTTGTCGTCAGCGCGGGCCAGCGAAAAAGACAACGACAACATTGTGCCAATAGCCAGATATGTGCAGTTGTGCGGGGTCTTCATGAAGTGTTACCGCCTGGGCGAATCATACAACGCGCGGCCTGCGGATACAAGTGGTTACCTGCTGCACACTGCTGCACAGGCGCCGCAGCCCTTACAGAAGTCTTACACCATGCAACGCGAATCACTGTTAGCCTGCGAGTGTACGATGACTCGGAATCCCGTCGAATCCAACCCCGTTGTCATGCCTGGCCGCCAGGGCATGAACTGGTCCACCACCGCCATCATGCTGCTCCTTCACGTGGGCGCGGTGGCGGCGCTATTCATGTTCAGTTGGCGCTACCTGGCGATCTCGTTGCTGCTGTGGCTGGTGACGGGTGGTCTCGGCATCAGCATGGGCTACCATCGCCTGCACACGCACCGGTCCTACCGGGTGCCTCTGTGGATGGAGTACTTCTTCGCCGTTTGCGGCGCCCTGACACTGCAGGGCGGCCCCATCTTCTGGGTAGCCACGCATCGAATCCACCACCAGAAGTCCGACCAGCCCGGCGATCCCCATTCGCCGCGCGACGGCGCGTTCTGGTCGCACATGGGCTGGATTCTATTCGGCGATGTGAACCACAACAACACCCGGATGATGTCCAGGTACGCTCCCGACCTCGCCCGGCACCCGTTTTACGTCTGGCTGAACAATTACCACTGGGTACCGACCGTGGTGCTTGGCGTCATCCTGGCGGCCATCGGCGGCCTTCCACTGGTGCTATGGGGGATCGCCTTCCGTGTTGTGGTTGGTTTCCACTGCACGTGGCTGGTGAATTCCGCCACGCACATGTGGGGTTACCGCCGCTTTGCCACGCGCGACGATTCGCGGAACAACTGGTGGGTTGCTCTCATCACCTTTGGCGAGGGATGGCACAACAACCATCACGCCCATCCGACCTCCGCACGGCACGGTCTGGCCTGGTACGAGTTCGATTCCACGTGGATTCTGATCAGCGTCCTGAAGAAGCTGGGAGTGGCCCGCTCGGTCCACGTTGCCAGGCTGACCTCGGCGGTTGCCGAACGCGAAGCGGCGTGATCGCCGGGGAGTTTTCTACTCCCTCTGCTCCTTTCGCTATCCTTATAAGCATGGTTATTGCCGGCCGGCGGAAGTCCATTGCGTTCTTCATCGCGCTGGGTGCCGGTCTCATTTCCGTCATTCTCCTGCTGTACATTGGCTGGGTTCTGCTGAACTGGCGCACCGGCATCCTGCTGTTCCTTGGCGTGCTCCTGCTGGCCATGATCATCGCCGGCATCGTTGTGAACACCACGTTTCTGGTGCGCGAGATCCGGCGCAATGAGCAGCACAACGCCTTCATCAACGCGGTCACCCACGAGCTGAAGACTCCGGTCGCCTCCATCCGCCTGTACCTCGAAACGATGCAGACACGCGTCATCGACGAGGCGAAGCGGAAGGAGTTCTACGCCATCATGCTCGAAGACAGCGGACGCCTGCTGGCTTCCATCGAGCAGATTCTGCGGACGGGCCGCATGGGCCAGACTAACCGCAAGCTGAATCTCTCGCCGGTGAACCTCAATGCCCTGGCCGAGGAGTGCGTCGAGCGGGCGCGAACGCTGCACCACAGGACGCCGGATTCGCTGCAGTACGCTGGCGCCGTTCCGGCCATCATCATGGGCGACGCCGACGAGGTGAGCGCCGCGATTTCCAACCTCATTGACAACGCCGTGAAGTATTCCGAAACCACTGTGAAGGTGATGGTGGGAGCGGAAGCAAAGGACGCGAAATTCGTGTCGATACGCGTGAAAGACGAGGGAATGGGGATTCCGAAATCCGAATTGACGCAGATTTTCAAACGCTTTTATCGAGTCCCCGGGCCGCTGGCCGGGCGAATCAAGGGCACCGGCCTGGGCCTCTTCATCGTCCGCTCCGTGGCTCGACGGCACGGCGGCCGTGCCTGGGCCGAGAGCGAAGGTCCCGGCCGCGGCAGCACCTTTGTCCTGCAGTTCCCCGTCGCCCGATGAGCCGGATTCTGGTGGTGGAAGACGAGCAGCACCTGGCCGAAGGGCTGCGCTTCAACCTCGAAGACGAGGGCTATGCCGTACAGGTTGTGGAAACGGGGGAGGCCGCGCTGGAGCTGTTGCTCGACGGCTCGCCCGCGTTCGACGTGGTGATTCTCGATGTCATGTTGCCCGGGAAAAGCGGTTTCGTAGTGGTCTCCGAACTGCGCCGCGCGGGGCAGTTTGTTCCCACGCTCATCCTGACCGCCCGCGGTCACCCCGACGATGTCCTGCAGGGCTTCGCCGCCGGCGCGGACGACTATCTGACGAAACCCTTCCAACTGTCCATTCTGATCGCCCGCATTCGCAGCCTGCTGCGCCGCAGCGAATGGCTCCAGGCGGTGGCGAGCCGTGCGCCTGCTCTGGCGGAAGCGAAGGAGGCCTTCACTTTCGGCGACAAATCGGTGGATTTTGAGGCACAGGAACTTCGCGTTCGCGAACAGGTGTTTCCATTGACGCTGATGGAGGCGAATCTTCTCCGTTATCTGATTCAGCACGAGGGAAAGGCCGTATCCCGGAAAAAAATGATCGAGGAAGTGTGGGGCCTGCGGGAGGATACCGACACCCGGCCCATCGACAATTTCATCGTGCGGCTGCGGCGCTACATCGAAGACGACCCGCGAAGCCCTCGTCATTTGATGACCGTTCGCGGCGTGGGATACCGGTTTGTGGCCTTCCCTACAGAAGCCGCGCCGTCCGGATAGAGTACTGCTAGTCCTGCTGGACACATTGTTCAACCTTGTGGTACAAATACTGGGAGTTGGTGTTTCTTTTTCCCGGGAATTGGCGTTTAATAGTAGTTTCCGGATCGGAGGATCTTGCAGGGGAACGGAGCAGCAGCCATCGGTTTCGCCAACGGCGCCGCCGCGCTCGCCGTGCCGGATTCGGACTTCCTCGGGCTGCTTGCCGCGGTAACCGGAGCGGCCGAACCCGACGAAACGCTGGAACAGATCTGCGTGTACCTCGAGCGGCGTTTGCCGGGCTGCCGGGTCTCGGTGCTGGCGCTCGATGGCTGGGTCCTCACCTGCGCGGCCGCGCCCAGCCTGCCGCCGGAGTACATTCGCGGAACCACCGGCGTCCGTCTCCATCCCGGCGCCGGATTCGAAGCCGCCACAACCGATGGAGTTCCGGCACTGTTGGGAAGGCTGGGTCTTGTGGAGCTCTCCTCCACGCCCATCGTGTCGTCTCAGGACGCTTTGCTGGGCCTGCTGAACCTGTACACGTCCGCCAAACGCGACCTCGAGGCCGAACCGTTGCGGGGCATCGCCGCGAAGCTGGCGGCGGTGGTGCTGGAGCGGCGGAATCTGGAACGGCGCATGGCCTTCGAGACGAATCATGACGCCACCACCGGCCTCCCCAACCGGCGCCGCTTCCTCGATCTCCTGGATGGGGAACTCTCCGCCGCCATGCGGGAGCACGAACACGTAACTGTGGCCGCGCTGGACATGGATCGGTTTCGTCAGGTGAACGAGGCCATGGGCCACGACGGTGGCGACCGCCTGCTGCGCTACGCCGGAGAACGGCTTCGTTCGGGGGTGGGCGTGAACGGGATCGTGGCCAGAACGGGTAGCGACGAGTTTGCCATCGCCTCGCGCAGCCCGGCCGCCGCGTTGGAGGAGTTGCTGCGGCGCGCGTTGTCCGGCCCGTTCACGGTATCCGGACGCGAGTTGTTCGTCACCTGCGCGGCCGGTCTCGCCGTGTCGCACGATGACGCGCCGGACGGCTCGGCGCTGTTGCAGCAGGCCGAGTCCGCGCTGCAACGGGCGCGCGCGATTGGACCCAATGAAGTGACCCGTTTCCGGGCCAGCCGCCGCCAGAGCACGGCATCCGATTTTGATATCGAGCAGCAACTTCGCCAGGCATTCGCCGGCAGCGAACTGGAAGTGCGCTATCAGCCGGTGCAACGCGTCGGCGGAGAGCTGGCCGGATTCGAGGCGCTGCTGGCCTGCGGATCGCTGGCGCCGCGCGATTTCATCCGCGTGGCCGAGGTCTCCGGAATCATCGTCCCCATCGGCGCCTGGGTGCTGGAGAACGCCTGCATGCGGGCGGCGGGCTGGAACGCGGCGGGGCGCGGACCCATCCGGCTGGCCGTTAATGTCTCGGCGGTGCAGTTCGCCTCGTCCGGTTTCGTGGGCGTGGTGCACGATGCGCTCAAACACAGTGGTCTTCCGCCCGCGCTGCTGGAGCTGGAGATCACCGAAAGCGTGCTCATGCGCGACGTGGAGCGATCCATCCGGCGCATGTCCGACCTGCGGCGCACCGGAGTGCGCCTGGCCATCGACGACTTCGGCACGGGTTACTCTTCGCTCAACTACCTGCGGCTCCTGCCCGTGACCACGGTCAAGATCGACCAGTCCTTTGTCCGCGATCTCCCGGAATCGTCGGGCACGCTGACGGTGGTGCGCAGCGTGGTCGCGCTGGCGCACGGCCTGGGTTTGGAAGTGGTCGCCGAGGGCGTCGAGACCGAACGGCAGTTGGAATTGTTGCGGGAGGCCGGATGCGACTGCTTCCAGGGCCATCTGCTGGGCCGGCCGGCGCCCGCCTCCGAGATCGAGCGCCTGATTTTCGCCTGCGTGTGAGTACGTGTCCGCTCCGGTACCGCGCAAGCTCGCCCCGAAGAGGCGCACGTCGGATCTGCCACAATAGGAAACGTAGCCGGCGGTTTTCGGATCTATTTCAATGGAGACATTCATGTACAAGAGAAGGCAGTGTGTGCTTGCGCTGATTTGCTGCGGGGCGGCCATCACGGGTTGTGCGTTGGCTGATCGGCCGCCGAATTCCCCGACCATTCATTTTCTGAACCGGACCTACCACCTGGCATCGTTCGACCAGAAGAACAGGCCGATGTGGGAGTTCGTCAGCGGCAGCGAGACCGTCGACGATTGGACCACCCGGCTCACGATTATCGACCGGCCGGATGCGCATACGCGCGAGGATCTGAAAAGGGTTTCCGAAGGAATCAGGTCCGATTACGAGTCTCATGGCGGCCGGATTCTCATGGCCAGAACCATGAACGATTCCAACGGGGAGTACAACTACACGGTTGTCGGATTCGACGACCCATCAAAGCAACGCTACGAGCTCACCTTCGTGAAAGCCGCGATGGGTCGAAGGAACGCCTACGTCGCCGTCTACGGTGTCCGGATTAGCGATCCGAAGGACTACGAGAACAAGGCGAAGACTTTTCTTCACGAGCATTCGGCGGAAGTCGGTAGCGCGCTCGGGCAAGCGGTTCTGCCGGACATTGACAGATTGCCGCGGAGAGAGTTCTGATTCAGATCGCCCGGCCGCCGGTCGACGGCTGGGCCTACCGGTTGCGCTTCGCCGCCACCAGCTCTTCGATCTGCACCAACTCGGTCGGATAGTCGCCGGTGTAACAGGCGTAGCAGTAGCGGCCGTCGTAGTCGTCCACGGCCTGGCGCAGGCTGCCCAGCGAAAGATACCCGAGCGAATCGGCCTCGACAAACCGGCGGATCTCCTCAACCGTGTTGTTGGCGGCAATCAGTTCGCTCTTCGACGGCGTGTCCACGCCATAGAAGCACGGAGAAACGGTGGGCGGGCAGGAGATGCGCATGTGCACCTCGCGCGCGCCGGCGCTGCGCACCATGCGCACCAGCTTGCGGCTGGTGGTGCCGCGCACAATGGAATCGTCCACCAGCACCACGCGCTTGCCTTCCAGCAGATGGCGCACCGGATTCAGTTTCAGCTTCACGCCGAAATCGCGGATCTCCTGGTCGGGCTCGATGAACGTGCGGCCCACGTAGTGATTGCGGATCAGCCCGTGGCGGAACGGCAGCTTCGCCTCGGACGCGTAGCCGATGGCCGCGGGCACGCCCGAATCCGGCACCGGCACCACGATGTCGGCATCGGCCGGGCATTCGCGCGCCAGCAGTTTGCCCAGATTCTCGCGGGATTCCTGCACCGAGCGGCCGAACACCGTCGAATCCGGGCGCGAGAAGTAGACGTGCTCGAACACGCACTGCGCCAGGTCGCTGGCCGGCGCATAACGCTCGCGGGTCAGGCCCTCGGGACCGGCGATTACCATCTCCCCCGGTTCCACGTCGTTCAGGTACACTGCGCCGATCAGATCGAACGCGCAGGTTTCCGACGAGAACACGTAGGTCTTGTGGCCGCCCGCTTCCATCTGGCCCAGCGCCAGCGGCCGGAAGCCGTGCGGGTCGCGCGCCACGATGATGCGGTCCTGCGCCAGAAACACCAGGGAAAACGCGCCGTCGAGCTGCAGCAGAGCTTCGCGCAACGCGCCGGCCAGCGTGCGCTCCCGCGAGCGCGCCACCAGGTGCAGGATCACCTCCGTGTCGCTGGTCCCCTGAAAAATGGACCCGTCGGCTTCCAGGTCGCGCCGCAGT
This sequence comes from Bryobacteraceae bacterium, assembly GCA_049510065.1. Taxonomy (GTDB): domain Bacteria; phylum Acidobacteriota; class Terriglobia; order Bryobacterales; family Bryobacteraceae; genus CAWACP01. Next base: position 6,917 of record JBEKZH010000106.1, read on the forward strand.
TCCGCGGCGTTCGTGATATTCCCGTTGTGCGCCACCGCCACCCGGCCCTTGTTGCAGGCCACCGAGAAGGGCTGCGCGTTGCTCAGCAGGCTGTCGCCCGTAGTGGAGTAGCGCGTGTGCCCGATGGCGAGGCTACCGGGCAGCTCCGCCAGCCGCTCCGGCGTGAAAATATCCGCGACGTGGCCCATGCTTTTGTAGGAACATACCTCGTGCCCGTCGCTCGACACGATGCCCGCGCTCTCCTGACCGCGGTGCTGCAGCGCGTAGAGGCCCAGATAGGTGAGGTTGGAAGCTTCTTTATGGCCGTAAATGGCGAAAACGCCGCATTCCTCGTGGAGTTTATCGAACATCGTAAACCGTTCCTCGGGGGGAGGTGCGCATTTTCAGGTACTTAATATGTTGGCCAGCGAACTCTCTTGCCGCTCTCTGAGGCTGGCAATCGTGCAACCGGCAAGTACCTCAGAGTTGTCGCGGATTTGTAACTCCTCTTTCATGGTACCACCGACCACCGGCGCTTCCACCCTGTGCGCCGCTGCAATCGCCTGCACGCGCTCGGGGCTGGCGGTCGAGACCAGTATCCGCGACGGCCCCTCGTGGAACAGCAGGTACTGTGGCGCCAGGTCCGACTGCAGATCCACGCGCGCGCCGATGCCGGCCGGTCCGAAGGACGATTCCGCCAGCGCCACGGCCAGGCCGCCATCGCTCAGGTCGTGGGCCGATTCCGCCAGCCCCTCCATGGCAATCTGGCGCATGGCGTCGTGCACGCGTTTCTCATACGCCATGTCGAGCTCCGGCGGCAGTCCCCACATCGCGTCCATCACCACCTTGGCGTATTGCGTCCCGCCGAATCGCTCGTGCGTGGTGGTTCCGACGCCGCCCAGCAGCACCAGCGCGCGGCCCTCGTTTTGAAACGCGATCGGGACGGGCGCGGCCGTCTTCATCAGGCCGACGATGCCCATCACCGGGGAAGGGAAGATGGCTTCGCCCAGCGTTTCGTTGTACAGGCTGACGTTGCCGCCGGTGATGGGCGTCTCGAAGAACCGGCAGGCTTCGGCCATGCCTTCAATACACTCCACAAGCTGCGCCATGATCTCCGGCCGCTCGGGATTCCCGAAGTTCAGACAGTTGGTGGCGGCCACGGGCAGCGCGCCCACGGTGGCCAGATTCCGGCAGCACTCGGCCACAATCAGCTTCGTGCCCTCGCGCGGCGAGAGCGCCGTGTAGCGGTGGTTGCCGTCGAGCGCCATAGCGATGGCGGTCCCGGTTTCCTTAATGCGCACGATGGCCGCGTCACCGCCGGGGCCCTCCAGCGTGTTGGTGCGGATGGTGTAGTCGTACTGTTCCCAGATCCAGCGCTTGGAGCAAACGTCGGGCGAGCCGAGGATGGCCAGCAGATCGTCGGTGAGATCCTTGCGCGCGGGCAGCGGCGGGCCCTCCATGGGCGCCGGACGGCAAGGTGGCACATTGTGCGGACGGTCGTAGAGAGGAGCTTCGTCGGCCAGCGCGCGATTCGAAATCTCTGCCACCACCACGCCATGGTCCTTCACCCGAAGTTTGCCGTCCGGCGTAACGTGGCCGATGGTGACCGCGTCCAGGCCCCACTTGCGGAACACCGCGAACACCTCCGCCTCGCGCCCCTTGTCGGCCACCAGCAGCATGCGCTCCTGCGATTCCGACAGCATGATCTCGTACGGCGTCATGCCGGTTTCGCGCTGCGGCACGAATTGCAGGTCGATCTCGACGCCGGTGTTGGCGCGGCTGCCCATTTCGCAAGTGGAGCAGGTGAGGCCCGCGGCGCCCATGTCCTGAATGCCCACGATGGCGCCCGTGTGCATGGCTTCCAGACACGCTTCCAGCAGCAGCTTCTCCATGAACGGATCGCCCACCTGCACGTTGGGCCGCTTCGCCATGGAATCTTCGCTGAACTCCGCCGACGCCATCGACGCCCCGTGAATGCCATCGCGCCCGGTCTTCGCGCCCACGTAGATCACCGGATTGCCCACGCCCGTGGCGCGCCCGTAGAAGATCTCGTCGTGCCGGAAAATGCCCAGCGCGAACACGTTCACCAGCGGGTTGCCGTTGTAGCAGGCTTCGAAAACCGTCTCGCCGCCGATGGTGGGCACGCCGAAACAGTTCCCGTAATGCGCGATGCCGGAGACCACGCCTTCGACGATGCGCCGGTTGCGCGCCACGTCGAGCGAGCCGAACCGCAGCGCGTCCATGACGGCGATGGGCATGGCGCCCATGGTGAAGATGTCGCGCAGGATGCCGCCGACGCCGGTGGCCGCGCCCTGGAACGGCTCGATGAAGCTGGGGTGGTTGTGCGATTCGATTTTGAAAGCGATGGCCCAGCCGTCGCCGATGTCGATGATGCCGGCGTTCTCGCCCGGCCCCTGCAGCACGAGTTCGCTCGCGGTAGGCAGCTTCTTCAGGTGCAGGCGCGAGCTCTTGTAGGAACAATGCTCGCTCCACATGACGCTGAAGATGCCCAGCTCGGTGTACGTGGGCTCCCGCCCGAGCAGCGAGACGATCTTCCGGTACTCGGCGTCGGTGAGCTGATGTGCGGCGACCAGATCGGGTGTGATGGCGCTCATTTCGGTGGGGATGCTTTCAGGATAGCAGTGCGGTGCGGAACGTCCAAATAGTTGATAATAGCCGTAGTGGCGCGTATGACGATCACTCTTCGCCCAGAACATGAGGAACTTATCGCCCGGGCGATCCGGTCCGGCGCATACCAGAATCCCGAAGAGGTCATCGAGCGGGCACTGGAAATGCTGCGCAACGACGACGAGTGGCTTCGCGACAACAAGGATTCGATCCGCGAGAAAATTGAACGGGCCTTTGGGCAGTTCGAGCGCGGCGAATTCTTCACGGTCGAAGAATCGAGAGCCGACATGGGCAACCGTAAGGCTGCGTGGCGCGCCGGCCAGCAGCGCTGATGGATTCCTACCAGGTCTCCGCCGAGGCACAGAACGACCTCTTTGAAATCTGGCGCCGCATCGCGGAAGATAGCATCGAGCTTGCTGATCGCATCGAAGGCGAGTTTCACGAGCTGTTCTCCTCGATCGGGCGCATGCCCGGCCACGGGCATCGCCGCAAAGATCTGACGGCGCGATCCGTTCTGTTCTTCCCGATGTACTCCTTCCTGGTCGTGTATCAGCCGGACGCGAGGCCTGTACGCATCATGGCGATTCTGCGGGGCAGGCGCAACGTGAAGCGCATTCTTCGCGAGCGGCCCTAGCCGCAAGAAACCCACGCATGGGCCGGCCCACCCCACGCTTCGCTTGTTCAAGGCCGCAGCCGACCCCACTAATCGCGTCATCGCGCAGCTTCTGATACGCCTCGGTATCTCGTGGTTGGTCGGTGCGACCGTGCCTGCCGACTTGGTCCATCATTGCATCCAGTTTAATCGTGCCTCGCCCGGTGATAGCATAAACACCAATGCTCAAACTCGCAGCCGTTATCCTTACTCTTATGACCCTCACCCCCGCAGCCGACCTGCCCACAAAGAAGGTCCTCAACCTCGCCGCCATCAAAACCATGGTCGCCGCCGCCGAGGCGGAAGCGCAGAAGCGCAACGTGCAGGTGACCATCTGCATCGTGGACGACAGCCTCAACCTGCTTTTCCTCCAGAAGGGCGACGGCGCGGCGTTCAACACCATCCAGTTTTGCCAGAAGAAGGCCCGGCACTCGGCGTTCTATCACAGCCCTTCGAAAGCCGGCCAGGACGCGCTCAAGGGCGGCGATATGCCGGTGCTCGCTTTTCCGGAGTATTTTCCAAACCAGGGCGGACTTCCAATTCAGGTGGACGGCCAGACTATCGGCGGCATTGGCGTCAGCGGTGCCCCGTCCGAAGTCGACGAGGCCATCGGGCAAACTGCCCTCGACGCCCTGCTGAAGCGCTAAGGCGGTGGGGCAGCTTGTTAAGCGGCCGATTGCGTTCAGGATGAGAAGTCCGGCCCCGGCGCGGCGCCCGAGAAGACGACCGCGGCAACAACCAGAAAAAGGGGCAGGGAAGTAGCCGAGGTCTTTCGGGAGAGCATGGCAGTAAACTCATCATGATAATGAAGCTGAGCAGACGCGCACGTTTCAGCGCCTGCCTCAAACAGAAGGCGTGGCGGGCTATCGGCGAAGCGGAGTTCCGGGAGCTTGTCGCGGAATTGGCGCCCGTATCCGAGCACGATGTACGGCGCCTGCTTCGCGAGTCCGGACTGCCTCTCTCGCCCCTGGTGGAGGGCGTGCGTCAGAGTTCTCTCGTGGACCTGGAGCGGACGCTCTGTGCGCTTGCAGATGAGTACGCCCGCGCCGCCGCGGATCGTCGCCGGGCCATTCGCCGGCTGGTCATCACGGCGCGCGACCACGCCCGCCTGGCGGCACGGCGCACGGAAGCGCCCCCCGTGAAACAGGAGATGATCCTGTGGATGAACACCTAGCTGGAGAACCCCGAGGCTTTCTCGCTCTGGGCGGTCCTCCGCAAACAAGCCTGCTGAAGCTCAGGCCGCCATCGGCCGAATGCGGTCGAGCAGCGCTTCCACGCGCTTCAGGCGATCGCGCAGGAGCTGACGGTACTCCTTCGTGGCGGTGTGATGAATCTCCAGTGGCAGATCGCGGCACTCGCGTTCGAGAAGCTGCACCACGAGGTCCCACTCGGTCCTGTCCAGAACAGGATGGCGTGCACTTGCGGCTGCGGACATCCGGCAACCTCCTCGGGAATCTCTGCCGATACTGTACACCCGCTGAGCCCGAAATGAGCCAGGAAAAATGAGGAGATGTCAGCAGGATGCCGATTTCGCCCTGGGCCTCGGCGCGCGCGGCTCCCGCCGTCCACGCGGGTCTTCCGCCAGCGCAATGCGCGCCGCTGAGAGGAAGACGTCGAACTCCTGGACGGCGTCCTGGCATCGTGGACAGATCAGCAGATGCTCCTCGTAATACTCGCTTTCGCTCGCCGCCATCCGCTGGAATACATAAGCTTCGGCGGCATCCTGAGCGGCGGCATCATTAGTACAAGTTAAGACAGAATGTTTCATGACGGTACCATCGAGGCTGCAACTCACCATCCAACCGGCGTCGCCTTGCGAATCAGGGGGTTGCGGGCACGCGCCGAGGGCGGGGAATTCAATCCTGTAAAAAGTGCTAAGTCATTTTTACTCTATGCTTTACGAGTATGGAGACCAGGACTTCTGCCGGTCATAAAGTAGTGTATCCTCCGGCTCAGGTCTCTCAAGAAAAGATCAGTCGCTCCGCGGCGTCGCACATTCTGCGAGCATACCGGTTTATGCACCATCGTCCACAGCTTTCCCACAGACCTTAGCCCGTAAGTGGTACATGCGCCGTGGGAAACACCTGTTGAAAACCGCCTGCCAATTGCGCGAAGCCTATGGTGGTTCCACGCGTTGGCTGATACAAAAGAGAACAGATCCCGCGCGGGTGTGGTTCCGTGGATGATCTCGGGGGAGGTGGCCATGGAGCCGCACTCGCGGATGGATCGTGCTTCGGGTCGTTCGGGTGCACTCACCGCAGGTGGCCGCCACCGCGCAGGCCATGATACATCCGTGCGGGCCGTGTCCTATCAAGAGATGAACGCCGCGTCATCCCGGTGGTGGCGCGGCGTTTTTGTTTCCTGACCCATGGCTGCCTGCGAGGCCGTACTGTTCGACTTCGATGGAGTGCTGGTGGACAGCGAACCCGTCCACTTCCTCTGCTGGCGGGAGCTGGTGGCGCCCTTCGGAATCCTGATCGACTGGCAAACTTACAGTGATACTTACATTGGCGTCCCTACGAGACAGATGTTAAGTCACTTCTGCGATCGGGCGGCGAACGGAACCACGCTCGAACAGTTGCTCGAACTGCTCCCGCGGAAGCGCCAGATGTTCCTTGAGCTGATGTGCCGCGAGCTGCCTTTTGCCGCAGACTGTCGCACCATGTTGGCGAGCTTATCGCACCTGCGCCTGGGCGTGGTCACCTCCAGCAATCGTCTCGAAGTGGAGCCAGTGCTGGCGGCGGCCGGCCTCCGCGAGTCCTTCGACGTTCTGGTGTGTGGGGGCGATGTGCGCAGCCAGAAGCCGTCGGCGGAGCCGTACCTCAAAGCTGCCGAGTTGCTCGGTGTCTCCGCCGCTCTCGTGGTGGAAGACTCGGACGCCGGAGTGGAGAGCGCCCGGGCTGCCGGGTTCGAGGTGATCCGGGTGGGGAATCCCGGCGAGGTGTGGCCGGCGCTGCAGGCACGGGTGTCCAACTTCCGATAACGAATATTATGTCATTCCGATAACGAATATTATGTCACATTACCGGGTAGTGGGTCAGTTTGAAATTCTCGGCCGTTGACATTTGCCCTCCGGTTGCCATACTTGAGGTAGTCATGCCTGAGCGCTCAAAAACACGCCCTCGCGATCCGAACGAGCTGGCCCATCAGATCTTCCTTGAGTCCATTGGCGAAGCCGAGAAAACATCCCCGCCTGTAGTGAAGCCGAAGAACCCCGCAGCCGTAGCTCTCGGGCGTCTTGGTGGACTGAAGGGCGGCGCGGCGCGCGCGGCTGTCCTGACGCCCAAGAAGCGCTCCGAGATCGCTGCCAAGGCCGCACGGTCACGCTGGGGCAAGAAGGCGTGACAGACGAAGAACAACTGAAATATTTGAAAGCCCTTACTCTCTTGGTTATCGAGCAGGGTGAATTGTCTCTGGCTCTGATGCTTGTGTTGAGGGCTCACAATCTTCTGGATCAGCATGTTCTGGACGTGGCCTTGATCGAAGCTCGGAAACACTGGCTTGCGGCAAGACAAGCGGTTCAAAACGAGGAAGATCCAACATCGCTGCTTGAGCTTCTGCGGTCTTATAAAGGGCCAATCCAATAGCGTGCACTTGGTCATCCATCGTAAACTGAACTTTCCGACAAACGAATGTACTAAGTACAAATAGTGTGTCTGTTGTCTATCGTTTGTAATTGACTCTATGCGTGAGCGCTGTATAATAGAGTCATGAACAGGCTTGATGCGGCGAAACGTACTCAGGTGGTTGCGGCGCTTGTCGAGGGCAACTCGATTCGTGCGACCGTTCGCATGACCGGGGTTGCCAAGAACACTATTCAGAAACTCCTGCTGGAACTTGGCGCGGCCTGTTCTGAGTACATGGATCGGACTCTGGTGAACCTGCCGTGCAAGCGGATTCAGTGCGATGAGATCTGGTCGTTCGTGGCGGCCAAACAGAAGAACGTCACGGCAAAGGTGGCTGCTCGGGAGCCCAACGCGGGCGATGTCTGGACGTGGGTGGCGATGGATGCCGACACCAAACTGATCGCCTCCTGGTGCGTTGGCCTCCGTGACTGGCCGACCGCGCGGCACTTCGTGATGGACCTTGAAGCCCGTCTCGCCAATCGCGTTCAACTGACCACGGACGGCCTGAAGATGTACCTGTACGCGATCAACGAAGCCTTTGAAGGCGACATCGACTATGCTGTCCTGATAAAGCTCTATGGCAGTGAGCCGACGAGCGGCGGCGACAAACGCTTCTCTCCGGCGCAGTGCATCGGCTGCGAGAAGAAACCGAAGATCGGCAACCCGGACCCCAAGCACATCAGCACCAGCTACATTGAACGCCAGAACCTCACCATGAGGATGCAGATGCGCCGGTTCACGCGGCTCACCAATGCGTTCTCGAAGAAGATCGAGAACCATGTGGCGTCCATCGCGATCCACTACATGCACTACAACTTCGTCAGGATTCACCAGACCCTCCGGGTAACTCCGGCCATGGCGGCGGGGGTGACGGATCATCTGTGGTCTTTGGAGGAACTAATCGCACTTCTTGCGTGAAGGATTCCACCAGCCCGCGATAGGGCAACGAAGCCATTAGGGATTCACGAAGTCGAGACACTTCCTGTTCAAATAGATCCATGCTTTGGGAGAACACTTCTGGATTGATATGGATATTACAGAATGAAGAGAACAGATTTGCTACATGCTGTTCGAACCTTCCAACAATAACGTCCGACTCATCAGAGTTGTATCCTCTACAAGAGAAGCCTATTTTTGACCCCGCGTATGGTCCGCCCCTCACTACCAAGAATTGTGATCCGCCGCCACAGAACGCGTCGTGCTGCTTGGCGGCAGATAGAGCACGAAATGCAACAGGGAACACGTCTTCTACGCTTAGCGTACGGGTGAATCTCACCGCTGCCTTTATGAAGTGGGCGGCCAAATAACCACCTGTTCCGCATGACTCAAAGTGATCTACTGGTGCCAGCGCCGTGTCTCTGGCTACGTACAAATGCGAATCTTCGCGCGTACCGATCCCGATGAGAAATTCCGGCCTCTGCGACTGATCAAGATATTTCTTAGACGCGTAGTCATTGATGACCTTCGCTGTCGCCTTGTGGATGGCGTCTCTGACGCTGAGTAGAGTCTGTTTCGGCAACGAAAGCGACATGACCGCTGCCATCACATCTTCAATCCCGTTGCGACAGTAAGTCTCATTTCCAGCAAACGCGAAGCCAATCGTCCCTGACCCGAACAGACGGCAGAAGACCTTATCTTTCTGCGATTTATCCCAGCCGGTATACTGACTATCAGAGCACAGCAACACGCCATCACGGCAGAGAAACCCCGCAGCAATCGTCATCTTAGTCTCCTTGGAACCCGTCTCCCAAGGATACCTCCGATGCTTGACCGGTGACCGGAAAGGTTGCTTCGGGAGCGGCCGCCTAACGATGGGCGGGAGGGAAGGCGTCAGCATTGCCGACTCCCAGAGCAAAGCTCTGGGTCAGCATCGCCTCCAACACTTGTCAAGATGTGTGGATTTGAAACTGACCCACTACCAATTACCGCACCGTGAAGTCCGCCTGCAGCGGCACGTCCGCGGAGGAGTCCCCCACGTACACAGTGAACTTCCCCGGATCGACCCTCCAGCTCTTGCCGGTGACAT
>JBEKZH010000107.1:0-12550 GCA_049510065.1 Bryobacteraceae bacterium
ACGATGGCTCGAAACTCGCTGGCAATGTGGCTGTTTCAATCCACGCGCCCCGCGCGGGGCGCGACGCCGCACGGACGATATCCGGGCTGGCGTCGGGTGTTTCAATCCACGCGCCCCGCGCGGGGCGCGACCGCAATCACTATAAACTCACCAACTACAACCACTTGGCCGGGCCGCAGCGCGGACCCCGATCTCAGCGCCTCTCGCCCTGACACCCTGACGCCTTCGCTCCCCGCCGCGTCCCTGCAAATTCAACCATTTCCACCCTCCGCGAACCTCCCCGCAAATCGCCGATCGCTTCCGGTCCGCGCCGCCCCAAAAATCGCCCTGCCGCCTCAGACTACCAGCGGCCCCTCCGGGTCGTATGCAGTCTTTGCCCCCACGTGCTCCAGCCGCTTCCGCCAGTTCCCGCCCAGAAAGTAGAATCGCAGACTGTCTACCGCGGGGTCCGCTATCCCCACCAGCGCCCCACGAAATGTCGTCCACTGCGCCGGGTCTACCACGCACTCGAACACCGACTGTTGCACCCTCTGTCCCCAGTTTTCGCACACCCGCGCCACCTGCCGCAGGCGCCTGCGCCCTTCGGCCGTCTCCGTGTTGACGTCGTAAGTCACTAGCACGAACATCGTCAGCCTCCCACGACGCAAAGCGCGCGAGCCCGTCTCGCGGTCATTTCCAGAAGAACGGCGGATACGCGTCCAGATCGCCGCGCAAGTGCCGTGCCAGCAGCAGAGCCTGAGCGTATGCGATCATCCCCACCGGCAACTTCTCATCCAGAAACGGATGCGTCATCTCGTCCTGTTTGCGCGTCTGATATGCAACCAGCACCGTCTTGCGTGTCGCATCATCCATCGTGACGCCACCGCTTTCCGTCTTCTGAAAGCCCTCGGCCTTCACCTGCTGCCGATTCACCAGCGTCAAGGCCAGCCGCTCCCCCAGCAGCGGTCTCAACTCCTCCATCAGATCCAGCGCGAGCCCCGGTCGCCCCGGCCGGTCACGGTGCAGAAACCCCACTGCCGGATCGAGCCCCACCGTTTCCAGCGCCGCTCGCACATCATGTACCAGCAGCGTGTAGAGGAACGACAACAACGCATTCATGTTATCCAGCGGTGGCCGCCGGCTCCGCTCGCGGAAGAAGAACGCGTCTTTCGCAACCTCGATCAAATGGTCGAACACTCCAAAATACGCCCGTGCGGCGTCCCCTTCGAGCCCGCGCACCCGGTCCACCGAATCGGCGCCCGGAAGCTCGCTCAGCGTCTGCCCCAGCCGCGCCGCCGCGCCCAGCATCTCCGCCGACCCCGCGCCATCGCCGCGCTCCCGCGCCCCTCGAAGAAGCACCGCTCGCGAGTTCGCAACTTTCCCGATCACCACCGCGCACGCGATTAACGCCGACCCCGCCGCATCGTCCGCTCTCCGGTACTGCTCCCGCCGCAACAGCACATTCCCGCTAGTCGGCCCCTGCACGCGCGCCAGAAAATGCCCGTGCTCGGTGAGAAACGACACTGCCACGCCGCTCTCCGCGCACAGCCCCATGGCCGGCGGACTCACCCCCACGTTCCCGAAGCACACCAGCGACGACAGCGTGTGAATCGGCACGCGCAAACGGTCTTCCCTCTCAACGCGCACCACCACCGTCTGTCCATCTCGCGCCACCCACGCGCCCTGCGTCGTCACGTAAAGCGTGTTCAGCAGCTTTCGCATTATTCCCCAGCCGCGTCCTTCAACTGCCGCTCCATATACCGCGCCACCTGGCTCGAACGGGCCGGCATCGTCGGCATGCAAATCTCAATCAGCGAACAGTTCCTGCACTTCTTCTCGTAAACCGCCGCAGGCGTCTTCCCGGAAGTGAGCAGTGCATGAACCCGCGCCGCCAGTTCCTCCGTCTCGCCACGCAGGCTTGCGTCGAATGTTACCGGCCAACGCCGCCGCGGCTGGCCATAGAAAATCGCACCCTCGCCAATCTCCGCACCCAGCATTTCTTCCAGACACAAAGCCTGTGCGCACAACTGCACCTCATCCCGCCGGTCCGGCTTGGGCCGTCCTCGCTTGTACTCTACCGGAAACACGCGCCACAACCCGGACCGCCCGGCCAGCCGCACGCAGCCGCGCTCCTCCACGCCGGGCAGGCGAAACTCCACCACGTCCGCCTGCCCGCTGAGCCCCAGTCGACGCGACTGGATGCGCAACCCGCGCGCCACCACAATCCCCGGCCGGCCCTCGGATTCGGACCCATGTACCCGCTCGTGCAGCAATTCGCCCTCAACGGTGAGCCGGTTCTCCGCCCACTGCTGCTCGATGTGGATGAGCGCGCACTGCCGCTCGCAGAACGCCATGTGCTGCAGCGCCGACAAGGCAACCAACTCGTCCTCGGCGAACACGGTCAAACCCCCAGGAAGCTCCCTGAATCAGTCAGTCCGGCTTCCAACACTCCGGCCATGTACCCCAGCAACTCGGGATCGTACCTCAGCGTCCATTCGTAAACCTCGTCGTCGATAATTGGCGTCAGACCGTACTCGCCAACCTTCGAACGCCGGACCCGCACGCTGCATTTCAGCAGCACCAAGGGATCCACACGCTCGTGACGTTTGAGTCTATCGGCAAGCTCTTTGTCCACCACAGCCGTGACCGTGTTTTCGTCAATGACCTGATACAACTCGGCCACCTCCGGGAACTCCCGCTTCTTTTCGGCGTCTTGAATGTGCTCCGCCTTCTTCCCGAGTGCCTCCTGTTCCAGCTCTTTCTTCATCGCTATCGTGCACAGCTCCGCTGGTGGTCCCGCGATCACGTCGGGATGCTCGAAGCAGCGCTCAAGAATCTTAGCCGGTGTCTTTAGCGCCGGATGTTCGGTGAATCCGCCGCTGCCGATCTTCAGAGAAACCACGGCCAAAACTGCCGACGCTTGTTCTGCATTGCGATTCAGTCGTCCTCCAAGTTGCACCATGCTCGCTGTCGGACCCACCTCTCGGACGGCGAAGCGAAAATCAAAATCCAGACCGGCTTCAATGCAACTCGTCCCGATGAGCGCCCAGTCTCTGTCGGCTTTGTCATTGAGTTTGTTCTTCACCTTTTTGACAATCGCGTCCCGGTCCCCGGGCGCCAGAGCGGTGGAAAGATGAAATACCGTGCGCCCCGCCTCCCGGCACGTCTCCGCAAGAATCGCCGCGGATTGCACAGTGTTCAGCACTACGACACGCGGCCCCGACCGGTTCTTGTCGAAGATGTAATCCCCAAGTTCCTTGGGCCCCATCGGATCCCGTTCCCAGACATAGCGCACCCGTCGTTGCTCCGCTCCCTGAGCCTGCGTGCGCACATCCTCGGAAACCAGCTCCGGCAGAGGTTGTGGCGGGTCGATGATCCCCCTCGGCTCCCAAAAGCGCGCCAGAGATCCCGATGCCAGCACGACGTGGCAACCCCACTGTTCGGTCAGCTCGCGCAGCCATAGCCACGTCTGCGGCCACAGCCACGAGGGAATCGCCGCGTGCGCTTCATCGATGAAGATCGCCGATCCCGGCAGTTCGTGCAACTTGCGCAAACGCGCGGGGTGGTTCGAAGCGAGCGTCTCGAAAAACTGAACGGCCGTTGTTACCGTTACCGGGCAATCCCACAGCGTTGCTAGCTGTCTGGCTTCCACCGATTGGTAGTCCGCCTGATGATGATGCGCCACGACCGCGCGCATCGGGTCTTCGCCGGGAAGCACCAGAGCCTTGCGGTACGTTTCCACCGATTGATTGATGATGTTCACGTAAGGAAGAACGACGAAGATGTGCCGCAAGCGGGGTTGGGATTCCTTCGCTGCGCGCAGAAGGTGAGCCATCACGGCGGTAGTTTTGCCCGTGCCAACCGGGCTGTCGCACGCGTAGAACCGGCAGCCGGGATCGGAGTGTTCCCTCAGCTCTTGATAGATCAGCTGACGAATGTCATTCCGCGCGGTGCGCTTCGAATCTCCCTCACTGAGGCCCGCGACATACCGATCCAGCGCAGCCAGCCGCTTGTCCCATTCAGTCTGGGGTGGCTTGACGGAAACCTCGTTCCTGTAGTTCGTGGCCGTGTCCCCGTGGTCGGCGTCCACCAGGCACGACAACGCCAGCCGCCACGTCAGCCCGGACCATCGCGTCCCCGCTAACCGCCATTTCCCCGCCTCCGCCTCCCGCCCCTTGACACACTCGAACAATGCGTGATGCAACTCTGCATACTGGGGCAATCGTTCGTCGACGTGTCCGGTCACCCAGCCGTTCTCGGCCTCTGGCTCACGCCGCAGGCAGCGGCTGCGCCCAAGAAGCTCGGCGAGAAGATTGGGGAAACCGGCATGATGACTGTAGACAAGCGCCGCCGCCTCCGCTTGCCCGCGCTCCATCAGATACTTCACGCCCGCGTCTTCGTGGGGCACCGCCAACTTCTCGCGGGCGGAAGACCTCAAAACCGCCTGGTTCTTCTCGTCTGCCTTGCCAAGGTCGTGCGAACGTCCGGCAAACGCCACCGCCTCCTCAAACTTCGAACGGTCTCCGCTCCAGAACTGAGCGGCATCGCGAGCATACGTCCGAGCCATCTCCTCGACGGCTCGGACGTGCTTCTCATACTCCTGTGCCGGAATGCCCTGCTTCGGTCGCGCGCTATGAGCCAACAGCGGCATATGCTTCCACCATGAGATCGCGCAACGGCGCGACCCTGGTCTGAAGCCCTTCAGGCAACGCTAGAGGCGCCTCATAGTCCTCCCAGCGCCTGGACGGCTCGTCAGGGCGCTCTCGCTTGCGCGGAGTCAGCATCGCGATTAACTCCAAGTCGCTGGCCGAGCCGAGAGCGGACTTGTGCTCGACATACCATGCGTGCCGAATTTCCACTGAGGCCCGTATGTAGGACGATGTCTGGGAGTAAGCCAGGGGGATTAGATTCTGGAGGACCTCGATGTCCCGCACGGTACACTCTGTTTTCCTCGCGGCCGACGCGTTGACGAAGAATGGCATCGTGTAAACAGCGTGCTCGACAACCCGATACGCCAGCGGAGCCATGCCCCGAGTCTTGTTCGCCTGAACTGGGCTCTTGTTCGTGTTCGTCATCCGCTCGATCACAATAGGCGCGATCGAAAGCCCGAGCCCGAACTGAACCACGCCAGTTGCCACACACTGAGGGGCGTTCTTTTCGAGAAGCGTGTTTCCGAAGACGCGCGCGTCCCAGTACTTCGGCAGAAACTTGCCCTCCTTCGCCTCCTTGAACACCTTCTCCAGAACGCGCCGCGGACTCTCCAGAATCTCGAACTCACCAGCATCGAGCGGCGGAGTGAAACGCGCTTTGATTGTCTGCCACGTCGGGCCATCCTTGTCCTCAAGCAAGTCTCTCACCTTCCGCTTGAAGGACACCGGCGAAATCTCTCCTTTTCGGTCCGGCCTCGTGCGCGGGTCGCTTTCTCGATCCGGGTCGCCATTGGGATTCGAATTAACCACCTCGATGACCAGCAAGCCCGTGGCCCGTCGGATGATGTTCTCATTCTTCTCGCTCATGCTTCGTCTCCTTTTTCATCGGTCTGATCGCCTTCAGTCTTCCCTTCCCGCACCAGATAGCCCAACAGCATCTCCGCCTTCTCGGCGTCGGTCAGCGCTCGTTCCGGCACACCGCCCTTCAAGCCATCTGACACCTCGGCCATCCGGCGCAGTGCCCACCGCCCACCGCCGCCAGCGGGGTCGGTGTCGGCCCAAGCCTTGTAAATTCGCAATCGGTCGCACAGCATCGACAATGCCTGGACGGGATTCAATGCGGCCACAGCCAGGTGCTGGTTTCCCAAGAGTTGCGGTGGCACGTCGCCCTCTCTCTTCGCCTCGCAATAGCGCAGGTGCAATAGGTCCGCCAGGGACAAAAACCGTCCCAGCAGGAATGCATGGTCTTGCATGAATGCCTCCTTCCGTTCGCCTAACTTGTAAAGACAGACAGCCAGGATCGTACAAGCGTCCACGGCCGCCCTCCGCCCCAGCGGCGGCACATCCGCACCCGAGCCAAACCGCGCCAGCAAAGTACCCGCGCGTTCCAGCATAATGCGCAGAATTTCCCTCGCGGCTTCTTCCCGCACCTGGCTCTCTCCGAGAAACAGGTCGTAGACACGTCCAAGCCCGCAGCCTGTAATTCCCTGCCTCTCGGTCCCGCCACGAATCCACAAGGATTTGGTCGCGCGCAGAACCTCGCCAGGAAACGGGCTCCGCGAACGGTAAAGTTCGGCCGGAGCGCCCTTTGTCTTCCCAGGCAGCCTCGCCGAGATCGCAGGTGTGTTGGCAACGCCCGCTCGCCACTCAGCCAGCGCCTCCCGGATCCTGGTCACGGAGTACCGGCGGTTGATCTCCACTTGAACCTGGCCCTTGCTGATCCGGTGCAGCACCAGTACCCGGCAAGTCCAGTCGCGTGTGACCGCCCCTCTGGCATTGAGAGCCTCGACTAGCGATGTAGCGGCCGATTCAAAAACTGTTTCCTTCTCACCCTCGCCGGCCTCGGCAAGCACCCGCGCGAGTTCCACGTCCGTATCTGCGCTTTGCTCGATGTAGGTAATGAGCAGGTCGTTCTTGTCTCCGCGCGCCTCGGGAACGCTTCGCCACGTCTTGTCGCGGCGCTCCTCCGAAGTTATCCAAACTGCTGCCCGATAGATGTCGTCCACCGTCTGTTTGCCCACTGGGCAGATCGCTGCTCCGATCAGACCATAGCGCCCATGGCAGCCAGTGTCCGGATTCATGGAGAACAGAATGGTGTTGTCGATTACTGGGAATTTCACGGTGGGAAATGTCCCCGTCTCGACCGCCTGCTCTGTGCCCGTCAGCGCGCAAATGCCACCAGCGCCACCGGCCTCCGGTTGCTGCGACAGCACACGATGGTAGACTGCCCCCATCCGTGCGTGTGCCACCCTTTCGAAATCGTCCTTCCACCGGCGCATCACATCAAGCACCAGAGTGACTTTCTCCTCCTTAACTCTTGAGGTCTTCCGATCCACATTGCCGATCAGCAATGTCCCGCCGATTCCCTTCGGTGTATCGTGGCCCTTGCGGATCTCGGCGATCACTCCGTCCCTGATCTCCTTCAGGAACAGGACAACGTCCAGATCGGCGCGCACCATCCGCTCAATCAGCAGACAGACAGCGGGCGCTTCGTTTCGATTCTCGCGAAACAGCGGCTGCAACTCGCGGGCGAATTCCTGCAGACGCGTCTTCAGTCTCCGGCCATCGGCCTCGGAAATCCTGGGATCGGCTATCGAGCAGAGCCGCCCCAAGATTGCGGCTCGATCTTCAGCCGGAAGATCAGCCTTCCGCAGCGGTTCGCGCTCCGGGTCACCGGCCGCTACATCCCACAAAGGAGCTTCCAGTTTCAGCGCGGGGAAACTGTTTTGATTGTCTTTCTGCATCTTGAAGAGCCGCGAGCCAACGTCCCAGGCACGCAATTCGATTTCGGCGGCGTGCCCATTCTCGTCGAGACTGGCAATCACAAAATCGCCCTTCTCCTGCGGCTTCACCCAGTCATGTACCTTCGGAGGCGCAAGCCCAACCGCGCTGAGGCTCCTCGCAACCTCCTGCAGCTCAGACAGCATAATCGAGCACCCCCTGTCGTATGGCGACGTTCTGACGGAACACTGGCGACACCTTGCCGTTTACTGGCTGGTCGAAAACTGCATGCAGCATCGAAGGAATTACCAGATCCACGCTCGTCTCAACCGCCGTCTGAGGCCGGAAAGGCCCTACGTAGGACGGAACGAACTCCTTCCAGCCAAGGCACGGACAGCGATACCATTGCCCCTTCGCTAGTCGCCTCAGGAACATCTCTTGCAAGGCGTGAAGGTGATTGGTTCCATTGGGAGACCGCGTTACCTCCTCCACCACGCCGTAGAGGCGATAACATACATCCACCAGAATCACGGCCGGAAGTTGGTAGGAATCGCCCCCGCGCACCTGGTTCGCCTTGCGCAACGGCCCTCCATAGTTCGTAACGTAGCGGTCGAATTGGATTGGTTTGCAGATCTCAACGCGGGTTGGCCGGATGTACGCACTCTTCAGGCGCGCAATCGCTTCAAACATGCCCTTCGCCGCAGAGAAAGTGGGTCCGGGCCCCGACACTGATGCCGAACCGGTGTCAGGCCTCGTCCACATGGCCGCCGGTCCTGCGATCTCCATTTCTACTTTGTAGTTCTTGGTAAGTACATCAGTAATGGCCATGCCCGATACTATGTCCGGTCGGCCGCCCATGTCAAGGGGGCAAAAACGAGAAACGGCCGGGCCCTGTTCGAGCCCGGCCTTAGTTGAACGCCAAGACGGACGTGCTGACCAAGTTTCAATCCACCTGCGGGACCGCAGGAATCACCAGATTACCTCAGGACGGGAACAGCGCCCACATCATACCCATTCGCGAACAGGTGTTCTCCATGATGCACGACACGCCCCTCTGACATTCCGTCCATTGTGGCGGAATGTCAGAGGGCCTGTACACAGATGCCCGGTTCCGCACTCTACATTGTCAGCCGTTTCAGTATGTCCGAATACGGGGATGGCGAATGTTCCCTGCTGTGGGCTCAGAACCTGCTGGTGTCGTTGCCGTAGACCTGCCAGCCCTCCCGGCGCTGACGGCAGAACAGTTCCACCTTGCCCCCCGGGCAAGTGGCATCCACCAACGCAAAGAACTCTTCGGGCTTGCGCGAATGTTCCCGCCGCGCAGCCTCAAGCACGGTGCTGTGGTTTCCGTGCAGAAATACCGGCTTGCCCCGAACCGCGAGCATACAGTGCTCAGTCTGTCCGCGCAACCACTCGCCAGTACCCATGCGATCCTTCACCCACGTCAGAAGCGTCCGGAACTCGAAACCCCATGCGTCTACGACGTCAAACGCAACTCGCAAGTGAGCGTTGGTCGTCCACAGCCACAGAGTCGCGTTGTCATCGGCGATATCCTCTACAGGCATCGCCTTGATGTCTTCAATGTCCATGGTCGGGTACGGCAGATCGTTTCCGCTCTCGTACCGCCAAGGCGGGTCCGCCACGATCACTTGGAACGGGCCTGTGGGCAGCTTCGGCGGAGACGCATCCAGTTCTCTGGCCTGCTTAAGGACCGTGAGCCTTCGGAATGCGCCGGCCACCTTGCCGCTGCGGTCCATCTGCTCAACAAGGTGGCCGTATTCTTCCGGCTCCTCCTCTGCCGCTTCTATCACGGCTTCGGCCCGATCAATGGTGGTGCGGCCGACGCCGAGGTACCGCGCAATTCTGTCACGCGCCTCGCCTCCGTCGTCTGCCTCATTGGCTGGGTGGCCGAGGTCGGCTCGCGCGCCCTGCCGTTCCCGAGCAGAGCGGCGTTCGAACGGTTCGATGGCACGCTTCAGGGCCACAATCTCGCTGGGCAGCAGATCCTTGCGCACGAAGTTCTCGTGTGCTTCACCGCGCGCAGCCTGATACAGATCGACGACCGTCACTGGTACGTCGGTCCAGCCAAGGTGTCGGCAGGCCTGAAGCCGCCTCTGCCCGGCAATGAGCCGCCCCTCGGGGGTGACCACGACCGGATGAAGCAGGCCGACCTCCGCGATGCTGTCGGCGAGAGCACGGAGATCGCCCAGCTCCTTCCGGTACCGAAACCCGATCTGGATTTGGTCAATGTTCATTTGCTGTGAGCGGCAGCGCCCGAGCCGAACATCCGGCAGCCCTCGCGGACAGGAACAGACGACGAACCGTCCATGTTCCCG
Source organism: Bryobacteraceae bacterium (assembly GCA_049510065.1). GTDB lineage: Bacteria > Acidobacteriota > Terriglobia > Bryobacterales > Bryobacteraceae > CAWACP01. Next base: position 9,686 of record JBEKZH010000107.1, read on the forward strand.
TCCGACAGCCTGATGCCGCGGTAGTTCCAGTTGCGCGGACGGTTCATGAGCAGAGTGTCCGTCGCATACACGGCAAGTGCCCCGAGCAGTTGGAGGATGTCGGCAATGGCTGGCGTGCCCGGACAGGGGTAGCGGTCGTCGTTGATCATGTCCGGAAACATGCAGGCGATGCAGGCTCCTTGCCGGTCCTGCACAAAAACGTATCCGTGGTCGCCGTCCCGGCTCACGGCCGTGAAGATGACCGGGATGCCGTGACTGCGAAAGAACCGGCTCGCAGCAAGACGAGCCGGATTGTTGTCGACGCCGCAGATCGCGACATCGCACGTGAGGTCGATGCCGCGCGCAATCGCTTCCTCGAGGCGGAATGCACAGCCGCGGATTTCAGTCGCGGCAATACATTTCGGTTTGAGATTCCGGGCCAGTGCCAGCGCCTTGCTCTGGCCGATATCCCGCGCATAGAAGCGCTGGCGATTGAGATTGCTGGCCTCGACTATGTCGTTGTCGAGCACGGTGATGTGGCCTATGCCTTTGCGCACCAGGGTGGGCGCGATCTGCGAGATGATTCCGCCCGCCCCGACGCACAGCACGCCGCTCTTTGAGAAAACCTCCTGGTCGAATCCGGGGATCCTCTTCTGGCGGTCTTCGGCTCCGGGAACCGCTTCTCCGCGAAGTTTAGTCGATTTTCTCGAGCCGGTACACATTGGGCTCATACTGCTTCACTCCCTCCCCGTAGATTTCGAGTTCGAACTTCTGGTCCATCCGCACAAACCGGATGAACCCGTCCCGGCTGAAGATCCCCATCAGCGCGAGGTGCCCCGCCCGCTCCAGCCGTCGCTGGAAGTTCTCGTCAATGCCCGAAGGGTTAGTCGAGTCCGGGCCGTTGCCTGGGTGGCTGTGAAAGTGGGCCAGGAACTTGTGGCCAAACTGTTCCAGCCGGATCAGCAGATTGTGCGTGGACGGGATTTCCGCCACCACGCCCATGCGGCTGCGGCGCTGGTGAGCGAACTCGGCCCACTGGTCGAGCACCAGGACGCCGCCCACCTCGGCGCCGGTGACGAAGAAGAACTGCTCGTCCTGGTCGGCGGTGAGTTTCTTCGCGCACTCATGGAGGAACAGCGAACTGACCGCGTACTGCCTCGGTCCGTCCTGCCCGGGCGTGTTCTCCAGAGCGATCCGCTCCAGGGTCGAGAGAAAATCATTGGTCCGGCGGATATCCTGGCAGACTCGCGAGGTACTCTTGCGGTCACGCGCCGCCTGGTTGAAGCGGCCAATGAGTAGTTCGCGCCGGTCAAGCAGCGCTTTCTGTTTTTCAGCGAGGTGTTTGGTTTTCATTGTTCGTAAGCCTCCGTGATCAAACGTTCGATGGCGATGATGCCGGAGCTGACGTCTTTCGGCTCACGGCCCATGTGGATGAGGTACCAGTCCCGGCCACGGTGCTGGAAGCAGGTCCAGTGGCTGTGGCTACGGATTTCCCCGGACGGGTTGTACAGGTAGAAGTCGATGCGACCGGACCGTTCCTGTTCGATCCAGCCCTGAAACGAGCCGTGGGGAGTCTGATACGAGCCGGTGTAGCGATTCCCCGTTCTGGTCCAGCCGTGCTCCTGCCAGTAGGGGATCTGGCGCCGCTGTACGGTAATGGAGGGGCCGTGCCCCCGCACCACCCGCGAAAGGAACTCGCGGACGGAGACGGGGGCAGGCCGGTTGCCGAGGTCTTTCACGCGCACAGCGCCGTGACTCCTACTTCGGCTTTGGTGGAAGCGAAGATCTTCTCGCCGTCCTTGACCTTGTCGTAGACGGACTCGGTGGCGGTGAAGAACGGCTCGTTCGGACCTTTGGACAACAGGTAGTCCGGAAGATCGAGCTGATGGAGGATGTCGCCGGCACTGGTGCCCGGCTGGATCTCCACGTCGCGGATCTGACCGCTTCCTGCGATAACAACGGACAGTTTCTTCATATACAGTCTCCTTTTCGAATGTGGGAGGCGGGTCCTCTCCCGGAACAGCTGGTGAAGTGGCGGGCGCGTTCGGCGGAGCGGAATCGCGCCAAAGAAAAGAGACCAGAGAAAACTTCTGGTCTCTTGTGCGCCATGCGCCGTCATGAATCGGGCGCAGGCACAACATCGGTGAGCCTGCCTTCGGTGAACGCCAGGTCGCGTTCCACGGCAGCGCCGAGCGGGCTGCGAACCTGCTCAAGTTCGGAAAGCAGGAAATAGCCGAACTCGCTTTCAAGTCCGACGACGAAGCCGAACAACAGGAAATCGCCGTCCTGCGGGCTGCCCTCCATCACGTACCAGGTCCAGCCGGTTCCGGGCATGAATAACTTGCAGTAGATCCATGGCTCGGGTTCGGCCTCCTGGGAGTAAATGGGCGGCAATCGCGCGCGCAGTTCGTCCGTCAGAAGCGTCATGGGCTACATCCCGTCGAAGAGCTTTTTGGCTTCCTCGAACTTCTGCAACTGACGCTTCTTCGCCTTGAGCTCTTCTTCGGCTTCGGCGATTTCGGCGCGCAGCTTGTCGGTTTGCTCGAAGATCACGTCAACGGGCGTCTTCTTCTTCCACGGTTTGCGGCCCTCGGGTTTGGGGGTCGCGGGTTTTGAATCCGGTGCTTTCGGTGCGGGCATACACTTCTCCTGTTTCAATGGCGCGGTGGCCATGTCCTGTTGCTGATGGGAGCGAAGAGGTCGGCTGCAAATTGCGGCCTGATCTGCGCTCAGAACGTTTGCGTGCGGTTACCGGCGGTCGAAAGGTGCTGGTAGTCCCAGCCGCTTCATGGCGGCCGTGACATCCCACTGGCCGGTGAACATCGAGGCGAACCGGTGGACGTCCATGTTGCAGGTCGCCGCATCGGTGGTGAGCGTGATGCCGCT
>JBEKZH010000108.1:0-12452 GCA_049510065.1 Bryobacteraceae bacterium
ATTAGCCAGGTGTATTGAAAGAGCCGGATGCGGAAATGCTCGACAAAGCGCTCAAACGCATCGGCGTCTCCACTGAGCAGGCCCTTCGCCAGTTCGATCTCACGTTCTTTGTCCACGGCCGGTCCCGCTCCCGATTGTAGCGGGCCGCCTGTATCGAGGATGCAGTCCTGCGCGAGAGGTGACAGTGTCACCGGCGCCGTTTTTCTGCATCGTCGGTAGTGACGGCTCATGCCCAAGCTAATCTTGTTCCTTGTCACGGCGCCCCTGTGGGCGCAGGATACCCTCTGCCTGCGAGACGCTGTGCGCCTGGCACTGCGCGAGAATCCATCAATCGCCGCAACGACTGCGGAGGCGCAGGCATCCGATAAGCGGATTCTGCAGGCCCGCAGCGGCGCGCTCCCGAAGGTGGACTACTCGGAGTCGTTCACGCGCGGCGACAATCCCGTGTTCGTGTTCGGCTCGCTGCTGACGCAACACCAGTTTGGAGAGCAGAACTTCAACCTCGGCCCGCTGAACCGCCCTGATTCCCTGAACAGTTTCCAGTCGCAGGTGACGGTGGAACAAACACTGTACGACGGTGGCCATACTCGCCATGCGGTACGCGCCGCGCAATTGTCGCGCGACATGAGCGGCGAGGAGCAACGCCGCGTGCAGATGGAAGTGATCGCGAATGTGACGCGCGCGTACTATGGGGCCGTGCTCGCCGCGGAGAGCCTGAGGTCGGCGGAGCAGGCAGTGGGCTCGGCGGAGGCCGACCTCACACGAGCGGAATCGGTCCGCGCGGCCGGAATGTCCACCGACGCCGATGTCCTGTCGATCCGTGTGCATCTGGCGGCGGTCCACGAACAGCGCATCCGGCGAGCCGCGGATCTGGATGTGGCCCGGGCCGCACTGAACGACGTGCTGGGGCTCTCGCTCGATACGCCCCACTCGCTGACCAGTGCGCTCGAGCCTCGGAAGACCCCCGCGCCCGATCTTGCTTCGCTGGAGCACGACGTCTCCACCGCGCGTCCCGAAGCTCGCGAGGCGCGTCTCGCCGTGGCCCTGGCGCGCACCCAGACCGACACCGCGCGTAGCGCCCTGAAGCCGAGCGTGAGCTTCCATGCCGCCTTCGAGGCCGACCGGCAGAGATTCGTGGATCGCGGAGGCGCCAACTGGCTCGCTTCCGTTTCCCTGCGCTGGAATCTGTTCAACGGGTTCGCCGACAAAGGACGCATCGCGGAATCCGAAGACTGGCTGCTCCGCGCCAAAGCGAACGAACAACGCGCCGGCTCGGCGCTCCGGCTGCAGGTACGCCGCGCGAAGGCCGATCTCGAATCCGCCGAGCAGCGCATCGAAGTAGCTCGGGCCGCCGTCGCCGAGGCGGAGGAAAGCCTGCGCATCACCCAGAACCGCTACGAGGCGGGCATGAGCAACGTGACCGAGTTGCTGCGGAGTGAGACCGCCGTTCTGGAAATCCACACGCGCTATCTGGCGGCGATTCACGACCAGCGCGTCGCCGCAACCATGCTGGAACTCGCCGCCGGCCGCCTCACGCCCGATTCGGAGGTCCTGAACTGAATGAGACTCGCTTACATCCTTGTCTTCCCCGCTCTCTTCCTGCTTTCGTCGTGCGGCCGGGAGGAACCCCAACGATCCGGGGCGCCCACTGGAGCACCCGTCCCCGTGCACATCGTGACGGCCGCGCTGGCCGACTGGCCCGCCACCTATGAAGCCACCGGCACGGTCCGCGCGCGCACCAGCGCCACCATCTCCAGCCGGGTGACCGGATACGTCCGGCAGGTGACGGTTCAACAGGGTGATCGCGTGGCCCAGGGCCAGACGCTGGTGGTGCTGGACACGCAGGATCTCGAGACCAACTACCAGCGGGCCCGCGCCGGGGTCTCCGAAGTCGCCAGTACGATCCCGGAAGCGGAGAGCGGCGTGGCTGCCGCCAAAGCGAATCTCGACCTCGCTCAGGTCACGTTCAAGCGCATCGAGGATCTGGCCGCGAAGAAGTCGGTATCGAACCAGGAGTTCGACGAGGCGTCGGCGCGGCTCAAGGCGGCAGAGGCGAACTACGACATGGCCAGGGCGAAGCGCACGCAACTGCAATCGAGGATGGAGCAGGCCGAACAGGAGCGGCACGCGGCGGATATCACGCGGGCGTACGGAAGGATGGTCGCTCCCTTCGCCGGCATCGTCACCGCCAAATCGGTGACTGGAGGAGATCTGGCAACCCCCGGAGCGCCTCTGCTCACCATCGAGCGCCAGGACGGCTATCGGCTGGAGGCCTCGGTGGACGAATCGAAGGTGAGCGGCGTCAGGCCGGGGCAGAACGTTCGCGTTGCGCTCGAAGCCACGTCGTGTGAAGTGTTGGCGCGCGTCTCGGAAGTGGTCCCGATGGTGGACGCCGCGTCGCGATCCTACATCGTGAAGGTGGACCTGCCGTCGTGCGCCGGTTTGCGATCCGGCATGTTCGGCCGCGCCTGGTTTCCGCTGGGCGTGCGGAGAATCATCGCGCTGCCTGCCGCCGCCGTTGTCGACCGCGGCCAGTTGCAATCGGTGTTCGTGGTTGAGGGAGAAACGGCGAGGACCAGGCTGATCACTACGGGCGAAAGGGCGAATGGGCAGGTGGAGATTCTGTCGGGCCTGAGCGCGGGCGAAAAGGTTGTCGTGCCGATTCCCCCGGGACTCGGCGACGGCACCCGGGTGGAGGCACGGTGATGGAAGGTCCTCGCCGGCTCGGACCCGCGGGGCGATTCGCGCGCGCGTGGATCTCCTCCAAACTCACCCCGCTCGTGATTGGGGGTGCGCTGCTTATCGGCGCGTTTGCGGTGTGGAAGCTGCCGCGCGAGGAGGAGCCGCAGATCATCGTCCCCATGATCGACGTCTTCGTGCAAATGCCCGGCGCCTCCGCGCGCGAGGTGGAGGAGCGCGTCACGAAACCGATGGAGAAGCTGCTGTGGGAGATTCCCGGAGTGGAGTACATCTACTCCACGTCGAGCCCCGGCACGTCCATGGCGATTGTGCGCTTCTACGTGGGGCAGGACGAGGAGAAGAGCATCGTTCGTCTCAACCAGAAGCTGCTGGCCAACTTCGACCTCATTCCCCCCGGAGCTTCGCAGCCGCTGGTGAAGCCGCGTCCCATCGACGACGTCCCGATTCTGGCGCTGACGCTGTCCAGCAAACGGTACGGCGATTATGAGCTGCGGCGGATCGCGGCGCAGGCGGACGACGCTATCAAACAAGTGCCCGATGTTTCGACAGTGACCCTGATTGGCGGCCAGCGCCGCGAGATTCGAATCACGCTCGACCCGGCGAAGCTGGCGGCTTACCGCCTTTCGCCCCTGCAGGTAGCCGGCGCGCTGGGACTCTCCAACCGCCGGCTGAGCTCCGGCGAATTTGCCGCGAACAATCGCGAGTACATCCTCCAGACCGGCGAGTTTCTGCGCAGCGCCGAGGATGTTCGCAACGTGGTGGTGGGCGTCGCCAACGACAGACCGGTATTCGTGCGCAACGTGGCGGAAGTCGCCGATGGCGGCGAGGAGCCGGCGGAATACGTGCGCATGATGACGGTGTCGCAGGCGGGGTCGAAGGAACTCCTGCCGGCAGTGACCATCGCCGTCTCCAAACGCAAAGGCACGAATGCCGTAGTGGTGGCCGACAATGTGCTCCGGCGCCTGGAGCCCCTGAAGGGCGGCGTGATTCCCGGCGACGTGCGGGTGGATATCACGCGCCAGTATGGCGAGACTGCCGCGGAGAAGTCCAACGAGCTGTTGTTCCACATGCTGATCGCCGTCATATCGGTGAGCGTGCTGATTGCGATCACGCTGGGGCGCCGTGAATCCCTCATCGTCTTTACGGCCATCCCGGTGACGCTGGGCCTGACGCTCGCGGTGTTCTACCTGTATGGCTACACGCTCAACCGCATCACTCTGTTCGCGCTGATCTTCTCGATAGGAATCCTGGTGGACGACGCGATTGTCGTGGTGGAGAACATCGTGCGCCACTGGCGCATGCCCGCGAACCGCTCCAGGCCGCCGTACGAAGTAGCAGTGGAGGCCGTCGACGAGGTGGGCAACCCCACCATCCTGGCGACCCTGGCGGTGGTGGCCGCCATTCTACCGATGGCGTTCGTTGGCGGATTGATGGGACCGTACATGCGGCCCATTCCGATCGGCGCCAGCGCAGCCATGGTGTTCTCGCTTCTGGTGGCCTTCATCGTCACGCCGTGGGCCGCGGTGCGCATTCTCAAGCCTGGAGCAGCGGGCGACCATGGCGAGCGCGAGGGTCTGCTCACCCGCTTGTACCGGGTCTTCATGGGCGCCGTGCTGCACAAGCCGGTCCTGCGCTGGAGCTTCCTCGGCGGTGTCGTATTGCTTCTGCTTGCGTCCATGTCGCTGGTGTATGTGAAGTTCGTCAAAGTGAAGATGCTGCCGTTCGACAACAAAAGCGAGTTCCAAGTGATTGTGGACATGCCGAACGGAACGACGCTCGAAGAGACCGCGCGTGCCACGGACGCGCTCGCCCGCGCCACCGCCGAACAGCCGGAAGTGGTGAACCTGCAGACCTACGTGGGCACAGCGTCGCCATTCAACTTCAACGGACTGGTGCGCCATTACTATATGCGGCACGGGCCGAACATCGCCGACATCCAGGTGAACCTCCTGCACAAGGGGGATCGCCGGCTGCAGAGCCACGAGATCGCCAAGCAGGTGCGCCAGCGGCTGCTGCCGGTGGCCAGCCGCTTCGGCGCGCGCATTAAGGTAGCGGAGGTTCCCCCCGGACCGCCCGTTCTGCAAACGCTGGTGGCCGAGGTCTACGGACCGGCCGAGGAAGGACGCCTGAGCATCGCCCGCCGGATTCGCGACCTGTGGAGGCGCACCGACGGCGTGGTGGACGTCGACTGGTACGTGGAAGACGACCAGCGCGAGTACCGGTTCCTCGTCGACAAGGAGAAAGCGGCGATCAACGGCGTCTCCGTGGACGACATTGCGCATACCATGCAAATGGCCTCTGCCGGATATCAGGCCGGTCTGCTGCACGTGGATTCGGAAAAGGAAGACATTCCACTCATGCTGCGGCTCGACCGCGCCGCGCGTTCGGATCTCGATCGCCTGCAAAGCCTCAAAGTCGCCGGGCGCAGCGGGAATCTGGTTGCGCTGAGCGAGCTGGTGAGAGCCGAGCCGGGCATGGCCGACAAGAGCATCTATCACAAGAACCTCATGCCCGTGACCTACGTCACTGGCGACGTTGCCGGTTCCATGGAGAGTCCCGTCTACGCCATTCTCAAACTGGGTCCGGAAATGGAGAGCATCAAGGCGCCCGAGGGCTACACCATAGAGCAGCACATGGCGGCGCTGCCGGCCGACGCCGATCGTTACTCGATGAAGTGGGATGGCGAATGGCACATCACCTACGAGGTGTTCCGCGACCTCGGAATCGCGTTTGCAGCGGTGCTGATTCTGATCTATGCGCTGGTGGTGGGCTGGTTCCAGTCGTTCATCACGCCGCTGGTGATCATGGCCGCCATTCCGTTTTCGCTGGTGGGAATCCTGCCCGCGCACGGGTTGCTGCACGCCTTCTTCACGGCTACCTCGATGATTGGCTTCATTGCCGGGGCCGGCATTGTGGTGAGGAACTCGATCATCCTTGTGGACTTCGTCGAGTTGCGGTTGCGCGAAGGCATGCCGCTCGATGAAGCAGTGATCGATGCCGGAGCGGTGCGCTTCCGGCCGATGATGCTGACTGCCGCGGCGGTGGTGGTGGGGTCCGCGGTGATTCTCTTCGACCCGATCTTCCAGGGACTGGCCATCGCGCTGATGGCCGGCGAGATCGCCTCGCTGGCGCTGTCGCGCATGACCGTGCCCATCGTTTACTTCGTAGTGAATCGCAGGAGGAAAGTCTGATGTCCGTGGAACGTTATCTCCGCCTGATCGCGGGTTTCTTCGTCATTCTCTCGGTGGCCCTTGGCTACTGGGTACACCCGGCGTGGTTCCTGTTCACGGCCTTTGTGGGCTTGAACCTGTTCCAGTCGGCTTTCACGAACTGGTGCCCCATGATGACCATTCTCCGCAAGCTGGGCGTCAGGTCTGTCTAGGCTTCGGCAGGTACTTCGCCAGCGCCTTTTTGACCACGTCGTACATCTTGCCCCGGATCTTCGGGGCATCGCTCTTCTCCTCGCTGGCGATGCCTCGCCAGACCAGCGAATCGGCGCTGGCCTCCCGCCCTCGGATATAGGCATGGAAGCACGCGGAAAGCCGGGAGTCGCACTATTCTCAAGCGCGTTCGTCAGCTCCAAGGTACGCCGGCTGCATCGCGTGGGCCCACGCTCATGCCGCAGACCGAATCAATGACCGACGGTGGAACAGACTTTTGATCGATCATAGTTTGCTTCTTCGGCTCTGTGCAAGAATCTGGCAGAACCCGCGATTTCCTTGGGGTTCCGTGAGGACCGGCTCCGGGAGAAGGTGCAGGTTGCGGGATGTGACTTGCGCCGTCGCCAATGTTCACGGGCCTTCAATGAGGCTTTGTATCCGGTGGTGGCGGCCGAAGTAGTATCTGGACCGCTCCTCGCCGGGCGGTCGGTTCGATGCCAGGCCCAGCACACTCATACCGATCAATCACCGACGCCGCGACCTCAGGCGCACAATTGGCAGTTCTTCCTGCCGTCACTTTCCGACCAAGAGCAGCACGGTTACAGGCTCATGCAGGAGGTCATAGACCGCACTGGCTGCAAGGTGCGGCTTACTGCAACGTCGCATCAATGATCGTGTCCCAAGTGTCGGCTGCGCGCTGGTCATCCGCGGGCAGAGCGTGCGAGTAGACGCGCGCTGTGACGTTGGTGTCAGAATGACCGAGGCGCGCTGAGACCGCGGGCAGAGGAACGCCGCGCGATAACAGGTTCGAGGCATGAGTGTGTCGGAGCGTGTGAATACTGCCGTCTTTGATGTCGGCCTTTCGCATCCGCCGAATGATCACCTGTGATACGAGGTCCGGCTGATGGTAATTGCCGTCTGGTTCGCAAAAGATCAGATCGAAAGTTCTGTAGTCGGCGGCGAAGAGTAGGCGGTGCTCCTGCTGTTGTTCGCGCTGGAACCGGAGCGCCGCGAGCGCTGATTGCGGCAGTTGACAGTGCCGCGTCTTTCCGTTCTTTGGCCGCTTTACTCTCAGGCCAGAGGCCGTTTGCTCTAAGGACTTGCTAATCGTCAATACGCCCGAAAGCAAATCAAGGTCGGCCCATTGAAGGGCAAGCAATTCTCCACGCCTGGCTCCGGTAGCGAGCGCCAGTTCGACTAGCGCGAATGTCCAATCGCCTCGACAGGTCTCTCTCAATGCGCGGATCTGGTCCGGCGTGAGGCTGCGCGCGTCCTGCTTTTCGACTGATGGCAGTTCGACGCGGAGCATCGGATTCACCTGGATGATTTCCAGCTTGAAAGCCTTGTTCAAGGCGACATGGAGCAACCCGGCGATGTGGCGAACAGTGCGGGCGGAAATGTGTTTCCGCCGTTTTCCTTTAGCCTTCAGCAGACCGTACAGAATGGCCTCGAGTTCTTGGTGCGTGACGGCGGCGAGCGGAGTTTGAGCGAGAGCGGAGGGCTCCCCATCGGATGCCTGCAAAACGTAGGCCGCGAGTTGCCGGTAGCGCTCCAGCGTTTTCGGCTGGCACCTGTCGAGCGCATACGCACTCATCCACTGTTGCAGCCAATCACCAAGTGTTCTCTGTAGTGGTACTGGCGCCGGCTCGGTGCGACTGCGGATTTCCGTCATGTGGTGCTGCATGTCCGTGCGTGCATCGCCTTCCTTGGTGAAGCCGCCGCGGCCTTCGTAAAGCTTCTTCCCCTCCTCGTCCTTACCCGTGTAGATCCGGTAGCGCCAGCGCGGGCGGCTGGAGCCCTTGACCGTGTACTTCGTGACGGAGCCCTTCATTTTTGGTTCGATTCCAGTTGGAGGCTATGCTCAAGCGTTTGAGACAACTTCCGGCGGTTCGACTCCACTTGGACGCTACTCGCCATAGTGCCGACCGGCACTATCGGCTTGATCGGTTTGGGGGTTTGAGACGACTTCCGACGGGTGCGGCTCACAACGGCTTTCCTAACATGAGCGACAGCATGAACCCTAACGCGAGTCACTGGGCGGATCAGAGCGAATTGATAGAGTGCGACGATCTTTTCAACAGCATCGAGGCCAATGCCCAGTTTCTCCGCAATCCGTTCGGGAAGGGCCCCCTTTCGGTACATACCGACCGCAACGCGGGCCAGTCGCTCGTCGAGGTCCTCTGCGTCAAAGACCGCTTTGAAGCCGTCCAGGCATTTCCTCAGCGCAGGCTCGATCGCTTTCAGTGTTTCCGTGTGCCGCTCGGGATCACGCAGCATCGTAACGAGAGCCAAAGCCAGGGTTTTCTCGCGTAGGCTCAGGAAATCGAGACGGTCCCGCGAATCCTCTGGGCGGAGTTCGACGTTACCATCCAAAGCCTCCTTGAACACCTGTTCGCACCTCGTAACGTTCGCCGCGAGAGCGGCGGTGTGAAGTTGTTCCAACGCCGGACCGCTCGGCGGTCGCGTCGTTTCCCAACGCGCAACGGTGATTACGGCAGAGTTCAGTCGGGACGCGAATTGCTGCTGCGTCTCCCCGAAGTGCTGTCGCAGTTCTCGGACCGCGGCCTTTAGCTCGCTATTGGTTACCATTGACATATCCGGATCGCTCTTTTATACTTCACATGTCCAGATAGATCTTATCAGCAGAGCTCTAGTTGGTCAAGGAGAACTGGTGTTCATGAGTCACAAAAACACCCGGGCTAAGGCGATCTACTCATCTGTGGAGGACCTCGCTCGAGAACTAGGCATCAGTCGGCAGAAAACGTACGTGGAACTGCGCGCCGGACGCATCCCGTCGATTCGGCTGGGGCGGCGCTTCGTGATTCCGCGCGCAGCAATCGCCGAGTGGTTGCGCACAGCCGGCACATCGTCGTCTGCTCGCATGCACCTGAACTGACGGGGTTCTCGGACGTGGGTTGCCGCGAGGGGTTCACGCCTACGGCGGTGGCGCACTACTATGCAGTCCGCGCGCCTCGCGTTAGGCAAACCGGAGTCGAATGGCGCGGGCCATGCCCGATTCACAAGGGCGCCAGGGACTCGTTTGCTGTGGCACCGGAAACCGGACTCTGGACCTGCCATAGCCAATGCGGACGCGGTGGATCCATTTTCGATCTTGAAATGGCCCTCTCGGGAGTGGACTTCAAACATGCGAGGGCCGAGATAAGTCGGATCATGGGCAACGCGAATGGCGGGCGATCAAAACGCGGACGCATCGTCGCCACATACGACTACACAGATGAATCCGGCAACTCGGCCGGCAGCGGTGCTACGTCATCGGCAGGAACATTTTCAGTGGCGGCGACAACGAGGAACCAGCGGAATGAAAACCCACGCGGGGCGTGTGGGGCAGCGGGGCAAACTGGTTGATATGAACGACTTTGACCGCGATAGAAGCGGGGCGCCAGCGGGGCACGTGCGGGGCGGAAGGAAAGAGCCATGGGGCGGTGTGGCTGACAGCGGGGCATATGATTGATTTGTCAAAACCAGCAATATCAGCGACTTCTACGGAACGCCCCGCTTGCCCCACGCGCCCCATTGAATATAGGACCTTTCAAATGACGAACGCGGTGAAACGCGCGAATACCGGCGGACGCCCGAGGTCCGCTGTGAACGGTGCTGATGTGGTGCGACTGCGCGACCAGGGAGGCAGTTGGCGGAAGATCGCCAGGGAGTTCAAGATCGGGACCGCAACCGCTATGCGACTGTACCGGCTCGCTACCGTCCCAAAACCGTCCCAAAACCTCCAAGACGCGTGTTGAACAACCCGTTGGCATCTTTCCAAGCCACCGCGCGAAAAAGCCGCAGCCGAAGCGTCGCCTTCGCAAAACATGAACTCCGCAGCCGTTGCCACGCACGGTGCTGGCGAAAAGACCGCCGAAGTCCAGAGATTTGCAGGGGTTTACTGAGGCGGTACGCAACCGAAGTCAAACGACACCCGAACGCTCACCCACCCAATCGCCCCGTCCTGGTCGCCGCGCCTTGGGGGGCGCGCATCAGTTGCTTCGTGTTCGCGCTTGAAAGCGGTTAGTTGGCGCCGCCCGAGGTTGATGGTGATGGTCGCCTGCTGATCGGGATCGTCCCGAACCGTGTCGATTTGGAGCTGTACCGAGCCGCCTGACTGGCTGGACAAACACTGCGCGCGATTTGCATCGTCCCGAACCGTGCAATGATGGTTTTTGGATATATATAATATATATATAGGCAGCCGGGCGAGCGGACCCCAAATGTCCGGACGTCGGTTTGCTCTTACTTCTCAGTAGTTTGCGGACCGGGGAACCTCTACCTGCTCACAGCCTCAAAACGTGGTTTTCCACTATCCCCTTCGCTCAGCTACGGCCCGGCTCGTCGGGCGGTCGATTTTGAACGCGTTACCATCGTCTCCCAACGTGACGGGAGGCGTACCCACGGCCTGCTTGATGAGGCGGAAGAAGAGCTCTCCCCGGCTTTTCGTCTTCCGTAGATTGAAGCGAAATGTGAATTCGTCCAGGTAGTACGGCAGGTGCCGGTGAGACACGGCGTGCTGGTGGGTGCCCGGCAGCCATTGCTTCAGGAGCGAGGCAATCTGGTGGACACCTGGCATCAACCTGGACGTCTCCCTCCGCCCCCCTGACAATCTGATCTCTCGCCGGTAGCCACTGGTCTCGAGACCGGCCCAGCCTCGCCGGCCATCGGTGTAAATCGTGCTGCCCGGTTCGATGCAGTCAAGCACGAAGGCGTGCAGGCTGTCCGACGAGGCGTCCGCAATCATCCGCATCCGAATGCGCCCGATGTCCGGTCCATCGGCCTCTGCAGCAATGACGACCAACGCCTTGTTCCTGGTTTGCCGGCCTGAGACGCCCTTATCGAGCGCACCCACCAGGGTCTCACCCACCTCCACGCGGCCACTCAGTCGATCCTTGTCCTCTCGGACCATCGCGCGTCGCAACTTGTGCAGCCATGTCCAGGCCGTCTCATAACTCCCAAGCCCGAGTTCGTGCTGAAGACCAAGGGCGCTGGCACCATCGGTCTGACTCGTCACATACCACATCGCCTGAAACCACGTGACCAGTGGTTTTCGAGTGTCCTGGAAAATCGTGCCTGCTGTGGCCGAGGTCTGCCGCCGACAATCGCAGCACTGGAACAGGGTGCCACGAACCATGACCGCTTTCGCGCCCTGGCAATGAGGGCATCGAAAACCCCTGGGCCAGCGAAGGCGCACCAGATACGCCCGGCAATTCTCCTCGTTCCAAAACCGATCCTCGAATTTCCGGATTGTTCGTGGATAGTCTTCCACGCCCCGAATCTACAGGAAGTGGCTGGCTGAGGCAAGAAGCAAAGAAGGGGTGCAGGTACGCCGGCCGCACCGTCTTCCCGCAGTTGAATTGCCCGTGGCACTCGGCCGCCATGTCATCTCCATGGCATCCCACGCAAATACACGACAGAACAGGACAGTATTTCGAGGATCACCGGAACACAGAATCAATGGGATAGCAGTAGGCACCACGGGCCAGACCCCTATTCAACGCTTTCGATTCCCGTTAGCGCTACCAATTCCTCTACGACTTACGGGAAATGCGCTGGCTCGCGCTGGCACGCGCAATGTCCCAGCAAGGTTCACTGGACACTCTCCGCCGGGTTATCCGGCAAACTTCGCCGTTGGAACTCGTCCCACCGCCGCGCCGCCTCGTCGTCCCGCCCTCGAATGGCGTGCGAGTAGATGTCCGCCGTCACCCGAACCGACGAGTGCCCCAGGCGTTCCGACACAGCCGTGATCTCCATCCCGGCCGCCAGCAGATGTGACCCATGTGTGTGGCGTAGCGTGTGAAGGTTGACTCCTTGCTGAGATCCGCTCCGCGACATACGTCCCGCATCAAGCTCAGCAGATAGGTCCCTCGGCAGCAAAGCTCCCGCGTGGTGCCGTCGGCGAAGTGCAGGATGATCGGTTCCGTAATCATCCTGGCTTCCAGCGCCCTGATGCGTTTCTCGATCCTCATGGTTCTGCCCCCAGTGTAGCCCCGCTGAGCGTCTTGAACAATTTGTAGTCCTGACGTTTGAGCGGCAACGCTCCCCGGCTTTGCGCCAGGCGCTAGTCTGGCATGCGCCAACCTGCCGTTCCGGGGCGCAACGTAGGCCAATTGTGCGCGAACGGCGGGCTCCAGCGGGCACTTGGCGACCCGGAGCACCTGTGCGTTGCCTACCGATATTGCGGAATATCGTTTCCGGGATGTCGTTGGAGTATCAAAGACGGTAGGGTGTCCCGTTTCGCGCAGTGCTTTGAGCAATAAGGAGGGCCCGCTTATCGACAGCCACGATCAGTTAGCTTTCGCGCTTGGGATGTGCTCCGGTTCGTTTGGCTCGAGGGACCTGCTTGTCGCGATATGGCGCCGACTCGTC
>JBEKZH010000109.1:0-11920 GCA_049510065.1 Bryobacteraceae bacterium
CGTCACCATTTTCGAGCGCGCGCCCATTTTACAGGCCCTTCAGCCTGAAGATAATCAGGATAAATCAGGGCTAATTGTCAACCAACTGAATCTATGGGACTTATAGCCGGACAGCAGTGATGCAAGCTCTTGAGCCTCTTCCGCAGGCCGCCCGCCAGGGGACAGCTACTTCAATCGCGGTGGCCCTTCTGGTAGCCAGCCTCGTACGCTTTCTGGTCTTCCTCTTTCTTGAAGTGCCTCTTCCTGGAGTGATCCCGGGCATGCGCATGGTCATCCCGGCCTTCGCGCACACCTTTCTGGTATGTTTTGTTTTTCGAATAATCCTGGTTGTGGTCCTGGTCGTGGTCGTCGAATGGAGCCCCCGCAGCCTGTGCCGCGCTCCCACCGATACCAACACCCACCGCAACCACAAGAACCCAGGCACAATGTCTTAAACTCATTCTCATAAAACTCCTCGTTTCGTCTTGGACCCAGGATTCCGTTTTGTCCTGGCCGCTATCGCTCGAGCGTCCCGCCGAAACGGACCCCGGCCATTCTGGGAGAAGCACCCATATGGCCATCAGGCGGGTGCGGCGCAAGTTCCACCCGCGGCACGCGGACAACCCGTCGGCCGAAAGGCGCAGCGGTCCTATGTGGTCTCCGCGGCAATATCCGCACATCCAGGGGAGATTCTGCACCCCTCTTTGGCCCGCAAGCCCTCGCTTAAGAGCCCCTCGCCAATCGCAACCTGAACCTCTCCGCCCTCGGCAAGCCGCGATCACGTTGGGCTGAAATTCCTCGTAAGATGAACGGTCTGCTGGATCGGAGACGCCCGGAGTTGACTCCAACCTCGACGAAAAGAAGACACGTGCCGTGACTTCCAGTCCATTGGAAGCCGCGGTGCTCTCTGTTGAAGCGGAAGAGGAGCATGTGAATGCATAAAACACTAGTAGCAATTCTGGCAACTGCCGGTTTCATGGGTACCGCCGCTTTCGCGGCGGACAGAGAAATCAAGGTTGACGACAGGCTGGACGCTTCGGCCGACACGCTGACCGATATGATGAGGGCTTCCGACAGAGGTATCCCCCACGATCTGCTCGATAAGGCACGCTGCGTCGTTGTCATTCCGGGCATGAAAAAGGCCGGTTTCATCTTCGGCGCGAAGTATGGCAGCGGGTTCGCGGTATGCCGCCGCCACGGTGGCTCTGGCTGGAGCGCTCCGGCCGCGATGCGTGTCGAAGGTGGAAGTGTCGGTTTTCAGATCGGCGCTTCGGAGACCGATATTGTGTTGCTCGTGATGAACGACGGCGGCATGAGGCACCTGTTGTCCGATAAGTTCACGATCGGTGGAGAGGCCACAGCGGCGGCGGGCCCGGTTGGCCGTGACGCTGCCGCTCAGACGGACGCCATGATGAACGCGGAAATGTTGTCGTATTCCCGTTCCCACGGGCTGTTCGCGGGCGTCTCGCTGGAAGGCGCGACACTCCGTCCGGATGAGGGAACCAACAGGGAACTCTACGGCCGGGACGCAAAGAATCGTGAGATTCTGACTGGGGACTTCCGGACGCCGGCGGTCGCGAGAAAGTTCGAACGGGCGCTGGATCGGGACTCCACCGAACTCAGCCGATAGCCGTTTTTCGTGACAATCCGCCGGGCGCCTCCAGTAGCGCCTGGCATCGCCGTTTCGGGTCCCGCCGAAGGAGTGGCGGACCCCGCAGCGGCACCATCAGTCTAGGTCGCGAACAGTGGTGGCTCTAAAGGGAATCATGAAGAACTATTCAACTACCACAATCACTGGAGCTGTCCTGGCGACGCTCCTCTGCGCTTTCTCCGCCTTCGGGCGCGACCACACCGCCCTGAACGGCACGTGGACGCTGGTACCCGCCAGAAGCGATTTTGCCGGACAGCGCGTCGTTCAAACCGGCACCGTGACCATCGACGAGCGGCAGGGCAACATCACCGTCTCTCGCAGTTTCGCGTATGACGGCGCCAAAGAGACGTTCTTCTATAGCGACACCATTGACAGCCAGAACCGCGCCACGATTCACACCGGCAAGGACCTCAAGAGCAAGACCGAGTGGGATCACGACGTCCTGAAGGTGATGACCACCCAGTCGGGCGAAACTACCATCGAGAGCTACTCCCTTGCCGAGGATGGCGCCATGATGGTCAGCGTCATCAGGCCGGAGCACAAGCCGGTCACCCTCGTGTTCCAGCGTAAATGAGCAACTGCCTGTTGGCGGAGCATTGTCCTGCAGGCAAACGAAGTAACGCACCAGATTATTGACCCTGCTGAAAACGAAATCGCCCCTGTAGCGTACCAGGCTGTGGCAGGATAGCAGTTTTTCTGTGGGATCGGATCGGGAACCCTGGTTCCGCGCGGAGGCGGTGCTCCGGAACCCACTCATCGCCAGGTGCGACGATCGGCCCGGGCCCCCTGGCACGCCAGCTGGGCGCGAGTCAGCGAGACACCCTGGTGGCGCCGGAAGAACGGCAGAATCGGCACCCCAGCGTGCAGATTCTGCACCTCATGTCGAGTCAGTCATCCGCGCGCGGCGGACGCCGGCGACAGGCAATCATCATGAACTGATCTGCCAGGCTACTCTGTTCCAGGTCCAAGCGCCGGGTAGTCGACATAACCCTTTCCCGCTCCGCCATAGAAGGTCGACTCGTCGGGTTTGTTGAGTGGCGCGTTCAACTCGAAGCGCCGGGGAAGATCAGGATTCGCAATGAACAACCGCCCAAACGCCACAGCATCGGCAACGCCGTCCGCCAGGATCCGAGTCGCCGTCTCCAGATTGAAGCCGTTGGCCACGATCAACGGCCCATGGAACTCCTGGCGCAGTGCCGCCAGGGGAACAGGAACCGCACCGTGCCGTATATCGTCTTCCGTGGACACGATCACGTGCGCGCAGGCGAGATGGAGGCCGTCTAACTCGCGCAGCACATGACTGAACGTCACCAGTGGGTTCGAATCGTGCATGTCATTGAAGACGCCCCCGGGCGAGAAGCGAATGCCTACACGGTCAGCGCCCCACACCTTCGCGACAGCCTCGGCAACTTCCAGCGTGAGCCGGGCGCGGTTCTCCACGGGTCCGCCGTAGTCGTCGGTACGGTGGTTCGTCCCATCACGGAGGAACTGGTCGAGGAGATAGCCGTTGGCATTGTGAATCTCGACTCCGTCGAAGCCGGCGAGTTTCGCGCGTTCGGCGCCATCCGAATACTGTGACACAATGCCCGGCAACTCATCCGTCTCCAGGGCGCGTGGAGTGACGTAGGGCTGCATGCCGTTCTCGGTGAGAATCTGCCCGGACCGCGGGGCGATGGCGCTGGGCGCAACCGGTAGCCCGCCGTTCGGCTGGAAGCTCGGGTGAGAGATCCGGCCCATGTGCCAGAGCTGAAGAAAAATGCGGCCGCCAGCACGATGAACGGCCTGGGTGACCCGCTGCCAGCCCGCCACCTGTTCGTCGGTGTAAATGCCGGGCGTGTTCGGACAACCTGTGCCCTGCTGGGAAACCGCGGTGGCTTCTGTCACGATGAGGCCAGCGGTTGCCCGCTGCGCATAATACTCAACCATCAACAATGTTGGTACACGGCCCGGGCCGGCGCGCATTCGCGTGAGTGGAGCCATTATCAGGCGGTTCGGCGCCTCGACCGCACCCAAATGTACAGGAGTGAAAAGAGTTGGAGTGTTCATGATTCACGTTGCAAGATGGGGATACAATCGCGCGCCTACGAGGACCAGGATGGTGGTGGTGACGAGGATGACGGCATAGTCCCGACTCAGGCCGAAAGCGCTCGTGCTGCCCGCCAGCATGAACGTCCGCAGGGCATCGACGACGTAAGTCAACGGGTTTAGATGAGAGACCACCTTCAGCCAGGCCGGCATGATGGCGGTGGGATAAATCGCGTTGCTGGCAAAGAACAGCGGCATGGTGAGTACCTGGCCGACTCCCATGAAGCGTTCGCGCGTCTTCACAATGCACGCGATGACCAGCGAGAACGTCGAGAACAATGTCGCGGCAAGGACAATGACGACCACCACGTTGAGGAGCGCCAGCGGGCTCCAATTCAGCTTCACGCCGAGCAGCAGCGAGAGACCGTAAACGATGACCGCCTGCGAAAGAGTGCGGATACCAGCGGAGAAGCCCTTGCCGAGCACCAGCGCCGCGCGCGGAGTCGGGCTGGCCAGGAATTTCTGTACAATGCCGAGGTCGCGCTCCCAGATGACATTGATGCCGTAGAATATGGCCACGAAGAGAACGCTTTGCGCCAGGATGCCGGGAGCAATGAAGTCCAGATAGGGAATGTTGCCCGTGTGCATCGCCCCGCTGCGCGAGAACACTTCCCCGAAAATGAGCAACCAGAGCGCGGGCTGCAGGGCACGGGTGATGAGTTCCGTAAAATCGTGGCGCAGCTTGCGCAACTCAAACTCGCTGATGACGAACGTTTTCTCAATGAAGCCGGTCAAAGGGTGGACGAAAGTGTCGGTCATGGGGTTGGGCTATCCAAGCCGCTGGGCCGTTGCGCGTTCGGCGGATACATCGTGGAACGTGCCTCCGGAATCGAGGGCACTGCCGGCATAATGGACGAAGACCTCATCCAGCGTATGGACGCCGCTGCCGAGCGAGGCCTCGAGTCCTTTCCAGGTTCCAAGCGCAGCCAGCTTGCCCTTGTGCATGATCGCGATGCGATCACAATGGCTCTCCGCCTCCTCCAGGTAATGAGTGGTGAAGAACAGGGTGGTGCCGTAGTTGGCGCGCAGATCGACGAGATGTTTCCACACCGCGTCGCGCGCGATCGGGTCCAGACCTACGGTGGGTTCATCCAGGAAGAGCACGCGGGGGCGATGCAGCGTGGACAGGGCGATTTCCAGGCGCCGGACCATGCCGCCGGAGTATTCGCCCACCATGCGGCCACCGTCGGCGGTGAGCCCCATGAACTCCAGTGCCTCGCGGATTCGCGGCTGCTGCTCCCGGTGCGGCAGGTCGTAGAGTTTGGCGAAGATGAGGAGGTTCTCGTAACCGGTGAGCGAGCCGTCCACGGAGACGGCTTGCGGCACATAGCCGATGGCGCGACGAACGCGGACCGCCTGGCTGGCTATGGAGAACCCGGCCACGCGCGCCTCACCCGAGGAGGGCGGCAGCAGCGTGGTGAGCATCTTGATGGTGGTGGTCTTGCCGGCGCCATTGGAGCCGAGCAGGCCGAAGACCTCGCCGGCGCTAACCGAAAGGGTAAGCGCATCGACCGCCGTGAATGTGCCGAATCGACGCGTAAGGTTCTCAGTTTCCAGAATGGTGTTGCTCATGTATCACTCGAACGCCTTGATCAGTCTTGCCTTCGTTGTTGAGCGAGGGAATCGATTTGTAAAGGTCCCGGGTGCGCTCGTAGTTGTCGGTTGTCAACATGCGGCCGCCGCGCATGGAATACCCGGCCGCAGGGTCTCCGGCGCCGTCCAGACTTCCTCCCATGAAGTGCCCCGCTTCCAGAATCGAAATGTTCTCGCCAGGCACGCTGCCGTCGCGGAGCATGAACCCAGCGGCGGCCAGGGAACCGATGCCGCCACCCACGAGCCACGCCTTTGAGTTCGTGCTCATGACGTCCGAATTGTCTTCATTTAGCCTGCCGTGAGCAGCTTTGAGACCAAAAGACTGGGGACGGCCGCCGTGCCGTGTAACAGATGGCGCGTGAAGTGCATCCACAAAGGCATGAGCAGAGAAGACGATCAACGTGTTCGAAGTTACGACAGCGCGCCGGCCAGAAACGAAGGCGGGACGGGTTCAGCCGGCCAGTCTGGCGACACCCAGGGATTGTCGGACGTTGCGGAGGCGGGCTCAGAGAGCGTCGAAGAACTTCTTGAAGAGGGGCAATCCTTCGAGGCCGAAGCGATTGGCGGCGTCGAAGATGCGCCCGACGCGGACGTGGCCGAAGTTCACACGAAACAAGTCGCCGAAGACGATGTGCCCCTGGAGTATCTGGGGAGAGATTAGATGCTCACGATCTGCCCGGACTTGTTGTGGGCTTCCTTTGCAAGCTTGTACGCATGGTCTGAGTACTCCAGCGCTCGTTCAGAGTGCCAGACCGCGGCTGCGTAGTCTCCTTTTTCGTTATGTTCCGCAGCAGTGCGATGAGCCTGCGCCGCGAGTTCGTGCTGCTCGGCGGCTTTCCGGTGTATCTCGTGCATGGTGGGTCCTCTCGTGGAAGCGTGATCAACCCTATTCTCATGTGCACGAGTCGGACCAACCGCTTCGTGATCGGAAGTGTCGGCGAATCGCCACCGGTGGAATGACGAGCGTCCTTTCCGTGCAGCTTCTGCTCTCGCCATGACAGGTTTTGCACGCCCCTTAGCGGTCGGGCCCTCGATCAAAGGCACAATCCCCGCGTGAACCAACGGCGCCAGGCATCTTTCCTCATCAGAGGGGGCCTGGTACTGCGCGTGCATCCTACCGGGAGTCGTTGCCATGGCGGGCCCCGTTGGTGGCCTGGATCGTGGGGCCGATGGTGGACGCGCGTGTTTGCGCTTGAGCACGACGACCTGCTGGCGCAGGGCGAGAATCTCCAGACCAAGGTCGTGGCGGGAACAAGGGAAGGCACGCAGGTAGTGGAAAAGTGCTGTGAGAAGTTCACACATTGGAGTAGAACAGGAGACGGAAAGACTACAACTCCCCCAGTTCCTTCAGGATCATTTCATAATGCCGATCTGAGAGATGGAATCCATTGGCGCGCAGTTCATCGAGTTTCGCGCGAACGCTGCCGACAAGGCCGAGAATCCTGGCGTCGGCGTAGATCAGGGGAGTGCGGATCACAGCGAGGCCGCGCGGTCTGGCGCATTTCACGCCCCGGCGCTCATCCCTCAGCAGCGGTACCCTTCCCAGCGATTCCGCCACGAGAATTGCTTCGCTCTCTCCCGGATCGAGGCGATGCTCGCGTTGAAGTGTGGCTACGTGGCCAGGGTCGGGGGCCGACGCCACAAAGACTCACTTTCCGAGTGCCGCCTGCACTGCTACGGCGACCGGATAGTCCATACCGCTGTCGACGACTTCGCGGTAAACCGCGGGGGGAATCACCAGAGTGCCGTAAATCCTGCGAAGAAGATCGAAACAGCGCCAGGCAGTTCAGCGGATTCAGCGGACTGCTGTCGGAAACGACTGCACTCACTGCCCTGCCTGGCGCGCATGTTCATCGCGCCTCTGACGAAGCCCAGCGAAATCTTCGTCGTCGAGTTCCACCCGGAATTCGATACCGGTGCGGCGCAGCAGGTCGAGAAACTGAATGCGCGTGAGGCCAAGCGCGTCGGCTGCCTCGCCGGTCCCGGCGCCCGCCAGTTACCGCCTCGCTTCACTTCCATTCATAGATCCTGTAGGTCTTGTACACGGTGCCGCCCATCGACTCGATGGCTCTCCTCATCAACACGTTGTCCTCCAGCACCCAGGAGCCTTCTGCGCCCAGGTAGTTCAGCCGAATGCCCTCGCGGATCAGCGACCCATAGAGGCCGGCTGTGGCGGTGGTGGCCCGGTATTCCTCTCGCACTCCGAGCAGCACGACGCGGACATGACGAATGTGACGTTTATGCCACAAGAGTTTCACCAGGCCAAATGGAAACAGTCTCCCTCCGACATGCCTCAGCGCTTCATTGATGTCTGGTACCGCCAGCGCGAAGCCAGCAACCCCGCCTGCAATCTCGGCAAAAAGAGCCAACTCCGGAACCAGTATGGGTCTCATCTCCCGCGCATGGTGCAAGAACTCTTCACGAGTCATCGGCACGAAACCCCAGTTCCGGGCCCAGGAGGAATTGTACAGTTCCCAGGCGAGTTCCACTTCCCTTTCAAACTCCGAGAGCCGGATCGTCCGGGTGCGCATCCCATCGCCCTTCGCCCGGTCGAGAAGCGCGTTCACGCGGCCTGCCCTCACGTTGGCCGCGGAAAGGTCGTATGCCAGCAGGTCCTTGGCCTTGCGGAGGCCCGCCTGCTCCAACAACTGCGGGTAATACGAATAGTTGTAGGTCATCATCACACGCGGGCTGGAGTCAAAACCATCGACGAGGAGTCCGCATTCGTAGTTGGTGGAAGGATTCACCGGCCCCCGTATCACATCCACGCCGCGTTGCCGCAGCCACTCGCGGGCGGTCTCCAGCAAGCCTGAAGCAACCGCCGCATCCTCGATCGTCTCGAGAAACCCGAAGAAACCGGCATTCTCGTTCTGAAACTCGTTATAGCGAGGATCCAGAATAGCGGCAATTCGGCCCACGGTCCGTGCTGAGCGCGTGGCCAGAAACCGTTGCACCGTGGCGTGCCGGTGAAACGGATGCCTCGCCGGGTCAAAGAGCTCTCTTTGCACGGCGCGCAACGGGGGCACCCAGTACGGGTGGCCCCGATACAAGCGGTACGGAAACGAAAGGAATTCCCGCCCGGCGCGTTCATCGTCTACCGGTAGTATTTGCAGCTTGTCCACGATTCAGCACCAACCGAGGCGTTGCCGCCAGGATCACCCAGGCGACGCCAAGCCCGGCCATCAAATCCACCGTGTAATGATACCGGAGGTAAGTCGTGGCCAGAATCGTACAGCCAGTGTAGGCGGCAAAAATCCGACCGAGCCCAGTGGAGATCCGCCTCGATGTCCACCATGCGAGAACCGTCATCTCCACGTGGCCGCTTGGAAAGCAGTCGTAGTGCGCCGATTCCAGCACGTCCAATGTGGCCCGCACACGCTCGAACAGCCAGAGACCGCGAAGTGGCTCTGTTTGCAGGCTTGCGAGAAAGAAGCGCGGTCCTTTCACCGGCACCAGTAAATAGCCCAGATACGAAACCAGAAACCCGAGCGTGAGGAGGAACGCGTAGCTTCGGAACTCCTCGAAACGTCTTTGATACCAGAAAACCACTGCGACCAGCAAAACGGACGGCACAAAGAGTGAGTAGGTCAGTTGCATCAGTTCGGTGAGGGCCGGAGACTGAATGTGTTCCAGCCAGACGGTCGGATGGCAGCGCCAGATTGCAAAATCCAGGGCTGCTAGTGTGGCGTCAAAGCTCGTGCCGCGAATAGCGCCGATGATCACGCTCATCTCGCGGTAACACAGGGCGACATAAAGCAGCGGGTACCAGTGCCGGAAAAGATGCATCCCGGGAAGGCGGGGGACAAATGCAAACGCGCCGATCAGGAGCATCCCCCCAGCGTGTGCGGTCAGAATCGTTCCGGAATGTGCAATGCTGCGATGGAACAGGGCGACCATTAAGCCGACCCCCAGAAGATACGCCAACACTAGCCGGTCAACCGGCCACAATCCTCGCTTCACCCTGGTCTCCTGCAACGTGGCAGTAACTTGCCACACTGAACCAGGACCACGTTTGCGCAAGTCAACTACCTACAGCTACCACACCAGGCGCATCAGCAGCAGCGGTCAACGCGCCGGATCACCCTGCGGTTGCCCTTCCGTATCTCGGTGGCGATGCAAAAGTGCCTAAGCCTGAGCGTCAGCGCGCGGTTTTCCGCTTGTCCCTGCCACCGGGCGACGGCCATCGACGGACCCCAGGCCGGGTGATCTCCACAACAGCCCGAGCAGTCAACAGGCACGCGGAGACGGAGGCGGCCCCGCACGACACAGCGCCGCGGGGAACAGGCGATAACCACGGTTCGGCGGGAACCACCGCGCCAATAGCTCCAGGCGCAGCCGCAACGGCGGCGCCGGCAAGTAGTCCGGCCCAGTTCGAACGGTGACCTCGTGCCAGAGGGAGTGAACGTACTCGGCCACAGTCCCCGCGAAGGATGCACGGCCATAACGCGTGAGCCGCTTCACGTTGTTCGCATGGGATCGGCTTTCGAACAGGCAGCGCTTTTCCTCAAGCGCCTGCTCGTCGATCTCGCCCTCGATCCCCATGCTGATTTCGTCGCCCAGAAGCATCCAGTACGCACGGAACTCCCCGTCGGACAGTCTCTCCCAGAGTCCCTGGCCGAGGCACAGCAGCAACTCCATCGCGACATCATGCTCTTCGAACCCCGCTGTCGTGACCGAGACTTCCAGCCCGCCATTGGTTATGGTCCATCGCGAGGCCACCCCGGCTGGCGCCTCCGCCGGAAACGAGATCCGGCAAGAACCCAATCGCCGCGCCATGGAGGAAGGTACGGCGCGAACGGCCGGGCGGATGAATTCGCGCACCAGCGCTGCGGACATGCTCGGGCCGCGGACCAACACCCATCCGTGCGCAAGCCGTAGCGAGCCGGACCATAACACTGGACTGCGCGTCGAGGCCATGACATTTCCTCTCAGCCGCTTCGCCTCATATCACGGAACTATTCCCGGTTCCATTCACCTTCAGGCACAGATGAGCGGCGCCGAAGGATGTGCACTCTGCCGTCGCTGGCGCGAGCTAGGGCTTTGACCGCGTGATGGTGTGCTCTTACGGGAGACCGCTCCCTTACCGTCACGGCTCAGTTCCGAGCCGCGCGCGTCAGCAAGCGGTTTCCATAGCACACCGAATAATGCGGTCTGAGACCTAGCGCCGTTGGAACCGGCCCATACACTGCGTTTCCGCCAGGATGTGCCCGTTCATGGCCCGTAACAATTCCCCCCGTCCCACTCCCGGGCGCAGACCGAGAGTGTTGATGTCGAGCGCATACAGCCGGAAATAGTAACGGTGCGCCGATCCCCTGGGAGGACACGGGCCGCCATAACCCGGCCGGCCGAAATCGTTGGTGCCGCTCGCTCCCACCGCGCCGGGCTTGAAACCCTGTGCCAAATCATGCACGTCCGGCGGGATATCATATACGAGCCAGTGACAGAACGTGCCGGAAGGTGCGTCCGGATCTTCGACCAGGAGCGCGAAACTGCGCACGTCCCCCGGTTCACCGCTCCATTCCAGCGACGGTGAGAGATCGGCACCTTTGCACGAGTGCAATTCCGGAATCCATCCGCCTTCCGCAAATGAATTGGAGACAAGCTGAAAAGACATAACAGGAACCCCATGCCAGATTATCGCGCTGCTCCGCAGCCGGAAGCTGCTGGGTGTACACTCGCTACTGGCCGGTATGCCCAAACAGGGCACTGGCCAATGTCATGCCTGTTGCGAACTTCCGCTTCTACGCAGAACTCAACGACTTTCTGCTGCCCGAGCGCCGTTTCACGAAGTTCGCATATGGCTTCCTGGATGTCGCAACCGTCAAGGACCGCATCGAGTCGTTCGGCGTGCCCCACACGGAGGTCGATCTGATCCTGGTCAACGGACAATCGGTGGATTTCGCCTACCGGGTTCAGGACGGCGACCGGATCAGTGTTTATCCGGTCTTCGAGGCGTTGGACATCGCCGGACTGACCCGATTGCGGCCGGAGCCGCTACGTGATCCCCGGTTCGTACTCGATGTGCACCTCGGCCGCCTGGCCGCATACCTGCGGATGTTGGGATTCGACACTCTGTATCGGAACCGTTGCGCTGACGAGTGTCTGGCGGAGGTCTCGCGCCACGAACGCCGGATTCTGTTGACCCGCGATGTGGGTCTCCTCAAACGCGGCTCCGTGACGCACGGATACTACCTCCGGACAACCCAACCGCGGCAGCAACTCGCGGAAGTGGTCCGCCGTTTTGATCTGGAGCGCCTGGCAAAGCCCTTCTCGCGGTGCCTGCGATGCAACACGCTGCTGGCGCAGGCAGGCAAAGACCAGGTGCGCCATCAGATTCCTGCCCAGGTTGCCCTGTTGCACGAAGAGTTCCGGCGCTGCCCGGATTGCGGCCGCGCTTACTGGAAGGGCGGACACTTCCGCCGCATGCGGCAATGGATCGATGCCGGCATCCAGGCGTCGGTTGTGGCCCGTTAACCGGCAATATCGGAAGCTAAACACAGCGTCATAAGTACTTGCGCATCCGCTCCCTTACTGTCGCGGCTCGGAAACGCAGGCACCGAGCCGCGACGGTGACGGAGTGGTTCTATCCGCAATCACTAATGACGCTGTGTT
>JBEKZH010000011.1:0-99799 GCA_049510065.1 Bryobacteraceae bacterium
TCCAAGAACAACAATCGAAGCAAAACGCACGGTACCCTCCTGTCGGCCCGATCAGGTTAACGTCAGAGCTAGTGTAGCCGATCAGGAGGCGGTAAAGTCCTGGTTTACGCGCCACTCGGAAACTGCTTGGGTTCTGCCTGGAGGGCCCCAAGTCGGGTTCCGGGAAGATTGGGATCTCCGCCACGACGTTCCCAACAACCCACACCAATCAAAACACCATCGCCGCTCGAATACTCCGACCACCCCGTGCTACCGTCAATGCGTCATGTGCACTCTACGCCGCAGCCTCCGAGCGATCCGGCCATCGAGCCCCCCGCAAACCGGAGGTCCAGACCACCGGTGATCCCGTATTGCGAAACGAACCCAATTCCCTGTGTCGAAACGAACCCATCCCGCCACCCGGCCTCTGTCGCCACCGAGGCGGCACCCCCGTAACTGGTTGAAAACAGGCTGTACGCGTCGAGCTTCCGGAGGAACCCAATTCCGCACGACGAATCGAACCCAATTCCGGGTCGCCCAGGAGACTCCGGTCCATTAAAGAAGAATCCCCGCGGCCAGATCCACAGTAAGGTTAAGCAGGAAAGGAAAAATGGACGCCGCAGCGGAAGTCCACGAACCGGCGGACCTCGAACGCAGGTTCGCAGCCGGCGAACTCGACGCCTTCGAAACGTTGTTTCGACGGCACCAGGCGGAGGTGTTCGGGTGGATCGTTCGCATCCTCCGCGATGCATCGCTCGCCGAGGACGCCACCATCGAAACGTTCTGGCGAATCTACCGCGCACGGGCGCGCTTCGATGCCCGGCATGAGTTTGGCGCGTGGGCGCGGCGGATCGCCACCAACGTGGCTATCGATTTTCTGAAAGCGAGGTCGCGCGAGGTGGCCGGACTCGACGCGACGGACGTGCCGGTGGCACCGGGTCCGATCCGGGACCGGTCCCTGAGCGACGCCATACGCGCGGCCTTCCGCCAGCTTCCGGCGAAATTGCAGGCGGCCGCAAGTCTGGCGCTGATTGAAGAGGAGTCCAACGTGGAGATCGCCGCCGCTTTGGGCATATCCGTCGCGGCCGCGAAGTCGCGCATCCACCGGTCCATCGGGATGTTGAGGAAGAGTCTGAGGAGATTGCAGGTTACACCATGAAACCAACCGAGAACGAACTTCGGGAAATGCTTCGGCAGGCGCTCCCGCCGGTCCAGCGGGATGAGGACATCGACCTTTGGCCGCGCATGCTGCGCCGTCTGGATGAGCGAAGCGCGCCGATGAGCTGGCTGGACCGGGCCCTTCTGTTGCTGGTATCGCTTGGCCTGATCATGTTCCCCGCGATTATTCCGCAACTGCTCTATCAATTGTGAGGTAGATATGAACAACCATCCGTATTTCCGTGCTTATCTGGCTGGAATCGCCGTGCCCACACCCTTGATGTTGTGCGGTCTCACGGCGTACCTGATTGGGCGATATGTTTTCAACGTGCCCATTCCGATAGAACGAATCGCTGTTTTCCCACTGGCCGTAGTGCCGAATGCCTGGGGTCTGTGGAACATCGCGTATCTCGCGCTGCACGATCGCTGGCATTTGCCCATCGGGGCCCACGGCGCACTGCTTCCGATTCTGTTGATCCCGGGCGGGTACCTCCTGGCGAGGCTGCTGGGAATCGACTTCATCGCGCAGAACGCCGCCTGGATGTGGGTCGCGTTCCCGATGGCTTTCGCGATTTACTATCTGGCATGGAAGTATCTGGTCAACTTCTGCAATCATTTCCTCGGTGTGGCGTGATGGTGACCGGAGTGCGGGGCAGGCCGGTCACCCATAGGCGCCAAGATAACCCCCGGCTGCCTGATGTGGCGCAGGCACTCGTGCCTGCCGCGCCGAGACTCGTCTCGGCGCTCCGCGACGGTGAGAATTTGTCCGCCCATAACCTACCGATTCACGTGCAGCAATTCCGTCGCCGTCTGCCTCATCACCATCCGGATGGAAAGTGGCTCTTCCTGACGTGGCATCTTCACGGCAGTCTCCCACAGGCCCTGTATCCTCCTCCCGGCAAGCTCTCGTCGGGCTCCGCTTTCGTCTGGATGGATCGGTATCTCGATGCAGCACGCTGTGGGTTCACGTATCTGGCTCAGGACCCCATCGCGCGCCTGGTGGCTGCATCGCTGCGACGTGGCGTGTTGCTCGGTCATTATGAACTCGGCGCTTATGCGATCATGGCCAACCATGTCCATGTGTTGTTATTGCCGAAGGTCTCGCCATCGCGGCTGTTGCAATCCCTGAAGGGGGCGACGGCACGGCAAGCGAATTCGATGCTGGGCCGCACGGGAGAGAGGTTCTGGCAGGCAGAGTCCTACGACCACTGGGTGCGAGATGAAAAGGAATGGCAGCGAATTGCCACCTATATCGAGAACAACCCGGTGAAAGCAGGGCTGGTGCCGCGCGCGGAAGACTACCGGTGGTCGAGCGCGGCTCAACCAGGCGGGAGCGCCGAGACGAGCCTCGGCGCGGCAGGCACGAGTGCCTGCGCCACGTCCGGCAACAAAGGATTGCGGCCTATCTTAGCGCTTATGGGTCCGTCACTTGCCCTGCCTCACTCCACTACGTTAATGGTCTTCTGCAGCCTGGTGTCGGTCGATGAGCCACCCACCACAATCCGAATGGCCTCCTGCTCCACTTCAAAGCGGCTTTGCTTCGCGTCCCACCAGGCCAGCGATTCGCCCTTCAAAGGGATCTGGACGGTCCGCTTCTGGTTTGGCTTCAGCGTGATGCGCTGGAATCCCTTCAGCTCCTTGTTGGGTCGATCCACCTTTGACGCCAGGTGTTGGACATAGAGCTGAACTACCTCATCGCCTGCTCGCTTCCCTGCGTTAGTCACATCGACGCTGACAGTGACGCGGCCACTTGCTGGAAGCCGCGGGGAACTTACTCGCAGGTTGGAGTACTTGAAGGTCGTGTAACTCAGACCATAACCGAAAGGATACAGCGGTTCGCCCTTGAAGTACATGTAAGTATGGCCGTGACGAATATCATAATCCGTCATTGGCGGTAACTGGTCGAGTGACTTCGGCCAGGTCTGATTGAGCCGGCCGGCAGGATTGTAATCACCGAACAACGCGTCCGCCAACGTGGTCCCCTGCTCCTGCGCCGCGTGGGTCATGTGCAGGATGGCCGGGACATTCGCCTGGGTCCAGTTGATCGCGTACGGGAAGCTCGACACCAGCACGACGACGGTCTTCGGATTGGCTGCGTACGCCTGTTTGACTAGGTCCTCCTGCGAGAGATCGATCGACGCCCGATCTCGCCCCTCTCTGCCTTCGCCCGGATCCGCGCAGGGCTTGCTGGACACATCCATGTTAAAGATGGCTGCGAGGTTACTGCCCGCATTGCAGGTTGGATGATTGCCCACCACCACCACCGCGACATCGGAGGCTTTGGCCGCCTTCACCGCGGCGTCGTTCTCGTTAGTGGCGGCATAGTTGACGGCCGTACCGGGCGCCACCTTATCCTTGATTCCCTGCAGCGGCGTCACGGTATAAGGAGGCCGGCCGCCGTAGAGGTCGATCAGAACTTCGTTCGCGTGCGGACCAATCACCGCGATGGACTTGATTGCCTCCCGGTTCAGCGGCAGCAGGCCGTTGGCGTTCTTCAGAAGCACCACCGATTCGCGAGCGACTTCACGGGCCACGCTCTTGTGCTTCTCCGTCGTCCAGGGTTCGGGTTCGCCGGCGCTGCCGACGGTGGACCAGGGAACCATGGACGGCGGGTCCAGCAGTCCCAACCGGACCAGGGTTCTGTACTTACCTCGGAGAGCGGCGTCGATATCCGCTTCGGTAAGTGAGTGATCGGCCAGCGCCTGCTTCACCTGCTTCGGAGTGTTGAGGTAGAACGCCAGGATCTGGCCAATGCCAGCTTTGATGGTTGCCGCAGTCGCCTCTTCCTGGGTCTTGAAGTACTTACGCTGGTTGACCATGAGTTCCACGGCTGTGGCGTCCGAGGAGATGATTCCATCGGCTCCCCACTCCTTCACCGCGAGGCTCTTCAGGATGGGGTGCACCGTCATGGGCACGCCATTCCACGCGTTGTAGGCCGCCATGAAGCTCTTTGATCCGCCCTCTGCGACTCCCATGCGGAACGGCACGGAGTAATACTCACGTAGTAACCGCTCGTCGAAGTCGGACGAGGACTTACCACGCGTTGTCTCATTGCTGTTGGCGAGGAAATGCTTCATGAGCGAAGCAGCCTGCCAGTACTTCGGATTGTCCCCCTGCATCCCGCGGATGAAGGCGGCCGACATGGTTCCGGTGAAGAACGGATCTTCGCCGTAACTCTCGTCGTTTCTCCCCCAGCGCGGGTCGCGAGCCAGATCCGCATTGGGTCCCCAGACAATCAGTACATTGTCCTTGTATTTCTCGTTCTGGTAGATATAGCGAGCTTCGTATCCCTGCACGGCGCCGGCGCGGCGGATCAGATCCGCATCCCAGGTCTCGGCCATCCCGATCACCTGCGCGAAGGACGTGGTGGGAATCGCCTTCCCGCCGAAGTCTCCTTTGCGAACCAGCCCGTGAAGGCCTTCCGACCATCCCGCGCTGGGAATGTGCAGGCGGGGCACGCCGGACTCGAACTCCAGGCATTTGATCTTCTCGTCCACCGTCATCAGCGACAGAATGTTGTCCACCCGCTGCTCCAACGGCAGTCCGGGGTCCTGAAACGGGTACTGGGTCTGGCCACACAGCAAAGCCGCCGCGCACGCAGCGGCAAGGGCTATTCGAATGTTCATTGGCTACTCCTGCGCACGCATCGTATCACTTCGGCGTGACCGCGTGCCGTCCGGGTGCGGCCTTCGTGGTTGAATAGTAAGACCTATGACCACGTGTCGAACCTGCTTGCTCCTTCTTCCGGTGATGCTGGCGGTAGTGCTTGCCGCCGCCGAAGACGTCCGCTGCCCCGAGCGGATCTCCACCACGCAGACACTGGCCCAGGCCGTGCCGGGCTGGACGAATCAGATGGATGCAGCTCCCAATCTGCTCGCGGGCGTGACCTTCTACGACGGGCCGCCGAAGGAACTTGCCTCGCTGGCGCCGGACGAAACCCGTGCCAAAGGCAAGCTGCTTGCAAGCTGGGAGCTCATCCCGAACCCGGGGCGCCAGTACTGGCTCGCCTGCGGTTATTCGGGTACGCGTGTCACGCTGGCGCGCCTTTTGCCGAAAGAGGTACGAGCCTGCACGGTCACATACGATCCCAAACAAACCGTCGACGGTCTGCCGTTGATCGAGCGAATCGCGTGTAAGTAGGGGCGAATACGTTATCCTGATAACCGCGTCGTCCCATGAATACACTCCCGATCCTACTCGGAGCCCTTTGTATCTATGCGCTCGCGTACCGATACTACAGTGCGTTCATCGCCGTGAAGGCCATGGCGCTGGACGACCGGCGCATCACCCCGGCTCGTGCGTTTGAGGATGGACACAACTATGTGCGCTCGCCCCGCTGGGTGCTCTTCGGCCACCACTTCGCCGCGATTGCCGGTGCCGGACCGCTGGTAGGGCCCACGCTGGCGGCTCAGTTCGGGTTCGCGCCGGGCTTTCTCTGGTTGCTCATCGGCGCCGTGCTGGCGGGCTGCGTTCAGGATTTCACGATCCTGGTCGCCTCCATGCGGCATCGTGGCCGGTCCCTGGCCGATATCGCGCGAACCGAAGTAAGTCCCTTCGCCGGATTTGTCGCCATGTTCGCGGTGCTGTTGATCGTGGTGGTGACGCTGGCGGGCCTGGGCATCGTGGTGGTCAACGCGCTGGCAGATAGCCCGTGGGGCGTCTTCACCATCGGCATGACCATCCCGATCGCGCTGGTCATGGGCGTGTGGATGTTCCGGGGGCGCAGGGGACATGTCACCGTGACAGGCCCGAGTATCTTCGGAGTGATCCTGCTGATTGCGGCCGTGATCGGCGGGCAGTGGTTCTCTCACACCAGCGCGGCGCACGTGCTGACGTTCACGCCGCATCAAATCACGTTTCTCATGGCCGCCTACGGCTTCGTCGCGTCGGTGCTCCCGGTGTGGTTATTGCTCGCGCCGCGCGACTATCTCTCCACTTACGTGAAGCTGGGCACCATCGCGGTTCTTGTTATTGGCATTCTTGTGGTGCACCCCGACATCCGGTTCCCGGCTTTCACCCAGTTCGTGTCGGGAGGTGGTCCCATCATCAAGGGCCGGTTGTTCCCCTTCCTGTTTGTGACCATCGCCTGCGGGGCCATCTCCGGCTTCCACGCGTTGATCGCATCGGGGACCACGCCAAAAATGGTGGACAAGGAAACCGATGCCCGGTTCATCGGCTACGGCGCGATGATCGCAGAATCGCTGGTGGGCGTACTGGCGCTGATCGCCGCCACCTCCATGTACCCGGGCGATTTCTTCGCCATCAACACGCCGCCGCAGGTTTTCAGCAAGCTCGGGCTCACCACCGTGAACCTCGATCTGTTCTCGCGCGAGATTGGCGAGAAGCTGGCGGGGCGCACGGGCGGCGCGGTTTCGCTGGCCGTCGGGATGGCCCAGATCTTCAAAGGTCTGCCCGGTATGAATCGCCTGATGGCGTATTGGTATCACTACGCCATCATGTTCGAGGCTCTGTTCATCCTTACCACCATTGACGCGGGGACCCGCGTGGCGCGCTACATTCTTCAGGAGCTGATGGGGAAGGTGAACGGGAAGTTCAGCGAAACAGCGTGGCTGCCCGGCAACGTAGTGACCACGTTGATCGTCGTGTTCGCCTGGACGTATCTGATCTACACCGGTACCATTTCCACCCTCTGGCCGCTGTTCGGCACGGGCAACCAGTTGCTGGCGACGATTGCGCTGGCGGTGGGCACCACGTTTCTGGTGAACATGGGCAA
The DNA here is from genome assembly GCA_049510065.1 of Bryobacteraceae bacterium. Taxonomy (GTDB): domain Bacteria; phylum Acidobacteriota; class Terriglobia; order Bryobacterales; family Bryobacteraceae; genus CAWACP01. Next base: position 6,872 of record JBEKZH010000011.1, read on the forward strand.
GGCCCGCTATGCGTGGATCACCGCGCTTCCAATGCTGTTCGTCGGAGTGACCACTATCGCCGCGGGCGTGCTGTCCATTCGGGACATCTTCTGGCCGCTCACCGCGAAGCCCGGCCAGCAGATCACCGGTTACGTCGACTCGACGCTGCTGGCCCTTTTCATTGCTGGCGTGCTGCTGGTGGTGTTCGACGCCGCGCGGCGCTGGGTGGCCGTCATGCGCGGCGCGCCGGCGCCGGTGGAGGCTTTCGGCCCGCCGATGGACACCAGCGGCGAGATTCGCATGGGCTGCTGCTAAGTCCTGCTGCGGCCTGTCCCCCGCTTCATTTACTCTGTAAAGAGAACATCCATGAACATGCGCTCAACCGACGCGCGGGCCGGGAGCCTGCGCCACGCGGATACCCATGACGAATGAACGCGTCGTAGTAACTGGCGGTGCCGGTTTTGTTGGCTCCAATATCGTGCGCCGCCTGCTGGAACGCGGCGAAGTCGTCGTTGTACTCGACGACTTCTCCACCGGCAACACCGCGAACCTTCCCCAGACTCACGACCGACTCGAGGTTGTGCGCGGCAGCGTCACCGATTTCGCTCTGGTGCGCGACGTGGTGAAAGGCGCCGGGCTGGTGATTCACGCGGCTGCCCGCAACATCATCGCCTCCACGCGCAACCCGCGCGACGATTTCGAAACCAACATCGGCGGCACGCTGAACGTCCTGCTGGCCACGCAGGGGACCACCGTGAAGCGCGTGGTGTATTCTTCGTCCGCCTCGGTTTACGGCAACCCGCGTTACCTGCCCATCAACGAGGACGACGGCATCGACACGCTGACGCCGTATGCCGTCTCCAAGCTGGCCGGAGAGAACTACTGTCGAGCGTTCTACGAGAGCCAGGGCGTGTCCACGGCGGTGGTCCGTTACTCCAACGTGTACGGTCCGGCGCAACGCCCCGATAATCCGTATTGCGGCGTAATCGCGAAGTTTTTCGACTCGGCCCGCAGGGGTGAGCCATTGCGCATCCATGGCGACGGCGATCAGACGCGGGATTTTACGTATGTCGACGATGCGGTGAACGCCACGCTGCTCGCGGCCGCTTCGCAAAAGGCCGACGGCCAGATTTACAATGTCGCCACCGGCCGTGAGACCACCATCAATCAACTGGCGCGCGCTGTGATGAAGATCGCAGGTGTGGAAGGGGAGCCCGAGTACATCGACCGCCGCGACATCGACAACATCCGGCGCCGCGTACTCAATATCGAAAAGATCCGGCGCGAATTGCGCTGGGTGCCGGGCGTGACGCTCGAGAATGGCCTTCGACAAACCTGGCTCTGGCTCACCGGGAGCTGCAATGAGCCGTCCTGAGACTCCGTTGCGCGTGGTCTGCATCGCGCCGGCCTGGAATGAGGAAAACCGGATTGGGCCCGTGGTGGAAGCCGTGCCGCGCGACGTGGTGGAAGAGACGGTGGTGGTTGACGACGGCTCCACAGACCAGACGCGCGAGCGCGCCCGCGCAGCCGGGGCCACCGTGCTCGAAGGTGCGCATCGTGGAGTGGGCGCCGCCATCCGTCTTGGCATCGACTACGCCGTCAGCCGCGGATACGATGTCGTGGTGATCGTCTCCGGCGCGGGCAAAACTCCACCCGCGCAGATTCCGCAACTGCTCGGTCCGGTTTTCACGGGCGATGCGGAGTTCGCGCAAGGCTCGCGCTACACCGCCGGCGGGAAGTTCCTGCGCATGACGCTGTCGCGAAGAATTGGCACGCGCGCCTACACGTTCCTGTTCTCGCTGCTGGTGGGGCGACGCGTCACGGATGCTTCCAGCGGATTCCGCGCAATCCGCGTCTCGCTGTTCGCGGACAAACGCATCAACTTGTGGCAGCCCTGGCTGGACGGCTATGAGCTGGAGCCATACCTGCTGTTTCAGGCGCTGCGGCTGCGTCATAGAGTGGTGGAGGTGCCCGTGACCATTGAATACCCGGACGTGATTCGAGGTCAGGCTTACACCAAGATGCGCGCCTGGACCGACTGGTACCGGATCTTCCGGCCCGTGTTGTTCCTCGCTCTGGGCTTGAAACGCTAGCATGCGGCTATTCCCATGACCAGGCGATTCGGACGCTGGAGCAGCCCGCTGGAGTGCGCAGCCGCGTTCCTGGTTTGCTTCGGTCTTATGTTGTGGATCGAATTCGCCGGTCCGGCCATCGTCGACAACGACGGTTACTATCACATCCGCTGGAGTTGGATGCTGCGGCAGTCGGCTCCACACCTGCCGCGGTTTGAATGGCTGCCTCTCACCGTGCTGCGGCCGGCCGACTATGTGGATCATCATTTCCTGTTCCACGTTCTGCTCACGCCGTTCACGTTTGGCGACCTGCGCGTGGGCGCGAAGCTGGCCGCCCCGTTCTTCTCCGCGGTCGCTCTGACGGCGCTGTTCGCGCTTCTGGTCGCGTATCGCGTTCGGTTCCGCTGGTTCTGGCTGGCCTTACTGGCCGCCGGTTCCGAACAATTCCTCTACCGCATGTCGATGACGCGTGCGCCCAGCCTGTCGCTGGCTTTGCTCGCCGCGGGTGTCTGGCTGATTCTGCGGCGCAGGCTTCGTCTGCTCGCGTTGCTGACTTTCGCCTTCGTGTGGATGTACGGCATGTTCCCGTTGATGGTGGTTTTCGCCTTCGCGTATGCGGTGACTGTCTACCTTTGCGAGCGCCGCATCGAGCTCGGCGCACTCTACGCCACGATTATTGGCGCGGTGTTGGGGCTGGTGATTAATCCATATTCTCCGAAGAACCTCATCCTGATGTGGCGACACGTCTGGATGGTTGGGACCGGAGTTCCCGGGGTGGATCCGGGCACCGAGTGGTTTCCGTTCGACACGTGGGAAACGCTCCGATGGAACGTCGGTCTATGTGCCGCGGGTTTCGTCGCCCTGCTTGTGTTCGACTACCGTAAGCGGCGGGACGACAACAAGCCGCTCTTCTTCCTGATACTGGCAACTTTGTTTCTGGTCTTCAATTTGAGATGGAGCCGTTTCGTGGAGTATTGGCCGCCGTTCGCGGTCTTGTTCGCGGCATTCACTTTGAGCGAGGCGGTCCCCCAGGTCCGCAGCCGGCTGCAGCGGTTGGCGATGGCGGCGATGGTGCTTGCCGTCGGCGTGGCGCTGGTGATGAACGTCCGCGAGGCGCGCTCCGACGTTCGCACCGAGAGCGACCCTGCCACGATGCGTGGCGCGGCGGAATGGCTCGCACAGCACACACCCGCCGGCTCCATGGTCTTCAATACCGGCTGGGATGAGTTCCCCGCGCTGTTCTACTACAACCAGCGCAATGTTTACGTTTGTGGCCTCGACCCCCGGTATCTTTCGGAAGCCAACCCGGATCTGGGGAAGCTGTACGAAAGCATTACGAGGGGAAAGCAGGAGCATCCAGGACAAGTAATACGCGGGCGCTTCGGCGCACAGTACGTTGTTACTAATGACTCGAAGGACGACTTTCTTGAGGCGGCCCGGGCGAGCGGCGACTTTGACACCGTGTACAGTGACCCGAATGCGCTGGTGCTCCACGTACGATGACCCGTATAAGTGAATTCAAAGCTCGGGCTGCGATCGCGCTCATTTGTGTTCTCGTATCGGCACTGGCGGTGACGCCGTTCTTCTTCATGGGCCAGCCGTTGCCCGGAGGCAGCCGCTGGGGCCTGCGCATGCCGGTCACCCACGACATGTTCCTGCACTTCGACCAGATGCGGGACTTCTATCAGGGGCTGGCCGCCGGTGAACTCTATCCGCGCTGGGAGGAAGACACCAACTACGGCTTCGGCGCTCCCACCACGTGCTTCTATCCTCCGGGTGTCTACTATCTCACCGCGCTGCTGTACCCTCTGTTCCATGACTGGACGCGGGTATTGCTGGGCACTCATTTGTTGATGATGCTGGCCTCTGCGGCGGCGACTTACTTATTGGCTCGCCGATGTATGTCGCGCGCGGCGGCCGCGGTGGCCATGATCGCGTACGTCGTATTTCCCTATCACGCGATCGACCAATACCATCGGGAAGCTCTGGCTGAGTTACTGTCGTTCGTCTGGATGCCGTTGATCCTACTATTTGTGGACAAGCTGTTCGCGACGACTCGGCCACTGCTGCCGGCTGCCGGGCTGGCCCTGAGTTACGGAGCCTTTCTCTGGTCGCATCCACCCACTGCGTATCAGTTCACACTGGCCCTTTGTCCGTGCCTGCCGCTGCTGGCTCTGCTGCGCCGCAACTGGAGAAGCCTGTTGTGGGTTGGCGGCGGCCTGGCGGTCGGCGCCGGCCTCTCGGCCGCCTATCTGTATCCGGCGGCAGTGGAGCAGAGTTTCATTCGCCACGAAATCATCGAGAAGATCTGGCCGTATCATGAGACCTACCTGTTCATGTACGCAGGTTATTCGAAACAGTACTTCGAGTTTTTTCAGCTCCTCAACGCTTCGTGGCGCCTGGAGGTCGCAGTTATTCTTCTGGCAGCCTTCACGTTACTGGTGCTGGGGGCCATCGGCAAAGCGCGCCTTGCCCGGCCGCTCCGGGATAATATCGTGTTCTGGACGGCAATCGGGTGTTTTGCGAGCTTCCTGATGCTGCACCTCTCAGCTCCTCTGGGACGCAGGATTCCAATGATCGACATTGGCGTGTTCGCCTGGCGTATGCTGGCCATTACGACGCTGGTGGCAGTGCTTCTGGCGGGTGCGACAGTACAAGCGGCGCTCGATTCCCGTCGTGCGAATCGAGGCGGGAGATTTGCCGTGTTCGGCGTCCTCGCGCTGGCCATCCTGTTCAGCGGGACTTTCTTCACGATTTTCGGAATCATGGCGCCGGTCAACAAACAAGAGGCCTTCCAGCCGCAGGAAGAACATACCAACTATGCGATCATTCCGCGCACGGCGCCCGGGCGCACCGACGATCTCCCGGAGATGGACCGGACGAGCCTGGACGGGGGGGCCGGATCGGTGACCATCCGCGAATGGAAGCCGCAGCACCGCGTGATCGAAGTGAAGAGCAGGGACGCCGCGCGCTTGTTCGTACGAACCTTCAACTATCCGGGCTGGACTGCCACCCTGGATGGCCACCCGAAGCCGCTCGCGACCGATGGCGACACCGGCGCGATCCTGCTGGGCGTTCCCGCGGGTGAGCATGTTGTGACCCTGGACTTCGTGGATACGCCAGCGCGCCGGCTGGGCGCGGGCATCACGCTCTTGTCCTTTCTTTCCGTACTTGCCGCGGTGGCGATCGGCGCATTCGCCAGGCGGCCGAAGGAGACGCCATAATCATGGAACATCGAATACCGCGAGTCGCAGTGGTTGGGTGTGGTTACTGGGGCAGCAAACTGGTTCGTAATCTGCACAGGCTGAACTGCCTTCACGCGATCTGCGACACCGATGCCGCGCGCCTGTCGGAGTTGGGCGCGCTGTACAACGTACGTTCCACCAGGAAGTACGACGAGCTGTTACAGGATCCGGAGATCCAGGGCATTGTCATCGCCGCGCCGGCCGCCCGGCACGTCGAGCTGGCGGAACGCGCGCTCACCGCCGGGAAGGACGTCTTCGTCGAAAAGCCGCTGGCGCTTCGCGTGGAGGAAGGGCGCGCGCTGGTGAATCTCGCGCGAGACCGGGAACGAATCCTGATGGTGGGTCACCTGCTGGAATATCATCCCGCCATTCTGGAAATGCGCCGGTTTATGCAGGCCGGACGGCTGGGCCGGGTCCAATACGTGTATTCGTCGCGGCTGAATCTGGGGAAGCTCCGCACCGAGGAGAACATCCTGTGGAGTTTCGCTCCCCACGATATCTCGGCGCTCCTCTTTCTGCTCGGCGAGGAGCCGGTCACCGTCGCCGCCCACGGCGCCAGTTACATCAATCCGAATGTCTTCGATACGACACTTACTACATGTGATTTTGCCAGCGGAGTTCAGGCGCACATCTTTGTAAGTTGGTTGCACCCGTTCAAAGAGCAGAAACTTGTCGTCGTGGGTGACCGTAGCATGCTGGTGTTCGACGATACGAAGAACGGTGAGAAGCTGGTTTTCTATCCCCACCAGATCGAATGGACAGATCGCGTTCCGGTCGCTCACAAGGCGGAGGCGCAGGTTCTTCCCATCCCCGGCGACGAACCGTTGTTACTCGAATGCCAGCATTTCATCGAGTGCATTTCGGAGAGGAAAACGCCGCGAACCAGCGGAGAAAAGGGCCTGCGAGTTCTCGCGATTCTGCAGGCCTGCGAGGAATCGCTGAAGAAGGGCGGCCAGCCGGTGGCGCTGAAGCCAAAGGCGGCGCGATACTCCGTCCACCCCACGGCGATTGTGGACGAGCCCTGCGAAATCGGCGATCGAACGCACATCTGGCATTTCGCGCACGTCATGTCCGGCGCGCGCATTGGCCAGGGCTGCATCATCGGACAAAACGTGTTCGTAGCAGCGGGCGTGCGGATCGGCAACAACGTGAAGATCCAGAACAATGTCTCTGTCTATACCGGGGTGGAACTCGAAGACGACGTGTTCTGCGGGCCGTCCATGGTCTTCACCAATGTGGTGAACCCGCGAAGTCACATCATTCGCAAGCACGAATACCAGCGCACTCTGGTGAAACGCGGCGCAACGCTGGGCGCGAACTCCACCATCGTCTGCGGGGTCACCATCGGCCAGTTCGCTTTTGTTGCGGCCGGCGCCGTCGTGACCCACGACGTCCCCGATTACGCGCTGGTGATGGGCGTGCCCGCCCGACAGGCCGGTTGGATGTGCCAGTGTGGAATTCGTCTGCCGGACGGCGAGCCGGAGATCCAATGCGAGAGCTGCAGCGCCGGGTTCCAGTTAGTAGACGGCCTGCTGCACCCGCGTCCGTGACGCCTCAGTTCAAAGGGCTTCGGCCCGCTCGCGAATGCCCAACATCATCCGGCGCTCCATGATGAAGTGGATTGGCTCGATCATGTACTTATTGAGGATGGTGCCGGCGATGGAATCCGACGGCCGAGCACGCCACCGAATGAGCAGACGAGTGGCATTGCCCGGCGCGGGTTCCAGAATGAACGCCCAGGTGACTGGAGGAATGCGCGGGTCTGGAGAAGTGGCCCCGCCCAGAATCAGCGCGCGTTGTTTCTCCACCACAGCGACCGGAATCGGCGTCATGTTCGGGTGAAGGCGGACACCGTCGCCGGGCTTCACGTCCTGCCACTCGGGATGAATTCGATCGGCATTCGTGATCCGGCAACCGAACAGATTTTCCAGCCACGCGTAGCTGTAGAAGCCTCCTCTTCCCTGGCCGATCTGCGCAATCCATGGCCAGACGCGCTCCGGTGGCGCATTGATGGTGATGGCGCGCGTTGCGGAAGCGCGCGCGTTCGGCACGAGATTGTCGCCGGGAAGAGGCTCCGCCAGCTCAGCCGCGGTCGCGCCCCATTTCAGGAACCACGGGCGGGCGACCAGCGTGTAGAAGAGGCCGACTGCGAGGCAGAAGGCTGCGGCCAGCAGGAGTTTTCGGTGCATGCGATAACTGCACTATATCGAATACACAGTCAGGACGCGGGCGCGCGAGGCACGCGGCTGGCGCCGCATGTCCCTCAGGGCGCCGGCTCCCTGACTATCAGGAGTTGATCGGCAGGCACATTCTTCAGCGCCTGCACTATGCCCGACGGCCAGTGAATCTCCAGCAGGTCCGCCGAGGCGTTCTTCCCCAGTCCGAAATGCACTGGGCCAGCGCTGGATGAGGCGTAACCCACGCTCGTGGTGACGTGATTGTACTGAGCGCCACTTTTCGTCACTACCTTGATGCGCGCGCCGATGGCGTCGCGATTGCTCTTCGTGCCTTCCAGGCGAAGCTCAAGCCAGTGATTCGACCCCGGGCTCTGGTTCATCCAGATTTCGGCGGGTGCGCTGAGCGCGGTGACGACGATGTCCAGGCGGCCGTCGCCATCGAGGTCGCCCATGGCCGAACCCCGGTGCCGCGATGGCGCCTGCTCCGCGAACCCGGCTTCGGTGGTGAGCGCGGCGAACTTCATGCCGCCCAGATTACGGAACACGGTGTTGTTTTGCGCTACCAGCATATGAGACGACGCCAGAAGCGATTGCACATGGCCGCGGGAGACGAAGATGTCCTTCCACCCGTCGTTGTCGAAGTCGGCGATCATCGGTGAGTAACCGGACATGGGCCCACTCAGTTGGCCCATCTTACTCTGCGAAGTTACTTCGACAAAGTCTCCTTTCCCCGTATTCCTGTAAATAGGGAAGGTCTCGTTGTCGAGCGCGACCAGGCAAATGTCGGGATAACCGTCGTTGTCGAGGTCGCGGAAATCCACACCCATGCCGGAGATGTATGTGCCGTCCTCGCGCAGCGCCACGTTGGCGTCGAACGCTACCTCTTCGAACTTCACGCCGCCCTTGTTATGAAACAACGAATTGAACAGTTTGTCATTGGCGATGAAGAAGTCCATCCGGCCATCCAGATCGTAGTCCGCCACTCCTACGCCCATGCTCTTGCCGGGATGCGCGCGGAAACCCGAGGAAGCGGACACGTCCCTGAACGTGCCATCGCCGTTGTTGAGAAACAACTGGTTGGGCGTCTTCCCGTACAACTTCGGGTGACAGTATTCGTTATGGCCGTTATCCAGGCAAACGGGCTCCTTGTCGCCGTTCCACTGAAGGTAGTTTGCGACCAGCAGATCCAGCCGGCCGTCGTTATTGACATCCACCCACGCTCCGCCCACCGACCAGAGTGGACCGTACTCGGGGTCTGGCTTAGTGGGAAGTCCCGCCTGCACGGTAACGTCGGTAAAGGTGCCATCGCCGTTGTTGTGATACAGCGTGTTGTGATACACGCCGCCGACAAAGATGTCTTCGTAGCCGTCGTTGTCGTAGTCGCCAATGGCCACGCCGGTATCGTAACCGGTCCCGGCAAGTCCCGCTTTCGCCGTAACATCTCTGAAATGGCCCGCGCCATCGTTCTCGAACAGGCGGTTCGAGTATTTCGGCGCATCCTTCTTCAGGGTCTTGATATCGGCGCCGTTGGTGAAGAAGATATCCAGCTTGCCGTCGTTGTTGTAGTCGAAGATGGCCACGCCGCCGGCCATCGTTTCGGGCGCGTGGCGCTGGGGCGTCTCACAACTCTCCAGCCTGAAATCGATTGGCCGGTAGGCGAATCGGATGGGGCTCTCGGCAGCCGGAGGCGCGGCAGCCAGCCACAGCGCGGCTCCGGCCAACGCCGCCACGGCCGCCATGAATGCGCGGGTACCTGTCATAAACATGGCGGCACGAACGTGCGAAGCATCGCCACTTCTCCGTCAGGCCCCACTGTCACCGGCCCTTCTGCGGGAATCAGCCACGCTTCGCCGAGCCGGAACGGCTGATCCGCGATGGAGCCCGCACCCCGCAGAAAGACCAGGATCTCCGGCGCGCGGCCGTTCGGGCAGTGCTCAATCGGATCGGCGAAGATTCGAAGTTCGGTCCGAAAGTACTCGCACTCGGCCAGCAGCTCGGATCCGCCGGGGAGCGCAACCCGGCGCGCGTACCCCGGATGGCCGCCCGTGTGCGACACCGCGACGCCCTTGTCCAGATGCAGTTCGCGTCCGCGGCCGTAATCGTACAGACGGTATGTGACATCGGACTGCTGTTGCACTTCGCAGAGCGCAAGGCCCGCCCCGATGGCATGAACCGTTCCTGCCGGTATGAAGAACGTGTCGCCCGGGTGCGCGTCCACCCAGTTCAGCAGCTCCATGATCTCGCCCGTGACCGCCGCCTCACGCAGCCGCTTTCTGGAGATCTCCTCACGAAACCCCATTGCGACCCTGGCCCCGGGCGCCGCGCGCAGGATGTGCCACATCTCCGTCTTGCCACGGGAGTGTTCGTGCTCCCCGGCGAACGCGTCATTGGGATGCACCTGCACGGAGAGGTTCTCTTCGGTGAAGATGAACTTCACCAGAAGCGGCAAGGGCTGCGAGTGAGTGAACCACACTTCACCGATAAGCCGTCCGTCGCTTGCATACCAGGGTTCCAGATTCGAAGAGCCCCAGACCTTCTCTTTGAAATCGGAGCCGAGCCGAACAGGTGATTGTGCCATCGCCACTTTTGAGTATAAAGAGCGCCGTATGAGAAAATGACTCGACAGCGACCATGATTCACTCCCTGCGAGCACGCGCGCGCCGATGGATCAGAAGACTCGTGCGTTCCGATCGTGCCGTGGGGCAGGGCGAAATCATCCGCTTCCACTGCAACGTCTGTTCGGCCGCGAACACGAAATCCTACGAACAGATGGACCGCGAGAAACCGAGCTGCGACCATTGCGATTCCAACGTGCGCTTCCGATGGATCGTCCACGCGGTTTCCGAGGCGCTCGGCGATCGAAGCCTTCCGCTGAAGCGCTTCCCGGTTCGAAAGGATATCAGCGGTCTCGGCCTCAGCGACTGGGAAGGCTATGCTGGCCCGTTGGCGCGCTGCTTCAACTACACCAACACGTTCTTTCATACCGAGCCTCGCCTTGATATCGGCAACCTGCCGGAGGACCGCAAAGGCCGCTACGATTTCGTGATCGCCACCGAAGTTCTGGAACACGTGGTTCCACCGGTCGACGCCGCGCTGGTGAACTTGTGCCAACTGCTGAAGCCCAACGGCATCGCGTTCATTACGGTTCCCTGGATCGGAGATGTTACGCAGGAGCATTACCCGGATCTGTTCGACTACCAGATCGTGCAGAAGAACTGCCGGTGGCAGGTCCACAACCGCACCCGGGACGGCAGAATGGAAGTCTTCGAGGACCCCGTTTTCCACGGTGGTCCCGGCACCACTTTGGAGATGCGCCTCTTCTCCGGGGCCGATCTGGTGCGCCGTCTCGAGAAGGCGGGGTTCGCGAAGGTGGAAATTTGCCGTCCCACCGTTCGGGAATACGGGATCATCTTTCAGGAAACCTGGTCCCTGCCGATGATCGCGTACAAATCCCCGCGTTGACTACCGGCTCGCGCGTTTACTTCGATGCCTTGAAGCTACGGAGCGCTGCCGCCTCGCTCTCGTAAGCCTCAAAGACGCTCAGCAGCTTGGTGACCTGCAGCAGATCGTTGACCTTTTTTTGCAGGTGCAGCAGCTTCATCCGGCCCCCGCCATTGGTCACCGTTGCATAGCTGCCCACCAGTTGGCCCAAACCCGAGCTGTCGATGTAGGTGACGTCCGCGAGATTCAACAGAATGTTCTTCTGGTCGCCGGCGAGCGATTCGCGGATCGTATCCCGAAAATCCATCAGCGATTCGCCGAGAGTGATCTGGCCTTTCATGTCCAGAATCACGGCTTCCGGGGTCTCCCGGATATTGATCTTGAGGCTCATAAGGACGGACTCTCCTTTCGCACCGCCATCTTAGATACTACAGCACCGGGCCGATGCGCCAGGGCACGAACTCGCTGTGTCCGAGGCGTTCGCTGCAGGTGCGCTCGCCGGAGGCCACCCGCAGCACCATCTCGAAGATCTCGTGGCCAATCTGAGCGACGGTGGCTTCCCCATCGGCGATGCGTCCGGCGTTGCTGTCCATGTTGTCGCGCATGCGCCGCCACGTCGCGGAGTTGGTCGCGATTTTGATCACCGGGATGGAGGGAAAACCGATCGCGCTGCCGCGCCCGGTGGTGAATGCGATCAGATTCACGCCACCGGCCGCAAGCCCGGTGAGCGAGACCGGGTCGTAACCGGGAGTATTCATGAACACGAAACCCGGCCCGTGCACGCGCTCCGCGTAGTCGACTGCTTCGTTCATGGCGGTGCTCCCCGCCTTGGCCACCGCGCCCAGGGATTTCTCGACAATGTTCGTCAGCCCGCCGGCTTTGTTGCCGGGTGACGGATTGTCGTCGAAGCTGCCGCCCATTCTGCGCAGATAGTCCTTGTATTCGCGAACGAAGCCGAGGTAGCGTTCGGCCACGGCGCGGTTGCGCGCGCGGGCGATCAGCAGGTGCTCGGCCCCGAACGTCTCGGTGGTTTCGGCCAGCACGACGGTGGCGCCGATGGCGGACAGCAGATCGGAGCAGACGCCCAGCGCCGGGTTGGCGGTGACGCCGCTGAACGAGTCGGATCCGCCGCAATTCAGGCCGAGGACAATCTTCGCGGCGCTGGTCTCTTCGCGGCGTTCGGCGGCGGCGCGCTCGATGAGACGATCGATCTGCCTGCGGGCGGCTTCGACGGTGGCGCACGTGCCCCCGCTTTCCTGGATGGTCAGGCCGACCAGCCGTTCGGTCCCTGTGGCCTCCGGACCGAGGTAATGTTCGATCTGATTCGTCTCGCAGCCGAGACCCAGAATCACCGCGGCGGAGATATTCGGGTGATCGAGCACGCCCGCCAGGGTACGGCGAAGCTGATCGGTGTCGGGCCCGATGGTGTGCGCGCAACCCTCGCCGTGCGGAAAGGCCACCACGCCGTCCACGTTCTCGGGCAGAGACGCGCGATCGTAACTTTGGCCGATGAGCGTGGCCACGTGCGCGGCACAGTTGGATGCGGCGACCACGGCGATGTAGTTCCGCGTCCCGGCGCGTCCGTCCGCGCGCGGGTAGCCGAGAAACGACGGTGCGTCTTTTCGCGGGCCCGGCAGCGGCAGTTCGATGCTCGGGAATTCGTAGTCAAGCTGATGTTCTTCGTAGGCGACATTGTGCGTGTGGACGTGCTCGCCCGGGCCGATGTTCGCCCGTGCGCGACCGATCGGTTGTCCGTAGCGAATCACGTGCGTGCCGCTGGCAATCAGACGAAGCGAAATCTTGTGGCCGACGGGCACCACCTGCGCGACCCGGATGCCGGTCTCTCCGGCGCGCACGGTCTGGCCCGGCTGCAGGGGCACGCGCGCGATGGCAACGTTGTCCGCGGCGTTGAGGTGAATCACCGCGTTCCCGGCCGTCGGTACCCTGGCGATTTCAAACAGGCTCATAAGATCGCCATTGCGTGAGATGTTGCGCGGTGATATGCTCGCGTCCGGCGTGTTATTCGCCCGGGAGGTTGCGTGCGATGCGATTCGTGTGCATCTTGTTCTGCGGTCTGCTGGTATCGGCCGCACTGGCTCAGGATACGGACAGGCCGAATCTGGCCGGGAAATGGCAGATCGACCCGGCCCGCAGCGAGGGCGGAAGTGGCGTGACGTTGAGCATCGAAGCGAAGGACGATTCCCTGCATTACGTGCAGGCGGATCGCAACGGCGGGACCGCAGAGTTCGAGTGCACCACTGATGGCAAGGAATGCGCCATGACCGACGGCGGCCGCAAGGCCAAAGTATCGCTCTGGTACCACGGCGACAGTCTGGTGATGATGGAGACGAAGGGAAACAACGTTGTGAAGCGGAAGCTCACGGTGACGGACGGCGCCACGTTGCAGATGGAAGTGGTTCCCATCGTGCCGCAGGGCAAGACCGACAAGCTGGTCTTCATCAAACAGAGCTGATGCCGCGCGCAGGCTCATGTGCTTCATTTTGGCGCGCCCGCGGCATCTTCTCGCAACCGCGCACATGCCGCGCGGAAACACTTCACGGATTCGGCAACGCTCTGACTGGCCGGCGGCTCGCCGAAGTAGTTCCGCATGAAATCGGCCGCGTCGCCCCAGGTGGTGTGCAGTAGTCCCAGCACCCGCGATGCAACTTCCGGGTTTGCGTGCGCCCGCAGCGTGCGGATCAACTCCAGTTGCGCGAGCGCGACGTCCGATTGGCGCCACGAGCAGGAAACCACGCTGAAGCCGTGCATGGCGAAATACGCCGCGCCCGGAACGGCCGATTCGTAATGCCAGTCGCCAATCACGATATCACGCGGAATCCGCTCCAGCGCGGGCCAGGTCTGATTGTAACTACCCTCCCACTTGCCGGCCCCGGATGCCGCTCCATCAATGAGACGATCGCCCCACATCCACATCTGGCGATGCGACTGTGCCAGATGATCGTGGATTGCCCGCACCTCGTCCGCGTAGAGTTCGGCGGTGAGACGGCCCCGGCAGCGCGGACAATCCTCATCCGCGAGGATGAAAACCTCGTCCATCCCGGCATGAAAGGCATCGGCGCCGAAAGCCTCCACCAGCTCGTCCATCAAATCGAACACAATCTTGTGCACACTGGGATGCAGAGGACAATAGCTGCGGCAATAAATGCCCGCATTTCCCGCGTATTTCCCGGGCGTTTCATCGAATTCGGGATGAGATCGCAGCAGGCCGTACGTCACCTTGTCCCAGGACTGGTGCCCGAGCAGGTTGATTTGCGGAATTATCCGCACTCCGGCCGACCGGGCCGCCGCGACAATCGCCGCTGCATCTTCCCGCGAGAGCGCGTCGGGGTCGGCCACCTCCGGGTGACTCTTAAACTGGTAGCGGTAGTCGATCTCGAGGACCAGCGTATTCACGCCTTCCCGTGGCAGAGCCTCGCGGATGAAACGCACCAGCAGCGGCACGTCGGCCGGCTTCGGCGTCAGCAGATGGAGCCCGCGCACCGGCGGCGCACCACCCAGCATGCACGGCGCGCAGGCCAGGGCAAGCAGCGCCGGCCATGGGAGCACGCGCTGCGCGGCCATGTTACTTCACCCCGCTCTTCTGGCGAACGGGAAGGAACTCATCACCGGCGCGCCATGTGGGCAGGCCGCTCTGGTTGGCTACGGTCATGCCGATACTCATGCCGAAGCGCGCGACCTGCACAAGTCCCGAAAGGTCCCAATCTTCGTGGAAGTCGTCCGACGGTTGATGGTAGTGCTTGTCGTTGAATTCGTCGAAGAGTTTCGAGCCGAAATCGGCGGGCTTGCCCACGAAATCGGTGCCTTCCTCGATGGAGAAGGCCGGCACGCCGGCGCTTGCGAACGAGAAATGGTCGGACCGGTAGTACGAGCCCTGCTCCGGGTGCGCGTCCGGCGTGATCTTCAGATTCATGCGCCGCGCGATTTCCTGCACCACGGGCCACACCGTGGTCCGCTCGCCTCCCGCCGCGGAAACGTCGCGCGTGCGGCCGGCTGGGAAGAACGCGTCGAAGTTCAGATCGAGCGCAGTGCGCCCGGCGGGGATGAACGGATGCCCGGCGTAATACTCCGAACCGCGCAGGCCTTCCTCTTCTCCGGTGACCGCCAGAAAAATCGCGGAGCGCCGCGGCTTGTGCGCGAGCGATGCCCAGGCCCGCGCCATTTCCAGAATGATGCCGCAGCCGGTGCCATTATCCACGGCGCCGTTGTAAATCGCGTCGCCATTCACCGGCGTGCCGACGCCCAGATGATCCCAATGCGCGGTGAACACCACGGCCTGGCTCTTCAACACGGGATCGCTGCCCTCCACCATGCCAACGACGTTGCTCGAGTCGATCTGGCGGAGTTTGGTGGGGAAGCTGCCGCGAATATGGATCCCCAGCGGCATGGGATGAAAATCGCGCGATTCGGCCAGCTTCAGCATCTCGTCCACGGTGTGCCCGGAAAGGCCCAGCAGTTTGTCGCCCGCCTCCTTCGAAAACCAGCCGGCGAAGTTGAGAGCGTACTCGCCGGGTTCCAGCTTTACCTGCCCGTCTTCGCGGCCCCACGAGCTGCGGACCACATCGTAGCTGTAGCCCGCGGTGGGCGTGGTGTGGAGGATGAACACGGCCTGAGCGCCGCGCCGGGTGGCCTCTTCATATTTGTAGGTCCAGCGGCCGTAGTAAGTCAGCGCTTTCCCGCCGAAGAACTTCGGATCGTCGGACGGCGGCTCGTTCGTAAACAGGACGACGATCTTGCCATGGACGTCCACGCCCTTGAAGTCGTCCCATTTGTATTCCGGCGCGACGATGCCGTGGCCGACGAAGATCACGTCGCCGTCGATCTGCGCGTCGGGTTTCTGCGTGGCGGTGACGCCAACGAAGTCGTCCAGCCAGCGGAACCGAAGATCCTTACCGCCGCGATCTGCAGAGACCGAGGCCTCCGGCTGCGTGGTGGCGCCAACCAGCGGCACATGCTGTAAGTAAGTGCCCTTGTCTCCGGCGGGCTTGAGACCGAACAGCGCGAACTGGGTGGCGATGTATTCCGCGGCCAGATCGCCGCCACGCGCGCCCGGGCCGCGGCCTTCCAGCAGGTCGCTCGAGAGGAACTTCACGTGAGCGCGAATGCGATCGCCGGAGATTTCCGGAGTCTGGGCGCACAATGCGGTGGCGCCGAAGAGGAGGACGACAAACCATCGAGTCATGTTGTTCTTCCCAGTGTACGTGGACCTGACATGATGGATGGAGAGATGGAAACAGCAATCAGAAAGATCCCGCTGCTGGACGTTCCGGCGCAGACGCAGCCCATTCGGGTGGAGCTGGAGGAGGCCATTGGCCGCGTGCTCGATCACGGCCGCTACATCCTCGGTCCGGAGGTGACGGAGTTCGAAAAGGCCGTGGCGGCGTACTGCGGCGCCCAGTTCGCCGTGGCCTGTGCGTCGGGTTCGGATGCGGTCCTGCTGGCGCTGATGGGGCTGGGTGTGGGGCCGGGCCATCGTGTCATCACCACGCCGTACACGTTCTTCGCGACGGCCAGCGCCGTGACGCGTCTGGGCGCGACGCCGGTGTTCATCGATATCGACCCGGCCACGTACAACATCGACGTTGAGGCCCTGGCGCGGTCGCTGGCGACGGCTTCCGCCGAAGAGGTCCGCGCCACCAGGGCCATCCTGCCGGTGCACTTGTTCGGCCAGTGCGCCGAGATGGACTCGCTTCTGGAAACCGCCGCGCGCTATGGCGTTCCGGTGGTGGAAGATGCCGCGCAGGCCATCGGAGCCGAATATCGCGGGCGGCGCGCCGGATCCATGGGCGGCTGCGGGTGCTTCAGCTTTTTTCCGTCGAAGAACCTTGGCGCCATGGGCGATGGCGGCCTGCTCACCTTCAACGACGCCGACTTCGCCGCGAAAGTCCGCCTGCTGCGCGGCCACGGCGCCGAGAAGCGCTATTACCATCGCATGGTGGGCATCAATTCACGACTGGACACTCTGCAGGCCGCGATACTGCTGGTGAAGCTGCGCCATCTGGACGAATGGACTGCGCGGCGACGCCGCAACGCGGAGCTCTACAGGCGCGCGCTGGCGAAGGCGACCGCCATCACGCTCCCAGTGGAACTCGCCGATTGCCGCCACATCTACAACCAGTTCGTGGTGCGCGTGCCCCAGCGCGACCGCGTGCGCGAGGCCATGGCGCAGGCGGGCGTGGCGAGCGAGATCTACTATCCGGTGCCGCTGCACCTGCAGGAATGCTTCGCGTATCTGGGCTATTCCGCCGGCGATCTTCCCAACAGCGAGGCCGCCGCGGCGTCTTCACTGGCGCTGCCCATCGGGCACGAGCGCAGCGATGACGACATCGAGTACATCGCCGCAACGCTGGCGGATTGCGTGGCCGCGAGTCCCCAGTCTGTGAAATGCTGTACTTAATCATGATCCTCAAGAGTCTGCTTCGAACCTCCGCGATTGCCATCCTCGTCGCCTGCTTCTCACCGGCCGCCACCTGCGAAGTCAGGTTGCCGGGAATCCTCGGCAGTCACATGGTGCTGCAACGCGACCGGCCGATTCACATCTGGGGATGGGCTGCGCCAGGCGAGAAGATTTCCGTCGAAATGCGTGGAGTGAGCCGCGCCACCGCCGCCAACGAGTTGGGGAAATGGAGCCTCTATCTGCCTCCCGCGCCCGCCGGCGGCCCTTACCAGCTCACCGTGACCGGCAGCAACACCATCATTCTTGACGACGTGCTGATTGGCGATGTCTGGTTCGCCTCCGGCCAGTCGAACATGGAAATGCCGGTGAAGGGCTGGTCTGGAGCACCGTTGCAGAACTCCGCCGAAGAGGTCGCCCAGGCCAACCAGCCGGGCATCCGGCTGCTCCTCATCCATCACAAAACCTCGGAGTTTCCGCTGCGCGACATCGACGGGTGGTGGACCGTCTGCACTCCCGAGACTGCCGGCAACTTCTCCGCCGTGGCGTACTTGTTCGGCCGCGATCTGGCCACCAGGGAACACGTTCCCATCGGCCTCATCGACTCCACCTGGGGTGGGACCGTCGTGGAAGCGTGGATGAGCCTCGACGCCATCTCCTCCGACGCCTCGCTCATGCCGGCGTTCGCCACTCGCGCGCAGATGATGGATAAGCAGGCGGACGTCCCGGCGGTGCTTGCGAAGGAGCGTCGCGAGGACGAAGCAGCCAGGAAGGCCGGTCTGCCTGCGCCGAAGCACGTATGGAATCCCGATCCCGCGTCGTGGGGCCCGGCGGCCTTGTTCAACGGGATGGTGGCTCCGGCCACTGGATTCAGCATCAGAGGGGTCATCTGGTATCAGGGCGAGTCCAACAGCCGGCTGACCTTCGCGCCCATGTACGCCAGGCTGTTTCCCGCGCTCATTGCCGACTGGCGCGCGCAATGGCATCAGGGCAACTTTCCGTTCCTCTTCGTGCAGATTGCCAACTTCGCGTCGGATGCGACGGAATCGTGGGCCACCATCCGGGAGGCGCAGCGGCGCACGCTCTCGGTGGCGAACACCGCCATGGCCGTCACCGTGGATATCGGCAATCCCGACAATGTGCATCCGGCGGACAAGCAAACCGTTGGGGCGCGTCTGGCGATGGCGGCGCGCGCGCTGGCGTATGGCGAACCTCTCGAGTACTCCGGCCCGCTCTTTCGACAGGCCGCTCCCGACGGGCCGGGGATGCGCGTCTGGTTCGATCACGCGGCCGACGGGCTCCTGGCCAAAGGCGGCGCACTGGAAGGGTTCGAGATCGCCGGCGACGACCATCGCTTCGTGAAAGCCGCCGCGCGCATTGACGGCAATACCGTAGCGGTGGCCAGTCCGCAGGTGCAGGCGCCGGGTTACGTCCGTTACGGGTGGGAGAATGCGCCTGTCGTGAACCTTTACAACTCCGCGGGATTGCCGGCTTCGCCGTTCACGTCCGAAACCACGATTCCGGCGCCATAGCTGCCGATGCTACCTTGAGACTATGCCCACCGAAGGCGATCCGGCCCCTGAAATCGAGCTTGCCGACGATCGCGGAAATCCGTTCCGGCTTTCCGGTCTGCGGGGTAAGAACGTGGTCCTGTATTTCTACCCGAAGGCAAATACCTCCGGCTGTACGAAGGAGGCCTGTGCCTTCCGCGACAACACGAAGAAGTTCACGAAGGCGGATACCGTAATTGTGGGCGTCTCACCGGACAAGAGCACGGCGCAGGCCAGCTTCAAGGCGAAGTACGATCTGCCGTTCACCCTGCTGGCCGACATCGCGCACGCGGCCGCGGAAGCCTGGGGCGTCTGGAAGGAAAAGAGCATGTACGGCAGGAAGTACATGGGCGTCGAACGCACCACGTTCCTGATCGACAAAAAGGGCAGGGTCGCCAGGATCTTCCCGAAGGTGAAGATCGAGGGACACGCCGAAGAGGTCCTGGAAGCGCTCGCGGCGCTATAAGGGCGCCGGGAACTACGAGCGCCGCCGGCGGATCAGAAGACAGAGACCCGCGAAGCCCAGACCAATCAGACCGAATGTGCCGGGTTCCGGGACCAGGCATGGTTTCGTGTCGGCAATTGCAGCACAGGCGAGTGACAACGCCAGTGCCGCGGCGGCGAAGCCGATTCGCGCAGCCTGTGATTTCATGAGAAAGAACCTGCAGAAATCATGCGCCACGAAAAGCCGCGCGGTGGCCCCAACCATCGTACTGGCAGGTCCAGGGATGGGCTGGTACTCGCCTACTGCAGGGTGAAGGTCACGTCGATCGGCGCTTCCACTTCCACCGCCTGGCCGTTCAGAATGGTCGGCTTGTAGCGCCACTGCCGCACCGCATCGAGCGCGGCCCTCACCAGGAACGGGTGGCCCCTGAGTACCCGCAGGCTCTGGATGCTGCCATCGGTGCCGATCACGCCGAGCAGGTACACGGTCCCCGAGATGTGCGTGCTGCGAGCGAGGGCCGGATACACGGGAATCACCTTGTACAGGACTGTCGCCGACTCCAGGTGGCTGACTCGGATGCGTATCGGCGGCGCTGGCGGGGTCAAATTGGCAGTATGCTTCACCACCGGTGGTCCCGGCGGCCCGGGCGTCCTCGCCACCAGGTCAGTGAGCGCGATGCCGGTTTTCTGGCCACCGCTCACGAACGGTTCAAAGCCCGTCGGTTGTGGCGGCGGATCGTTGAAGAAGTTGATGCGCGGGGGTACGGCCGACGGCGCGTAGATGACACGCGTAGGAACAAACGGACTGGGTTTCACGTGCCGCCCGGTGGGGGCCGGGTGAACAGGCGTTGGCGCTGGCGCGAGCGGCAGCCACACCGCGATTT
Source organism: Bryobacteraceae bacterium (assembly GCA_049510065.1). Lineage (GTDB taxonomy): Bacteria > Acidobacteriota > Terriglobia > Bryobacterales > Bryobacteraceae > CAWACP01. The sequence goes on from JBEKZH010000011.1 coordinate 27,077, forward strand.
TCGTCAGAGATAACGCGGGGAGCCGCTCGGCCCAGATCAATGGCAACACGACGAGCAGGCCAATTCCGGCCAGCTCCGCGGTGAGCGAGAGCAGTACGCTCCACGGTTTCGAAGTCCGTTGCCGAACCAGAATGGATTGTTCGAACATGCCTGGATAGACACCAGGCGGGCCGCGCAGGTTCCCGCGCACAAATCCGCGAATTACGGGAACAATTCCGGCCCTTCTGCAGTCAATTATGGTGCAGTCAATTATGTTGCGGCAGCGTGCACGACGCGCCCGTCGCGCATGCTGACGATGCGGTGGCCGAAGGCTGCCGCCTCGGGGTTGTGCGTGATCATGAGGATGGTCTGCCCGAGCCGTTCGTTCAGGTCGCGCAACAAAGCCAGCACGGCGTTGGAGTTCTCCGTGTCCAGGTTGCCCGTGGGCTCGTCCGCCAGCAGAATGGCCGGATGGTTCACGATGCCGCGCGCGATGGCCACCCGCTGCTGCTCTCCTCCGGAAAGAGCGCGCGGTCTGTGGCCGAGCCGGTTTTCGATGCCCAGAAGTTTCAGGATCTCCGCGAAGCCCGCGCTATCTTCGTTCTCCCGCCCGGCGATAAAGCGGGCAATCTGTATGTTATCCCGCGCGGTGAGCGTGGGCAGCAGGTTGTATTTCTGAAACACGAAGCCGACCGTCCGCTTGCGCAGGTTGGTGCGTTCGCGGTCGGACATGGCCAGCAGGTCGCGGCCATCCATCGTGACCGTGCCGGAGGTGGGCGGCGTGAGTCCGCCGAGGATGTGAAACAGCGTCGATTTGCCGGACCCCGACGGCCCGATCACCGATACGAACTCTCCGCGCTTCACGTCGAGGTCGACGCCGCGCAACGCGTGCACGTCCACCTCGCCCACGCGGTAAATCTTCCGCAGGTCGCGGACCGAGAGAATCAGCGCGTCATTCATAGGGTCATCATTCATAGGACAGGGCCTCGATGGCATCCTGCCGCGCCGCCTTCAGCCCGGGCCAGGCCGCGCCCAGCAGCGCGCCGACCAGCGCGATCCCCGCGGCGATAGGCCACCAGTCGGGCACAATCGCCTGCAGCAGACCACCCGGCGCGAACGTCACAATCAGCCACCGCGTTCCGTAGGTGAACAGGATGCCCAGCGCGGACCCCAGAATCGCCAGCAACGTGGTCTCGCGCAACAGCACGTTGAGAACGAAGACCGGCGACGCGCCCAGCGCCTTCAACACGCCGATCTCGCGCGTGCGCTCGAGCACCGCCGTGTACATCGAAAGAAACACCACCAGAAACCCGACCACGACGCCCAGGCCGATCACCACGCCGATGAACTCCGGAAGCATGGGCACGTTCTGCACCGTGTACTGCGATAGCAACTCCTCCATGGAGTGGATCTGGTAATCCGCCATCCCGTGCGCCTTCAGGTAATCGATCACCTGCTGCGTGTGGGCGGGGTTGTCCAGCTTGACGTAAATGACCATCACCTTGCCGCGGAGCCCAATCAGGTCCTGGAGCACGTCCAACGGAATGATGAGGCGCGCGCTCTTGCCCTGCTCGAATATTCCACTAACCCGCCAGTGCCGGTTCAGCATGGTGATGGAATCCCCGACGCGCAACTTGTGCTGACGGGCATAGTATTCATCGACGATCGCCTCATTCGGCTTCTCATACGGTCCGCCCGAGAGAAAGCGGATAGGGCCGCTCATCTTCTCGAACGCCGGCAGGTCGAGCCCGGTCACCGTCGACAGGAAGCCGGTGGAATGCATCAGCGCACCCGTGGCCATCGCCACATGCGGTTGTTTCTGGAGAAACGGGATGAAGCTCTGCGTAAAGCCCGCGCTCAGGGACAGGAACGAGGCGTCGGGAGCGCGAACGAAGATGTCGGCGCCAATGCCGCGCGAGCGCCGTGCCTGGTCCTGCAGCATCCCGCGGCAGAGGCCCACCAGAGTCAGCATCATGGTGACCTGAACGCCGATCGCGACAGTACTCAGGAGCGTGCGCACCGGCCGGTGCCGCAGATTTTCAAAAACGAGTTTGTTGATCAAAGCTGAAGGCCGCTAGTGAGAATGGGTGCCTGCTCTTCCATTCTAGCTGTACCGCCGGACTCTGAATTCCTGTTGTGGGGCAGCCAATCCTGGCTGCAGCCGCCTTTCAGGCGGCCTCGCTGCCGGCGGCGAGATCTGCCCGAATGCGTTCGAGATCCACGTGTGTCCGGACCAGATGATCCGATGTGTGACCTGCCGCCTGAAAGGCGGCCGCAGCCAGGATTGGCTGCCTCCCTACGCCGCCGCGCGCTCCATGGCCAGCCGTATGAGCAGGCCCGCGCCCTGGCCGGGCCGGGAATCGAGCTTGAGCTCGCCGCCCAGCCCGCGCACCCGGCGCTTGATGCTGATGGGTCCCAGCCGCAGCATATCCAGCTCGTCCAGAGAGAACACGCCGCTGAACGGGAACCCGTTGCCGTTGTCCTCCACGCTGATCTCGAGCCCGCCGTCCTTCTTTCGCGCCGACACCGTCACCCGCGTCGCCCCGGCGTGTTTCTGGACGTTGTAGAGCGCCTCGCGGACAATCTGCAGCAGCTCCAGCGAGACCTCCGGGTCGGCCGGCTCCAGAAACTCGGTGCTGACAAACGACGCCGAAATGCCGCTGTCCTTCTGGAATTGCTCCACGATGCGGCCTATGGTGGAGGAAAGACTCCCATCCACGTCCACCGGCCGCATGCTGCGAACGAACGTGCGCAGGTCGGTTACCTGCGTCTTGCCCAGATCCTGCAATTGAATCAGCTCGTCCACCGCCGCCCGCTGATCCCGCATCAGCAGCTTGCGGATGATCTCCAGGCGCATCTGAAAGCTGATGAAGCTCTGCAGCGGGCCGTCGTGGAAGTCGGCCGCAATCCTTTGCCGCTCGCCTTCCCGGGCCTTCTCCGCGTCATAGCGGTAGAGTACGCTTTGTTTCGCCGCCGAGGCCAGGCGGTCGTCATACCAGGCCTTCTGCACCGCCAGCACGGTGGCCACAATGCCGCCGCAGAGGAACACTGGCAGCAACACGATGGCGTGCAGCGGCGAGGCCACGTAGAGCAGAATCACCGACGCCCCGGTCACAATCACCACGCGCGGCCAGGTGTGCAGCATCACCGCCACTACCAGAACATAGGCGTAGAACACCGAGCTGATCCAGTAACTGTAGCCGGCGCTCCCGGAGGCGTACAGGAAGAAGAACAGGAAATCGGCGCCCAGCGCCATCAGCGGGTAGCCGCTTTGTTCGAGGCTCCGCCAGAACAGCACGACGCCGGAGTAGATCGCGTACGCAGCGAACAGCGCCACCGATTCCGTAATGGAGCCGCCGGAGGCAGCCAGAGACGTGATCAGACAGCTCAGGGCCAGCAGTACCCGTACCGTGGACAGAAATCGGCGCCAGAGATGCGGTAGCATCACTATTCATATCGGCCGTCGCGACTCGCTGGAACATAGGGAGAGCCGCCGGCCCCCAGGGTAGTTTCCGATCATAGCACCGGCGGTTCCGGTCCGGTCTCCTCGGGGAATGCCCTGACTTCGGAAGAACCAGGTGAATCCTGGCCAGTACTGGAGCCCCTGGAGCTTGCCGAGCCGCCCTGGACGCGGCATACTGAACCAGATCACAATGGACTTTGACATTTCCGATCTCCTCTTCGTGGTTGTGGTGCTCTGGCTGGCCATCACCATCATCAACAGCGACGGCGGCGGCGGGCGCAGAGCCCGGATGCCGGCCGCCTCATAGCCTGCTTCCTTCCACGGCCTGCGGTCCATGCCCTCGGTAATCGTCGTCGGCGGAGGACTGGCCGGCCTCGCCACGGCTGCCGCTCTGGGCAGCGCCGGATTCCGCGTGGATGTCTTCGAAGCGCGGGCATTCCTCGGCGGCCGCGCCACCTCCTACGAAGCGCCGGGCAGCGCGGATCCGCTGGAGACCATCGACAATTGCCAGCACGTCCTGCTGCGCTGCTGCGTCAACCTGCTCGACTTCTACGGGCGCCTCGGCGTTTCCGGCCACGTCCGCTTCTTCCGCCAGTTCGTCTTCCTCGAACCGGGCGGGCGGGCCTCCGTCCTGCGCGCCGGCGTGCTGCCCGCGCCTCTGCACTTCGCCGGGAGTTTCGCCGCGCTGAAGTTTCTCGGCCTGCGCGACAAGCTGGGCATCGCCCGCGCCATGCTGGCCATCCGCCGCGAGCATGCCACCCGCACCGATCTCGACCAGATCAGCATGCTCGACTGGCTGCGCGAGAAGCGGCAAACCCCGCGCGCCATCCGCCGATTCTGGGGCCAGGTGCTGGTGAGCGCCGTCAACGAGGAGCTGGACCGCATGGCCGCGCGGCATGGACTCCAGGTCTTCTGGCTCGCCTTTCTGGCCCGGCCGGATTCCTGGGAGATGGGCGTGCCCGCCGTTCCCCTGGGCGAGCTGTACAGCTCCCACGCCTGGGACCAGATGGGCAACGTGACCCTGCACCTGCGCGCGCCCGTGGAGCGGCTGGAGATGGAGAACGGGCGCGTCCGCTGCGCCATTGTGGGCGGTGGTGAGCATGCCGCCGATTTCTACGTGGCCGCGGTCCCCTTCGAACGGCTGGCCGCCCTGGTCCCCAACGCCGGGCTGCATGTCCCCGCCTTCACCCATTCGCCCATCACCGGAATCCACCTCTGGTTCGACCGCAGTGTCACCGGCCTGCCCAACGCGACCCTGCTCGACCGCACAATTCAGTGGATGTACAACAAGGGCGACGGCCGCTACGTGCAACTGGTGGTGAGCGCGTCGCGAACCCTGCTGGACATGCCTCGTCCGGACGTCATCGCGCTTGCACTCCGCGAGCTGGCCGAGTTTTTCCCCGCCGTGCGCAACGCCACCCTGGTGAAGGCGCACGTGGTGAAGGAGGTGCGCGCCACGTTCTCGGCCGCCCCCGGCACCGAGCAACTTCGTGCCGGAACGCGAACCGCGGCGCCCAATCTGTACCTCGCGGGCGATTGGACCCGATCCGGCTGGCCGGCCACCATGGAAGGGGCGGTGCGCAGCGGCTATCTTGCGGCCGAAGCCATCAGCTCACATTGCTTCCTGCTACGCGACATCGCCTGAGCCGTTCCCTGCCATAATGGAAACTTCGAGGCATCCATGATCAGCAAGGCTCTCGTCGTTTTCCTCGCGCTATGCGCGCTTCCCCTGGTGGCTGCGCCGCCCATGACCACCATCACCGTGAAGGTGACCAGCCTGACGGGCAAGCCCGTCGATCGCGCCTCGGTGATCGTCAAGTTCATCTCCGGCCACGCGAAGCTCAAACTGGGCAAGTCGATCCTGACCCAGTACCAGCTGCAAACAACGCAGGAAGGCGAGGCGAAGATCCCGCCGATTCCGCAAGGCAAAATCCAGATCCAGGTGATCGCCAAAAACTACCAGACCTTTGGCGACGTCTTCGATATCACTGAGACCGAGAAAACGGTGGAGATCAAAATGAATCCGCCGCAGAGCCAGTACTCGGTGCACGAGTAAGGGATCGCGGCCTCCTTGTTCAACACCAACCCGTCTCATCGAGCATGGACTCGAGTTCTCGGAATTGTGCCTTGAGCGCACTGAGCAACTCCGCGGGAGTGTTCTGGTCGGCCGCCCGAGCCGCCAGTTCCAATTGCCAGGCGGTCTCCCTCATAGCCTCCGCTCCCACCGTCGCGGCCGCACCCTTGAGCGCGTGCGCGTGCAACTGGAGATCCGGCCATTCACCGCCGGCCAGCCAGTCCTGGAGTCTGGACAGTTGCACGGGAACGTCGGCGCGGAAAACGGCGACGACTTCGGCCGCCAGATCCTTGTCGCCCTGCACACGCTTGAGCAGTGCCGCACCATCGAACACGCCATCGGAGGCGGGGCGTGTCCCTGCCGGGGGCAATTGTGCCTGTGTCCGGTTCATACGATCAACCCGCAGGAAAGAAGGTGCTCGTCGAGTTTGTCGCCTTCCACGGGTTTCAACAGATAGACGTCACACAGCGCCTGGAAACAGCTAACCACCGATTTCATTTCGTGGATGCACGTGGTCATGAAGATCCTGACGCTGGCAGAAGAGAAAATGCCCTCGGCCAATTCGGCCGCGCGAATCATCTCGACAGCCGTCCGTCCGTCCATTTCCGGCATTCGTATGTCCATGCAGATCAGGTCGTAGTCAGCGCCGGCGCGTCGGGCCTCGCGGGACGCATCCACCGCTTCCCGGCCGTTGACGGCGACATGGCATTCTCCGTAGCGGGATAGCATTCCCTGGAGCAGCACGCGGCAGGTGAATTCGTCTTCGGCGATGAGGATGCGCAGCCCGTGTGGTTTCTTCGCCCGATAGCGGCGGCGGGATGCTTCGGCCGGTTGCGCCTGCCGAACGCCGGCGCCGTTGAGGATGGCGATCAGCCCGCTCCGTTCCCGCTCCATGGGGATCCGCTCATTGGCCTCCGCATCCGCGGTCATCGCTTTCAGACAGTCGATCCCCGGGAACAGCGCGTCCCAGATGCGCGATGACGGGACCATGGAGCCGTCCCGTACCGGCATGATCACGCTCTCCATCAGGTGGGCAAGCTTCCTGAGAGAATCGAAGCCCAGATAGCTCAGCGCGCCCTTCACGCTGTGGAAGGCCCGAAACACCCGATTGACCGCTTCCGGGGTGGCGGCGATTCTGCCGTCGACCAGGTTCAACAGATCCAGTTCGACGTCATCGATGTGTGTGCGGCACTCGCCGATCAATTCCTGAATCAGGTTTTCATCCAGAAGTTCTTTCACGCTGTCAGACATAGTGTTCTGCCGGGGGGCGCGTCCCTCAATGCGTCTTATCGGAGGCTCGGGTGCAAGTCTTAGAAATACGATGACGTATTACTGCGAGCCGCTCGATGACCCTGGATGCCCTGATCTGATAGGCTGGCATTCGTCACGTCGAGAAACAGCCCATTCGTCGTGCGACTTACTTCAGACGAACGACGGAAACTCGAATCAGTCGCCCGTCGGTATACGTCACCGTATTGTGATGTTGTCCGCGCCAGAATTATCCTCATGGCGGCCGAGGGGCTCTCCAATGACCGCATCGCCGCCCGCCTCGGCACGCCACGTCAGATCGTAAGCAAATGGCGCAAACGGTTTGTCCTCGCCCGTCTGCCTGGCCTGGAGGGTCAGCCCCGCGGCGGGCGCAAGTCTCGCCGTCCAGGTCAAAGCCCTCCCCGCTGACTTGCCGCACCGCCTCCCCCGCTTTTCGCTATGCTGGTGAAGGCGCGGACGCCCAACGCCCCGAGCCCACAAACCATGGCCGATCAGGCACAGACCGAGTCCGTTACCCCCGCCCCGCCGCCGTCCAACCCGTCGTGGGAACGCGTGCAACTGGCGCGGCACCCCAAACGCCCGCACTCGCTCGACTACATCCAGCGCATCTTCACCGGATTTCAGGAACTGCACGGCGACCGCGGTTACGCCGACGACCCGGCCATGGTATGCGGCATGGCCTGGTTCGACGCGCAGCCGGTCATGGTGGTGGCCCAGCAAAAGGGCCGCGACACCAAACAGAAGCTGCGGCGCAATTTCGGCATGTCCAAGCCCGAGGGCTATCGCAAGGCCATGCGGCTGATGCGGCTGGCCGCCAAGTTCGGCCGGCCCGTGATCAGCATCGTCGACACGCCCGGCGCCTATCCCGGGATTGACGCCGAAGAGCGTGGCGAGGCCGAAGCCATCGCCGTCAACCTGCGCGAGATGTCCCGTCTCCCCGTCCCCGTCATTGTGATGGTGATCGGCGAGGGCGGCAGCGGCGGCGCGCTGGCCATCGCCGTGGGCAACCGCGTGTACATGCTGGAGAACGCCATCTACAGCGTCATCTCGCCGGAGAGTTGCGCGGCCATCATCTATCGCGATGCCGGCAAGGCCCCCCGCGCGGCCGAGGCGCTGAAGCTGACCGCCCCGGATCTTCTCGGCCTGAAGCTGATTGACGGCATCGTCGCCGAGCCGGCGGGCGGCGCGCAGAACGATTACGATGCCGCTGCCGAAGCCGTGCGCCACCAGCTTCGCGAGGCCATGCTGGAGCTGGCCGGCCTCTCGCCCGAACAGTGCATCGAGGAGCGCTACCACAAGTTCCGCGTCATGGGCAGTTTCTTCACCGGAGGCGCCGCCTGAGGAAGCTCTGGTGGGTGCTGGTTTCCCTGGCCTTTGTCGGGGCCGTGGTGGCCGCGCTGATTCGCTCCACCATGAACCTGGCGACGTACCGCGTCGAGGTCTGCATGGATTACAACGGGCGCACGTCCTGTCGCACCGCCGCGGGCAGCACCGAGGAGTTCGCGTTGCGCAGCGCCACCGGTAATGCCTGCGCACTGATCGCTTCCGGTGTAACTGACAGCATGGGGTGCGAGCGGACGCCTCCCCGCAGCGTGCGCTGGCTCAAACGGCCGTAGCGTCTCCACGTTTCAGCCGCGCGCCACGTCTGAATTCCTGATGAGAGTCCTCTTCCTTGCTGGCCTGCTCGCTCTTTGCGCCGCCGCGCAGACGCCGTCCGAACCGCCCGCCCTGATTCGCATCGTTCGCAGCAGGTTCTCGGCGGGGCACATGGACTCTCTGATTCAGCCGTACGCCCGCGCCAAAGCTGCGGTCACCGTCCTCGGCATGAGCGTGGTGGCCGGACCGCCGGAGGCATGGGTGATCGAGACCCACGACGATTTCGGCAGCGTGGAAGATCTGGACAAGGCGCTCGGCACGGCAGCCCTGGCGGGGATTGCCGATCTTCCGGACGACAAAGCCTGGTTGGGTTCCGCGACCGCCGTGATCGCACGCTATCGCGCGGCATGGAGCTACCGTCCCGAACAAGCCATCGGCGCGCTTCCCAGGGCCCGCTACCTGAACGCCACCATGTACCACGCCGGCTCCACGGCCAACGCTCTCGCGGACATCATGAGACAAAGGCGTCAACGCGCCGAGAGAGCCAACGTGGATCTGCCGGGCATGACCTATGAGGTGGTCGCCGGCACGCTTTCCGGAACCTGCATCATCCTCACGCCGCTGGCGTCGCTGCGGGCCATCGACAACGCGCTTACCAGGCTGCCCGGCGCGACTGGCGAGTCCGCGCCAGCTTCCGGAGCCACCCATGAGAACCTGCTCTTCCGGCTGGAACCCGGGATGAGCCTCGTGTCGGACAGTTTCTCGTCCGCCGATCCGGATTTCTGGCGCGGCAAGGCCGGTCCGGCTTACTAATCCTTACACTCGGGTCGTAACAGAACACCCGCCAGCGGCGTTGAGTTAGCTTGCGCACTCTAACCATCGTTTTCGCCGGGTTCTCTTTTTGCGCCCACGCTGTTGCGGGCGATCCGGCCATCGTTCTTCCACCGTTGCGCACGTCGCTGAGCGTGGACGATCAGCCGGTGGCCATCGTCGTCTCGGGCTCTATCGCGAAGGTCTCGGCCGATCAGGAGCGGGACGTCTTCCGCGTCATCATCGACGCCGACCTCGGCGACCTGCAGGACCGCATCACGCCCATCCTGCGCGCGCAGTTGAATCGGGACGACCGCTGTGGCGAGCGCCTCGCGATTGAACAGGCGACGCTCGCTCCCTCCGCGCCCTCGAGCACTCTCCGCGCCGGCCTCCACTACGAGAAATGGGCCTGCATCAAGGCGTTTCACAAGGACGTGGCGAAGCGGCTGGCAGGGGGGAACGGGGTGGTCGAGGTGCGTCTGACGCCCGAGGTCCGTGACGGCGACTCGGTGCGGCTCGCCGCGGAACTCGGCGCGATCCAGGCCGACGGCAGCATCGGCGAGCTGCTCCGCTCGCCCACGTTCGCCGACGCCCTGCGCGAAAAGATCGGGAAGGCACTGGACAAAGTGAAACTCGAGACGGCCATCCCGCCGGCCCTGCGCAGCGCGGCCCGCATCAAGGAAGTGAGCTTCGCCGATGCCGGCGCCGGGCGGCTGACGCTGAGGATCCGGGCAGCCATGACCATCCCCGCCCGGGACGCCGACGCACTCATGGAGCGCCTTGCGGCGCCGGGCCGGGCGTTGCCAGGCCGATCTGCCGCGCCCGCACGATGAAACGCTTCGGCGTGGGTAGACGCCCGAGAGGGCGCAGCCCGCTTTCCAGAGGCTTCTGATTCCCTGGCGTTACTCTTAGTTACATCCGGCGAACAGCCACACGATTGCTACTAACGGGCGAGCAATTCCCACGCAGTTACGGGTCCGATCAGAAAAGTATTCGTCGGGGCGCTTACGCGGACACGCGCTCGCGCAATTCGGTTTCGGCGCGGAACCAGTCGTCTTCGGGGGAGCCGCCGTGATGGCCCCGTGATTCCCAATAAGAAAAGGCCAGCATGGCGATCTCTTCGGTAGAGACAATTCCATCGGATGAAGCGGCTGCAACAGGGGTCGCTTTCTTATGCCGGCGCGGCACGGAAGGGGCGGTTTCCGGGGTCCTGGCTGCTTTCGCCCGTGTCTTGCTTGTTACAGACTCGTTAGTTTTCCTTGGCATAATTGGTTGACTTCCTAACTGCAGATTTTACCACACAGGTTGTTTCCGCCCAATGAATTCGGCTTATATGTGATATGGCTAACTGTTAACGCTTGCACGTGAGGTGAAGCGCAACACGTTGTGCCAGCGTGACTTACTCGCCTGCCAGACGGATGCCGAGCTCGCGCAATTGCCGCGGGGGCACCGGGGCGGGCGCATCGCACATCAGGTCGGTTCCACGCGCCGTTTTCGGGAAAGGAATTACATCGCGGATGGAGGTTTCTCCGGCCAGAATCATCACCAGCCGATCCAGCCCGAGCGCGATTCCGCCGTGCGGCGGCGCCCCGTACTGCAGCCCCTCCAGCAGGAAGCCGAAGCGCCGCTGCGCCTCCTCCTCGCTGAATCCCAGGGCGGAGAACACCTTCGACTGCACATCGCGCCGGTGAATACGAATGGACCCCGAGCCCAGCTCCACGCCGTTCAGCACCAGATCGTAGGACTTGGCGCGGCAGTGCGCCGGGTCGGCCGTGAGCTTGTCCAGGTCCTCGTCCAGAACCGACGTGAACGGATGGTGCGCGGCCATCCAGCGGTTCTCGTCGTCGTCCCACTCGAACATGGGGAAGTCCACCACCCACAGGAAACGGAACTGCCGCGGGTCGAGCAGCTTGTGACGGTCGTTGTACTTCTGCCCGGCGAACAGCCGCAACTGCCCGCACGCCTGGAAGAAGGTGTAGTCGGGCCGCTGTCCTTTGGGGGCTCCGGCCCAGCCGGCCAGCATCACGTAGTCGCCCTCTTCGGCGCCGCTCACGCGCAGTGCGTTTTCCGCGATCGCCGGTTCCAGCTTCTTCAGGTCGTCATAGACGCGCAACCCGCGCTCGGCGCCGAACGCCTTCAGTTCGTCGCGTTCGCGGCGGGTCAGCGCGCCGGACATCGGAACGCGAATCGCCACCGGCGGGAAGGCCAGTTCCAGCGAGGAGAAATCGCCCTCCAGAACGTGGAACGGAGGGAGCCGCAGATCCGGCTTGTCGATTCCGTACGAGCGCATGGCCTGTTCGTAGCTCATCCGCGGGAAGGGCGTTTCCACGTCGAACCCGGCCACCGCGCAGGAACGCTGCACCAGGGGCTCGATGACCTCGAAGATCTGCTCGGCCTGCGGGAAGGACATCTCGAGGTCGATCTGGGTGAATTCCGGCTGGCGGTCAGCGCGCAGATCCTCGTCGCGGAAGCAGCGCACGATCTGAAAATACTTGTCGTAGCCGCTCACCATCAGCAACTGCTTGAAGAGCTGCGGAGATTGCGGCAGGGCGTAGAAATGGCCCGGTTGCACGCGGCAGGGCACCAGGTAATCGCGCGCGCCCTCCGGCGTCGAGCGCGTCATGAACGGCGTTTCAATTTCGAGGAATCCCTGCGCGTCCAGCGTCTGGCGCACCGCGAAGGCGATCCGCGAACGCAGCATGATGTTGCGCTGCATGTGCGGCCGGCGCAGGTCCACGTAGCGGTACTTCAGCCGTACGTCTTCCTTGACATCCGCAGGCTTGCCGTCCACGGTGTCTTCCATGGGGAACGGCGGCGTGCGCGATTCGTTCAGTATCCACAGCCTGGTGGCCAGCACCTCCACCGTGCCCGTGGGAATGGACGGATTCACCGTGTCTTCGGTGCGCTCTTCCACCAGGCCCTCCACGGCTACTACGTACTCGGCACCCAGCAGCTCGGCCTTCTTCAGCAACGCGGCGTCCTTGTCGGCGCGGAAGACGACTTGCGTGACGCCGTCGCGGTCCCGCACGTGGATGAAGATGACGCCGCCCAGATCGCGGCGCCGGTGCACCCATCCCATGAGCACGGCGTGCTTGCCCGAATCGGTTTCGCGCAACTCGCCGCAGGAGTGCGTTCGTCTGAGGTCGCCAAGAATATCGAGAGGTACGGATTCCATTCTGTTTACTCGTTATCTCCGCTCTTTCACGTTCGCGGCTCGGTAGCGCAGCCGTGCGCGTGGGCGGGATGTGTTCGGAATTTCTCCAAGAGCGCTTCTCTGCTGAGTTTGGACTGCTCGCCGCAGCTCATCTCCTTCAGTGTGTACTCACCCGCGGCGATTTCGTTGTCGCCGATGATGAGCGCATAGCGCGCCTGCAACTTGTTGGCCAGCTCGAGCGCCCGCTTCAGCTTCGCTTCGAGGCCCGTCTCCACCGACGCGCCGGTTTGCCGTAGCGCGGCCGCCAGCCCCACGCAGTGGCGCGCTGCCTCTTCTCCCATCGGCGCAAGATAAACGTCCAGCTTGTCGCCGTACTCGCCCGGGTGCTCCTCTTCCACGGTCATCACCAGACGGTCTTCGCCGATGGAGAAACCGATTCCCGGCGCAGCCACGCGCGAGCCCAGCGCTTCCGCCAGGCCGTCGTATCGCCCGCCGCCCAGCACCGAGTTCTGTGCCCCCAGCGCACCATGCACGATTTCGAACGTGGTGCGGGTGTAGTAATCGAGTCCGCGCACCAGACGCGGCTTAACCTCAAACGGGATGCCTCGCGCGGTGAGTTGCTCCTTCACGGTCTCGAAATGGGCCCGGCACTCCGCGCAGAGGTGATCGAGGATGCAGGGCAGGGCGTCGATGATGGGCTGGTCCTCGGGCACTTTGCAGTCGAGCACGCGCAGCGGATTCGTTTCCACGCGGCGCTGGCAATCGCCGCACATGCGGGGCGCGACTTCCCTCAGCCTCTCCCGCAACTCCGCCGAAAACGCCGCGCGGCACTCCGGATGCCCCACCGAATTGAGCAACAGATGGAATCCGCTGAGCCCGGCGCGCCGCAGGATCTCGACCACCATTTCGATCACTTCGGCGTCCACCAGCGGCGACTCCGACCCGATGGCCTCCGCGCCGATCTGAAAGAACTGCCGGTAGCGGCCTTTCTGCGGGCGTTCGCGGCGAAACATCGGCCCCATGTAATAGAGCTTTTGCAGACCGGGAATTTGATCGAGCCGGTGCTCGATGTACGCGCGCATCACCGAGGCCGTCGCTTCGGGCCGCAGCGTGAGCGAGCTGCCGTCGCGATCCTCGAAGGTGTACATCTCCTTGCTGACGATGTCGGTCTCTTCGCCCACGCCGCGCGCGAACAGCGTGGTTTCCTCGAGGATGGGCGTGCGGATTTCCTGGTAGTGGAACATACGAAACACTTCTCGCGCTACCCGTTCGACGTGGTTCCAGACCGCGCTCGACGGGGGAAGAATGTCCCGCGTTCCCTTGACTGCCTTGATCATTGTTCGTTCCACGCGCCAGTGGTCAGGCGCCTTCCCGATACACCCGGCAGGCTTCCACGTAATGCTGGCAATTCAGCCGGAACCGCTCCTGTTCCTCGCTGGTCACCTGGCGGCGGATTCTGGCGGGTACGCCCATCACCATGACGCCGGGCGGCACTTCCATCGCTTCAGGTACGAGCGCGCCGGCGGCCACCACCGAGCCCCTTCCGATTTTCGCGCCATTCAGCACCACCGCGCCAATGCCGATGAGCGCGTCGTCCTCCACCGTGCAGCCGTGCAGCACCACCATGTGTCCCACGGTGACCCGATTCCCAATCACCAGCGGAAAGTCCGGAGCGTCGCAATGCAGGACCGAGTTGTCCTGAATGTTGGTCTCCTCGCCGATGCGGATGAAATGCACGTCGCCGCGCGCGGCAACGTTGGGCCACAGGCTGGAGCGCTCGCCGATGGTCACGTCGCCAATCACCTGGGCACTGGCGTCCACGTAGGCGGACGGGGCAATCGCGGGCAGCTTCCCGCGGTAAGCGCGAATCATCGATTAGTACTCAGGGTAGCATGCGCGGCTTCGCCGGAAAGCCTACCATAGACCTTGTGGACAAGCGCTATCAGGTTTTCGTCAGTTCGACGTACGAGGACCTTCGTGAAGAACGCGCTGCCGTCATCAGCGCCTTACTTCAGATCGATTGTTTTCCGGCTGGAATGGAATTGTTTCCGGCTGCCGACGACGATTCCCTCACCCTGATTAAGAGCGTTATCGACGATTCGGATTACTATCTGATCATTCTGGGCGGGCGGTATGGGACGCTCGACAACGCCACCGGCAAAAGCTACACGCGCCTCGAATACGAGTACGCTCTTTCGACTGGGAAGCCAACGATCGCGTTGCTGCACTCGAAGCCGGAGACCTTGCCAACAACCAAGACGGAAAGCAATGACGCCGGGCGGGAATGCTTCAGCAACTTTCGCTCTGAACTTCAAAGAAAGAATTGCAGGCCCTGGGGTGACCGTTCCGAGTTGATTGCGGCCGTGTTCACTGGCATCCAGCATCTCAAGAAGACACGGCCAGCGGTTGGATGGATCCGGGCTGCTGACGCTGCGGATGAAAAGCTGAAAGACGAATTGTTGCGAGTGCGCCGCGAAATGGATTCGATGGGCGTTGAGTTGGAGCAAGCAAGGCGGCGCAATCCGCCAGCAGGGGCCGAGGAACTGGCCCACGGGTCGGAGGTGACAACCATCGTTGTCAATTTCGCCGAAGGACAAACTTCAACCTATGAAGTCACGTGGTGGCAAATAATTAGGAGCGTCCTCCCACAGACTTTTGGGGCCGGAGCCGACGACCAGATGGTTGCCTCGACGTTGGCTTCGTTGGCGCGGGAGAATGCCGATCCATTCGACATCCACCCCGCACCTGTGTTTTGGCAAGATCCGGTGGTCCCGCGCACTTCGTTTGGGAAGGTGATCAATCAGATGGTGGCCCTCGGCCTAATCGAGGGTTCACCCGATTCGCTCAATCCTGCAAAAACAGTTTGGCGCGCGACTCCCTATGGTGTTCAAGAAGGCTGCCGCATGGTAGCGGTGCGGCGAAAAGAATAGCAGTTGGTGGTCTTCATTTGCTTCGCTTCTCCGGTGGCAAGAAGCCAATCGGCCGCTTCGGCGGTTCCGGCGGCGGCTCCACCAACCTCTTGAGAATCCTGAGAACGCCTTGCAGGTCGGCATCGTGGCGGCCCACCTTCTGCTCGAGGGCCTCCATCTTTCTGGCCAGGTCCTCGTGCGTGGCAAGCATCCGGCGGAGGCTCACAAACGCGCGGACCACCTGAATGCTTGCGCGGACGGCGACAGGGCTTCTTAAGACGTTCGCCAGCATGACCGCACCATGCTCGGTGAAGACGTAGGGGCGGTACTTCACGTTCTCCCCGCGCTTCAAGGTCGCAATTTGCGATCTTGAAAGTATCACTGCTTTCCCCTCCTCCAGGGTTAACTGGAACATGAAGTCCTCCGGGAACCGATCCCGGTTACGTTTTACCTGCTCATTGAGGCGTTTGATCTCAACGCCGTAGAGTTCCGCCAAATCACGGTCAAGCATAACGCGATGGCCACGGAGCACGAAAATCCTCCGCTCGATCACCTCCAGCGGGATCAGACCCTGTGCAGGGGGACTCATTGCCATTGCTTACATCGTACCCGTCTGGCTCCATTCGTGCGACTCTCGAACACCTTCAGCGGCCGCCTGTCATCTGGTCTTCACAACCGCGAAGTATGATAGCCTCTTAGTTCTCGCACACACAACTCACACGTCAGACACAAACACAGGCCGTATACGCCTGAGCGGCGCCCGAGCAGAACGGATGCCATCCGGACGAGTTGGCAACGGTCTCAGGCGGCGAATCGAGAACTCAACCGAGGAGGCGATCATGAACAATCACGTAGGACGCGGACTGTTTCGGTTCGCGACGGCAGGTGTCATTACCGTGGCGCTGTTTGCCTGTTTCTGGACTCAGGCTTTGGCGCAGTCGGCCGCATCGGGGACCATCACAGGCACGGTGACCGACCCGCAAAACCTGGTCGTGCCAGGCGCGACTGTTGTGGTTCACAACACCGACACCAGCATGGAACGGACGCTGGCATCGAACGACGCGGGAATCTTCGTCGCCGCGTTTCTCCAACCCGGGCACTACGAGGTGCGTGCCAGCAAGGAAGGGCTCGCCGAAGTGGTACGGAAGGATCTGATGCTGCAGGTGGGCCAGACGCTGACCATCGACTTCGCCCTGCCGCTGCAATCGGCCCAGGGCACGGCGGTTACGGTCACCGGTGAGAGCCCGCTGCTGGACACCGACAAGACCGAAGCGTCGCAGCAGGTCAGCCAGACGCTGGTGGAGAATCTGCCCATCGTGGGCCGCCGCTGGGACAACTTCGTGTTGCTCACGCCGGGGGTGACCACCGATGGCGGCCTGGTTTCGTACCGCGGCATTTCCGGTCTCTACAACAACAACACCGTGGATGGCGCCAACAACAACCAGGCGTTCTTCTCCGAAGCGCGCGGCCGCTCGACGGTGCCTTACACATACAGCGAGGATTCCATCCGCGAGTTCCAGGTCAGCGCCGCCGACTACAGCGCCGAATTCGGTCAGGCGGCCGGAGGCGTGGTCAACGCGGCCACCAAATCGGGCACGAACGCCTTTCATGCCGACGTGTTCTACTACCTGCGCTACCCGACGTTCAACGCGCTCGACTCGTATCAGAAATCCAAGGGCATCTACACGCAGCCGGTTCATCAGCAGCAGCAGTTCGGGGGCAGCGCCGGCGGCGCCCTGATCAAGGACAAGCTCTTCTACTTCCTGACCTACGACGGATCGCGCAAGGTCTATCCGGTGGCCTACACCAGCACCTCCACGTTCCCGCTGCCGTGTCCGAAGCAGGTTTCTTCGTCGCAATGCACCGCCGCGAATAGCTATTTGCAGGCACAGGTCGGGTCTTTTCCGCGCACGGCGGTTCAGGACCTCGCCTTCGGCAAGCTGGATTATCAGTTGAACGCGGCGAATCATTTCAGCGCCAACTTCGATCTCGACGACTTCCATTCGCCGAACGCGTACAGCCCGAGTCCCACGTACAACAATCTCTCGGTGTCGGCGAACGGGACGGCGGTGACGCACACCCGGTTCCTGGTGGGTACCTGGGATTCGACGATCACGCCCACCATCCTCAACAATTTCCGCTTCCAGTGGGGCGTGGATGACGAAGTGATCGGCGCCAACGCCGCCGGCCCCAGCGTCGGTATCGCCAACGTCATGACCTACGGCATGCCCAACGCGCTGCCACGGCCGGCTTTCCCCGACGAGCACCGCTGGCAGTTCAGCGACACCGTCTCCATCTCCCGGGGCAGGCACACGGTAAAGCTCGGCGTGGATGTGAACCTGATTCATGAGCTGTTGATCAACCTGTATCAGGGTGGCGGGCTCTACAGCTACACGGGCGCCGCGTCCACGGCTTTCGGCAACTGGGCGGCGGACGTCTACGGCGTCGATCTCGGCGACGGCAAGACCGGAAAGCACTACGCCAGCTTCGCCCAGGTGACCGACCCGATCACCGGCGTCGGCAAGGACGATTTCTGGGACAACGACGCCGCGGCTTTCGCGGAGGACAGTTGGAAGGTCCGGCCCAACCTGACCATCAACGCCGGCGTGCGGTACGAGATCCAGCAGGTTCCCCAGCCGCCCAAGCCCAATACTAACACCCCTTTGCTGACCCAGTACACCTCCACCATCAACATTGCCGGGACTCAGTTCGCGCCACGGCTGGGCATCGCCTGGCAGCCGCTGAAGAACACCATGGTGCGGGCCGGCTACGGGATGTTCTACGCCAAGACCTCGAACAGCACGTATTACGCGATTCGCGTGGAGAACGGCATATACCAGCAGACGTTCAACTGCGGGCCGACAACTTCCTGCGCCCCGATTTTCCCGAATCTGATCTTCACGCCGCCGGGATCGGCTCCGGTGGCTCCCTTCGCCGGCGCGCTGACGCCGCAGGTGGTAAACACCCACCCATCTCTTGGCGCGCTGGCCACCCACGGACTGGCCACCGATTTTGTCAACCCGCTGGTCCACGAGGGCGAACTCAGCATCGAGCGGCAACTACCCGGTAACCTCAGCCTGTCGGCCACCTACCTCTTCAGCCGCGCTCTGCATCTGCCGGTGTTCATCGACGCCAACGTGGCGCCGTCGACCAGCAATGTGACCTACGACATCATGAACTCCAGCGGCAACGTGGCGCAAACCATCGCGGAGCCGTTCTTCACCCAACGGATCAACCCGCAGACGGGGGTCATCCTGAACGGGTACAGCGTCCTCAATGCCTGGTACCACGGTCTGGTGGTCACCTTCCGCCGGCCCATGAGCCATGGCGTCGAACTACTGTTCAACTACACGTTCAGCAAGTCCATCGACGATGGCGCGGTTCCGGGTGCGTACGGTACCTTCTACGGCACGGATGCTCCGCTGAATCCATATAACATTAAGCAGGAGAACGCTTTGTCGGATCTGGACCAGCGGCATCGCTTCGTTGGCAGCGTGGTTTTTGCTCCCACGTGGTTCCACCACCTGGCGAGCACTCCAGCACGGTTGCTGATGGACGGCTGGTCGCTTTCCAACATCAACACTTTCGCTACGGGCCAGCCGATTACCGGCCTGATCAGCGGCTTCCCCTCCAACGGCGTGGACGGCGGCGTAACCGGCGGCCTGGTGAGCAACGCGGCCAGCGCCACCGGCGGCCGTATCCCGCAGGTTGGCCGCAACACCTTTGGCGGGCCGTCGCTTTACAACGTCGACGTGCGCCTGGCACGCGCCTTTACCTTCCGCGAACGCTACCAGTTGCAGCTCCGCGGCGAGGCCTTTAACCTCTTCAACCACACCAACATCGCGGGGCTGAATACCACGGCGTTCAACTACGTCAAGGTGGGCGCCGCCGGGTGTGCATCGTCGGTGGCCACCGGTACGAACGGCTGCCTGGTTCCGAGTCCCACGTTCCTGACGCCCACATCGTCCACCTCAACCAACGGTCTGTACGGCGCGCGGCAACTGCAGATCTCGGCCCGCTTCGTCTTCTGAAGCGGCACACGAGCGCTCATTGGCGTAAGGCGGGCTACAGTGCCCGCCTTACGTGTCTTCGGACCGGAGAAGAAATCGCTGGCGACTCGCCCCGCATCTGTGATATAAACAACTGACAAAAGGTGATGGAAATGTTTCGCTGGGGCGGTGTGTCCCGGCATCCGAGGAATGACGCCAGGGAACGGGCTTTGTCGACGGTGGCGTACAGGGAATAAACCTGGTGACCGCCGGTGCCCGGGCCGCGTTGGCGTCGAGCGAGTATCTACATCGGTTCGACTGCCGAACTGATTGGAAAGAAACGGCGATCCGTCCGATGGCTTCCGGAAGCCATAATACATACGAGAGAAAAACAGTCCGGGCGCAACTGTGAGAGAGGAAGCTGGGCGGAGGGTTTGGCCGCCCCGGCGTGATCGCTGACATGGTTCTGTATCGGGCAGCCTGGCGGGACCGGGTTTGTCGACCGGCTTCCGCCGCCGTAGTCCGATCTGCAGCAGGACGTTCCGTCTGCAGGTTGACCGCGGAATGGCCGATACAGTTATAGCAGTGGGAAGCGTAATCAGCATTACGTAGTCTTCCCGCTTTGCTGGAGACTCCTGTCAGGGACTAAGACAGCATGCGCCACGTTTCTCTTAAAACCCTTCTGACGCTCCTCCTTGCGTCGTTTCTGATTTCGATCCCGGCTTCTGCTGCCACTCGCAAGAGCAGGACGAAGAGCAGGAGCCATGGCCGTCATTTGGCTCTCGCGCACCAGCTCGCGCGGAAATCGGGCCGGCATCGGAACGTGCGCTATGTGGCTCCGCGTCATACCGCCTCCCGGCTCCACGCACGCCACCACCTTTACAGCAACCCGTACACCTCGCCCACGTTCGCGGACTCCACGGTCGGCGATTCGGTGGACGGCGAGGATCTGGTGGTGCGCCGCGCCGCGGTGCAGGCGCTGGGTCCCTACAACGGCACGGTGGTGGTGGTGGATCCCTCCAACGGCCGGGTGCTGACCATGGTCAACCAGAAGCTGGCGCTGGCGGGAGGGTTCCAGCCCTGTTCCACCATCAAGCTGGTTGCCGCGGTTGCCGGCCTGAGCGAAGGAGTGATCACGCCGGAAACGAGCGTCCGGCTGAGCCGCCGCAAAAGCTTCGACCTCACCGATGCCCTGGCGCACTCCAACAACTACTACTTCGCCACCATTGGCGACCGGCTGGGGTTCGAGAAGATTCAGCATTACGCCCGCCTGATGGGGCTGGGGGAGAGGGCCGGCTGGAATATCGCGGGCGAGGAGCCCGGCACGCTGCCGGCGGAAGAGCCGAAGGAAGGCATGGGGATGATGACCAGCTTCGGCTCGGGCATCTACTTGACGCCCCTTCAGCTTGCTTCGCTGGTTTCGGTGTTCGCCAACGGCGGGACGCTGTATTACCTGCAGTACCCGAAATCCCAGCAGGAGATCGACAGTTTCCAACCGAAGGTGAAGCGTCAGCTTGACGTTGCCAGGTACCTGCCCCAGATCAAGCCGGGCATGAATGACGCAGTGGAGTTCGGGACCGCGCGGCGGGCGAACTACGACCCCTTGCAGCCGATCTACGGCAAGACGGGGACCTGTTCGGATACCCGCACGCCCACACATCTGGGCTGGTTCGGTTCCTTCAACGAGGTGGGTGACCGGAAACTGGTGGTGGCGGTGCTGCTGACCGGCGGCAGGCCGATCAACGGCCCGGTGGCCTCTGGCATCGCCGGCCAGGTGTACAAGATCCTCGGCGAACAGAACTACTTCGGCCCCCAGCAGACGGCGTCGAGCGAAGCCCCGCTGCTGGCGACTATGAGCTGCTGCCAGTAGGGGCGGGGCAGGTTCCGAGCCGACAATGAAGTTCTTGGCCGGGCATTCCGCGGCAAGCCCTGCACTGGTTTGAAACGCCTTTATCGACGGAAGCAACTGCGCTGTGCCGGATCGGTGTCCGCTTGGCCCGCGGACGCCGATCTGCCGTGTTTACAGCAGTTCACGGCGCAGCCAGGCCTGGGCGAAGCGGATTTCGTGTCGCACGACGTGAACGCTGCGCCCCACCGCCTCGGCGATCTCCTCGGCCGTCAGACCGCCAAAATACCGCATCACAATGACATCGCCGAGCTGCGGGTGTTCGCGGCAGAGTCCTTCGATCGCCTGGTCGAGGTCCGTCAGATCCACGCGATGCGGAGAGCCGGCCACCTCCATTTCGACAGCGGCATCCCAGTCCACCCGCAGTTCATCGCCGCCGCGCCGGGCAGCTCCGCGGGCGCGCGCGTGGTCCACCAGAATTTGCCTCATGACACGGGAGGCGAGCGCCACGAAGTGGGCGCGCCCGGCGAACTGCGGAGGCGTGTTGCCGAAGATCTTTAAGTACGCCTCGTTCACCAGCGCGGTCGGCTGCAGGGTGTGGCCGGACCGTTCCCGGCTCAGATGTTTCGCGGCGATGCGGTGAAGCTGGGCATGGACCAGCGACATCAACTCGTTCGCCGCTCCGGCATCGCCTCCCCGCGCGCGTTCGAGTAATTCGGTAATCTCGGTTTCGCTTCCCGGCACCGCAATTGCTATTATCACAAGCTGAGCGAACAATCGCCCGTAAGTTCGATGGACTTCGACATACAGTCCGTGTTTCGCGAGGTTGCCGATCTCACGCCGGACGAGCGGAATCGGTATTTCGAGCGGACGCACATCCCGCCCGAGGTGCGCGCCGAAATCGCTTCGCTCTGCCAGTTCGACCAGCGCGACGAGCGGCTCACGGACTGCATTGCCGACGTTGCAGCGGCGGTTCTGCACTCGGAAGCCGCACCCGTGACCGGCAACACATACGGTGCATACAAGCTGGTGCGCGTGCTCGGGGCCGGAGGCATGGGAACCGTGTTCCTGGCCGAGCGAGCGGACGGCGAATTGGATCATAAGGTCGCCATCAAATTCATCCGCAGCGCGTCTGACCGTTCCGAGATTCGGGAACGCTTCCTGCGGGAGCGGCAGATTCTGGCTTCGCTGAATCATCCCGGCATCGCACGGCTGTTCGACGCCGGCCACTCGGCGGGAGGGCAGCCGTATCTGGTGATGGAGTACGTGGAGGGCATTCCGCTGGATCAGTTTGCGCGGAACCTCGATTTGCGGAGCACGTTGAACCTGATCCTGCAGGTATGCAGCGCATTGGCATACGCGCACCGCAATCTGGTGATTCATCGCGATCTAAAGCCTTCCAACATACTGGTTGACAGCTCGGGGCAGGCGAAGCTGCTCGATTTTGGAATTGCCAGGATCGTGGATGAAGACGCGGCCAGCCGGCCAGTGACGGAACGGCTGTTAACTCCGGACTACGCCAGCCCGGAACAGGTGCGCGGCGAGGCGCAGACCACCGCGACGGATGTGTATTCGCTGGGCGTGGTGCTGTATCGCCTGCTGACGGGACGCTCGCCGCATGGCCGCGGCGAAAAACCCGGTTCAGAGCCGGTGGAGACGATCATCTGCTCCGTAGACCCGCCGCCGCCGAGCCGCGTGAATCGGACGGTGCCGCGCGACCTCGATTTTGTTGTCGCGAAGGCGCTTCGGAAAGAGCCCGAACTGCGGTACGCCGGGATGGACGCGATGGGCGAGGATATACGCGCGTTCCTCGAATCCCGGCCGGTTCGCGCCCGGTCCGGGAGCGCGTGGTACCGGACGCGCAAGACGCTGCGCAGGCATTGGCCGCTGGCATCGGCGGTGGCGGCCGCGATGATTTTTCTCTCGGTCGGGATCTATATAGCCAACCGGCAGCGGGAGATCGCGCAGCAGCGGTTTTCGCAACTCCGGCAACTGGCGAATACGCTGCTCCGGCTTGATGCCGATCTGTACGGGCTGCCTGGCTCGACCAGGGTTCGGCAGAAAGTTGTCGCGGCTTCCATGCAATACCTGGAAGGTCTCAGCGGGCAGGCACGCAATGACCGCGATCTCAATCTCGATCTGGCGAACGGCTATCTGCTGCTGGCCCGCGTTCAGGGAGTGCCCGCATATCCTAATCTGGGCCAGTACGACGAGGCCGACAAGAGTTTGCAGAAGGCGGAACGATTCGCCGGGGGTGCGGGAGCAGACCGGGGAAACCTCCACGCGCTGCTGCTCGCCGCGGAAGCGAACCAGGACCGCATGATGATCGCCGACACGGAGCAGCGGCGGGCAGATGAAGTTGACGAGGCGCAACGTTGTGCGGCCCGCGTCGAGTTATTGATACGAAATCCGGCGGTAACAAAGGACCAGCTCCGCGGGTGCGCGCAGTTACTCGGCAACGTGGCGCTCGCGGATTCCAATCTCCATCGCTATGACGATGCGGTTCGCTGTGCCCGCCAGCAGGTGGAGCTGGCGCGTTCGGCCGGAGCGCCCCCCGATTATCTGATCGGCGGAATGGGGGTGCTGGCAAACGCGCTGCGCTGGTCCGGCGATTTGGAGGGGGCGCTGGGGGCCATTACCGAGGCGCGGGCGCTCGCCGAAAGCACGGCCTTCAGCAATGAAACCGAAAGAGCGAACGTGCTGTACGGAGTCCTCAACAGGCAGGGTATGATTTTCGGCGGCTACGATTCCATCAGTCTGGACCGGCCCGCGGATGCGGTCGAAGCTTTCCGGAAGGCTTATGAACTGATGGACAGGCAGGCATCGCAGGACTCGAACGACGCCACCAGCCGCGACCGGCTGGCTACCGTCGGAAGAGAAATGGCCGACCTTCTGGTGGACACCGATCCCGCGCGGGCATTAGAGGTTTACGATCATTCGCTGGTCCGGCTGCGGGAGGTAAAGGCTGCCGCGCGGGGTTTCCGCGACCAGGCATTGACTCTGGCGAGGTCTTCCTATGCCCTGCGGCGCCTGGGCCGCGCGGGCGAAGCGGGCGCTCGCATCGAAGCGGCCCTCGTACTGCTTCGCGCAACCAAAGACTATCCCGCGTCCCAGGTCACTTTCGGCCATGTGGCGGAAACAACCATCCGGGCACTGGCGGACCAGGAAGCTGCCGCCGGCCGGCCCGCGCAGGCGCTCGAAACGTATCGTGACCTGCTCGATAAAGTTATGGCGTCGAAACCGGACCCGCAGGGCGATATCCAGCAGGCGAACGATTTGTCGCGCATTTATCTCGCCATGAGCCGGCTCGCGCGGCTCACCGGAAACAGCTCGGACGCGGAGTCCATCGAGGCACGCCGTGTGGAATTGTGGCGCTTCTGGGAGCACAAGCTGCCCCGGAATCGCTACGTTCAGCGGCAGCTCAACGCTTCTCCCGGACCACCCGCCTGAAACCGCGCAACGGGGCGGCGAGCGTGGACTCCCTCGAAGACGCATTCCGAGTGGGGCGACGAGGCGGCCTGTTCACACGAACGCAACGTGGCGTTGCGTGTCCATCCGATCGCGGCCGGCGGGGCTGGCAGAGCATGGCGCTGCCCCACGGGCTTTGGTGCAGGCAGAGGCTAGGAACCAGCACGAAAGTACGAGAGTACTATACGTTTGGCCGTTTTGCCCCGCGAAAAATCTTCGCCGCACACCGCTAATTCTTCCCGGTTCTTACGCAAGTAGAGTTAACGGCAAATGTGGAACCGCATTGCGCCGCGAAGGAGGCTGACATGCCGACGAGAAGTCGATTCAGGAATGTTCTTGCAGGGCTAACGCCGGATCTCCGCACCGGGGCCGGCGCAAGGTTGGGGAAGACCCGGTGGATCGTGCTGGCCCTGGCGCTCATGGGGAGTGCGGCAGCAGCAACACCCGACTCCAACGCCATCATGGGCTTCGAGACTCCCGCCGGCTGGGTCGCCAGGGGCGTCTTCACAACCGCGGCGTCATCCACCACCACGCGCACTCAGGGGTCCTATGCGTTATCGGTCAAAGACGGATTTCTCCTGACGACACTGACGAGCCTGCCCGTGGCCTCCACCGCTACGGCCCTCACCGGCATCGGCACCAGCGGCGCGAGCTTCGAGGTGGACCTTCAGCCGCCGCCCGTGCGGGGCAACGACTTCGACGACAGATTCGAAGGCTCCATGCAGCTCTTCATAAGTTGCCCTTCGCGACGGCTGCCTCCCGAGCTCGTCGGCAGTGTCGACCTGCGCACTCTCCGTCCCGGCACTTACAACACCGTGAAGTTTCCGATCGCCAGGGGTATCCAAAGCGCGCTCGCGGGAGCCAGCTTCAGCGACCTTACCTTCCAGTTCGCGCTGAGCTGGCAACTCACCAATGTCGGGAAACTGTACCTGTTCGACAACCTGCGCGTCAATTCCGTTCCGGTCGTGACTTCGACCGCGTCTACGAAACCGCCGCCGGGGTACGGAGGTTCGGTCACGCTCGACGTATACGGAGGCAGCGGGTCGCCCGGCTCACCGGTAACACAAACGTTCCCGATTGGCCCGATTCAGGTGCCCGAAGATTTCCATCTCAAACAGGGCACGGCAGGCGCCGGAAGCTTCGTGAAGCTTGAGCTGGGGCTGGACGGAACTCCGTCGTTCACGTGCACCTACCTTCCCGACCCAACCGACACCACGGATAAATCCTACGTCTTCTCGTCGTGTACCGGCGGAACGCATCCCGGCGATCTGGTCAGCTCGAACTGGGTGCTGCTGGCGATCATGAACGGCAATAGTTCGATGAGGGTGCGGGCCCAGTTGGCCGCGAATCCAATGGGCAGCCAGTTGGGCAGTGGCCTGCTCCCGCCGATGCCTACGTTCTGGGGGGACTTCGACACCTGCGTGCCGGCTCCACAGGCCGGAACCTTCCTGACCACGTCCCCCAGTTGCACGAACCAACTGGCGGAAGCCAATAAGATTGTCACCGCCTACTTCAACAAAGTGCAGAGCGCGAACGTGGCGCCCAACTGGATTGTGACCCCTGCGCCCGATTACGCCACACATCAGGGCATTGGCGCGCCGGTGAATCTCCTTCCCGTGGGCGGGGGCGGGGGTTCCTCAGGCAGCACGACGACCTTTCCTTTCAATCAGTCCGGTCACATCAACCAGGGAGGCACTTTCGACGCCTACTGGGAGTTGAGCGGCAATCTGAGTGACGCGCTCCCCCTCGGCAGCGATCAGGCGACAACATCGGTGGATGCACGGTTCGGCACGCACGTGGTTCTGTTCGGCGATGACGCCGATATCTTTGACATTGAGGCAGGGCTCAGCACGGCGACCGCCGAAAGCCATCCCGTGATACAAGGTCCCATCGCGACGGGTACGATCACGTCGTATTTTGGAGGCGAACAATTCCCGACGGATTGCTGCAGTTTCAACGCCGGCACCATCAACCTTAGTCCAAGCCATGAAAAAGACTTTGACCTGCCTCCCATCTCGATATGGATTTTTGAGGTGACCACCGGCCTCACCGTCACCGGCGGCTTCAACATGACCGGCACTGTCCAGCCGAATAACTTCAACGTGGTGTTCACGCCCAACGTCGCGGTTGGAGCGCACGTTCAGGGTTCGATTGACATTATCGTCGCCTCGGGCGGGCTGGACGTAAACGTCGCTCTCGCAGCCGTCCAGGCCCCCATGACCGCCAACCTGGGATGGACGTTCAATGAGGATCCGAGCACGTGCGCAGCCACAACCACCGGTGACTTCAACGGACAACTGACCCTGAGCGCCGGCGGCGGCGAGGTGGATCTGGTGGCCACCTTCGGTATTTGTCCGTTCTGCCACGACGAGTCCTACCCGATATTCAAATGGGACCCGATTGTGAGTCACACCTGGACCTTGTTCGACGATCCCCTGACCGGGACTCACCCGCTTCCGGCTGCGGACTGCACGAAGCCGCTGACGGTAACGATAGACTCGCCGGCGGCGTCTGGCGCCACTTTCCCCGCCGGTCTTCCGGTATCCCTGTACGGGGTTGCCTTTGTTCAAGGAGGGTCGGAAGTGCCGTGCGGCGATCTTACGTGGACGTTTACTCCCACCTCGGCATTGTTGCCGCCGGTGACCGGCTGCGGTCCGACGGTAACGTTCCCCACGCCCAGCGGAACGAGCGCGACCTGGACCATCAATCTCAGTGCGGCGGAATCGTTCGCAAATGCTGGCGGAACGATCACAGAAACCGGCTCAGCGACACCGGTGCAGGTGACCGTCACCAACCTCAGCGGTGGAGTGTACGTCACGCAACTGACGGACTCGGACAATAATGTGTTCCCGCTTTGTACCCCGACTTGCACCAATAATCTCTCGATCCTCGTTGGGGTCAACGACATTCGATCGTACGTCATCCAGGGATTGGTGAACGGCGGCACAGCACCGCTTTCCACCACCTTCACTGTGACGGATGTCTCGAATAACACCACGACGCTCACGACGACGAATCCTGCAAGCTCCACGCCCTCCGCGGCATGGACGCCCACCGTCTACACCGTCGGCACGCCTCCATATACCAGCCAGGAGCAGACGGGCACGTATACGATCACGATGACGACCACCGCCAACGGCAGCCCGTTCGCATCCGCGGTCACGACTGTGAATCTCTTTATTCTCGAGTGACCGGCAGAGGAGCATTTCATGACAGCGGCAAATGTTAGAACGGTCCACATACGCCTGGCGGCAGCGATTGCAGTGTTGATCGTTGCCGCGCCAGCAGGGCGCGCGGCAACGGCGAGCCACACGGCCGGCGATCAACGCACCTGGGCGCTCGATTTCCACGTGCGGCTCGAACAGCCAGGGGGCAGGCAGCCGGTCGAGGTCAGGATCGAGGGCGACTTGCTTTTGACCATCAGCGCGGTGCGTCCTGGAGAATACGACGCGGCCATCGAAATCGCCCGCGCGCGCGTGGTTGGCGATGGCGGACCGGGCGTGCAAGCGGGGGCCGGCGAAGAGTTGCGCCGCCGCATCGAGCGTCGTTTCTGGGCTACCTATGGGGACGATGGCACGTTGCTGATGGTTCATTTTTTCAAGGATGTCAGTCCCAGCGATCGCAACGTGCTGCAGTTGATCCTGACCGAAACTCAATTCGTCCGGCCGGCTTCCGCCGGACCCGTGTGGACCACGATCGAGCGCGATGGCGCCGGAAGTTACCTGGCAATCTATCAGCAGGTGGCATCGAACGCCGTGCTCAAGCGCAAGCTGAAGTACGTCGAAACCGGCGGTGTTGCCGGAGCGCCTTCCGGCGCACTCCGCGTTGCGCTCGATGGGTCTGAACTTCGCTTCGCGTTCGATGCGCAGGGCGAAGTCACCGCTCTCGATGGAAGCAATCGGGTGAAGATCGGTGTACCTGTCGCGAATGCGGACCAGATCAGCGCGTCAATGGAAGTTCACCTCACCAATCTTCGGAGGAGCCAGGCAGCCAGCCTGATCGGAAGCCTTGCGGCCGCACTGCCGCACGTGGTGAGTCTGCCTGTGGTGACGCACCAATCGGACCCGGAGGTGGCCCGAAGGCAACGCGATGAGCAGTTGCTGGACGGCCAGTCGACGGAGTCTTTGCTGAAAGCAGCGTTCAACGGCGCCGCCGACGCAACGCTGGCAGATCGTCTGGCAGCGCTTTTCCGGCGCCGCCCTGAAGCTGCGCGCGCGGCCCTTGCTCTGTTGCAGGCACACGGCCGGCAGACACGAGTCACCGACGCGCTCGGGAGAGCGGGGTCGCCGGCGGCTACGGCAACGCTGGGCAGCCTCGCGCGGGAGAAGTCGGGATCCACTCCGCTGCGAGTTGACGCCCTGATCGGATTGGCTATGGCAGAGCATGCCTCGCTCGAGTCGATGCACATCGCGGCGGCTCTGCTGGATGACGCCGACACCCCGGTTGCGTCCGCGGCCCGAATGGTCGCCGGCGCTCTTGCCAGGGCGGGTCGCGCCGAGCACCCCACGGAGGCGGACGCGATCGACGCCGCTCTCATTGAGCGATATAGAAGGGCCGCGGACGAGCGAAACCTCTCGAGCCTTCTCGCCGGGCTCGGAAACAGTGCGAGTCCGGCTGCTGCCGCGCTCATCGAAGAGGCGTTGCGCGATTCTCGTCCTGCCGTACGGGCAGTAGCCGTTCGCGCTCTGCGCCTGACGCAGGGGCCGGAAATCGACGGCCTGTTATCCCATGCGATGACGAGCGACTCTGATGCAGGCGTCCGCACGGGCGCGGTTTTTGCGGCCGGCTTTCACTACCCATTGGACTCCACGCTGGGTGACGCGGTTCTGCAGGCGGCCCGAACAGATCCTGCGGATTCGGTCCGGAGCTCAGCCGTCACACTGCTTGCCCGTACCGCTGGCAAGTCGGCGCAAGTCTCCGAGACTCTGGCGTGGATCGCTGCCAACGATACCAGGCCCGGAATACGCCGGCAGGCTCGCGAAGCGCTCGGATCGAGCGGCGCCCCGGCGAAGCAATAGAGCGTGATTCGACGTTGCTCGGGGCGCGACGCTTTGAACTCCCGCTCCCTTGCGCCCAGGGCCATTATCGCCTCTTCGCCGGCCAGACTGCGATTCATCTTCGGGTTGGATACCCGCACGCCCACACATCCGGGCTGGTTCGGTTCCTTCAACGAGGTGGGTGACTGGAAACTGGTGGTGGCGGTGCTGCTGACCGGCGGCAGGCCGATCCAACGGCCCGGTGGCCTCCGGCATCGCCGGCCAGGTGTACAAGATTCTCGGCGAACAGAACTACTTCGGCCCTCAGCAGACGGCATCGAGCGAAGCGCCGCTGCTGGCGACTATGACCTGCTGCCAGTAGGACCCGCTCCCTTCACGCGCGCGGCTCCGATCGGATACAAACTGGCTGAGACCTTGTTGGGCAGCTTGTGGGGCGGTGACCGATTGTCAATCGGCCCACCGCCGCGTTAGCACCCGAAACAGCGGCGGCAATCAAACGCCGCGCAGGATTCCATCTTGCCCCGCATTGATGGCACAGGCAGTTTGTAAGACAGTAGTGGTAAGGGAGTGGTTGTGCCGCAATACGTCACCCGAATCCCAGATCCAGTTGCATCGGTTCGGTGACCAGCATCGGCGGCGGCGCGGAGACCGGCTCGCCCCACCGCTCCAGAATCCAGCTTTGTTCCCAGGCCAGCCGATGCGCCGTCAGGAGGTCGCCCTGAGCGCGCACGGCCTGCGCCATCATTTCGAGCGCCTCGTGCGCCTCCGCAAGCCGGTCGCAGTGCTTCAACAAGGCGACCATCGCGGCGCCGAGCCGCAGCGCCTCGGGCAACCGTTCGCCGCTCGCGTGCAGCCAGCGCAGCCAGTATTGCGCATCGCCGAGGGTGCGCAGGCAGGCCTCGTGATTTTGGGCCCAGGAGCAGAAGAGCGTTGCCACCGGTTCGAGAGAGGAACCGCCGGGCACAGCGCCCGACGCCGCGAAGATCCGCGATGTCCTGCCGGTGAAGTCCACCAGATCGCGGTCTTCCACGGCCATGTTGGCAAATACCAGAAGACAACGACGTTCCACGAGAAAACACTGCAATGCGTTTCTGTTCTGGTCCAGTGTGCCCGGCAGTCTCAGACCCAATGCCTGGGCGGTGTCTCCGACGACGCCGGCGCGGCTCCGGTGGGCGCAATCGATCCAGAACACGCCCTCGAAATCGTCCCTGCATTCCTGAACGAAGGCGAGGGTGGCGTCCTCGCTGAGACCTTCGCGCGCGCCCGGCCGATCTCCGATTTCGCGCTGCAGTTCAGCGAGCAGGAAGGCCGGGAGCGGCGCCACCGGCTCCGCCCTGGGAAGCCCCACGACGTCCGGAGCCGGGCGATGCTTCGACAACAGCCAGCGTTTCAGCGCACGCTGTCCTTCGAGACGGCTCTGGCGCAGATCGAAAAAGACTCCGCGGCGGAGCAACTCCGGGAACTTGCAGTCGTCGAGAAGCAGGAAGGCGATCAGCGTGCCGAACTCGCGCGGGCCGGCGAGAAGGACGGGCTCCCACCTCGCTCGCACCCAGACGCCGGGAACGGACTCGGGCGAGAGCAGCACCAGAGCCAGATCGGCGGAGAGTCCCCACTCGGCCGCGTCCACCAGGTCGAAGCCCGGCCGGACCATTCCCTCGTCGCGCGCAATGGTGAGGGGGAGATTCGTTTCGAGGAAGCCGGCGAGTTCATAAGCGAACGAGGCGTCCTCAGCGACGTGACACAGGACTGCGGATCGCATGGAGCGCAGTCCCATTATGGCAGCGGCGGACGATGCGCGGGCCGATTGACAATCGGCCGCAGGATGACATCCTGCCCCACAAAACTATATTGCCAGTGTTGTCTATAGCTTGCAGCCAGATGTTGCAGATATTCCTTGTCAGCAATAGCAATCTGCGATATACACATTGCAGATTGTTATATGACTCTCGGCGAGAAACTCCGCTACCTGAGGCAGGTGGAGGGTACGCTCCGCAGCCTCGAACGCGAAATGACACAACAGGAGGTGGTACGGGCCATCCGTCGCGATCTGGGCCAGTCCATCAGCCAGTCGTATTTGTCGCAGATCGAGAGCGGCGCGCGGCCGCACCTGACCAACACCACGCGCATGCTGCTGGCGCGGTTTTACAAGGTACATCCGGGGTACCTGGTGAGCGACCCGGACGGCTACCACACCGAGCTGATGTCCGATGTCGGGGCGGCCGAGGACAGCCTGGATCTCTGGCTGATTGACGGCTCCGAGCGTTTCCGGCGCGACGCCGATGTGCGGCACGCGCTGCTGGCGATCGCCCGGCATGAGGATACGCGCAAGTGCCTGGTGCTGCTGGGCACCATTATCGAGACCCCCGGTCTGGGCGAGCGCCTGATGGAGGTGCTGCGGCCCGGCCCGGAGCAGGTCCGGAGGAAGACGGCATGAACTGGGAAACGTTTTACCTGATTTGTTTCGTGACCGGGTTTTTGCTGAGCGTGATCTCGTTTCTCGGGGCGATCCATCTGCACGTCCCGCACGCGCACGTGCCACACCTGCACCTCGGCCACGCGCCACATGCTGCTTCGGGCAATGGGCGGGGCGCGGCGTCGCCCATCAACTTCCCCACCATCACGGCGTTTCTGGCGTGGTTCGGTGGCACCGGGTACCTGCTGACAAGGTACTCGAGCATCTGGTTCGTGCTGGCGCTGCTGCTGGCCGGCGCGGCGGGCACGTTCGGGGCGGCGGTGGTGTTCTGGTTTCTGGTGAAGGTGCTGCTGGCGCACGAGCGCGATCTGGTGGCCTCCGACTACGACATGGTCGGCGTGCTGGGACGGGTCAGCTCGGGCATCCGGGCCGGCGGTACGGGGGAGATGATCTACTCGCAGGAGGGCGTGCGGCGCTGCTGCGGCGCGCGCAGCGAGATGGGCACGCCCATCGCCAAGGGAATCGAAGTGGTGGTTACGCGGTACGAACGAGGGATTGCTTATGTCCGGCCATGGGAAGAGATGGCCGGGCTGGAAACGGACCAGGCGGGAATCGCTGGCTCGTAACAGAAAACCGCTTGCTTACGCGCGCGGCTCGGTACCGAGCCACGACCGTGAGGGAGTGGTCTGACAAGCGGTAAGAACCGAAGGAGATTGGATGCAACCGCAAACGGTTTTTGTGTGGGTCGGGATGATGGTCCTGGCCCTGTTATTCCTGATGGCCATGCTGGCACGGCTGTATCGCAAGACCGGTCCCAATGAGGCGCTGATCGTCTACGGATACCGCGGCCCGCGGATCGTCATTGGCCGAGGCACGGTGATCTTCCCCATGGTGGAGAACTACCGCTCGCTGTCGCTGGAGCTGATGTCGTTCGATGTGGCGCCGCAGCAGGACCTGTATACGAAACAGGGTGTCGCGGTGACGGTGGAGGCGGTGGCGCAGATCAAGGTGAAGTCGGACAAGGAATCGATCACGACCGCGGCCGAGCAGTTCCTGAGCAAAACGCCGCAGGCGCGCGAAGGGCTGATTCGCCTGGTGATGGAAGGCCACCTGCGCGGCATCATCGGCCAGCTCTCGGTGGAGCAGATTGTGAAGGAACCGGAGATGGTGGCCGATCGCATGCGCGCCACCTGCGCCGACGACATGAGCAAGATGGGCCTCGAGGTGATTTCGTTCACCATCAAGGAGGTTCGCGACAAGAACGACTACATCAGCAACATGGGCCGGCCGGACATCGCGCGCATCAAGCGCGACGCCGACGTGGCGTCGGCCGAGGCCGAGCGCGATACAGCGATCAAACGGGCGGAAGCGATGCGCGCATCGGCCATCGCCAGGGCGCAGGCGGACCAGGAGCGGGTGCTGGCCGAGACGCTTTCCATGGCCAAGCAATCGGAGGCGCAGCGCGACCTCGACATCAAGAAAGCGCAGTACCTGGAAACCACCAAGCGCCAGCAGGCACAGGCCGACAAGGCCTACGATATTCAGACCAACATCATGCAGCAACAGGTGATTGCCGAGCAGGTGAAGGTCATGCAGATCCAGAAGGAGCAGGAGATCAAGGTGCAGGAGGCCGAGATCATCCGCCATGAGAAGGAACTGATTGCCACCATCCTGAAGCAGGCCGAGATCGAGCGCCGGCGCATTGAGACGCTGGCCGAAGCCGAGAAGGCCAGGCGGGTTATGGAGGCCGAGGGCCATGCCTCCGCGGTGCGGTTGGAAGGCGAGGCCGAAGCCGACATCATTCTGCGTAAGGGCGAATCCGAAGCGAAGGCCATGAACGTGAAGGCCGTGGCTTACCAGGAGTGGAACCAGGCGGCCGTGGTGGACAAGCTGATCACCGGACTGCCGGAGGTGGTGAAGGCGCTGGCCGCGCCGCTGGCCAACGTCGACAAGATCACCATTGTGTCCACGGGCGATGGCGACGCCGCCGGGATGCACAAGGTCACCGGCGACATGACGAAGATTGCCGCGCAGGTGCCGGCGCTGTTCGAGGCGCTTTCGGGCATGAAGATGAGCGAGTTGCTCGGCAAGGTGCGAACCATTGGCGCGAAGCCGGACAAGCCCGGCTCGGACGCCCAGGGCTGAGGAGCAGGAGGTGGGGACCACTCTCTTACGTTCGTGGCTCAGTAACTCGTGCAAACACGAAGAATCGTAACCGAGCCGCGACCGTGAGGAAGCGGTCCCCGGTCAATTACAGACGAAGTACAGGAGGTACGTTATGGCATTGATGGAACGTGTGGCAACGCTCGTCAGAGCGAATCTCAACGATCTGGTGGACAAAGCGGAAGACCCCGAGAAGCTGATCAAGCAGGTGATCCTGGACATGGAGAATCAGCTCATGCAGGTGAAGACGCAGGTGGCCATCGCGATCGCCGATCAGCATCTTCTGAACAAGAAGCATGCCGAGAACGTGGAGAAAGAGGCGGACTGGCTGCGCCGGGCCGAGCTGGCCGTGGGAAAAGCGGAAGACGAACTGGCACGGGCGGCGCTGGACCGCTCGCTGAGTTCGAAGCAGATGGCCGAGAACTTCCGCCAACAGGCCGAGGATCAGACGGTGCAGGTGGAGAACCTGAAATCCGCGCTGCTCAAGCTGGAGCAAAAGCTGGCCGAGGCGCGAGCCAAGAGCGACGTGATCATCGCTCAGCATCGCCGCGCCCGCGCGCTCAACAAGGCGGGCGACGCGCGCATGGCCATGGGCGACGACTCCAGCGCCCATGCCTTCGACCGCATGCGCGAGAAAGCGCGGCGCGAGGAGGCCATGAGTCAGGCCAAAGCGGAGTTGCTCGGCGACAACGTGGAGGACAAGCTGGCGGCGCTCGAAAAGCAGGACGAGATCGAGCGGATGCTGGCGGAGATCAAGACGCGAAAGCAGGCGAACAACTAGTCCGCTCCGTTACCGTCGCGGCTCGGTTAGAACCTGCGTTTCCGAGCCGCGAACGTCAGAGAGCGGAATCAATTATTGCTCGCGCAGGAAGATCAGCAGCGTCTGGCTGTGGCAGAGCACCTGTGCGGAGGCATCGTCGAACTCACGCCCGCCGTGCTTCTCCGGCGGCGGGCCGGGCTCGACGCGGCCGTAGACCATGGCCCACCGGTCGTAGTCGCTGCTTCCGAAGCGGAAGTTCGCGAGGGTGGTCGATTTACGGACGGCGGCGAGCTTGCGGTTGGTCGCCTCGGTATCGACGGAGAAGGCGGCCGGCGGAACGGGGCCGTTCTTCGGATCGAGCACGACGTGCAGCACGCAGCCCTTCTCGCTCAGAAAGCGGCCGTACTCGCGAAACGAGAAGCGTCCAACCAGCAAGACCGGCTTGCCGGAGTATGTGTCCGGGTGCGCCAACAGCTCGCACACGGTCACCGGCTGCAGCACGGTGGCTCCGTCGGCGGCAAACGCGGGCGCGCACGCAAGCGCCAGTACAAGGAGGAATGTCCGCACAAGATGAGAGGGAGAAGACGTACCGCGGCCGGCGTTGGTTATTAACGAATCGTAAAGCATAGTCGGCTGGTATGCTCGAAGCAACCCCAATGCGAGTTCTTCCTATTATGTTCGCTTCCGCAGCTCTCATGGCGCAACCGCGGGCCACGCTGGTCCTGCTCAACGGGAACATCCATACGATGAGCGCTTCGCAGCCGCGCGCCAGTGCCGTGGCGGTGATCGGCTCGCGTATCGTCGAGGTCGGCTCGGATGAACAGATCCGGCGGTGGGTCGGGGTCGGAACCCGCATGGTGGATTTGCATGGGCGGCTGGTGGTGCCTGGCTTCAACGATGCTCACGTGCATTTCTTCAACGGCGGCCTGGCGCTGGCCAGCGTCCAGTTGCGCTCGGCGCGCAGCCCGGTGGAGTTTCGCGATCGCATTGCCAGCTTCGCGGCGGCTCTGCCGGCGGGACGCTGGATCCTGAATGGCGAGTGGGATCACGAGAACTGGTCGCCAGCGCGGCTGCCCACACGCCAGCTCATCGACGCGGTGACGCGCGATCATCCGGTGTTTGTGGTGCGCCTCGACGGTCACATGGGCCTGGCCAACACCGCGGCTCTGAAGCTGGCCGGCCTTGACCGCAACACGCCGGACCCGCCGGGCGGCGCCATCGTCCACGACGAGCACGGCGAGCCGACCGGCATCCTGAAAGACGCGGCCATGGATGCCGTGGAGCGCGCGATCCCCGCTCCGAGTCTCGACGAGATCGCTGATGCGGTCCGTGCGGCCATGCGTTACGCCGCCGAGAACGGCGTCACCAGCGTGCAGGAGATGGCGAATTCGTCCGACGCCTCTCCTTCGGGGCAGAAGCTGCGGCGCGACGTGCTGGCCGTCTATCAGAACCTGCTGCGCGCCGACGGGCTGACTGTGCGCATTGCGGTGCACCGGCCACTGGCGCTGTGGGAGCAACTGGCGGCCATTGGCGTCACCGCCCCGTTTGGCGGCGAGAAGCTGCACATCGGCGGGTTGAAAGGGTACGCCGACGGCTCGCTGGGGTCGAGCACCGCGCTGCTTCTCCATCCGTATCTGGACGCGCCGCAGACCTCCGGGCTGGCCGCCGAAGATATGATCCCGGTGAGCAAGATGCAGGAGCGCATCGTGGCCGCCGATGCCGCCGGGCTCCAGGTGGCTATCCACGCTATCGGTGACAAGGCCAACCAGACCGTCCTCGACCTTTATGAAGAGGCGGAACGGCGCAACGGCCCCCGCGACCGCCGCTTTCGCATCGAACACGCTCAGCACCTGCGCGCGCAGGACATTCCGCGATTCGCCGCGCTGCACGTGGTCGCGTCCATGCAGCCGATTCACCTGGCCGATGACGGCCGCTGGGCGGAGAAGCGCGTGGGCCCGGACGTGATCCGCGGCACCTATGCGTTCCGGTCGCTGCTGGATTCCGGCGCCACGCTTGCATTCGGGTCCGACTGGCCGGTGGCGCCGATGGTGCCGCTCGCGGGCATCGAGGCAGCGGTGACGCGGCGCACCCGGGATGGCAAGCACCCCGACGGCTGGGTGCCGGAACAGAAGATCGGCGTCGAGGAGGCCGTGCGCGCATTTACGGTGGGCTCCGCGTATGCCAGCTTCGAGGAGAAGATCAAAGGCTCTATCGAACCAGGCAAGCTGGCCGACATGGCGGTGATTTCGGCGGACATCTTTCAGATTGCGCTGGCGGCCCTTGGCGATGCCCGCGTGGACATGACCATATTCGATGGGCGCGTGGTCTACGAGCGGGGCGGGGAGGGACCAGGTCAGTAGCCGTGAGCGGCGGTGCGCGTCTTGCGCACCCGCGTCCAGTACCACCACTTCCTCTGTTCGGCGCGAAGAAACGGATCGCGCGCCTGGGCGATGGCGCAGCGGAAGACGTCCTCGCAACAGGGGTCGTGGCGCTCGCCCGTGAGCGCGCAAAGCCGCTGGTACAGCTCGTGCGCCTCGCAGCGGGCGAGCTGCTCCATGGAGCGGATTCCGAGTACTTCGAAATCGGCCAGCGTGGCCGGCCCCACACTCGCCAGGTCATTCAGCCGCCGCACGTTCATTTGCCGGATATGGAGCATACTGAAGTTTTATCACCATGCGAGCCGAATTGGTATGCTTCCAGCGCGATTGCCGGGCGCGTTTTGCCCTTGACGCGGTGCTCTACAACTGCCCGACGTGCGGCGGACTTCTGGAAGCGGAGTTTCCCAGCGACCCCGTGGACGTCGCCGGGTGGAAGAAAATGTGGCGCCAGCGCCGCCTCAACAACACGAAGCTGGACCAGAGCGGCGTGTGGCGGTATCGCGAGTTGCTGCCGTTCGACGACGGTCTCGACCAGGTGGTCTCCCTGCGCGAGGGCAACACACCGCTGCTGGATGCGCCGCGCGCGGCCGAATACGGCGGGCTCCACCGCCTCACCTTCAAGCATCAGGGATTCAACCCCACCGGCTCATTCAAGGACAACGGCATGACCTGCGGCGTCACCCAGGCCAGGCGGCTGGGCATGAAACGGGTGGCGTGCGTTTCCACGGGCAACACGTCGGCCTCCATGGCCGCCTACGCCAGCGCGGCCGGACTGGAGCCCATCATCTTCATCCCGCACGGCAACATTTCCTATGGCAAGCTGGCGCAGGCGCTCGAATATGGCGCGCGCACGCTGCAGGTGGAGGCGAACTTCGACCAGATTCTGGCTCTGGTGCGCGTGCTGGCCGAGCGGCTCGGCATCTACCTTCTGAACTCCATCAACCCGTTTCGCATTGAAGGGCAGAAGAGCATCATCTTCGAGATGATGGACCAGCTCGACTGGAATCCGCCCGACTGGATCGTATTGCCAGGAGGTAATCTCGGCAACACCTCGGCGTTCGGCAAGGCGCTGCGCGAATTGCACGCCTTTGGATTCATAGCGCGCATGCCGCGCCTGGCCGTTGTGCAGGCTGCGGGCGCCGCGCCGTTCTGGCGTCTGGTGAACGAAGGCGGCGAGTTCGTCAGTGTCCCCCAACCAGAGACCCTGGCGACGGCGATTCGCATCGGCGATCCGGTGTCCTGGCCCAAGGCGCTGGCGGAAGTGCGCGCGTCCAACGGTATGGTGGAAAAAGTCACCGAGCAGGAGATTGCCGATGCCAAGGCACAGATCGGCCGCGCGGGCATCGGTTGCGAGCCTGCCTCGGCGGCGACACTCGCCGGAATCCGCAAGCTGACCGCGGCGGGCATCATGGACCGATCGGCCAGCGTCGTCGCCGTGCTTACAGGGAATCTCCTAAAGGACCCGGACTACATTTACAAGTATCACACAGGCCAGTTACAGGGTCCCAATAGTGAGATTATCCGTCCCACTTTCGGGAATCATCCAGAGGTTGCTCCTAACGATCCGGACCGCATCGCCGCGTTACTCGGCCAGTAACAATGAGTTAGATCTAACGCGGAACTAACCAATCTGACACTTACCGAACTTTCACGCTCTTCGCGGAACCAAATACACACTTCCGCGTAAGTGGTAAGAGGGAACGATCCTGCTCGGTGATCGATATCCCGAAGAAAAGGAGTTCGAAACACATGATGAGGAGTACTCTGATTCCATTGATGTTCGTGCTTGCCGGGGCCGGCTTTGCCAGCGCCACCACTTACGACATCAGACTACTGGAAACCACCAACGTACACGGGACTCAGTTGAAAGCGGGCGAGTACAAACTCGACGTGGACAACGGGAAGGCCGTGTTCCGCCATGGAAAAACTACCGCCGAGGCGCCGGCAAAGCTGGCCACCGGGGAGCGGAAGTACAAAGACACCAGGTTCATCTACGACAATGGCTCGGACGGCCAACTTACACTGCGCGAGATCGACCTCGGCGGCAGCAACGTTCGCGTCGTGTTGGAAGATTAATT
Organism: Bryobacteraceae bacterium; assembly: GCA_049510065.1. GTDB lineage: Bacteria > Acidobacteriota > Terriglobia > Bryobacterales > Bryobacteraceae > CAWACP01. The sequence goes on from JBEKZH010000011.1 coordinate 66,423, forward strand.
CGCGGCAGAATCAGAGCCGGGGTGGCTCGCGGCGCTCCGGCTCTGTAAGCGCCCACCTCACTCAAACCGGCGGCAGGGAGGACCATCGGCCCTGTATCCTTCGGTCTCGGCGCCCGTCTTGCAGCCCGTTCGCTCCGTCACGCTGGTCATTGCGGACGACCAGGGAAATGCACTCAGGAGCCAGCAGGATGTCCAGATCCTGGGTGGGAAGAGCGTTTCGCTAAGCCTGAACGCGGACACGGATCTCACGGCGTCGCAGGGCTACGCTCAGATTCACGCGTTCACGCTTACACCGGCCAAAACCGTGATGCACCTGGAGACCAGGGTCACCTTCCCCCAACAATCGCCACTCAGGGTGCGATAGCGCAGCACTCGCCCCGCTCCGTTTTGCGCCGTTGAGGGAGTGGTGGACTGTTACGCGGGACCAGACACTACTTCACGGCAACTGTGATGTTGCTCTGCGACGCCCTGGCTAGCGCATCCGCCCCACCCAAGGCGATACAATCGCAATCGAAGGGCAATCATAACGGTATTTGGAGTAGTACAAGGAGAGCATTCGTGAACTGCGCTCATTGCAGCGAGCCGATCCATCCCATCTTCGAGCAGGCCGCCGTGCGCGGTGTGCACTGGTATCACCTGCTCTGCAGTCCCGATTATCAGAGGTCCGTGGAACAGTATTGGGCGTCGCGTCCGGAGCAGATCCCCATGCACGCGCACCTGGTGGACAACTGGCTCAGCGGCGTTCACGATTTTCGCGTCTACTATTTCTTCAGCAATCTGGTGGACCCCAGCGAAAGCGACCAGTATGAGGAAGGCACTCTGGGCGTGGTTCCGTTGCGCGTGCCGAAGCTGTTGCTGAAGGAACGGCACTACGACGAAGCACTGGAACTGCTGCGCACGCAACTGGAGGCCAGCGGCTTCACCGTCTACCGCAACTACCACAAGAACCAGCCGTGGGACAACTGGCGCTTTGAGGACATCGACGGGAAGGAAGCGCAGTACCCTCCCGTGTATGCGCCGCGCGCCGGATCGCCTGCGGCCGTGGTAGCCGACGAGGATGGCCACCTGCGCTGTGGGCACTGCGGGGCCGCGCTCGGGCAGTTGCAGATGAAGTAGCGGGGAACCTACTCCACCGCGCCCTCGCCCTGGGGTTCGCGCCAGCCGCGGCGCCAGCGCACCGTAATGCGGTGCATGCCCGCGGGCGGCGCCACCTTCACTTCCACCGGATGGAAGCGCCCATCGCGTTCGAGCGCACCCGGGCGATAGCCGAGGACGTACTGCGAGCGGATCTCACGCCGGATGCGTTCCACCGCGTCGGCCAGATCCCCCATCCGCTCCACGGCGATGTAGCGGCCGGAGAGACCATCGCACATGCGGTCCAGCAGGCCGGGTCCTTCGTTGACGCCCGGATACGGGGGCGTGAATCCGCTCTCCCGGATGTCCACAGCGTACAGTTCCAGGTCGAGTTCCTGCAGTTGTCGCAGCACCTGGGGCTCGCGCCAGCGGCTGCTGTTGTCGCCGCCATCGGAGAGCACGAACAGCAGCTTTCGCGGATTGGCGCCGGTGTTGGCATACCGCCCAGCCATGTGCAGAGCATCGATCACCGCGGTGGTGCCGTGCGCGCGCGCGTTCAACAGCGCGGCGGGGACGGCTGCTTCGTCGCGGGTCCATGCCCGCACCAGTTGCGGCTGGTTCGAAAACGTCACCAGCGCAAACTCATCGCCCGTCTGCGAGGAGCGGAGCAGCTCGGCAACGGCCTCGGCACAGCGGTTCAGCTTGCCCTCCATGCTGCCGCTGGTATCGAAGACAATCACCATCGAGACCGGCGCCTGGTCCTCGCTGAACCAGGCGATCTTCTTCTCAGCGTGGTTCTCGAAAAGCCGGAAGTTTTCCTTCGACAGACCGGAAATGGGCCGTCCGCGGGAATCCACCACGCTGGCGTTCACCAGCACCATCTCCGAAGACACGCGGAAGCGGCTCGCCTCGCCCTCGTCGCTGGGCCGCCGGTCTCCGGCCACGGCCCCGGAAATCATGGCCGACAGAAAGAGGATGGCGATTCGCCGGACCATTGGGTAGACGTTATCACGTTCCAGGCTGGCCGGTACTGATCGGGAGTCACAAAAGATGCGCGAGAAAGTACCGGCCACCGTATGCCCGCTGAGGCCGACCTTGATTTGTAAGTAAGTACTCACTTACAATTAGAGCATGGCCGAGAGTTTGCCCCAAACCAGCCGCATGCCGGGACAGGACCGTCGCCGACAGTTGATCGAGACGGCCCTCGACCTGTTTGCCCGCAAAGGCTTCGAGGGGACCACGACGAAGGAGATCGCCACGGCCGCTGGCGTGACCGAATCGGTGATTTTCCGCCACTTCCCGTCCAAGCACGCACTATACATGGCGGTGCTGGATTTCAAGGTCCAGTCCATCGGGTTAGAGGACTGGCTGAAGGAGACGCAGAGCTGCATGGACCGGAACGACGATGCCGGTCTGGTCCGCGCGATTATCAGCGGGATTCTGCGCGACTTCCGTTCCGATCCCCGCTATGAGCGGGTAAAGCTGTTTGCCGCGCTGGAAGGCCACGAGGTGGGTCTCGCGCACTATCGCCAGTTCGCGATTCCGATTTTCCAGTTGCTGCGCGACTACCTTGCGCGCCGGCAGCGCGAGGGAGCGTTGCGGGATTGCAACCCCACCGCGATTATGGCGGCCGTATCGGGAATGGCCCAGAACTACGCTGTCCTGACCTCGATGTTCGGTTTTGGCTCGCCGGACCTTTCCGACGAGCAGGTCATTGAGATCTTCACCGCAATTATCATGAACGGAATTCAGAAAACATGATCCGACTTGTCTTCATACCGCTCCTGACACTTCTGCTGTTCGCCGGGGGTTGTTCCCGGCAAAGCGTGGAGGCCGCCGGAGCGCGGCCCGCGGCGCAGACCATCAACATATCCACCGCTCAGGCGGAAACACGGACGGTTCCGGCGGCGTTCGAAGTCACCGGCACGTTTGCCGCCGACGAAACCTCGGACATCGCGCCGATGGTGGCCGGGCGCGTCATCGCGACGCCAGTGAACACGGGCGACTATGTCCGCCAGGGCCAGACCATCTGCGAACTGGACCACCGCGACGCGCAGCTTCGTCTCGACCAGGCGCGCGCGCAACGGGACCAGGCTGCCTCCGCGCTTCGCCAGGCGCAATCGCGCATTGGACTGGAGGGCGCCGCGAAGTTCGACCCCAACACGGTTCCCGAGGTGGCCGCCGCGCGCGCCAACTACGAATCGGCGGAAGCGCAGGCCCGCCTGGCTGCCGCCGACGCAAAGCGATACGCGAATCTGGTGGCCAGCGGCGATGTTTCCCGCAGCGCGTACGACCGCGCGCGCACGCAACAGGAGACGGCGGAAGCGCAGGCCCACGCCGCGCGCCAGCAGTACGAAGCTTCGCTCAACGGGGCGCGGCAGGGCTGGGGCGGCGTGGAGATGGCGCAGGCGTCGCAGGAGGCGGTCCGCGCGCAGCTCGCGCAGGCGGAGAAAGCTCTGGCCGACACCACCATTCGCGCGCCGTTCGACGGCTACATCACCGCGCGGCCGGTGGCGGCAGGCGAGTACGTCGGCTTCGCCAACAAGATCGCCACCATCGTACGCATCGGAACCCTCAAGCTGCAATTGCAGGTGCCGGAACAGCGCGCCGCGCTCACGAAGGTGGGCATGACCGTGGTGGCGCGCCTGTCCGCCTACCCCGACCGCGATTTTACCGGCAAGGTGACGGCGGTCAACCCGGCGGTCGATCCGAGCTCGCGCATTTTCGTGCTGGAAGCCCGGTTCGACAATCCCGGCGCGGAGCTGCGCCCCGGCATGTTCGCCACCGCGCACGTGGTGCTGCCGGGCGGGGAGAACGCGGTGTTCATTCCGCGCAACGCCGTGGTCCGCGATAAGACCACCGATTCCTGGCAGGTGTTCACCGTCGACCATGGCGTGGCGCATCTGCGCGTGGTGATGGCGGGCGACGGCATCGTTAGCACTGGGGGCGGCTCCGTCCGCATCACCTCAGGGCTCAGTGGCGGCGAGACCGTGGCCACCAGCAATCAGGGCGAGCTGTTCGACGGCGCGCCGGTGCAGCCCCGGTCGTAGCGCGAGGATTCATTCGCCATGCACGCACTCGCACAACTCTGTGTTCGCAGGCCCGTGTTCGCCACCATGCTGATTCTGTCGCTGGTGGTGGTGGGCGTCTTCTCTTACTTCAGCCTCGGCGTCGACCAGTTTCCGAAGGTCGACATTCCCTCGGTGGCGGTGATCGTGGCCGATCCCGGCGCGTCTCCGGAAGAGATTGAGACCGAGATCACGAAGAAGGTGGAGGACGCGGTCAACACCATCGCCATGATCGACGAGGTTCGCTCCGTGTCGTCCGAAGGACAGTCGCTGGTGATTGTCACCTTCGAGCTGGCCAAGAACGGTGACGTGGCCGCGCAGGAGATTCAGAACAAGGTGAATCTCATCGTCCCCAACCTTCCGCAAAGCGCCAAACAGCCGATGGTGCAGAAGTTCGACCCCGACGCTGCGCCCATCCTGCAGATTGCCGTGTCCGCGCCGCGCTCGCTGCGCGACGTCACTATGATCGCCGACAAGCAAATCAAGCAGAAGCTCGAGAACGCGAAGGGCGTGGGCGAGATCACCATCATCGGCGGCGCGCGGCGAGAGATCCACGTGCTGGTGGACCCCGACCGCCTGCGCTCCTACAACCTCACCGCCGCCGACGTCTTCTACGCGCTGCGGGTGCAGAACATGGAATTGCCAGGCGGGAACCTGAACGCCGGCGCGAAGGAGTTCACCGTCCGCACCACCGGCCGCGTGGTGGACGCGGCACAGTTCAACCAGATCACGGTGGCCAACCGAAACGGCTATACCGTAAAGGTGCGCGACATCGGTTACGCCGAGGACAGCTACGAAGAGCCGCGCAGCTCGGCCCGGCTGGACGGCGTCCCGGCGGTCACCCTGGTGGTGGCCAAGCAGTCCGGCGAAAACACGGTGGCCACGGCGGCTGAAGTGAAGCGGCGCTTGCGGGAGATTGAGGCGACGCTGCCGAAAGACGTTCGCGCGCAGGTGGTCAGCGATCAGTCCGTGTTCATTCAGGCGGCCGTCAGTTCCATTCAGCGGCACCTGGTGGAAGGCAGTATCCTTGCGGCCGTAATTATTTTCCTGTTCCTGGCGAACATCCGCACCACGCTGATTGCGGCCATTGCGATTCCCACGTCCATTGTTTCGGCGTTCGGGCTAATGGCTGCCATGGGTTTCACGCTGAATCAGATCACCATGCTGGCGCTTACGCTGATGGTGGGCATCGTGATCGACGACGCGATTATCGTGCTGGAGAACATCTTCCGGTATATCGAGGAGAAGGGGATGGCCCCGTTCGAGGCGGCCATTCAGGGCACCCGCGAAATCGGGCCGGCGGTGATGGCCACCACGCTGTCGCTGCTGGCGGTGTTCCTGCCGGTGGGTTTCATGGGCGGCATTGTCGGCCGGTTCATGAGCTCGTTCGGGTTCACCTCGGCGTTCGCCATTGCCGTCTCGCTGCTGGTCTCCTTCACGCTCACGCCGATGCTCTGCTCGCGCTTCGTGAAGGCCCCGGCGGCCGGCGCCACGGGCGGGCACAGCTCGAAAGATTCGTTCCTGTTCCGCCACCTCGACAGCATCTACACGCGCCTGTTGACGTGGTCGCTGGCGCACCGGCGTGCGGTGGTGGCGCTGAGCGTGTTGACCGTCCTCAGCATCGTGCCGCTATTCGCCTTCGTCGGTAAGAACTTCCTGCCGGCGGACGACCAGTCGCAGTACAACGTGCTGGTGCGCACGCCCGGGGGCAGCTCGCTGGCGGCCACCAACAATGTCGCCGAACAGGTCTCGCGGGACATCCGCCGCCTGCCCGGCGTGGCGCATACGTTGACCACCGCGGGCGGGAGCGCCGACAAATCGGTGAACAACGCGAAGATCTACGTGAAGCTGACCGACATCGACCAGCGCCAGCTCTCCCAGCAGGAGCTGATGCAGCGGACCCGCGAGCTGCTGAAGGGATTCCCGCCGGAGGTCCACAGCAGCGTGGAACTGGTGAGCGTGGTGGGCGGCACCCAGAGCAACGCCGACGTACAGTTCTTCATTCAGGGTCCCGATCTGAAGAAGCTGGCACACTATTCCGACGAGCTGCTCGCGAAGATGAAGACCATTCCGATGCTGACCGACGCCGATACCACGCTGCGCAGCGGCAAGCCCGAGGTGCGGCTGGACGTGGACCGCGCGCGGGCCGCGGATCTGGGCGTTTCCGTCGCCGATATCGAGCAGGCTCTCAACACCCTGGTGGCCGGTCAGGTGGCCTCCACGTTCAACGCGGGTGAGGACCAGTACGACGTCCGCGTGCGCGCCCAGGAGCAGTTTCGCGGCAGCGTGGAAGGGCTGGCGAAGATGACCGTGCCCTCCACGAAGATTGGCTCGGTGGGCCTCGATGAAGTGGTGCACGTTCATCCGGGCACCGGCCCATCGTCCATCAATCGTCTGGGACGGCAGCGCCAGGTGACCGTTTCCGGCAACGTGCTGGCGGGCGGATCGCAGGCGGCCATCCTGAGCCAGCTCGCGCAGTTCGGCAAAGACCTCGGCATGGAGCCCGATTATCGCACCGGCGCCACTGGCATTTCCAAGGAACTGCGCCGCACCGGGTATTACTTCGCGCTCGCATTTTCGCTGACCTTCATCTTCATGTACATCGTGCTGGCCGCGCAGTTTGAATCCTTCATTCACCCCATCACCATTCTGCTGACGCTGCCGCTGGCGGTGCCCTTCGGGATTGTGGCGCTGCTGATCGCGGGCCAGACCGTGAACATTTTCTCCGGGCTGGGACTGCTGTTGCTGTTCGGCATCGTCAAGAAGAACGCCATTCTGCAGATTGACCACACCAACGGCCTGAGGGCGTCGGGAATGCCGCGTTACGAGGCCATTCTCCAGGCCAATCGCGACCGCCTGCGGCCCATTCTGATGACCACCATGGCGCTGGTGGCCGGCATGCTGCCACTGGTGATTTCGCACGGCACCGGCGCGGCGACGAACCGCTCCATCGGCGTGCTGGTGGTGGGCGGGCAGTCGCTGTGTTTGCTGCTGACGCTGCTGGCCGTTCCGGTGTTCTATTCGCTGTGGGAAGACCTCGGCGAGTGGGTGTCGTCGCGACGATGGCGAAGGGTCGCGCGCGTGGAAGAGGTGGTGGTCCCATGAAGCTTATCCGCTCCGTTACCGTCGCGGCTCAGTTATTTGCATTCGGCCAGGCCGTGCAGATGGAACCTCTCAAAGAGGTGGAACTCCAGCCGCGCGTGGGCATCCTGACTGAGACCACCATCACGCTGCCGGAAGTGATCGAGCGCGTGCTCGCCAACGATCGCGATCTGGCCATCTCGCGCATCGAGCGCGAAGAGGCCGGCTACAACGTCAGCGCCGCGAAAGGCGTCTACGATCCCGTTGTCGGGCTTAAGGCGTACCGCACCCGGCAGATGGTTCCGGTTGCGTCCATTCTGGGCGGCTCCGCCAGCGGCCGGTTGTCGCAAACCGAACTGAACGCCACGCCGCAACTCAGCGGGCTGTCCCCGTGGCTCGGCGGCTCGTATTCACTCGCGTTCGCCAACTCGCGGCAGCAGAACGACAGCCTGTTCAACACCTTCAACCCGCAGTACGCAACGGCGGTGAGCCTCAACCTGGCGCAGCCACTGTGGCGCGGGCTGCGCTTCGACGAAAACCGGCATCGCCTGCAGGTGGCCCGCAGGAACCAGCAGCTCAGCGTGCAGCAGCTTCGACAGCGGACCATTCAGATTGTCACCCAGGCGGTGCAGGCGTACTGGGAGCTGGACTACGCCTGGCACAACCTCCAGGTGCAGACCGAGGCGGTTCGTCTGGCCGAGCGCCAGTACGCGAGCAATCGCCGTCTGGCGGACCAGGGCATCCTCGCGCCCGTGGACGTGGTGGCCGCGCAAACGCAGGTGGCCACGTTCCAGCAGCTTGTCTTCGGCGCGCAGCAGGTGCTGACACAGGCCGAGAACAATCTGAAGTCGCTCATGCTGGCCAATCGCGACGATCTGCTGTGGAGCGCCGCGCTGATTCCGTCGACAGAGGTGAAGACCGACGTGACGCCGCCCGCGCTCGCCGCCGCGGTGAAGCAAGCGCTGCAATCGCGTCCGGAGCTCGCCGAGACCGCGCTCGGCATCGAGGTGAACAAGCTGGATGCGCGGCTGAGCCGGGAGCTCGTCCGGCCGCGCGTCGACGCGTTTGCCAACCTCACGGTCGCGGGCCTCGCCGGACAGCCTGTGCCGGGCACGAATCCCCTGGCCCCTTTCTTTCCGCCGGGAACGGTTCTGATCCCGCCGCTGCTGATAGGCGGCTACGGCGCGTCCCTGAGCAACCTGGCCGGGGGAAATTTCCCCACGGCGCAGGTGGGTTTGCAGGTGTCGCTGCCGTTGCGGAATCGGACCGCCGAAGCGCAGGAGGCGATCTCCGCCGCCGAGGGCCGCCGCCTGCGCGCTTTGCAGGATCAGGTGGGGATGGCCATCGAAGCCGACGTGCGCAACGCGCTGCAGGCGGTGCAGTCGGCCCGATCCCGACTGGATGCGGCCTCGCTGGCCCGCCGTTCGGCCGAGGAACAGTATGCGAGCGAACAGCGCCAGTTTCAGGCCGGCACTTCCACGGTGTTTCTGGTGTTGCAGCGCCAGACCGATTTCATCGCGGCCCGCAGCCGCGAGGTACGCTCCCGCGCGGATCTGGGCGAGGCCATCGCGAATCTCGACCGGGCCACGGCAGGGACGCTGGAGGCTCACGGCATCGCGTTCGCGGAACGGTAGGGCGGAACCCCGTTCCGCGAGCGCCCCCCGGTCGCCCCGGCGCTCGGGAACCTGCCCCGGGACTCGCCCCACCCTGATAGCTCTCCATTACTCCGGTAATGCTACCATTAAGGAATGGCACTCGCTTACTCGAAGGTCACGGCACAGGGGCAGATTTCGGTTCCAGCCGACGTTCGGCGAAGGCTCGGCATCGTCCCGGGGTCGATCCTCGAGTGGGAGGAAGACGGCGAGAAGATTGTGGTGCGGCGCTCGGCCCGGGTTAGCACCGAAGATATCCATCGTGCCGTCTTTCCGGAAGGACCGCCGGGACCACGGACTCTCAATCAAATGACCGAGGGAATCCGCGAGTACGTTCGGAAACGGTATGCGCGCCGTTGACACGAACGTCCTCGTCCGGCTGATCGCGCAGGACGATCCGCGGCAGGCCGCCTCGGCCGAGGCCTTCATCGAGAGTGGTGCCTGGGTCTCGGTCCTCGCTGTTGCTGAAATGGTCTGGGTCCTGGCAACCGTCTACGATCGCGATGCCGCCGCGCTCGCAACCGCCGTCGAGTTGCTTCTGAATCACCGTGCTCTCGTCCTGCAGGATGCCGACGTGGTGGCAGCGGCACTCGAGCTCTTCCGCTCCCGGCCAGCCCTGGGATTCTCCGACTGCCTGATGCTGCAACTTGCCCGGAAAGCCGGACATCTCCCGCTGGGCACGTTTGACCACCGCCTGGCGAAGGTGCCCGGAACTCAGAAGGTCGGGCCTGCTGTGCCACCCTGAGAATGTGCGATTCGAGATTCAGGCCGAGTGCCCGGTAACCGGCGCGCGGGCGGGGCTGCTGCACACGCCGCACGGCGTTGTCGAGACCCCCGTCTTCATGCCCGTGGGCACCCAGGCCACGGTGAAAGGCGTCCAGCAGCGCGATCTCGCAGGTGATGAACTCGATGCGAAAATCATCCTCGCCAACACCTATCACCTGTTCCTGCGGCCCGGCCACGAGCTAATCCGCGACCTCGGCGGGCTGCACCGGTTCATGTCCTGGGATCGCGCCATCCTCACCGATTCCGGCGGCTTTCAGGTTTTCAGCCTCAGCGATCTACGCCGCATCTCCGAGGAGGGCGTGCTCTTCCGCTCGCACCTGAACGGCGACCCGCACCTGTTCACGCCCACCTCCACCGTGGACGTGCAGATGGCGCTGGGTAGCGACATCATGATGGTGCTCGACGAGTGTCCGCCTTTTCCGGTGGAGCACGACGTGGCGGCGGAAGCGATGCGCCGCACGGTGCGCTGGGCCCGCGCCGGCTACGCGCACTACCTGCGGCGGAAGGAGGAAACCGGAACCGGCCCCGCCCTTTTCCCAGCCCTGTTCCCCATCGTCCAGGGTTCCATGTTCCGGGATCTGCGGACCGAATGCGCCACCGAACTGGCGGAGCTGGGGGCCGACGGGTACGCCATCGGCGGGCTGTCGGTGGGCGAGCCGCGCGAAGTCAGCCTGGATGTAGCCGGGTTCACAGTACCGTTACTGCCGCGGGACCGTCCCCGGTACGTCATGGGCGTGGGCATGCCCGAGGAGCTGCCTCAGTACGTCGCCCGCGGCGTGGACATGATGGACTGCGTCCTGCCCTCGCGCAACGCCCGCAACGGCTTCCTGTTCACCTCCCAGGGCCGCGTAATCATTAAGCAGGCGCGCTATCGCGACGACCCCTCCCCCGTGGACCCGGCCTGCGCCTGTTACACCTGCCGGACCCACTCCCGAGCCTACCTGCGGCACCTGTTCCAGGCTGGAGAAATGCTCTTTTCCACCCTGGCCACTCTGCACAACCTGAAACACTACCTTGACACCATGCGTCGAATCAGGCAGTCTATTCTCCTTGGGACATTCGCTGCCCTTGTGGACGAACTGTGTTCGGGCAAGCTAGAATAGGGGCGAAACCTGCAACATTCCGGTTGTACCGTAGCTCCCTGCCAGCATCCAGTCCAACTGGACGTCCGATTCGGGGCGCGATCTTCACTGCGAAAAATGACGATCTTCACTTTGATCCTCTTCCAGGCGCCAGCGGCGTCGAACCCGATCATCGGCTTCCTCCCGCTCATCCTGATCATCGGTATCTTCTATCTTCTGGTGTTCATGCCCATGCAGCGCCAGAAGAAGCAGCAGGCGGCAATGTTGAAGAACCTGCAGAACGGCCAGACCGTGGTGACCACGGGCGGGATCGTGGGCACCATTGTGACGATCAACGATGATACTCTGATTATTCGAGTCAAACCCGACAACATCAAACTGCAGGTGAACCGGAGCGCGGTGTCCGGTCTGGTTGCGGAGGAAAAGAAGGGATAGGCGGTTTCCGTCTCCGCGCGAGAATCCCCGCGCGGGCGGACAGGCACGAACGGAAAGCATGAATCGGAACCTCAAGCTCAAAGCGGGGATCATCGTCGCGCTGATCCTGATCTGCATTTACGGCATTATCGGCATTCCCAGGTCTGGCGCCGAACTGATGAACAACTGGAAGAGCAACATCCACCTGGGGCTCGACCTGAAGGGTGGCAGCCACCTGGTGCTGCAGGTCCAGTTGCAGGACGCCTTCATGGCCGACGCGGAAACGGTGATTGACCGGCTGAAGGAGCAACTCGGCAAGCAGAACATCCCTTACGCCGACATGAGCCGCAACGACCTCGCCCGTCTGGAAGACGCCGACAAGATCCAGATTCTGATGAAGGGCGTGCCCGCGGAAAAGACCAGGGACGTGCGCGCCCTCGTCAGCGACAGTTTCCCGGACTGGATACTCACTCCGGTCAACTCCACCGACTACCGCATGACCATGAAGCCGTCGTCCGCCATCAAGCTGAAGGAGGACACGCTGAACCAGACCATGCAGACCATCGAGCGCAAGATCAACCAGCTGGGGCTGTCGGAATCTTCCGTGCAGAAGCGCGGGCGCGCCGAAGCCGCGGCGGAGTTGCTGGTGTCGCTTCCCAGCGTGGACGACCCGGCGCGCATCAAGGCCCTGCTGCAGGAACAGGCCATGCTGGAGCTGTATGAGGTGAAGGACGGACCCTTCTCCAACCGCGAGGAAGCGCTGTCCAGGCACGGTGGCATTCTGCCGTTCAATACCAAGCTGGTGCAGGCGGTACCCCGGCGTGGACAGGATCAGGGCATGTTCCTGCTGGCCCGCATCCCGGTGATTCGTGGCGCCGACCTGCGCGATTCGCGCCCCAGCCAGGACTCGCAGACGGGCGCCTGGGAGACGAGTTTCGTGCTCACCCAGGACGCCGCCAGCCGCTTTGGACGCTTTACCGAAGCGAACATCAATAACCGCCTGGCCATTGTGCTGGACGGGAAAGTGCTGGAGGCTCCAACCATTCAGGCCCGCATCACCGACAGCGGCCGCATCACCGGGGCCGCTAACCAGCAGGAAGCCTCCGACCTCGCGCTCAACCTGCGGGCCGGTTCGCTGCCCGCGCGGGTGATCCCGGAAGAGGAGCGGACGGTGGGTGCCTCGCTCGGCGCCGACTCGATCCGATCCGGTCTGGTGGCCGGCCTCTCGGGTCTGGTCGCCGTGGTGTTTTTCATGCTGGTGTACTACCGCGGGGCGGGAATCAACGCCACGCTGGCGCTGATTCTCAACGCGGTGATCCTGATTGCCACGCTGGCGTATTTCGACGCCACGCTGACGCTGCCGGGCATCGCCGGGGTCATCCTGACCATCGGTATGGCCGTCGACAGCAACGTGCTGATTTTCGAACGGATTCGGGAAGAACTGCGAACGGGCAAAGGGGTGGTGGCGGCCGTGGATACCGGTTTCAGCCGGGCCTTTCTGACCATCATCGATACGCACGTCACAACGGTGGTATCCTGCGCTTTCCTGTTCCTGTTCGGCACCGGTCCGGTGAAGGGGTTTGCGGTGACCCTGGTGATCGGTCTGATCGCCAACGTTTTTACCGCGGTTTTTGTGTCGAAGACCATCTTCGACTGGGAGTTTTCGCGCAAGCGCGTCGCGACGATCAGCATCTGACGCCGCCACCTTGTGCATGGGTGTGGGATTGGGAACTTTTGAGAAGAGCCGGTGTCTAACCTGTTTAAGCGGGGCCCGGCAGTTCGAGCTGCATGCAATTATTCAAGAACACGAACTTTGACTTTCTGGGCTGGAAATGGCCCTTCATCGGACTTTCGCTGCTTCTGTCGGCTTCCGGGCTGGTCAGCCTGTGGGTGAAGGGCGGTCCGCGATACGGGATTGACTTCCGCGGGGGCGCGCTCATGTACGTGCGCTTTGCCGGCAAACCGCCGATTGACAAGATCCGGTCGTCGCTGAACAAGCAGTTCCCGGTGGACGTGACCGAGGTGGTGGGCACCAACGAGGCCATCATCGGCACCGACGTGCGCAGCGACCAGCAACTGAATCAGGCGCGGCAGGTGATGCAGCAGACCCTGGGAACCACGTTTGGCGCGGACGCGAATGGCCGGCTGGATTTGAACAACAGCGGGGAGGGTGCACTGGCCGACCGGTTGCGCGATCCGCTGCAGGCCGCCGGCGTGGGCCTCTCAGAAACCCAGCTCCAGGATCTGACGAAGGCCATCGAGGAATTTCGCAATACCCAGCGTTCCGGTCTGATTACGGACTACAATTCGCTGACGGCGGTGCAGGGTGTCACGCCGAAGGTGATCTCCGTGCTCCGGCAACAGGCTTATCTGTCGCCGTTCACCATCCGCAGCACGGAGGTTGTTGGCCCGAAGATTGGCGCGGATCTGCAGCACCAGGCGGTCATGGCGGTGTTGTACGCGCTGGGCGGCATGCTGGTGTACATCGCCTTCCGGTTCGAGTGGATTTACGGCGTGGCCGCGGTGGTAGCGGTCTTCCACGACACCATCATCACCATCGGTCTGTTTTCGCTGTTCGGCAAAGAGATTTCACTGACCGTAGTGGCCGCCCTGTTGACCCTGGTCGGCTACTCCATGAACGACACCATCGTGGTGTTCGACCGGATTCGCGAGAATCTGAAGCTCCTGCGGAGAGAGCCGCTGGAGTCGTTGATCAATCGCAGTGTGAACCAGACGCTGAGCAGAACGGTCCTGACCTCGGGACTGACTCTGCTGACGGCCCTCTCGTTGTGGCTTTTCGGCGGCACGGTTCTGGAAGGCTTTGCATTTGCGCTGGTTGTAGGTATTATTGTGGGCACGTACTCCTCCATCTTCGTCGCCAGCCCGATTCTGATATTCTGGCAGAGCTTCATGGAAAGCCGGAAGAAGCCGCAATCGACGCCTCCGAGTGCGCGGTTGCAGCGGGAAAGCGCGGGAAGGGGAACGGCCAAAGTGAAGTAGACGATGGCGCCGGAGGGACCGGACAGGAACCGTCCACGCCATCCTGAAACTTGGGGAAAGGTGATCCGGCTATGTTTGAGCAGACCTTTGTAGAAGGCCGAGGAAAGACCAAGAGCGGCTGGGCGGTGTTCGCTTCCTTCGTCGTCCAGTTGCTTGGCGTCACGATTCTCGTCCTCGTTCCGTTGATTTATACCGACACTCTGCCCAGAACGACTCTGGCGAGCATGCTGACGGCGCCGCCGCCTCCGCCGCCTCCGCCGCCCCCTCCGGCGGCCCAGCCGATTAAAGTGGTGAAAGTGGCGCCGAGGCAGTTTGACGCCGGCCGTCTGATGGCTCCCAAGCAGATTCCCAAAGACATCGCGATGATTAAGGAAGAGGATCTGCCTCCTCCCACGTCCACGGGCGTGGTGGGCGGAGTGCCGGGCGGCGTTGCCGGCGGCTCGATGGGCGGCGTTCTGGGCGGCATTGTCGGGGCGGTGCAAACGGCCGCGCCTCCGCCGCCGCCAAAAGTGGAAAAGAAACCCGCGCGAATTCGCGTCGGCGGCAATGTTCAGGCGGCCAACCTGATTCGCAAGGTCATTCCTGTTTACCCGCCGTTGGCGAAGCAGGCGCGTATTCAGGGCACGGTGCGGTTCCAGGCGATTATCGGCAAGGACGGCACCATCCAGAATCTGCAGCTTGTCAGTGGCCACCCGTTGCTGGTGGCGAACGCCCAACAGGCGGTGGCCCAGTGGGTGTACAGACCGACGCTCCTCAATGGAGAGCCGGTGGAAGTGGTAACTACGATTGACGTGAATTTCACGCTGAGCCAGTAGGAAACCAGCCGGGCGCCGCGGGCGACCGCGGTCCGCGGCGCGGGAGCTGCCCGGTTCGCCGGACCGGCCGACGGCTTCCAGTAGCGGTAGTGAGATAGTTCAATTCAACTCGTCAGGAGAAAGAAAGATGCTTGTGCAATTCCAAATCTGGGGGATGATGCTCCTTCAGGAGGGTCAGTCTTCCGTTTCGTTCAATCCCACGGCCATGTGGATCCAGATGGGCTGGCTGGCCAAAGCTGTTGTTATTCTTCTGTTCCTGATGTCGGCGTGGTCGATCGGCGTGATGATCGACCGTTGGATCGCCTTCAGCGCCGCCCGCAAGCAGTCCCGGCAGTTCGCCCCGGCGGTAGCCGGCGCCCTGCGGGAAGGCAAGCTCGATGAAGCCATCAAGATTGCCGACCGTTACAACAAGAGCCACCTGGCCAAGGTGGTAGTGGCCGGTCTGCAGGAGTTTCGCGCGCACCAGGTGAGCGCGGAGATCTCGGGCACCGATATCGACGCTTCGCGCCGCGCTCTGGAGCGCGCCGAAGCCATCGTGCACGCCGAACTGAAGCGCGGCGTCAGCACGCTGGCCACCATCGGCTCCACGGCCCCGTTCGTCGGACTGTTCGGAACCGTCGTCGGCATCATCAACGCATTCCGCGGTATTTCGAGCGAGAAGTCGACCGGTCTGGGCGCGGTGGCGGGCGGTATTTCCGAAGCCCTGGTCACCACCGCCGTCGGTCTGTTCGTCGCCATCCCCGCGGTGTGGGTGTACAACTACTTTAGCGGCCGCATCGAATCGTTCGACGTCGAGATGGGTAACTCCAGCTCGGAGTTGATCGACTACTTCCTGAAGAGGAGCCAGCGGGCGGGAGCGGCGAAGTAATATCAGTCAGGTCTCCGCGAGTTGACGGGGCGTGGTGGGAAGGCTGGCTCTTCCCGGCCACGCCCCGATATCGGGAGCGCCCGGGCGCGCGGTACGCGGCACCGGTAGTTTCCGGCGCGGGTCAGTCTGGAGAGATTCAATGGAGAAAAAAAAGGCCGCACCTCCGGTATCCGACATCAACGTCACGCCCATGGTGGACGTGATGCTGGTGCTGCTGATCATCTTCATGGTTATTACGCCGATGCTTTCCAAAGGCCAGAGCGTGGAACTGGTGAAGACCCACAACCCGATTGCAATGCAGGCCGCCGACAAGGAAGACGCGGTGCTCGTGGCGGTGACCCGCGACGGCCGGGTGTTTCTCAGCCCGGGCAACAACCAGGTTCCCGCCGACCAGCTTGCGCCGAAGGTCCGGGACCTTCTCACCAACAAGCTCGACAAAACGGTTTTTATCAAGGCCGATGCGCGAGCCCAGTACTCGAAGGTCGAAGACGTGGTCGACAACCTGCGCTCCGCCGGCGTGGACGAGGTCGGGCTTCTGACCGAACAGCTTCACGATGCTCGCGCGCCGCGCGCGGCCGCCGGCGCTGGCGGTCAGTGAGCGCCAGGAAGTTTTAAGGAGACATTTCTATGGCAATGGCAGTTGGTGGCGGTTCCGGTAAAGCCAAATGTGACATGAACGTCACGCCGCTGATTGACGTACTTCTGGTGCTGTTGATCATCTTCATGATCATCACCCCCCTGACACCGCACGGTCTGGAAGCTCTGGCGCCGCAGCCCCCGCCGCCGAACCAGCCTCCTCCGGACCCCAATCAGGACCGCACCGTGGTCATCATCATCGACAAACTGAAGCACATGAAGCTCAACAACGAGGACATCGATATGAATCGCCTTGGTCCTCGTTTGGAAGAGGTCTTCAAGACGCGCGCGGAACGTGTGGTCTTCGTCAAGGGCGACCCGGACCTCGAGTATCAAACCGTCGCCCAGGCGATCGACGTGGCCAAGGGCGCGGGCATCGACAAGATCGGTCTCATGACACCCCAGGTGGAGGCCGGAAAATAGGTGGCACACATGAAAAGAGCACTATTGCTTGTGGGCCTGGCCGCTCTTGTTCTGGCTGGCACGGGCTGCAAAAAGCTGCAGTCCCGCGATCACCTGAACAAAGGCGTACAGGCGTTCAAGAGCGCGAGATACGACGAGGCGATCGAGCACTTCAACCAGGCCGTCGAGCTCGACCCGAGCAATCCGAACGCCCGGCTGTATCTTGCTACGTCCTATTTTGTTCAGTACATTCCCGGCGCCGAATCTCCCGAGAACCTGCAGTACGCCAAAAAGGCGAAGGATGAATTCCTGAGAGTGCTGCAACAGGACCCAAGGGATAAAACCGCCCTGCAGTACCTCGCCAGTCTGGCGTATCAGGAAGCCAGCGGGACGGCCGATCTCGATTCCAAACTCAAAAAGCTGGACGACGCGCGCGACTGGTATCTGCGGTTGATCACCGTCGATCCGAAGAACAAGGAAGCATACTACAGCCTTGGCGTCATCGACTGGATGAAGTGGTATCCGCGCTGGATGGCCGCGCTCAACAAGCAGGACATGAAGCCGGACCAGGCGATCCCGTTCAAAGACAAGAAGATCAAGGCGGAGCTGGCCCAGGATTATGGCTCGCTGGTGGACGACGGTCTGAAGAATCTGAACACGGCTCTGCAAATCGACAAGGAATACGACGAGGCCATGGCCTACCTGAACCTGCTCATCCGCGAGCGGGCATCGCTGGCCGATTCGACCGACGCCTACAAGAAGGACATCGACACGGCCGACGACTGGGTCCAGAAATCGCTCGAAGCCAAGAAGATCAAGGCCTCCAGACAGGTTGGGAATCAGGGCATCACGGCCGAACAGAAGTAATCATCGGTTCTATTCTTACCGTATTGGCGGCTGCCTGGCGCTTCGGCGCTCGGGCAGCCGTTTTCGTTCGTGGGGACAGACGAGTGCGTCCACGACGGCTTCCCGCATACGGTGTGCGCACACCGCGTGGGACGCACTCGTCTGGGTAGTGTCTGAAAAGTGCGTTGACCCAAAAACAGCTACCGCTTGCAATCCGCCCTGTTCGCCCTCACGATGAAGGTATGACATCCGACCGCAGTTCCCTGCTGGCCCTCCGGGACCTGATCGCCGATACAGATCTCACCCTCGAAACCATCCCCGATCTTCCACAGAACCGGACGGCTCATTGCCGGGAGAATCTTCGCGCGGCGCTGGCGCTGGCGGATGATCTCATCAAGCAACGGCGGAAGAATGCGGCTGAAGTGCTGGGGCACAAGGGCGGCGCAACGACTTCAGCGCGACATGGCGCGGAGCATTACCGCCGGATGGCAGAAGCGCGGAAGGTCCACGGCGGCGGTAGACCGCGCAAGCAAGCCGAGTAAGGCTCACACATCAACCTCGCCACCGGATAGAATGGTCCCTTCCAAAGGGACCAATGGACGAATCAAGCAAGCCACCAGACCCTGGCAGGGAAACCTTGCTGGATCTGGTGTTGAGGCGCATGGAGGAAGATCGTGCGTTTGTTCATTCCCGCTTTCTCAGCGACTTGTTGGCGAAGCCGGAAGACGTGCTTCAGACTACGCTGACCTACCTCGTCGCGCTCTTTGATATTTCCGCGAACTGGAACAACTTCCTGATAGCGGATTATCAGGCAGTAGACCTTTTCTACAAGCCACTTCTCCAGAACTTGATCAACAATCTCGGGGCTGAGGGGAGGCGCCGAACCGCCGCCCTTGATCCTCCAGAACAGGATAGGTTCATCCTGACCTTGAATGCGCACTTGTCCGCAAGGAGATCCCACTGGGTCAGCGCAGCACTGCAACGAGTGCGAAAGTTCAATGCCGAACGGCCGCCATCTGCGGGTTCGTCGAGCCCGGCTCCAGTTCTCCCCGAACCACCCGCTGAGACGACCAGTCGCAGGCTCGATGTCGCTGCTGATTACCAGGGTATTTCACACGAAGAACAGGCAGCACAAATCGGGATATCCCGAACAGCTTACTTCGAAGTAAAGGCTGGACGTGGCGGGAAGAAATCGCGCAGGAAAACTGAAACCTACTTGTCTAATGTATTCAATAAGATGAACCATGAATCAGGACTGAATCGGGACTGAATCGGGACTCTTCCTGGACTGATCCGAACGAACAAAAGACCAAAAGCGCCATACATAGGACTATGCACGTACTGACGCCATAGGCTTATGGCCGTACACTGTGATTGTTCGCGGAGGAAAGAACGATGCTGAAGATACCAACGGTAGCCCACCCATCCCCCGTTCGCCGGACGGTGGGCCAAAACCGAAAGGCCCCGGACTCCCTATCTTGAGCGGTAGGGAACCGGGGCCGTGGCGAACATCCCTATCTTCCTATGTAAGTCGCTCAAAGTAAAGCAAATATAAACTTCAAGCGGATGCAGTTTTGCGTTGATAAACAGCTAGCGATAGCTGTAAGATTGAATCATGAAGAGCGTAGAAAAAGCCGAGATCACAATGACTTGCGAGTCATGCGGCGTCACCTGTCAACGCTTCGGGAAGCACCGCAACGGCCTGCGCAGATTCCGCTGCCCGGCATGCCATAAGACGTTCACCGAAGCCCACCGGCCCGCTCTGGACGGCTCCTACCTGGCTCAGGAGCGCATCGTGCTGGTTCTCCGGCTTCTGGTCGAAGGCAACTCCCTGCGAAGCACTCAACGGATCTCCGGCCTCGACATCAACACGATCATGAGGCTCCTGACGAAGGCTGGCGAGAAGTGCGAGAAACTCATGGGGCGCGTGGTCGTCAACGCTCCTGTTCGGGACGTTGAGTGCGATGAGATCTGGGCCTTCGTAGGCAAGAAGGAAGGGCACAAGAGTCCCGAAGAACAGAAGGACGAAACCATCGGCGACGCCTACTGCTTCGTCGCTATCGAGCGCCACTCGAAGCTGGTTCTGAACTTCGCTCTTGGTCGCCGCAACCAGGCTACCACTGATGTTTTCGTGGAAGGACTGCGCGACGCGATCCGGCCTGTCGGCAACTTCCAGATCACCACGGATGGGTTCTCTCCGTACAAGTCCGCGATCAGCACGACTCTGGGTCACCGTGTGGACTTCGCCCAGCTCATCAAGGTTTACCGCGCGCCGTCTGAAGGCGAAGCCCGCTACTCACCGGCTGAAGTAGCTTCCACGGAGGTGGTACCAGTCATCGGGCAACCCGATCCTGAACGTATCTGCACGTCAATCGTGGAGCGTCAGAACCTCACGATCCGCATGGGTATGCGCCGCCTGACGCGCCTGACGAATGCCTTCAGCAAGAAGTGGGAGAACCTGTGGGCCGCCTACTGCCTGCACTTTGCCTACTACAACTTCTGCCGGATTCACAAGAGTTTGAGAATCACCCCGGCGATGGAGGCAGGGCTCACCGATCATGTGTGGGAAATCGGTGAGCTATTGGTGTAGAATCAGGACAGTACGGAAATGAGAAAGGCCCGCCTGCCAGCGGGCCGTCTCTGAACTCGGTTTGGGTGTCCCTCACCTGGATCTTAGTGTGAGGTGTGCCTAAATGCAAGCACAAACCGAACTCCCGGTTACGGGAACTGCTCGAAACATCGAGCTGGAACAAAAGCTAAAACGCATGACTCTGTTGGTCGGAGCAATGGGATCTGATGGGATCATCCTCGCCGCAGATAAGCTAACCATCGATTTGAGCACGGCTGAGGACTCCCTGGAAGACACAACGGAAACCATCAAGATTGTTGATCTGCCCCAACGCGTAGCTTATGCGTTTGCGGGTGACATCCTTACGTTGGCGGTTGCCGACGAACTGTCCCAGAGATTGAAATCCGATAGCGCGGAAGCCTGTATTACAAAGACTGCGTTAGAAAATCTAGCTAACCGGACGCTCGATAGACGCGAACATTATCCCCTTAACACAATGGATAATGGACGTACAATGTTGATAGTTTCTTACGGGACACCTGACCCACGATTATGGAGGCTTCGGATTATCCCGAACAGGTCTCAAGCACTGGCTATTGATGGAATGACAATAGCCGGAGCTGTCAGCAACACAGCTAGATTTTTCCATTACTATTATCAACACGCCGAGTCCGTTCAGCGGTTGAAATTACTAGTCGCGCATACCGTTCTTGCAGCGAGCCGAATAGGTGGATATATTCGCGGCCTCGATATGTGCACGTTCCAGAACGGCCAGAGTTCGTGGATATCGCAGGACGAAAAAGCCGCGCTGACGGCCAGATCGGATGCGCTTGATCGGATCATACGGGGCACGTTGTTCCCACTTGCGTGAGTGGCCACCTCATAGCGCCGTTCCCGACAGCGACGCGACTCTCCCTGTGACCGTGTTGTTCCACGCTGTACTGAACCGGGGAAGCGGCCAGACGTACATCACCGTAAAGTGGTCCTTGCCGGGCTGAACCAGCTTCTGGTACGCTTCAGCATCTGTCTGATTGCCAGCCTTGTCGTAGAACTTCACCACGACCGTGACGTCCGCCTCTTTTTCACAGCCGTTGTAGATTGCAGCCGACAGGGTACGTTCCGATTTTTCAAAGCCAATTTGGATGACGGCCAGACAACCCTGCACCACGTTGTCCTGGACGATCACAGGCGCTGGCGGCGGCTTTTTCTTTCCGTAGCAGGGGACGAGCAGAAGGCAGGCCATCATAGCGATGGTGACTCGTCTTGAGCGCGAGAACATGCCTGTCATGCCCCAGATTCTACCGCTTGCGGGGTCTCGACTGGTCAACGCAGATTTCAGACACTACCCTCGTCTGTCCCCACCCCACAACAGGTATCCTCTAAGTAGATGCAGCCTTCGGAGGTGGTTCCGTCCGGTCCTTCTCTCTCCGGGCCGCCCCCTGCCGCGGCCGCGCCCGCCTACTCGCCGGACGAGCGCTTTGCGGAACTCGTGGCCCGAGTGCGGGAGCTGCGTCCGAACGACGACCTGACCACGCTGGAGAAGGCGTATCGCGTGGCTTCCGAGGCGCACGCGAAGCAGTTCCGCGCCTCCGGCGAACCCTACATCAGCCACCCCCTCGAGGTCGCATTCATTCTGGCCGACATGCAGATGGACAACGTCTCTCTGCTCACCGGCCTGCTGCATGACACCGTGGAAGACACCGGGCTCACCGTGGACACCCTGCGGCGCGAATTCGGCGACGAGGTGGCCCGTTGCGTGGATGGCGTCACCAAACTCAGCAAGCTCAAGCTCTACTCGCGCGAGGATCGCCAGGCGGAGAGCGTCCGCAAAATGCTGCTGGCCATGGTGACCGACATCCGCGTGGTCATCGTGAAGATGGCCGACCGCCTGCACAACATGCGCACGCTCGCCAATCTGCCCCGCGAGCGCCAGGAGCGCATCGCCCAGGAGACCATCGAGATCTACTCGCCCATCGCGCATCGTCTGGGCATGGGCAAGATCCGCGGCGAACTCGAGGATCTGTCGTTTCGCTTTCTGGAGCCGGAAGCGTGGGCCGAACTGGCCCGCGAGATCGAATCGCGCCGCTCGCAGAACGAGGAGTTCCTCAACCGCATCCGCCACGATGTCGAATTGAATCTCGCGCGCGAGGGCATCCCGGCACGCGTCGAGGGCCGCGTGAAGCGCGCCTGGTCGGTATACCAGAAGCTGAAGCGGCAGAAGATCTCGCTCGATCAGGTCTACGATCTGCTGGCCCTGCGCATCGTCACCGACTCGGTGAAGAACTGCTACGCCGCTCTCGGCGTCATCCACAACGAGTGGCATCCCATTCCCGGCCGCATCAAGGACTTCATCGCCATCCCGCGTCCTAACCTGTATCAGTCCCTGCATACATCGGTCATGGGTCCGAGCGGCTTCGCCTTCGAGGTGCAGATTCGCACCGACGAGATGCACCGCATCGCCGAGGACGGCATCGCCGCGCATTGGAAATACAAAGAGGGCCGCAAGGGGCCCGGCCTCGACGACCAGCGCATAAGCTGGCTCCGGCAGCTCGTGGAATGGCAGAGGGAGATGCGCGACCCCGGGGAGTTCATGGCCACCCTGAAGGTGGACCTCTACCCCGAAGAAGTCTACGCATTCACTCCCAAGGGGCGGGTGATCGTCCTGCCGCGCGACGCCACTCCGGTGGACTTCGCCTACGCCATTCACACCGACGTGGGCACCACCTGCGTCGGAGCGAAAGTGAACGGCCGCATCGTGCCGCTCCGGTACGTCCTCCGCAACGGGGAGGTGGTGGAGATCCTCACCGCCACCGGCCATCTGCCCAGCAAGGACTGGCTGGCGTTCGTGAAGACCTCGCGGGCGCGCAACAAGATCAAGCACGTCATCAACACCACCGAGCGCGCCAGGGCCATCGAAATCGGTCAGAAGTATCTGGAGCGCGAGGCGAGGCGCCTGGGCATCGGGCTCAGCCGCGTGACGAAGGCCGAGCTGGAGGCGGTTGCCTCCGAGTACGGATACGGCCGGATGGAAGACCTGCACGCGGCTCTCGGATACGGCAAATTCTCGCCTCGTCAGGTGCTGCAGAAAATCGCGCCGGACAAGGTACCGGTGGAGGCGCCCGAGCAACCCAAACCCGCTCCGGGAACTGCGCCGGGCCAGCAGACCGACGAGGACCTGGTGATCAAGGTCCGCGGCGTGGACGATCTTCTGGTCTACCGCGCCCGCTGCTGCAATCCCATCCGCGGCGAGTCGATTGTCGGATACGTGACCCGCGGCAAGGGCATCGCGGTTCATTCCGTCAGTTGCGCCAACGTGCAAAGCCTGATGTACGAGGTGGAGCGCAAGATCGACGTGGAATGGGCGCGCGCCGTCAGCGAAGCGTTCAACGTGAAGATGGTGGTGCACACCGACGACCGTCCGGGCATGCTTAATCAACTCACCTCCGTGCTGTTCCACGAGCAGAGCAATATTCGCAGCCTCGAAGCGCGCCAGGACGACAAGCGCAGCGGCGACGGCGCGGTGGTGGAGATGACCATCGAGATTCGCGACAAGAAACAACTGGAGCGTGTGGCGTCGGCGGTGCGCCGCATTCCCGGCGTGCGCGACGTGGAGCGCGTGCAATGAGCCCGGTGAACGCCGAGCCGGAACACATCGCCATCTCCAAATCGAAGGGCATCAAAATCGACTGGCGCGACGGCCATCGCAGCGAGTACACCGTGGCCTGGCTGCGCGACGAGTGCCCGTGCGCGAGCTGCACCGGCGCGCATGGCGCCGAGCCGCAGAAAACCAGCTACTCGGCGCCGCCGAAGGACCCCTTTCCCATGTTCAAGCCCGCGCTGAAGATGGATCGCATCGAGGAAGTGGGCCACTACGCGGTGCGCATCTACTGGAACGACGGCCACAGCGCCGGCATCTACTCGTTCGACCATCTGCGCTCCATCTGCCCGTGCCCCGAGTGCCGCCGCGGCTCAGTTCCGATGTAATGGTGCCGAGCCACGAGGGTGACCGAGTGGTCCTGTAAATTAGACATATGCGATGTCGCGCGTTGGG
Source organism: Bryobacteraceae bacterium (assembly GCA_049510065.1). GTDB lineage: Bacteria > Acidobacteriota > Terriglobia > Bryobacterales > Bryobacteraceae > CAWACP01. The sequence goes on from JBEKZH010000011.1 coordinate 90,767, forward strand.
ACGAACCGGCTGGCAGGTCTCGGAGGTGAGCTTTGGCGCCTGGGCGATTGGCGGCTCCTGGGGCGCCGTCAGCGACGGCGAATCTCTGGCCGCGCTGCGCAAGGCCATCCATTGCGGGGTCAATTTCATCGACACCGCGGACGTCTACGGCGAAGGCCGCAGCGAGCGCCTGATTGCGCAACTGAAGCGCGAGCGGCGCGACGAAATCGTGGTGGCCACCAAGGCTGGCCGGCGTCTCTCACCGCACACGGCCGACGGCTACAATGCCGCCAACCTGGCCGGTTTCGTGGAAGACAGCCTGCGCAACCTGGCCACCGATTGTCTCGATCTGGTGCAGCTCCACTGCCCGCCCACCGACGTTTACTATCGGCCCGAAGTGTTCGGCGCGCTGGACGATCTGGCGAAGGCGGGGAAGATCCGCCACTACGGCGTGAGCGTGGAACGCGTGGAGGAGGCGCTGAAGGCCATCGAGTTCCCGAACGTCCAGACCGTGCAGATCGTCTTCAACTGCTTCCGCCAGCGGCCGGCGGAGTTGTTCCTTCCCGAGGCGCGGCGGCGCGGCGTCGGCATCCTGGCGCGCGTGCCTCTGGCCAGCGGGCTGCTCAGCGGCAAGCTCACGCGCGATTCCAGGTTCGCCGCCGACGACCATCGCAACTTCAACCGTCACGGCGCGGCGTTCGACGTGGGCGAGACATTCGCTGGGGTGGATTACGGCGTGGCCCTCGAAGCGGTGGAGGCGATCCGAAGCCTGCTTCCCGCCGGCGTGGGTATGGCCCCCTTCGCGCTGCGCTGGATTCTGATGGAGGACGCCGTATCCTGCGTGATTCCCGGCGGCAAGCGCCCGGCTCAGGTGGAGGAGAATTGCGCGGCCTCGGATGTGCCGCCGCTCTCGCGAGACACGCTGGCGGCGATTCGCGCGATCTACGATACGAAGATCCGCCCGCTGGTCCACCAGCGCTGGTAGCGTTGGACAATGGACCGCTCCGTTACCGTCGCGGCTCGGAAACGCCGAAACCGAGCCGCGACAGTAATGGAGCGGCCCCGATATTCAGCCTCACCAGTCCGAATACGGCGTGCCTTCGAGGCTGGTCCGGTCCGCGCCGCTGCGCACGTCGTAAATCCCCGGATCCTGCGGGTTCATGGCGTTGTTCGGGTCTTCCATGATGATCTTCCACGTGTCCTTCGAATTCGTGAGGGGATCCACCGGAACCTCGCGCAGATAGCCTTCGCCCACCAGGTCCTGCAGGCTCTGCGGCGCCTTCTGTTTGTCGTAGGTGTACTCGTCGATAAGCGTGCGCATGGTGAAGAGGTTGTTGCGCAGCACGCTCTCCCGCGAACGCGTGATGACGTGGTTGTAGATGGGTACGGCGATGGAGATGAGGATGGCGATGATGGCCATCACGATCATCAGCTCGATGAGCGTGAATCCGCGCCGGCCGCCATTCCTGGGAACCATTCCGTCACCACTCCGAATACGGCGTTCCATCGCGGGCCTTCTCCATCGTCGTGGTATACACGTCGAACAAGTTCTGGCCGCCCCAACTGGTGGAGGTCGGGTCGTCCTGCATGCTGCGCTTGCCCCATTCTCTGGTATTCGTGAAGGGATCTTTCGGGATACGCCGCAGATACCGCTTCTTCGTGTCCACGGTCCCGGCCATCTTCACGCCGTCCACCAGAACGTCGAGGCTCTCCGGGTAGCCGTACGTGTCCAGCTTGAGCTGGCCCAGCTTGCCGGCATCGGCATCGTCCTTGTATTTGTCGATGGCCGTGCGCATCTCCTTCAGCGCCTCGCGCAACGCGATTTCCCGGTCGCGCCGAATCTTGTACCGGGCCAGTGGGACGGCCATGGTGGAGAGAACCAGCATGATGGTGAAGGACACGATGAGCTCCACCAGAGTGAGCCCGCGCTGATTCCTTCGTCGTGGATTCGAAAAGCCCATCGGATTACTTCACCACCACCGCGACCGCTGGCGGCGTCACCTCAATCGCCTCCTGTTTCGAATTCTTTGGCGTCAACTCGGTCACCGTAATGTTAGTCGCGCCGGGAGCCATGGCGGTGAAGGCGAAGGCGGCCAGTGGTCCGCTGCCGCCCACGCCGGTAGCGCCGGGCAGGCGGCTCAGGGTGACCGTGGCCTCCCCGGCCTCGTTCCGAATGTCGACGGGAGCCTTCAGATTCTGGCCATCGGCTGAGAGGAACTGACCCGGTGCGATGGAATTCAATCGCAGGACCTTTGGATCCCACTTGACCCGCACCGCCACCGAGAAGACGTCCGCGCCGTTCTCAATTTGCAGCGTCGGCACCACCGGACTGCCCACGTGCGTTTCGAGCGTCGCCGGGGTGAATGTCACCCGTGGCCCCGTCTTTCCTGCTGTGCCCTCCTGCACGAGCGCGGAAGTCACCACAGGCGCCGTCGTGGCCGGCGCCGTGGCAGCGGGTCCCGCGGGCTGCGTGACGGGATGCCGATCCGGCGCCGGGGCCGTCTCCGGGTGGGAGTAGCGGAGTTGCACCGTCTGGTCGGTACCGGTGGCAACGCCGCGCATATCGAGATCGTCCAGATTCTGTGCCCGCACGATATGCGGAATGACGGCGATGAGCAGCTCTTCCTTGTCCTTCTCCTTGTGACTGTTTCCGAACAGGAACTTGCCGAGAATGGGGATGTTGACCAGACCCGGAATGCCGCCGCTGCTGTCGGTGTCGGTGTTGTTCATCAGGCCGCCCAGCAAGGTGACCTCGCCGTCGCGCACGCGAATATCGGTGGTGTCCTTCTTCTGGCCGATGATGGGCTGCTCCAGACCTCCAAAATTCGCGTAGCTGGTGACGTTCGAAATGTCCACCTCGATATGCATGGTGATCTCCCTGTTGCCATGCACGTGCGGTTGCAGGGTGACGTTGACGCCGACGTCCGCATACTGGAAGTTGGTTTGCACCAGCGGGTTCACGCCCACCCCGCCGATTCCGGGCTGATAACTGCCGCTGGCGAACGGGATCTTCGAGCCGATGTTGAGGGTCACTTTGCCGCCGTCGGAGGCGCGCACCTGCGGCGACTGTAACACTCTCGTGTTGTTGTCGCTCAGCACGGCATTCAGCAGAGCCCCGGGCAGGGTGGTGGAGAAATCGTTGACGCTGAGATGCGCAAGCCGTCCAAGCGTTATTGCGGACGTGGTCGTCCCCGTCGTCCCCGTAGCGCCCGAAGCCGCCACACCGCCCGGTGTGAACGACACCGGCACGTTGAGCCCGCCGCCCGAGCCGCTCTGCAGGCTGGCCGTCAGATCGCGCGTGTGCGTGGTGTTCACATCCAGCACCAGGACGTCCACCAGCACTTCGGCCTTCGGCTTGTCGAGGTCGTGAATCAGCTTCTCCACCAGCGCAAGCTGGTCCACCGTGCAGCGCGCGATCACCGCGTTCAGCGCGTTCGCCGTGTACAGGCGGCGGCAGTCGCTGACGCTGCGCACCGCCGTGACGATTTCCTGGAACTCCTGCGGCGTCGCCGGATTCTCCAGATAGAACGTCTTCACCGCCACGCTCTCGTAATCCCGCCGCTTGGTGGGGTTGTCATCGGTGACGAAAATGGCGTTCGCGGTGATGGGCTTCCAGAACGTGTGCGTGATTAGCGCGATGTAGTCCAGGGCATCGTCGAGATTCGTGTTGCTGAGGTCGAGATTGGCATTGCGAACGGTCGGCTGGAACTGCGGATCGAAGATGACGTTGATTCCCGCCAGCTTGCCCACGGTCTCATACAGCACTTTGGGCGGCTGGTTGTTCATCTTCAGTGTGGAAATCTCCCGCTGGATCGGCTTGAGTTCGGGAATCCCTTCGATGGATCGGAGCCGCTCGTCCATCTTCCGGCGCTCCACTTCCATGGGAGTCAGGCCACGCTCCGCGGCCGGCTTCTCCGGCGCCTTTTTCGCTTCCTCGATCATCTTCAGGGTGGTGCTGATTTCCTGGAGGTTGATGGAGGAGCCCGGATCGGTGCCGAAGGACTTCTGGAACTCCGCCAGGGCCTGGTCGAGCTGTCCCTGCTCGCGCAGCACGAGTCCCTTCCGCAGGTGCACCTGACCGGCTTCAAAGCGCGCCCGTTGAACGCCAATCTGACACGTGGCGTTGGTGGGGTCGCTGGCCAGAGCCTTCTTGTAGAGGTCGAGGGCGGTGTCCCAGTCCTTGTGGTCCTCGGCCACCTGGGCCTGTTTCAGGAGCTGGTTCTCGGCATGGCTGCGCGCTTCGAGCGTGTGGGGCAGCAGCAGAACCACCACCGGCAGCACCACCAGAACATTACGTAAACTGTTGATAAGATTCATCTAATGCCGTATGCGACCCTGTGCTAGAATGATGGTGCGCCATTCGATCGACACCACATAAGTGACTGACGTTGTTTGTCATTGCCGCGTGGAAGGCATTTTTCGGCTGCCGTGGAAAACCGTTTCAAGATCCTCGCCGACAACCGCAGCGCGTCGCACAACTACCATCTGTCCGACCGCTACGAAGCCGGCGTGGCGCTCACCGGAACCGAGGTGAAGGCCGCGCGCGAGGGCAAGATCCAACTGAAGGAAAGCTTCGCCGAGGTGGTGGGCAATGAAGCGTGGCTGGTGAACGCGCATATCAGCCACTATTCGCACGGCAACCGCGAAAATCATCCGCCGGAGCGGCGCCGCAAGCTGCTGCTGCACCGCCAGGAAATCGACAAGCTGCAGGGCGAGACGCGGGAAAAGGGGCTCACCCTGGTTCCCACGAAGATGTATCTGAAGAACGGGCTGGTCAAGTGCGAGATCGCGGTAGGCCGTGGCAAGAAGTTCCATGACAAGCGGGAGGCCGAGCGGAATCGCGAGGCGCAAAACGAAGCGCGGGCGGCCATCGCCCGGCATCGGCACTAGTATTGTGGGGCAGGATGGTATCCTGCGCGGCGGTTGTTAACCGCCGCTGTTTTGGGCCGATTGACAATCGGCCGCAGCTTGACAAGCTGCCCCACGACACGGGAGGTTAGGAGACCTGATGGAAGTTGATCTGAACACCGCCCGATTCGAAGAGGTGGAGACCGGCGCGCTGGCCGTTCTCTCCTTCGAAGGAGCGCCCGATGCCGCCGTGAACGCGGCCACCGCCGGCTGGCTGAAGGAGCTGTACGATTCCGGCGAGTTCTCCGGGAAAGCGGGGGAGACGGCGCTGCTGCACCGCCCGGCGGGTCTCCGCGCGAAGCGGCTTCTGGTGGTGGGTGCCGGCAAGGCCGGGGAGTTCACGCCCGCCGAAATGCGCAAGGCCGCGGCCATCGCAGCCCGGATGCTGCAGTCGAAGAAGGTGCCGAGGATCGCGTTTGCGCCAGACGAAGGCCACGCTACCGCCGAGTTCGCCAGCGCTGCGGTAGAGGGCGCCATCCTCGGCGTCTTCGAACCCGACCGCTACAAGACCGAGTCGAAGAAAGACGAAAAGCCCGTCGAAGCGTTTTCCCTCGTCGGAGGAGCCGAACTGCGCGCCACCGTGGAACAGGCGAGGATCGTGGCCGAGGCGCAGAACTTCACGCGCGAGCTGGCCAACGAGCCGGCCAACCGTCTCACCCCCGCCGATCTGGCCGACCGCGCGCGCGAAACCGCGGCTGCCTACGGCCTCGAATGCGAGGTGCTCGATCAGGACCGCATGCGCCAACTCGGCATGGGAGCGCTGCTGGGCGTGGCTCAGGGCAGCGCGCAGCCTCCGGCTCTCATCGTGCTGCGCTACACGCCGGAGCGGTCTTCCACCGCCGATCACCTCGCGCTGGTGGGCAAGGGCGTCACCTTCGATACGGGTGGCATCTCCATCAAACCCGCCGACGGCATGGAGAAGATGAAGTACGACATGTCCGGCGGCGCGGCGGTGCTCGGCGCCATGCGCGCCATCGCCCAGCGGAAGCCCGCCGTTCGCGTCACCGCCTTGATCCCGGCGGTGGAGAACATGCCCGGCGCGAAGGCGCAGCGCCCCGGCGACATCGTCACCACGCTGGCCGGCAAGACCGTGGAAGTGCTCAACACGGACGCCGAGGGGCGCCTGATTCTGATCGACGCCATCACCTACGCGATTCAGCTCGGCTGCACGCATCTGGTGGACGCGGCCACGCTGACCGGCTCGGTCGTGGTGGCGCTGGGCCATCACCGCGTTGGCGCGTTCTCCAACAACGACGAGTTCCTCGCGAAGGTGCTGGCCTCCGCCGGCCGGCAGGGCGAGAAGATGTGGCGCATGCCCATGGACGCCGAATACAAGGAGCAGTTGAAGAGCCCCTTCGCGGATCTGTCCAATATCGGCACGCGCTGGGGCGGCTCCATCACGGCTGCCTGGTTCCTCCGCGAGTTCGCCGCGGACAAGCCGTGGGTCCACCTGGACATCGCCGGCACGGCTTATCTGGATGATGCGAAACCGTGGATGGCCAAAGGGCCGACGGGCGTCACCGTCCGGACCTTCGTGGATCTGGCGACGAACTGGGTCTGATGCGCTCGCTGCGAGTCGCCTGGCTCACTTCTACCAGACGGCCACTACACGCGACCATGTGAAACTCCCTCCAACCGGACTTCTTGGCCGTCTTGCTGGTGGGGAAGGGGATTTCGCGACAGCCACCGCGCCGATGCACAACATGGTATCGTCGGTTCGGAGCGCGCTTCAGTCCTGTCATTCCCGCGCTGTAGTTCGGAGTCATCTCTCACTCCTGGGCGCCAGCGCCGCCGTGGCTATCGGCTGATTGGGGGGGTGCGGCGCGGCTCGCAGACTTCCTTCAACCAAACCATGGAAAATGACAACGACAACGTCAGAATCCTCGTGATCGGCGCCGGGGTTAACGGCTCCGTTTGCGCCACTCACCTGCATGATCGCGGCGTCGATGTCACCGTACTGGCACGCGGCGAACGCCTTGAACATATCGCCAGGGAAGGCATCGTCATTGAAAACCCCTTCAGCCACGAGCGTACCGTCACCAGGATCAAGACGATCGGGGAGCTCCTGCCTGATGACAGGTACGACTACATTCTCGTGGTCGTGCGCCGTAACCAGGTTCCCGGCCTCCTTCCGGTACTGGCGGCGAATCACTCTCCCAATGTCGTATTCATGACCAACAACCTTGCCGGTCCCGGAGAGATCATCCGGGTGCTGGGCAAACAACGGCTGATGATGGGATTTGTGTTTGCCGGTGGGAAGAGGGACGGGGACATCATCAGGGCTATTGGGCCGACCAGACTGCCCGTGCATGCCTCACCCTTTGGCGAGCTGGAAGGGACGGTCACTCCTCGATTGAAAAGGTTGGTACGCGTGCTCAACCGGGCGGGCCTCAAAGCTCAGATCTCGACGAATATCGTCGATTGGCTCGCCACTCACGCGAGTGGCGTGGCGGTGATTGGGCCGATGGTGATGAAATACCAAAACGACGTCAAAGCGCTGGCCAGGTCGGCCGATGATGTCAGGCTGACGGTGGCGGCGATGCGCGAGTCGATTGCCGTCCTGAAAGCCCTTGGCCATAAGATCGTGCCCGCAAGCCAACGTCTCCTTGCTGTTGTGCCCCTCTTCGTGATGGAGTTTATCAGTCGTTTGTTGTTCCAATCCAGGCTTGGCGAAGTGGGAACCGCCTGGCACGTCTCGCAGGCCCCGGATGAGATGCGGGCCCTGGCGGAGGATCTGCGGGAGATGGTCATCGCATCGGGCCTTCCGGTCCCGGCAATAAGGAAAGTGCTGGATATGCAGTAGCGGATGTGATTTCGGAGTCTCGTGCCGAGACTGGCCGGGCGGGTCATCGGCATGCTGGACTTCTGCTGTCGTCGTTGGTCCCCAAACGGCGTTGGAGGAAGTGGCGATTCGCACTTGGTTATCTGACGCCTTACCCGTAGATGTGGCGCCGGGCGCCAGCCGTGGAACAACAATGAGGACCAACCGGTGCGGCCGCAGGGTCCCAGGCGCGCACCTCAAGGTACCCTTTCGCATCTGCCCTCGCGAGATCAGCCTGCTTGCGGGAACGGGTTCACAATCTCAAGCGGCCAGCGGACAGCGCGGCCTGGCACGTCCTCCGAGTAGAGGCGCGTGACACCGCATTCCAGGCAGGCGGCCACCATCATCGCGTCCCAGAATGACCACCCGTCCTCGGCGTGGAGAATGCGAGCTCGTTCAAACGCTCCGGCCGTCGGCAGGATGAGCGGAAACAGGGCCAGGTAATCCGCCGGGCGCTCCATGCGTCGACCATCGTAAAGCCCCGGGATCTCAGCTTCCTTGACGCCGCCACGAACTCACACGCCACCTGCCACAGCAGCACACCATCCCCAGCGTTTGAGACGAGATCGAGCGCCACTTGCTGTCGCTTTAGATCGGCTTTGTCGCAGGCGTAATGAGAATGTTGGTGTCAAGGGCGATCATGAAGTTCGTCCCGAGAGGGCAAACGTTCGCACGAGAAGAATCTCATCCCCTCGATCCCCGCCAGGAGCCGCTGCAGGGCCGCGGACCTGTCTCCGCGATCGGCGTCATCGTCGAGTGCCTCGACGATCAGTCGCACACGCTGGGCCTCACGCAACACCAGTCCGTCCCAGGGTTTGAGAACACCATTTGTGTAGACAGCCTCTGTATACTGAGCCATTCCATCAAGCCCTCGGCCACTATTCGGTGTGCTTTGGAAACCGCTTGCTGACGCGCGCGGCTCGGAACTGAGCCGTGACCGTAAGGGAGCGGTCTCCCGTAAGAGCACACCATCACGCGGTCAAAGCCCTGGATTAGCTCGCGCGGCTCCACGCAACCAGGTGCCGGACGGAAGCCGGGACGCAGCGATCTCGGGATCTCAGACCGTCACCCGTGACCCCGCGCCACCCCGGTGACAACAACCCACACCAACCAAACATCACATTCCACAACCACTTCCACACATCCCCGCCCGGAAATCCCGCCCGCCCATGCTACCGTCGGGACGCAATGTCAACCGAATCTCAAATCCTGGCGAACCGCAGAAATGCCCTCGCCAGCACCGGCCCGCGCACCGCGCAAGGCAAATCCATTTCCAGCGGCAACGCCACCAAACACGGCCTCTCCGCCGCCTTCCGCGTCCTCAC
>JBEKZH010000110.1:0-11438 GCA_049510065.1 Bryobacteraceae bacterium
GCCAATCATCCCCTGCGGGCGCCTTATGGCTGACCGTGCACCGGCACATTCCCGGGTACGCTTCGGGGTCTTCGAACTGGACCTCCAGGCGGGTGAGTTGCGCAAGTCCGGTGTCCTCCTCCACCTGCCCCCGCAGCCATTCAAAATCCTCACCCTGCTCGCCAGCCACCCGGCCGAACTCGTCACGCGGGAACAAATCCGGGACCAGGTCTGGGGCACCGGCACTTTCGTGGATTTTGAACACGGTCTCAACTTCGCCATCAAGAAGATCCGGGATGCGCTTGGCGACGACCCGGAAACACCTCGTTACATCCAGACCCTGCCACGCCGCGGCTATCGGTTCATCGCGCCGGTGGACGTTGTGGCGGGCCTCGTGCTACCCACCCTGGGACCAGACGAAGCGGCGCCGGTCCGAACTGCGCGCCCGCGATGGGCACCGCTACGGGGCAACTGGATCGTCGTGGCGGTCTCTGCCGCCGTGGTGGCCATCGCGGCTGTTCTGTTCGCCCTCAACTTGGGCAGCGTGCGCGATCGCTTGCTGACGGCCCTCGACCTGAAGAGCGCGGTGCCCCCCGGAATTGAATCCATCGTCGTCCTGCCCCTCGAGAATCTGTCGCGCGATCCCGAGCAGGAGTACTTCGCCGACGGCCTGACCGATTCCCTGATCACCGACCTGGGCAATATCAGCACCATGCGCGTGATCTCGCGGACCTCGGTGATGCAATACAAGAGAACCAGGAAGCCGCTGCCGGAAATTGCCCGGGAGTTAAATGTGGACGCTGCCGTGGAAGGCACGGTGCAGCGCTCCGGCGGCCGGATACGAATCACCGCGCAGTTACTGAACGCGCGGACCGACCGGCACCTGTGGGCACAGACCTATGAGCGCGACTCCGAAGACGTCATACGACTGGAGAGGCAGATGGCCCTGGCGATTGCCCGCGAAGTCACTGGGCGGCTGACCCCCGCCCAGGAGACGCGCCTGGCCCGCAGCACAACGACCAATCCGCGAGCGTACGACGCTTACCTCCGCGGCCGTTACCTCTTTGACCAAAGAACTGAGGGACCCGTTACGGCGGCAATCGGGTACTACGAGCAGGCGCTGCGGGAAGACCCCCATTTCGCGCTCGCTTATTCCGGCCTCGCCGATTGCTATTCAGTGGCCTGGTGGACAAAAGGGGACTTGTCCCTGGCGGAGAAGTACGCCCGGAAAGCGCTGGCGCTCGAGCCGGATTTGGCCGAGGGACACGCATCGCTCGGAATCATCGATACGTTCGCGGGCAAATTCGCCGATGCCGAGAAGGAGCTAAAACGGGCGCTCGATTTGAACCCCAACTATGTGATGGCCCACCACTGGCGGTCTGTCCACCTGCAATTGCTCGGCCGCCCGGAAGAGGCGCTGGCGGAGAACGAGCGGGCGCGGCAACTGGATCCGTTCTCGCTTCCGGTCAATCATCTCCGCGTGGGCATCCTTTTATGCCTGCGCCAGTATGATCGGGCGGTAGAGCAGGCTGAGACTGAGGCCGTAATTGACCCGCAGTCTGCTCTTCCCTATGCGGGCCTGGCTCGCATCTACTGGATCGAGGGCAGAGTCCCGGATGCCCTGGCCGAAGAAAGAAAGGTCGCGACCCTGTGGCACCTTACAGCGTGGCTGCGCGACCTGGACGAGGTTGCCGCGGCTTTCGCCAGAGCGGGCCTTCGCGCTGCGCAGGTGAAGTCCGCACAGCTCAAAGAGAAGGGCTACAAGGACCCTTACGCTGCGATCGAAATCGCCTATCAATACGGGATCGTCGAGGATAAGGGCAAAGTGCTGGAATGGTTGAATCAGGCGTTCCGCGACAATGCGCTCGACGACATCTACCACGCCTCACAAAGCGCTCCCGAGCTCGACTGCGTGCGCTCCGACCCCCGCTTCCACGACCTGCTGCGCCGCAAGGGGCTGGAGCAGTGACCGCCGGGCACCCAGTCAGGACAGGCCTGTGCGCCCGTCCTGCTTAGGGTGAGTTTCGAGTTCCGTTGCACTTACTGCGCGTAGCAGACCTGGCCACGGTAGCGCAACACGAGGTGAAGGTTGGTAAAATCAGCCAGCCCGAAGTACTCCAGGTAGCCCGTCGCACCATCGAACTTGCCGGTTCCACCGGAGATGTCGGATCTGTAGTCCCCCCATTGCACGGCCACGGTATTACCCGCCGCGGTGGGCGTCAGGTGGGCCACCTTGAAGTTGATCGTGTCGCCCGAGGAAGTGACCCAGTAGTGCTGGACATCGAAGCCGGCCGCCATGCTCCCGCCGAGGATTGTCGCAGCCACTGCGCCCTGGAGATCGCCGAACACCGGGCCCAGGTTGCTCCCGTTGGTCGCGCTCGGGAGCGCGATCGCATTGATATTCGTCATCAACACTCCGCCAACGGGTTGGCAGACGACGAACATCGGTGATAGTTGGCGGGCGTCCCTGGCCCACGCCGGAAGAGACACGACCAGCAAAAGGACCAGGAGCATCACGAAATAATTCCGTTTCATACCATTCTCCTTTGTTCAATTCGCGAGACTCGCGCGGGCCCTCTCGCAGCCGCTGTAGCGGCGATTCTCGCTGCCTTGTCGGCTTACCTTCGCGCAGCCCCGCTCAGGTGTCAATGCAGGTTTCGGTGAGTTTAAGGTTAGCAGCTAACGTTTTGATTGCAGGTAGGTTGCCACGCGAAGTATGCAACAAGGAGATTCCAGCCCCACACGCCGCCATTCGTGACAAACTTCAGGAGAGGTGCTTCGTTGAAACCGATTCCCGCGCTGAACCTGCTCGCCGCCCTCGCGGCGCCGATGATCACCGCCGTCCGCGCCCAGGAGACGGCCCCGTACCGCAATCCCCGGCTGGGTGTCGAAGAGCGCGTCGACGATCTGCTCGGCCGCATGACACTCGAAGAGAAGGTAGACATGGTGTCGGGCGGCGGGTGGATGGAATCGAAGGCCAATGCCCGCCTCGGCATCCCGGCCCTCAAAATGGCCGACGGCCCGGTGGGCGTCCGCAACTGGTTCGGTCCTTCCGCGCTGACCATGAAGGCGAACTCCCCGCTGCCCACCATCACGTCGACGGCGTTTCCCGCCGGGGTGGCGTTGGGCGCCACGTGGGACCCGGAGTTGCTCCGCGAGGTGGGCAAGACCATCGGCCAGGAGGCCCGCGCGCTGGGGCGCGACATGATGCTGGGGCCGGGCGTGAACATCGTCCGCGCGCCGCTGGCCGGCCGCAATTTCGAAATGTACGGCGAAGACCCGTACCTCAGCTCGCGGCTGGTGGTGGGCTACATCCAGGGCATGCAGAGCGAAGGGATCATCGCGACAGTGAAGCACTTCGCGGCCAACAACCAGGAGGTGCAGCGGCAAACCATCGACGCGAAGATCGACCAGCGGGCGCTGCGCGAGATCTACCTTCCGGCCTTCCGGGCGGCGGTTCAGGAAGCGGGCGTGTGGGCGGTGATGTCCGCCTACAACAAGGTGAACGGTTTCTGGTGCGCGGAGAATTCGTGGCTGCTGACCGACGTTCTGAAGAAGGAGTGGGGGTTCAAGGGGCTGGTGGTCTCCGATTGGAAGGGGACGCACAGCACCGCGGCAACGGCCAACGCGGGGCTTGATCTCGAGATGCCCAGCGCGGATACCATTCGCCGCTACACCGCGGCCGGCGTGCCGCAGAACCCCGGCGACGTTGGTTCCCAGGGGGCCATGCAGACTCCCGAGAAGCTGCTCCCGCTGGTTCGCAGCGGCGAGGTGAAGGAGGCCGTAATCGACGACAAGGTGCGGCGTCTGCTGCGCGTCATGTTCGCCAACGGCTTGTTCGAGAATCAGAAGCCGGGCGGCGGCGAAGTGGACACGCCCGCGCAACGTGCCCTGGCGCGCAAAGCGGCCGGCGAAGGGATCGTGCTGCTGAAGAACGCGGGCGGCGTGCTGCCGCTGCTTCCGCAGAAGGTTCATTCCATCGCGGTGCTCGGTCCGAACGCGGCGGTCGCGCGGACGGGTGGCGGTGGCAGTTCGTCGGTGAAGCCGAATCACGCAATCAGCCCGCTGGACGCCGTCCGCGAGCGCGCGGGCACGGCGATTCAGGTGTCGTACGCGGAATCGCTGCCCGAGGCGGTGGAGCTCGCCGCAAAAGCGGACGTGGCGCTGGTGTTCGCCGGCGATTCGGCCGAGGTGGAGAGAGAAGGCAGAGACCGCGAATCGATGGATCTCCCCGCGGGCCAGGACGAACTGATCGAGGCGGTCATGAAAGCCAACCGGAACACAGTGGTGGTGTTGAACGTGGGGGCGCCGGTTTCGATGGAGCGCTGGATTGAACACGTGCCGGCCGTGGTCAACGCGTGGTTCCCCGGCGAGGAAGGCGGGCACGCGATCGCTGACGTTCTGTTCGGCGACGTGAATCCCTCGGGCAAACTGCCGGTCACCTTCCCACGGAAACTTGAAGACTCCCCGGCGTGGGGCCACTATCCGGGCAAGGACGGAGTGGTGGAATACGCCGAAGACATCTACGTCGGTTACCGCCATTTCGACAAGAAGAACATCGAGCCGCTGTTCTGTTTCGGCCACGGTCTTTCCTATACGAAGTTCGAATACAGCGATCTGCAGGTGTCACCGCTGGAGGTCAGCCTGAAGGTGCGCAACGCCGGATCGCGCGACGGCGCCGAGGTTGTGCAATTGTATGTGCGCAAGGTGGGGTCCGACGTCGACCGGCCCGAGCAGGAGCTGAAGGCGTTTCGCCGGGTGGAGCTGCGACGCGGAGAGGCGTGGCCGATTTCCTTCGCGCTGGACAAGAGCGCACTCGCGTACTACGACCCAGCGAAGAGAGCCTGGGTGGCCGAACCTGGCACATACGAGGTGCTGGTGGGAGCATCGTCGCGCGATATCCGCGCGCGGGGGACATTCGAACTGACAAAGTGAACGCGCGTTAGCGGGCCACCGCGCTGCGGCTCTCCACCGACTGCACAATGGACTGCAGAACGGCCAAGCCGTCGGTGGAGCGCATCAGCGGATCGGCCGCGCGCTCCGGGTGCGGCATCATGCCGAGCACGTTGCGCTCGCGGCTGAGAATACCGGCAATATCGCGCAGAGACCCGTTGGGATTCTCGACATAGCGAAACGCGACGCGGTCTTCGCGCTCCAGTTCGTCCAGCGTGCGTTCGTCCGCGAGGTAGCATCCCTGGCCATGTGCGATGGGGACCCGCAGAATACCGCCCTTTTCGGCCGCGCAGGTGAAGGGCGAGTCGACGGTTTCCACGCGCAGCCGAACCTCTCTACAGATGAACCGCAGACCGCGGTTTTTCACCAGCGCGCCGGGCAGGAGTCCGGATTCGGTGAGAATCTGGAAGCCGTTGCAGATGCCCAGTACAAGTCCGCCATCGCGTGCGAACGCCTTCACCGCTTGCATCACTGGCGAGAACTTCGAGATGGCGCCGCAGCGCAGGTAGTCGCCGTAGGCGAATCCGCCGGGCAGGATGACCGCGTCCACGTCGCCCAGAGTGCCGGCGTCGTGCCAGATGAACTCCGCTTTCTGCCCGAGGTTGCCCGCTACGGCGTACCACGCGTCGTGATCGCCATTGCTGCCAGGAAAAACGACAACGCCGATCTTCATGGCCGGTTTACGCTACCGGAACGGCCTTCTTGCGCGTGGCACGCTTCTTCTCCGCCGGGGGCTGCCGGTCGCTTTTCTTCAGCGCGGGCAGAGCGATGGAGAGCACGAACTTCTTCTCGCCGTGATCGTCGAACTTGATGCTGATGTGTTCGTCGTTGCAGGCGGTGACGGATCCAAGACCGAATTTACCGTGCTCGATCTGCGCGCCCTGTGCGAAAGCGGGTTTGTTGGCCATAGTGGGTTACTGAACTGCCTAGAATTTTATGTTACCATGTCGAGTGAATGGCAACACTTGCCATCTTTTGCCATGGATGGTGACGTGACGCCAGAACCCGAAGGTGCCCCATGCAGACAATGAACATCTCTCTTCCGGACCCGCTCAAGGAGTTCGTTGACAACCAGGTCGGCTCCGGGCGCTACAGCAGTGTGAGCGAATACGTTCGCGATCTCATCCGCGACGATGAGAAGCGCAAAGCGCAGGAGAAACTCGAAGCGCTCCTCCTGGAAGGTATTCAGAGCGGCCAACCGACCGATATGACGCGCCGGGACTGGGACGACATTCGCCGTGAGGCACTGAAGCAGTTCGAGGCACGCAAATCCCGAAAGACGGCCTGATGGCCCGGGTCCTCAAACGCGAGGCGGCAAAACGCGACCTCATTCGCCAGTGGGTCTGGTACGCCGAGAACGCGAGCGTTGAGGTTGCGGACCGGTTTCTCGCGGCGGCGGATGCAACTTTGGAAATGCTCGCCGCAAACCCGAAGATCGCGCCAGCAACGTCTGTGAGCAGGAGGGAGCTTCAGGGCGTGCGCCGATTTCCAGTCTCAGATGGATTCGAGAAGATTCTGCTTTTCCACTTCCCTCTGCAGGACGGAGTTGAGCTGATTCGTGTGATCCACGGCAGCCGGGATTTGGAGCAACTCCTCTCCGAGTAGGCGGGACGTTTCGCTATTGAGCGGTATCGTCCCGGTTCGCGACGAGGATGGCTACAGTGATAGTGGAGACAACGCAGAGTGGGTGAGACAATGCGCGAATCAGGTAAGACGAACACAGGTACCGGGCGGCGCGGCTTCCTCAAGACCGTGGTGGCGGGAGGACTTGCCGTCGAGGCTCAATCGGCGGAGCAGAACCCGGATGCCGTGCGGTCCGCGGCCGAAGCGCAGCAACCGGCGATTGCGTATCCGCGGACTTTTTCGGGCCGTGGACTGCAGATGCTGTCCTTCCCCCTCGGCGGCATCGGCGCCGGCAGTATCGGCCTTGGCGGCCGCGGCCAGTTGCGGGATTGGCAGATCTTCAACCGCCCCGACAAGGGCAATTCGCCCGCATTCGCTTTCCCGTCCGTGTTCGTTCAGAACGGATCGCGCAAGGCGTTCGCGCGGGTGCTGGAATCCAGAATTCAGCCGCCTTTCGCGGGCCAGAGCGGGCTCGGGTCCGACAACGTGCCGGGTCTCCCGCGCCTGGAATCTTCCGTCTTTCACGGCGGTTTTCCGATCGCCGCAATCGACTTTCACGACAGCGAGCTCCCCGTCCGGCTCACGCTCGAGGCTTTCACGCCGCTGATCCCTCACGATGCGGACGAGTCCGGCCTGCCGATCGCGGTGTTGCGCTATCGGGCGGTGAATCCGCGGCGGTCCAGCGCGAAGGTGTCGATCGCCTTCTCTATCGACAATCCCGTCGGCAAGGAGGGACGCGCGTGCGAGCAGCGGACCGGCGCTGGCCTCTCCGGCCTGTTCTTCTCGAATCCGTTCCTCGCACCGAGCGATCCCCTCGCAGGCTCGTTCGCCCTGTCCGTTCTGGATCCCGGCGACGGCCGGATCACTTTTCTCCGCTGGCCGCAGGAGGGTTGGTGGACGCCCGCGCTGTTGTTCTGGGACGATTTCTCGGCCGACGGCGAACTCGGTCCGGAAGCGGCCCTTCGCGGAACCGTGGCGTCGCTGTGCCTGTCGCACAACATCCCGCCGGGTGGCGACGCCCTGTACACCTTCCTGCTGAGCTGGCGCTTCGCCAACCGCACGCCCGAACGCTGCGGCTGGCAGGCGGCGAAAGGGGAGGAGAAGACCCTCATCGGCAATCACTACTGCACGCGCTTCGCCGATGCCTGGAAAGCCGCCGAGTATGCCGCCGAGCATCTTCCCGACCTCGAGCGGCGCACGCGGCACTTCGTTTCCATCATGCGCGAGAGCACGCTGGCGGGGCCGGTGGTGGAAGCCGCCATGTCCAACCTGTCCACCCTGGTCTCGCCCACTTGTTTTCGCACGCAGGACGGCGCGTTTCACGGCTTCGAGGGCTGCAACGACCAGGGCGGCTGCTGCTTCGGCACCTGCAATCACGTGTGGAACTACGAAGTGGCCACGGCGTTCGTCTTCCCCAGCCTCTCGCGGTCCATGCGCGAGGCGGCGTTCGGTTTCCGCACCGATGAGCACGGCCGAATGGACATGCGCGAGTTGCTTCCGTTTGGAAAAGAGCATTGGCCCTACGCGGCCGCCGACGGCCAGATGGGCCAGATCATGAAGCTCTATCTGGATTGGCGCCTGTCCGGAGACACCGCCTGGCTTCGCCAGCAGTGGCCTGGCGCGAAGCGCGCACTCGAGTTCGCCTGGATACCCGGGGGATGGGACGAAAATCGCGATGGCGTCATGGAAGGGGCGCAGCATAACACGTACGACGTCGAGTTCTACGGTCCCAATCCACTTTGTGGCATCTGGTATCTCGGCGCACTTCGGGCGGCCGAAGAGATGGCGCGCGCGCTCGGCGACTTACAATCGGCCGATAACTATCACCGGCTGTTCTCGAACGGCAGCCAGTGGATCGACCGAAACCTGTTTAACGGCGAGTATTACGTCCAGAAGATTCAGGGACGGCAGAAGGATCGTATCGCCGCGGGATTACTCGCCGGCATGGGAACAGTAAGTCCCGAACAGCCCACTTACCAGCTCGGCGACGGCTGTCTTATCGACCAGTTACTCGGCCAATACATGGCGGATATCGCGGGCCTCCCTGCGCTTCTGGATGAGAGTAACATCCGAAAGGCGATGGAGTCGATTCTGAGATACAACCGCAAGCGCAGCCTGGCCCATCACGCGTCCGTGCAGAGGACTTACGCGCTCAACGACGAACCAGGCATCGTGGTCTGCGACTACGGCCGCGGCGAACGCCCGAGAATTCCGTTTCCGTACTTCGCGGAGTTGTGGACGGGACTCGAGTACGTGGCTGCGGCCCTGATGATGAACCACGGCCTGGCCGATGACGGGGTGCAGGCGATTGTCGACGTCCGCCGGCGCTATGACGGCGAGCGCCGGAATCCCTGGGATGAACCGGAGTGCGGTTACCACTACGCCCGGGCTATGTCGAGTTGGGCGGCAATCCCGGCCCTCAGCGGGTTCACTTATGACGGCATCGAGCGCGCGCTGTCGGTGGCGCCGCGCCTGAGTGCGGAGAAGCTCTCGTCGTTCTGGTCGGCGGGCACGGGCTGGGGCAGCTTCTCGCACGAGAAGGTGGGGACGGCGGTCCGGTTCCGGTTGAGCGTGTCGTCCGGGGATCTGCCGTTGCGGTCCATCGCGCTGGTTTGCGGGGCGAAGCCGGCGAACTCCGAAGCGGCGCTCGCGGGCAAGCCGCTGGCCCACCAGGTGCACATGGAACGCGGCCACGCGCGAATCCTCCTGGACGCTGAGTTGCGCCTGGGCCCGGGCGAACAACTGACGCTGCAACTGGGATAGCGGCTTCTTTGGAGCACACCGTTGCGCGAGCGGACGTAGTAGCCTGAGCGTATGAAGAAGTTCCTCATCGGGCTGATTACCGGCGTTATTCTGTGCGGGCTGGTTGTCGTGATTCTGGCGTTCTCGCTGGTCCGGATTGGATCGCGCCCGCCTTCCGTTGCCGACGGCTCCACGCTGGTGATGAAGCTCACCGGAGAAGTCCCGGAGAAGGCGCCCACCGAGTTTCCCATTCCCTTCCTGGAATCGCAGTCGCCGCTCACGGTGGCCGATGTCTGGCTTACTCTGCGCAAAGCCGCCGCGGACCCGCGCATCCGGGCCGTGCTGTTCGAACCCGAGAACCTCAGCATCGGCTGGGCGAGGCTGCAGGAGCTGCACGCGGAGCTGGAGCAGTTTCGCAAATCCGGCAAGCCGCTGGTGGCGCTGCTGCGAACGCCGGGCACCAGGGAATACTATCTCGCTACGGCCGCCGACAAGATCTACATGATGCCCGAGGACATGCTGGACCTGAAGGGTCTGCGCGTGGAGGCAATGTACCTGAGAGGGACTCTCGACAAGCTCGGCGTGCACGCCGACGTGGTTCATGCCGGCCGCTACAAGGACTACGGCGACATGTTCACCATGGGGTCCATGACGCCCGAGACGCGTGAGGTGCTCAACAACATACTGGATCAGTTCTATTCGGATCTGACGACGACCATCGCCAGCGGGCGGCACAAGACTCCCGGCCAGGTCCGCGAGATCATCGACCGCGGGCCGTTCAACGGCGCGGAGGCGCTGGCCGAGAGCCTGATCGACGCGACCGGGTTCGAGGACGCGGTGGCCGGCGACCTGAAGAAGAGACTCAATCAGGGCGAGCTGACGAAGCTGGGTCTGCGGGCCTACGTGAAAGCGCCCACCCCGGCAGGCGTGGAGGGCCGCGCCCGCATCGCGCTGGTTGTTGGCGAAGGGGCCATCACCCGCGGTGAAGACGACCGGGGCTGGGCCGGCAACGATTCCGGCATTACCTCCGGCGGCTTCACGAAACTGCTGCGGCAGGTGCAGGACGACTCGTCCATCCGCGGCGCCATCATTCGCATCGACTCGCCGGGCGGCGACGGCATCGCCTCCGATGACATTCTGCACGCGGCGCAGGAACTGAGCCGGAAGAAGCCGGTGGTGATTTCCATGGGCGATCTGGCCGCATCGGGCGGATACTTCATCGCCATGACCGGCGATCCCATCGTGGCCTATCCCAACACGCTCACTGGCTCCATCGGCGTGGTCTTCATGAAGCTCAACCTGCACGGGTTCTATGACAAGATCGGCATCCACAAGGACATCCTGGCGCGCGGCCAGTTCGCGGGCCTCTATTCCGACTATGTGCCGCTGACGCCCGCCGAGGAGGGCAAGATCCGCTCGCAGGTGGACGAGTTCTACCATGCCTTCGTGACCCGCGTTTCCGCCGGACGGAAGCAGCCGTACGAACATATCGAGCCGCTGGCGCAGGGCCGCGTGTGGCTGGGCGCCCAGGCAAAGGAGAACGGCCTCGTCGACGAAATCGGCGGGCTCGACCGGGCCGTGGAGCTGGTGAAGCAGAAGGCGAAGATCGGAGCCGGGGAGAAGATCACGCTGGTGGCCTACCCGCCTCGGCGCAGCATCTTCGACCGGCTGATGAACCGCGAGGACGAGAGCCCGGCGATCTCCGGCGCGATTCGGATGCGGCTGCGCGAGCTGTTCGGCGATTTGCCGATTGAGGCCTTTGCCCGCGGCGGTTTTCTGAAGGTGATGCCCTACAGCATTACGGTGCATTGAGGGGCGGGTGGGGAATCACAGGCGATTCCCAAACACGAGGTGGATTGTCTTCAGCGGCCTCCCTGTGCGGGAATTCGTTGCGTGTCTTCGAATTGGCGTCCGAGCTCACGGCGGAATTGGCTTCGTTTCGTCGTGCGGTATCGCGGGCGGCCTGAGTCTCGAGTTTGCGGAGGGCCAGGAGCTGTTGCAGGGCTCGGTAACCGGATCGCTCGATGGCCGCGGCGTAGCGTTGCAGGGTGATTAAGGGACCCGTGGCGTTGTTGATGAGCGCGGCGGCGAGTGCGGAGTCGGCATTGGCGGGGTCGGCGAGGCCGACAATCTGCTCGATC
>JBEKZH010000111.1:0-11427 GCA_049510065.1 Bryobacteraceae bacterium
TGCGATGGCGTACATTTCTCTAGCGATCGACAAGATCGTATACTACAACGCGATTCAATGCCACTGGGATGGTAGCACCGGTCGAGTGCGAAGCGTGTTCGACCGTCATGATTTCAGCTTCAAGTGGAGTTATGCCGAAATGGCCTCTACGATTGCCGGTCTCGGCTACGACTGGGCCATCGAACAGACCGGAAAGGCCTTGGCCGAACTGATCGACCTTCTAGGCCAATCTTCTACTGGCAAGCTCGAGTTCACTGCACCGCATCCCAAACCGCCGGTCCGCATTACCTGCGCCTCCGGAGATGCGCTTGCCATCGAGGACGCTTCCGTTGACTGCGTGGTGATGGACCCTCCTTATTACGACAACGTCATGTACGCGGAGCTTTCGGACTTTTTTTACGTCTGGTTAAAGCGCACGGCGGGACTACTGTACCCGGAGCTATTCACCGGACTTCTGACTGACAAGGATCGCGAAGCCGTTGCCAACCCTTCAAAGTTCGCCGGACAGAAGGGTGGCGCAAAGATCCTCGCGGGGCGAGACTATCAGAGTCGCATGGCGTCCATTTTTAGGGAACAGCGGCGCGTTCTGAAGCCCGACGGAATCATGACCGTCATGTTCACCCACAAGGCTGCTGGAGCCTGGGACGCCTTGGCCGACGGTCTGATCGATGCCGGATTCACAATTACTGCATCCTGGCCGGTTAACACCGAAGCAGAAGGGAGTCTGCATATCCGTGAGAAGTCCTCGGCGCGCTCTACCATTTTCCTGGTCTGCCGCGTACTGGAAACCGGCCCGGCCACCGCGGAGGCGCGCTATTGGGAAGAAGTGGAACCCACCGTTCGCCAAGCCGTCCGCGTCAAGGTCAAAGAGTTCCAGGAAGCCGGGATCGGCGGCATTGATCTCTATCTCGCCTGTTTTGGGCCGGCACTCCAGGTCTTCACCGAGGCATGGCCGCTCACGCGCGGCACCGCCCGGCCGCAGCCGAAGGTGCGGCAGAAAGACCTGTTTGAGGAATTCGACCCCTATGCGGTCCGGCCCGAAGATGCGCTCGAGGCGGCACGGCGCGAGGTGAAGCAGTGGCGCATGGAGCAACTGGCCACCGTCAGACGCCAGCATCACCTGGACGCTCTGACCGAATGGTACGTGCTGGCCTGGGACGCGTTCCGAGCGCCGCGCTTCCCTGCCGACGAAGCACTCAAGTTGGCTCGTGTCGTTGGCTTCGATTTCGACCAGGACGTGAAGAAGCAGGTCTGCGAGGTGAAGGGCGATGATGTGATCCTGTGGGACAGCGTCACGCGCCATCGCAACGGCAGCCTCCGCCATGTGAGCGAAGACTGCATGCTCGACACGCTGCATTGGGCGGCGAAGATCGGGCGCGAACAGAACACTGGGGCAGCGCGGAGCCTGATCGAGGAGGCGCATCTGATCGGCGACCCGACGCTGCTGACCGCGCTCGAGGCGCTGCTGAATGTGTTGCCGCCGGGCGTCCCCTCAGCGGGCAAGAAGAAACCCGACGCCAACCTCACGGGCGCGGCCAACGACTTTGAAGCGCTGGAAAGCCTGCGCAAGCTGGCCTTCGCCGAGACCGTGCCGGCGCCGAAGATTCCCGAGCAGATACCGCTCGAACTGCCGGACGCCGCAGAGGACGAAGATGAGTCTGCTGACTGAGTGCGAGTGGCGCACCAGCTATCGCCACGAAGATGGCGACCTGATCGAGTTGTTCTACAACCCGGCACTCGCCTGCGCAGTCCAGTACGACCGCATGACGGGGTATTTTTCCGCCGATGCGCTGGCCCTCGCCTCGCGCGGCATCGACGCCCTTATTACCAATGATGGGCGCATGCGGCTGATTGTCGGCTGCACACTCCAGCAACCCGAGCAGGACGCCATCGGTGAGGGCTACGATTGGCGAGCGCGCCTCGAGGCGCATCTTCTTGCTGCCGACTTGACGCCCCCGGACGCGGAAGCCGGCCGCGGACTGGAAATGCTTGCCTGGATGGTGGCGCAGGGGCATCTGGACGTGAAGGTGGCGGTGCCCGTCGATCCCGACGGACGGCCCGCACACGCGCCCGGGCTGTACCACGAGAAGGTCGGGATTCTGACCGATGGCGAAGGCAACCGGCTGAGCTTTTCGGGATCGATCAATGAAACGGCGGGAGGCTGGGTGAACAACCGGGAGAGCTTCCACATTCATTGCGGTTGGTTCCCCGGCCGCGAGGCGGCTCACCTGGAAGACGAGGTGGATGCGTTCGCGCGGCTTTGGGAAGGACGTGCGCGGTCGGTGAAAGTGTTCGAATTTCCTGAGGCGGCGAAGAAGAAGCTGCTGGAATTCCTGCCCAGCGACGACCGTTTCATGACGCCGCCCGCTCGCCGAGCGGTCCAGGAGCCTGAGACTCACAACCTGCTGGCCGATGAGTTTCGGCGCATCGTCTGGACCTTTATCCGTGAGGCGCCGCGCCTCGCGCGAGGACTGCGCGTGGGCGAAATGACGAGCGCCGTCACGCCCTGGCAGCACCAGGTGCGCACCTACACGCGGTTCGTGAACCAGTGGCCGAGCCGGGTGTTGATTGCCGATGAGGTGGGACTCGGCAAGACGATTTCGGCGGGCCTGATCGTGAGGCAGGCCATCATGAGCGGTTTGGCAAAGCGGGTTCTAATCCTGACGCCCAAGAGCGTCCAGATTCAGTGGCAAAACGAGCTGTACGAGAAGTTCAATCTGAACGTCCCGATATACGACGGGTCGGCGCTGGTCTGGAAGCCGGTCCATGGCGCACGGAGCATCATCGAGAAGCCGGTGGCCCGCGACGAGTGGCAGTCAGAGCCGGTGGTGCTTGTGTCGAGCTTTCTGATCCGGCGGGCAGACCGGCAGAGAGAGCTGATTGACGCAGCCGACTGGGATCTGATCGTGCTTGACGAAGCACACCACGCACGCAGGCGCGGCGCAGGGAGTACGCAGGAGAAGGGGCCGAACGCTCTGCTCGGGCTGATGCGGTGTCTGCAGACGAAATGCCGGTCGCTCCTTTTGCTGACAGCGACACCGATGCAGGTGCATCCAGTCGAACTGTGGGATCTCATCGATCTGCTGGGATTGCCGGATGAGTGGCGTCGGGACGATGGAGTCTTCCTGCGGTACTTCCAGCGCGCGTCGGGGAATCCCGCTCCTGAGGACTTGGAATACCTGGCGTCGCTGTTCCGCGCGACCGAGGCGAGCTTTGGGGAGATGGCGGATACCGAAGCAGCCCAGATCCTGCCGGGCGTTTCCGCGCTGAAGCGCAAGAAGGTACTACGAGCGCTGCGGGACGTGAGCGCGATACCGCGCAAGACGATGGACGCGGACACCCGGCGCGTCGCCACGCGCTTGCTACAGGCGGCAAGCCCGTTGCGCCACCGCATGGTCAGGAACACGCGCGAATTGCTACGGCGCTATAATCTGCCCGTTCCGAAGCGCGATCCGCGCGAAGTCGTTGTGGAGATGACGCCGGCTGAAAGCGCGCTCTATACCGCGGTGGAGGACTTCATAGGCGATGTCTACCGGGCGGCGCCTCCCGAAAAGCGATCGGCAGTCGGCTTCGTCATGACCGTGTACCGTCGGCGCTTGGCGTCGAGCTTCGAGGCGCTGAAACGGACTCTGAACGGGCGGCTGATGCGAACGGGAGGCATCACCGAAGAAGACGCGTCGCAGGATGAAACGTCGGACGAAGTGATGTCCGGAGAGGACGTGGCGTGTCTCGCGGCGGAGGCACCCGAGAACGAGGCGATCAACGAGCGGGAACGGATTTACGAGCTGCTCCGGCGGATTGCGCAACTAGGTACAGACAGCAAGGCGCGCCGGCTCAAGGTCGAGTTGGAGGCATGTCTCGCGGACGGGTTCGATTCGGTGATCGTGTTCACGCAATACACGGACACGATGGAGTACCTCCGCGATTATCTGGCTGACCAGATGCCCGGAATGTCTGTGGCCAGCTACTCCGGCACGGGTGGCGCGTGGAGGGATGCCAGTGGCTACTGGGTGCCGTGTTCGAAGGAAGAGATCAAGCGCAGGCTGCGGGACGGTCAGGTGCGACTGCTGGTGGGTACGGATGCCGCGGGCGAGGGACTGAACCTCCAGTTCGCCGGCGTGGTGGTGAACTACGATCTGCCGTGGAATCCCATGAAGGTGGAGCAGCGAATCGGGCGTATTGACCGCCTCGGCCAGCAGCGTCCGGTGATTCGGGTTTTGAGCTTCGCCTACAAGGACACCGTGGAACAGGACGTGTTCTTCACAGTCGGCACACGCATCAATCTGTTCCAGGGAATTGTCGGGCGGCTCCAGCCGATTCTGTCCCGGTTGCCGCGCCGGTTCGAAGAGTTGGCACTGCTCGACCGCGACGCGCGAGATGCGGCGCGACGGAGATTCCTTGCGGACCTGGAACAACAGGTGAGGGATGCAGATGAGAGCGGTTTTGATATCGATGCGACGGTTGAGGCCTCGCTGGATCTGCCTTCGCTCCCGGAACCGGCCCTGACGCTGCGCGACCTGGACCGTGCGATTCAGATTGCCCGCGCGCGGCCGCCCGAGGTGGATTTCCGGCCACTCGATCCCGGATCGTACGGGATAGTGCTGCCGGGCGGCGCGCCCATCCGGGTTACGACCGATCCGGGCGTCTTCGAGTTTTCATCAGACAACTTCCAGTTGTTCTCTCCTGCCGGCGACGCGTTCCGAGCGTTCTGTGTGGATGGCGATGGCGGAAGCGCCGAGGGCCGTGGAATCGCATGGCTGGTCCAGCGACCGGGAGCGGAATTGGAGTTTGTGGTGGCGACGCGGTTCGGAGCCCGCACGGTGGGGAGTTTCGAGGAACTCCTGGCAGCGCTGGATGTTGTCGGGGAGCCCTGCGAGTTTCCGCTGGCGGACTGGCCCGGCGTGATGGCGTCTGTAATTGTCTGAATTCGGAGAGTAGTCGGGCTTTGCCGGAAAACATATCGTCGTGAATGTTGGCGTTCCCCAGCGAAATCTGGTAGAAACGACATAGATTAGCTTTTTGTCGTTCTAACGCGGACCGCGAGGGTGAATGGGTCACATCCGGCTCGGCTGGGGACTTCCCCAAACTCACAAGTGGATTCAGGTCGTTGACCTGATAGAGAACAATGCCGGAGCAGCCTCGGTCGCAGCTGCAACACTGGTCGCCGCGAAAAAGGGGTTAGAAGGAGCCGCCGAGGACGCTGCTCTCGTCCGGTCCTTTTGGCTTCTCACTCAGCTCCCGATCTGCGCGCGGGCCGTGAACTACCCAGAAGCGCTCCGCAGCGTCGGTCTTTCGGTCTCCGCCGCTCCCAGCCTCATCGAACTGGTTGGAGCGTTTTCTGATGCGGTGGATTCTCACGTCCGCCACGAAGGCGGCAGGACAGACCTCGGTGAGATGGCGCAGATGGGAGCGGCCGAGAGTCTTGCGGCTGACCTCGGCAGGAGAAGTCAGAGCCTCTTCGGCACAACGCCGGAAGACGTCCGACGCGCGCTTGCCAGACTCGCGACTCCAAAGCAGTTTTCCAGCCTCGCCCGCGATTTCTTCGCGCGACTGACCGAGCGGTATCTTGCGTACTTCTTGAGCCGGGAACTCTCCAAGCATATCGGCCAGGACCGCCGGTTTCCTGACCTGGAAGCGCGAAGTGCCTTCAATGACGCCCTGTCCCTGCACTGCCAACAGGCTTCGAAAATAGTCGAAGAGTTCGCCGGCGGTTGGTTTTCCAAGACAACTTTCGAAACAGGAATCACGCCAGAGGATTCTGCTGGATTCATTCATGTTGCGCTGAGAAAGATCCAGGACGAAGTCGCAAAAGGGGCGGTCTATGGTCAGTGACCGGATCGTCCTCTGTGGCGGCTTTCCATCACCTGCCTTGGCGAAGGGGCAGAAGGTAGTAAAGCTCTCTATTGGAGGCGGCGCAAGCAACGTCAACCTTCGCGTAAGTGACATCGGCCAAAAGACCGCAGCCAACATGCCGGATGTCTTGATCGATCTTATTGAGATTGCAGCCTACGTCTACAGTGCGGATCAAGCTACAACCCGCGGCGGGGAGGGCGTCTCGGACGTTGGGGCGAAGTGGCGCAGGAACTTCCAGTTCTTCATTCCGGTTCGGCAACCATCCGTCTGGTCGCACCGGGAAGTGGACGAGACGCTGCGGTCAACGCTCGGCTTTCTCTCCGAAGACACCTACACGTTCACGTTCACACCAATCAGTAATCCAACTCCGATGGACCAGTACCTGGAGGGCACAGTCAAGCGCGACGAGATTGACGAAGTCCTGCTTTTCTCAGGTGGGCTGGATTCGCTCGGTGGGGCGGTCCAGGAGGCTGTGAATAACAAGCGCCGAGTGGCTCTCGTGAGCCATCGATCCACGCCGAAGGTGGACCGCCCTCAGAAGGACCTCGCTGACGACTTGGCCTCTCATTGCCCGAATCCCCCGTTGCACGTGCCCGTGTGGGCAAACAAAGAGAAGGCGCTTGGCATCGAGGCCACCCAAAGAACACGGTGCTTTTTGTATGCATCGTTGGGAATGGCGGTCGCGCGAATGGTTGGCTTAACTGGCCTTAGGCTATACGAGAACGGGATCACAAGCTTCAACCTGCCCATCTCTGAGCAGCTCGTGGGCGCAAGGGCGTCCCGAACTACTCATCCCCAGGCCCTAAATGGTTTCGCAAGGCTATTTGGTCTGCTCCTTCAGCAGGATTTTCTCCTGGAGAATCCGTTCATTTGGAATACGAAGAGAGACGTCGTCAATCTCATTGGCGCGGCTGGGTGCGCCGACTTGATCAAACACACCGTTAGCTGCATCCACACACTCGACCGGACCAAGCTGCACACTCATTGCGGACTGTGTTCACAATGTGTTGGCCGGCGCCTCGCCACACTCGCGAGCAACTTCGGGAATGCGGACCCGACCGAGATGTACAAGGTCGACTTGCTGACAGGAAGTCGTGACAACGGACCCGATGTGACGCTGCTCGAATCCCTGATTCGAACCGCACGGGAAATGGAGTCGATGAGCGACAGGCAATTCTTCAGCAAGTTCGGCGAAGCCAGCCGTGTGATCAATCATCTCCCAGGGAGAGCCGATGAAGTGGGCACGCGTATTCTCGACCTTCACCGCCGGTACGGAGCAGAAGTCGGCCGCATCCTTACAAAGGGCATGTCTGACCACGCAGCCGACATTCGTGAGGGACGCCTTCCGCAGACCTGTGCCATCGCGCTGGCAGTCCACGACAAGTACAGGAATCGGTCCGGGGCCGACGGTCGCGGGGACGGATCGAGCCAAGACCCCGAATCCGGCAACGGGAGAAAGCATCTCTCGAAGAATGACCAGCGGCTCCTTGAGATCGTGGGAGAGCAACTATTCAGGACGTTATCGAATGCTGAAATCATTCAGAGGAAGAAACTGATTCGAACCTTTGATCCCAGC
Organism: Bryobacteraceae bacterium; assembly: GCA_049510065.1. Classification (GTDB taxonomy): domain Bacteria; phylum Acidobacteriota; class Terriglobia; order Bryobacterales; family Bryobacteraceae; genus CAWACP01. The sequence continues at coordinate 7,430 of JBEKZH010000111.1, forward strand.
GCAGGCACCGAAGCGGTTCGCGCGCGCCTGAATCGAATCAGGAAGCATCAACATTTCCCGTCCTCGGCCAGCCTCAGAAAATAATCGGTCAATCCCAAAGCTTGCTGGCGGTCAAACGGTCGTTGACAGCGTCCGCTAAGGCTGCAGTATCAACAGCTTGCGAGGAGTGAACGGTCAATCGCCGGCTCTCGCCATGCACCGTCAAGCCAGCATCTCAGTCGTTTCCACGCTCATAGGCGGCATCGTGGCGTTGACCGTTTTATTCGGTCTTATAACAAGAACAGATGATCACAACGGCGACGTCCCCTATTCGAAGGCGAGCGACCAAGGCAGGACTTTCGGAGCCCCGCCGAAAGCTGGTCGAGACGATGCAGCAGATGTACTACGGCCGCATTGACGGCCTCGTCATTCTCGATGGAGAGCCGGTGTTCGACCCCATGCCGCGAATCATCCGGGACATTAAGCTGGGCGGCGAGGACGGCCCTCGACCTGAGTCGAACCATGCTGACTTCTTGTTGAAGAGCCAAGTGATTGAGCTTTTCGATCATTTGACGGAGATTCGGAACGGCAGCATCGAGTCAATCGAGGTAAAGCACGGCCTGCCGTTCAGGTTGGTAGTGGAGCAATCGACGCAAAGAACGGGTTGCTCGCAGTAGGTTCTTGGGCACTCGACAAAGACTGGCCGCAAAGCGGAGGTCTTGTGGGTGACGCCAGTGACGGCGAACTCACGGTACTCCGCAGTTTCGTCTCCCGGCGCCACCTTCCAGAGCTCTCCTCCGTACGGCCCGAGGAGGAAGAATGATCGAGGCAACAACTGCCGGAGACTGGATCGACGGCGTTCCGGACGGCCATCCTCGCTTTCTTACCGCCTATCCATTCGCCCGGCGCGCGGCGCAGGTCAGAGCGATTCAGGCATCTCAACGGCACGGGCTATCGTTATGTGATCGCGAGGACCTGGAACAGGACGCGGTCCTCGCCGTCTGGCAAAAACTGGCTCTCTATGATCCCGGACGCGCATCCCTTCGTACTTTCGCGGAACGCGTCGTAGAGAACCGCGTGAAATCCGCACTACGGCTGAATCTGGCGAAGAGCATTCCGCTTCGGCCGGTGGGCGAAATCGATCAAGAGCCATCCCGTGCTCCTCTCACCGCCGCAATCGACCTGCGAGCCGACGTTCAGCGCGTCCTTGCGGCGGTTTCTGTCCGAGACCGCAAGCTCGCGGTCTTGCTCACCGAATTCTCACCAGTGGAGGCAGGCCGCAGGCTCGGAATTTCGCACGCGACCGTGTACCGCACCATCGGACGGCTCCGGGCAGCGTTCGCTGAAGCTGGCTTATCCCCCTGGAGGCGCGCGCATGAGCGCGACACGGAGCTAACAGCCGATGAATGAGGAAACCGGAAACGCGCTCACCGACACGGACTACGCGAATCTGGCGCGGCGTTGGATTGATAATCAACTCGCCGACGCCGCCCGAATCCGGCGTGTCGATTCCAACACCGGACGCCTCCTTATGGGCCGGCGTGATCACGCATCCTACGAGGGGCTGGCTATCCCATACTTCTTGCCAGGCGAGTCCCGCATTCGCGAATGGCGGCTGCGCCGCGATCACCCCGACCTAGAGTACAGGGACGGCAAACCGAAGGAGCGCGGAAAATACATGTCGCCGCCGGGCCGGAGGAACATGATGTACTTCGTTCCGGGCAGTTCCCAGGATTTGGTGAAGGGCGTCGACACCCCGGTAATCGTGACCGAGGGCGAGTTCAAGACGCTCGCGCTTTGGCGTCTCGCCAATCACGAATCGACCGCTCCCCGATTCTTGCCGCTGGGATTGGCGGGCGTTTGGAACTGGCGTAGCACGGTCGGCAAGACCACTGGACCGAATGGCGACCGACGCGACGTTAAGGGTGTGATCCCGGATCTCGACATCGTCACTTGGGAAAGTCGCCGCGTGATCATTGCCTTTGATGCTGATGCGGAAAAAAACGAGCAGATTGAAGCCGCGAGAAGCCTCTTGGCGAGAGAGTTGCGAACCCGCGGCGCGGAGGTTGCGTTCATCACCTGGGACATCGCTCAGGGCAAAGGTGTCGACGATCTACTGGCCAGCGTGGGGCCGGAGAAAGTTCTGGAGTTGCTGGAAGGTATCGACTTCGAGAAGGAGGAATCCGACGACAGCATTAGCGTTCACCAGCTCGCCGAGGCGATCACAGCCAGATACCGGTTCGCCCGGGATGCCGGCGGAAGGCTCTATGCCTACCGAGGCGGCTGTTACCATCCCGACGGAGCATCATTTGTCGGGCAGCAGGTTAAGAAACTGCTGATACGCATGAGGCTGGCATCGAAATGGACGAGCCACAAGTCGGATGAAGTGGTGAAATACCTCACCGTTGACGCGGCGCTGCTTTGGGAGAGACCGCCGCGGGATCAGGTGAATGTCCTGAATGGCCTGTTGGAAGTCACGACGCGGACGCTTTTGCCGCACTCAGCCGATTTCCTGTCGCCGGTGCAGCTACCCGTAATATTCGCCCCGGACGCGCGGTGTCCAGCCTGGGACAAGTTCATCGGTGAAGTGTTCCCCAGCGATTCGGAGGCCATCGCCTGGGAGATCCCGGCCTGGCTCATGACGCCGGACACCTCGATTCAGAAGGCGATACTTCTGGTGGGAGACGGCGCCAACGGGAAGTCTACGTACTTGCGTGCCGTGCTGGCATTTGTCGGCAAGCGCAATATCGCCGCCGTCAGCCTTCAGAAACTGGAGAATGATCGGTTCTCGGCCGCGCGTCTCATCGGAAGGCTGGCGAACATTTGTCCGGACCTTCCCGGCACCGACCTCACCAGCACGTCGGTGTTCAAAGCGATCACCGGCGGTGACCCCCTGATGGCCGAGTACAAGTTTAAGGACTCGTTCGAGTTCGTCCCCTACACGCGTCTGGTCTTCTCGGCCAACCATCCGCCCAGAAGCCTGGACGCCTCGCCGGCGTTCTTTCGGCGGTGGCTCGTCGTACCGTTCGAGCGAGTGTTCGCGGATGGGGCGCCCGACACCATTCCCAGCGATAAGCTCGATGCCATACTTTCCGATCCCTCGGAACTTAGTGGTGTGCTCAACAAGGCGCTGGAGGCGCACGCCGCCATCCGGACGCGCGGATTGAGCGAGAGCGACTCGACCAACCGCGCGACGGACGAGTTCCGGCAGGCAACCGACCCGCTTGCCGTCTGGCTGGACCGAAAGACTATCCTTCACCCCGATGCCGTGACGCCGCAGGAACACCTCCACCGTGAGTACTGCCGCAACTGCTCTGACGCTGGCCGTCCGACCATCAGCAAAACTGCTTTCGGGCGCGCGATGAAAAAGCTCCGGCCCACCGTCACGGATTACCAAAGGACGGTAAATGGCGTGCTGGCCTGGTGTTACGTCGGTATCTCCCTGCTCGCCGGCGAGGGGACGTGAGCCCGGGCAGGATTCATGCGGTTCACGCGGTTCACGCAGTCCCCCCTATCTTGTTTCTAACGCGCGAGGCTGGGGATTAAGAGTTGGAATAATCCGGAAACAAGTAAGGAGCAACCGCGTGAACCGCGTGAAGTGCGTGAAGCGTGCGATGTTCATCTGAGCGATGCGAATCGTCCGCATTTTTCATTGCGCCAGCAGGAATAATCGGCTACAAAGTAAGCAGAGGCTCGGTTCGCCAGGCCAGCGCAAAGCGCACCCTCCGAAAGGCACCTCCACTTTGACTTATTGGAAGGTGAGGCATGCTCTCGCAGGAAACGGCGGCCCAAGCAACCCCGCAGATTCAGATCTGGCCCATTGACCGGCTGGTCTTCTACGCTCGGAACCCGCGGAAGAATGACGCGGCGGTGGACCGGATGTGCAGCAGCATCCGCGAGTTCGGCTTCAAGATTCCGGTACTTGCCCGCAGCGACGGCGAAGTGGTCGATGGCCACCTGCGCCTGAAGGCCGCGCGAAAGCTGCGCATCGAAGAAGTGCCCGTCATTCTCTGCGACGA
>JBEKZH010000112.1:0-19562 GCA_049510065.1 Bryobacteraceae bacterium
AGTCGAAGCTGCCTAACCGACCCAGACGATCCGCACCCCGGGTCGTTTGGCCCAAGCCACAGGGTTTCCCCACCAGAAAGACCCAGAAAACCAATGCCGCCAAAAGTTAAGTGCCATTGGGCCGAGGGCCTGCCCCACAGAATCACAGTGGCAGCAAATCCAGCGCGGCCTGCAGCTCGCTGCGCGTGTGTCCGTCGCCCGTGCGCGCGGTCACCGCGATGCCCTGCTCGTACAGCGCCCGCGCCTCGTCGACGCGGCCGAGCGTCTCCAGCGTCTGCCCGCCGTGAAAATACGCCGCGGCATAATTCGGATTCGCCGCCAGCAACTGGCGGAATTCGTCCACCGCTTCCTCCGGCTTTCCTGCCCTCGCCAGCTCCATCGCCAGGCCGTATCGCGCAAAGGCGTCCGCTGGATTCTGCGCCACCAGCGACCTGAGAACTTCCAGACGGTTCGTTGACATCCTCGTGTTACTATACCCGCTGATGGCGTGCCCATGGTTTTCGCCGCAGCAGCCGCTTCCGGAAACCAGAACGGGCCCGTCGCCGCGCACCCCGCTGGGAGAGCTCTGGAGCGGCCTCTGCTGCGCTCCCGGCGACCACGCCGAGGCCGCCAGCGACGCCTGCAACACCGGCTACGCGCGCTCGCGATGTCCCCACTTCCCGGCGGATGCGCAGGACGACGCCGTCCGTTTCCACGTCGCCTGCGAAAACGGCGACCTCATCCGCCTGCAATACATCTATGAAAGGCAGTGGTGGCCGGCCGAGCACGGCGTGCTGGAGTATTCGCGCTCGCAGCGCCGCATCACTCCGGTGACCGCGGCCGATCTGCTGCGCCAGCAGGCCGCCGCCTTCGCCGCAAGCTGGATTCGCAAGACCGCCGAGGAGCGTTAATGCCCGAATTATCGGGGAAGTTCGTCCGCGAGTCGATTTCCGAGTACACTGAGTTCGCTCTTCCCATCGACGCCAACCCGCTGGGCAACGTGCTCGGCGGCAAGGTGATGCACCTGGTGGATCTGGCCGGCGCCATGGCCGCCATTCGCCACGCGCACTGCCATATGGTTACCGCTTCCATCGACTACATGACCTTCCTGCATCCCATCCCCATCGGTTCTCTGGTGATCCTGCGATCCAGCGTGAATCGCGTTTTCCGCTCGTCCATGGAAGTGGGCGTGCGCGTGGAAGTGGAAGACCTCCGCACGGGCAAGCGCAAGCACGCCTCCTCGGCCTATCTCACCTTCGTCGCCATCGACGAGGCCGGCAAGCCGATGGCCATCGCACCGGTGATCCCGGAGACGGAAGAGGAAAAGAGCCGCTACGAACAGGCCGAGCGCCGAAGGCAATACCGGCTGGAGTTGCGCGAGCGGGCGCGCACGAAGGAACGGACGCTGCCCGGCTGACCGCAGCGTATCCTTTTTGCGGTCCGTTTCGTCCTGGATACGAAAACCGGCCAGTTATTCCGGCCGGAGGAGGTATCCAGATGAAGAATCCGTCCACAGTCATTCTCCTTGCGGGGATGCTCTCATTCCCACTCGCAGTTTTCGCTCAGGTCCGAGGAACTGCGAGTGATCCGGCGCCGCCCAGCGGGTGCGCCGCATGCAAACACAATGCCGCGTCGGCCCCCATCCCCGGCACCCATGAAAGTATAGTGACGGGGAGCGTCGAGAACCTGGTTCCCATCGGCGTGGTGACGGTCCTCGGCTGCGAGAAGTGCGCCGAAGAGACCGTTAACTGGGCGTTGCAGCAGGGTAGTTCCCCTGACGACGTCAACCGCGTGCTGCGCACCGTGGCCGCCATGCAGAAGCTGGAATGTTTCAACCAGCAGTTTGGGCCGGACGTGGTCGCACGGATGGACAAGGCGCTGGCGTCGGCCACCAGGGCGCTGCGGCAGGCCACGGATCGCGCCGGCAAGTAGGTGCGCGATCCCAAAGGAGTAGAATCGTGACCGGAGCACCGTCCGTGACACCGGCGGGTCATAACAGCGAGGCAGACACGCTCTTCCGCACGTATCACGACCGGATTCATCGCTACATCCTGGGTCTTGTCAACAACCCGGCCGAGGCGGAGGATCTCACCCAGGACACATTCCTGCGCGCGTATTGCCGCCGCGATTCGCTGCGCGATCCGGACGCCGTTCGCGGGTGGCTGTACCGCATCGCCACGCACGTGTGCCTGGATCGCCTGCGCCAACGCGTCCGTCACGTGTCCATTGACGGCGAAGAGGGCGCGCGTGTGATCGACTTCGCGCCCTCGCCGTTGCCTTCCGCGCTGGAGATGGCCGAGCGCGAGCAGACCAGCGCCTGCGTGCAGCGATGCCTGGACTTTCTGTCGGACCGCTATCGCTCGGTGCTCCTGCTGTATGAGGGCCATTCCCTCACCGCCGTGGAGATCGCGGAACTCCTGGGCGAGAGCCCGGGAGCCATCAAGATCCGGCTCCATCGCGCTCGCCTCAAGCTGCAGCAGATCATGGCCATGGGTTGCGCGGTTTCACACGGGGACGGCGGCGTGCCGTGCTGTGAGATCAGGGCTGCCGTCGACCTTACTGACCGGTGACGCTGCGGAGCTTCTGTCTCTGGTAGTCGGCGCGGACCAGCGCCTCGCTGGCCTTTTCGAACTGGCCGGCGCGAATCAGCTCGGCCGCGTCGTCGAGGAATCCCTGCATCATGAGGGCGGCGGCCGCGTCCCGCGTGTTCAGGGTCATGTTGGGCCCCTGACTCTCCAGCCGCGCGGAAAGCTGGGCTAACAACACGCGCGCCTCATGCACCTTCGGCGCCACGTTCATGAAGCGCTCGCGCGCATCGCTCCACAGCGCCTTCTGCTGGTCGTTCAGCCTGCTCTCGTCCACGTCCGGAAGCGCCGTGGGCTGGATGTCCGGCGCGGGCGCGGGCTGGCCGGCCTGAGGACCCTCCGGCGGCGGCTCTCCCTGATGCGGCGGCACGCCGTACAGCGCGCCATTCACGTACGCAACGGCCGCCCAGTCCATAGCCGACCGTTCCAGGTCCCGCTCCCAGGATCTCCCTCCACGCCGGTCCAGCACCAGTCCACGCGCCAGGTGATTGCCCCCGGAGTAAGCCAGCGCGGCGCCGGTCGGGTAAAACGGCCCGTAATGGCGATAGAAGTCGCCAATCAGCCCATAGGTCCGCATCAGCGATTGCGAGACCGCCGGGTCGGCCGCATACAGCGCACTGGCCCGCGCCAGCCACGCAAACGCCGCCCGCGCCAGCTCGCGATTGAGCTGGTAGTCGCTCTCGCCGAACCCCGCCGCGTACGGAATCAGGCCGTTGTATCCGGCGGCCAGCCGGTCCGAATCGGAGATCACCTGCTGGCTGCTGGGGTGCCCGTTCAGATGCGCGTCCATCCCGCTGAGCGTGCCCTGCAACGCACGCTGGTGTTCGCCTGGCGCCGCACCCTGCGCGTACACCATCGCGCCGAGCAATGAGCAAAGTAATACCGCACGAATCATGTTCGCCTCCTACTTGCGAACGACGTCTCCCGCGCGCGCCGGGCTACCGCTGTAAGTACCCGTGGCGATGCGATCGCGCACGGTTGTGATGGTCAGCATGCCAATCTGGTCCACCTGAACGTCCAGCACTTCTCCCGTCGCCGGGTCCTTGATCTCCTTGCCCTTGTGGAAGACGGCAAGCTGATCGCCCACCCGGACGCCTGCCTGCGCGCCCACGTTGATGGTCATCGTTGAACCATTGACGTCGGCCACCAGCGCTTCGATTTCAACTTCCTTCGCGGACGACGCAATTTCCCCGGTGCGCTCGCTGATGTCCTGGGCCAGGTGGTCGCAGGCATCCATCACCGCTTCGCCGATGATGGTCTCGCCGAAGTTCGAAGCGTTCGATCCAAACCCGCCGCCCACCAGCACGCCGCCCGCGAAGAAGCCGCCCATGCCGCCCTTGCTGGTCCGTTTCGATTCGCCGCGCGCCTCGCCCGACGCGACAATCTCCGACGTTTCGTTGTCCACCAGACGGTAATCGAGGACCACCACGGCCTTGCCCGTACCCTTATATCCGCCGCCCCCGATGCCCACGCCGCCTACACCGATGCCGCCGCCACCGCCCGTGCGCCGGTCGTCGCGGCCGAACACCACGATGTCTCCCATCAGCGCAAAGTCGGCGCCCCTCACCTGGCCGATGCGCGCGCCGGTGCCCTTCTTCACGCGATTGCTGGCGTCGAAATCCTGCTCCTTGAGCACGGTAGCGATCTTCTTTCGCTCCACCACCGTGAACCTGCCGTCGGTGGCGATGCGCTTCACCATCAGCGACTGGATGCCCTTGCCTACGTCCACGTTGGTGCCGAAGATGGCCGACACCGCCGATTGCACCGTCGAGAAATCGAACTCGTCGACGGCCATGCTGCGCTTGCTCTGGGCGGCTGCGGTGACGCACGCGGCCGTCCCCAGAATCGCGATTGCAGTTAGTTTTCTCATGTTTTGTCCTCCGCGTTCTTCTGCTAATCTTTCAGGCTGCCGCCGGCTTTCAGCCGTCGCTCACAGACTAAAGTCTGTGCCACCTTTTGTCAGAAGCATGTCAACACATGGTGGCACTGGCTTTAGCCTGTGCTCTGAGCAAGCGGCCTCCGGACTACTGTTGCTGCTGGACTTTTCGCGCCGTGAAGTTCTTCACCGAGACCGGCCCGCCCGAGTACTGGCCGAACGCGATGCGCTCCCGCACCGATGTGATCACCAGGTCGCCGGCTTTCTCCACCTTGCTGTCCAGAATTTCACCGCTCACCGGATCCTTGATCTCGGAGAGAATGTGGAACACTTCGAAGCGGTCGCCCACCTGGATGCCGTCGTTCGAGCCGGCGGCCAGCGTCACCACGTTGCCGCTGACGTCAGCCACGCGGGCTTCGATATCCATCTGCTTCTTCGGCAAGCCCGGCACCTTCGAGTTCATGATCGCGGCCAATTGGTCGCAAGCGGCGATGGTCGCTTCGCCAATGATGGTCTGGCCAAAATTGCTGCTGGTCATGTCCACGCCGCCGCCGCCGGCGCCCTCGCCGGAAACGCCGAACATGCCTCCGAAACCCTTGCTCTCACGCTTGCTCTCGCCGCGCGCTTCGCCGCTGTCGATGATCTCGCTGGTCTCGGCGTCCACCAGCCGGTAGTCGATCACCACCACCGCCTTGGACGAACTCTTGCCGACGCGGATATGACCGAACGGGCCGGGAACTCCGAACGCCCCGGCATTGACACGAGTATTGCGATCATCGCGGCCGAACGCCACGATATCACCCATCAGGTACACGTCGGCGCCGATGATCTGTCCGATCCGCGCATTAGTGCCTTTCTTCACCCGGTTGCTGGCGCCGAAATCCTGCTCCTTCATCACCGTGTTCACTTTGGCGCGTTCCACGATGCGGATCTTCCCGGCCTGCTGCAAACGGGTGGTCAGCAGCGCGCGGATGCCTTTCCCGATATCCACGTTGGTCTGGAACACCGACTGAACGGCGGTCTTCACCGTGCTGAAGTCGAACTCGTCAATCGCGGCCCGGCGCAACTGCGACCTGGCGTCGGGAGCGACGTTCGGCAGCGGGCCCGAACCGGAAGCTTGTGGAGGGGCAGCCGGGCCTGGCGCTTCAGCAGCCGGTGGCGCCTCGGGCTGGGGAGCGGGCGGGGCCGGAGCCGGTGCCGGTGCTGGCGCGCTGCCCGCCGACAACGGGTCCATCACCGCCGAGACCACCCGGTCCGACGCGCCGGCTTCTTTCAACCGGATCATGTCGTCGGAACTCAGGTCGGCCTGCAGGTTCTCTTTCACGATCTGCTTGACCACCAGATCCTCGCTCAGACCGGCCTTGAGCATCCTGACCACCTTGTCGACCGGCGTGGCCGGTTTCGGCTTTGCCGCCGCTGGCTTCGGTTTGGGGGCTGGGGTGCCCTGAGCCAGCAGCGCGCCGGGCGCCAGCAACAAGCACCCGGTCAGCACAGATACCACCACGGATCGCTTCATAGTTTGATTTCCGTTCATGACCTCTTCACCTCTTCAAACACCACTCTATGATAGAGCGTTTGCGCGTCAGTTACCTACCACCCGGAAGACTTTCTGCAGTTCGTACTCGGCCTTCTGCCGCTGGTCGTCGGCCCCGTCCAGATCCTCCCGGCCAAGGGCGGCATGAGCCTGGCGAAGAAACGCATCTACGCGGGCCATGGAGGCCGTTGTCGCCGCGTTTACCATCTGGCCGTCGGCGGCCAGGCGCTGGCGCAGTGCTTCGAAGTTCTTGTGGGCCTGCGCCGCGTGCGCTTCGGTGATGTTCAACTGCTGCGTGATTTCGGCGAGCCGGGCCGTGTCCACCGTGGGCTGCGCCGGAGCGGGCTGCTCCGGAACAGGCGGCGGTGCGATGGGCGGTAGCGGCACGTCCGCCGGGGCGTGCGTCACGGGCTGGCCCGGTGGCGGTGCCGCCGCCTGCTCAACCGGCGTCAACTGCGATGGAGCCACCAGGCTCGCATCCACTCGGCTCCCCAAGGCATTCAGCCTGCCGTCCAGTTGGGCGATTTGCTCGCGTGCCCAAACCTCATCCGCGGCCCGAACGCTGGCAGCCACCGCTGCCGCACGCTGGTACGTCGCTACGGCGTCGCGCTTGTTCGCCAATTGAGGCGCCCGCACCGTAGCCTCGAAATCGCCCACCTGCCGGTACACCAGAGCGATTCTCTTGCGCACCGGCGCCTGTCCCTGCGACTTCTGGTCGGCGCGATCCAGGAACTTCTGCACCCCGGCAATCACGTGCTTCACACGCGCCGGATCGGCCGCCGGCGACGCCAGCACGCGCGGGATTTCCGCGGCCAGCACCTGGCTGGCGCTCTGCACATCGGCCAGCTTCCGATTCTGGCTGGCCTCGTCGGAACTCTCGTTCCAGTGGTCCACGCGGGTATTCAGAAGAGCCACGAAGCGTTCCAGGTCCTCCTCGCGGGCCTCGATCCGCGCCTTTTCGATGCGCGACTGGATAGCGATCCACGCCCCGGCGAAAGTGACCACGGCGAGCAACGCGGCCAGCGCCACCACCAGTTTGTTGCGTCCGACAAACTTGCGCAGGCGATAGAGCGCGCCCGCGCGCCGGGCCATCACCGGCCGGCCATCCAGAAACCGCCGCAGATCGTCGCCAAACTGCCGGACCGTCTGGTAGCGCTGCGTGGGATCGCGCTCCAGCGCCATCAGCACCACGCGATCCAGATCCCCGCCCACACGCCTGCGGAACTCACCGGGGTTCCCGGTGGTGCGCTTCTCCGTGGTGGCCGCGCTGCGACTGGGCGGCGGCGGGCTCTGTCCCGAGAGCTGCGCGGCCAGGTTCGGGCTGCCGTCCTGATTCGTGAACGGCGCTGTGCCCGTGAGCAGCTTGTAGAGGATCACGCCCAGCGCGTAAATATCCGCGCTCTTGGTGACGGTGCGGCCTTCGATCTGCTCCGGACTGGCGTAGCCGGGCGTCATCATCATGGTGGGCTGGCCGTCGACGTGCCCCGCCACCATCCCGCTCACCGTCTGCACCTTGGCGATTCCGAAGTCGAGCAGCTTCACCTGGCCGTCGGCGGTGACCATGATGTTGCTCGGCTTCAAATCGCGATGGACGATGGCCTGATCGTGCAGGTAATCCACCGCGTCGCACACCTGGATGAAAAGCTGCAGCCGCTGCGTCACGCCCGCGCCTGCGCGGTCGCAGTAAGCGTCGATGGGCAGGCCGTCGACGTATTCCATCACGTAGTACGGGCGCCCGTCCTCGGTGTTGCCGCCGTCGAGAATCCGCGCGATGTGGACGTGGTCGAGACCCGCCAGAATCTGCCGCTCCTGCTTGAAGCGTTCCACGAAATCGCCCTCGGCCGCGCCGAAGGAGATCACCTTGAGGGCAACCACCTTGCTGAACACATCGTCGCTGCGCACGGCCAGATAGACGGTGCCCATCCCGCCACGACCCAGCTCCCGCAGCAGTTTGTAGATTCCCACCCGGGTCTCGGCCGGTGGCGGCCCAGGCTGACGGGTCTCGGTAGGGGCTTCCGAGGGAGGCGCTTCCGAGGGAGGCGACGACACGGGCGGCTGGCCCTGGTCGCGGGCCTTGAGCAACTGCATCATCTCGGCACGAACGGTCTCCTCGCCGGGCGTGTTGGCCTCGATATAGGCGGCACGCTCGCCCTCAGGCATGCTGGCAGCGGTGTAGAAGACGGCGCGAAGCCGCTCGAATTGCTCCGGGGTCATGAGTTACCGCGCGGGCGGGCCTCCTGGTGCGATTGCGAACAAGATTACTTCAGAACGGGCTGGATGGCAACCGTTTGTTTAGCTTAGCTCCGCTCTCTAACGTTCGCGGCTCGGTAATCTATTGCAAACACGTGGCCTTGTTTCCGAGCCGCGTGGTGAAACAGATTCGGGATCTTGCGCGTCTCACATGTCGGTTATATACTAAGGTTAGTTGATAGCGAGGGACTAAGCTTTGGCCGTGGACTTCAACCGATTCACCGAAAAAATGCAGGACGCCGTTCGTGGCGCCCAGTCCATCGCCGTCCGCAACGGGAACCAGCAGATCGACATCGAACACCTCCTCCTGGCCCTGCTCCAGCAGGAGGGCGGCCTGGTTCCGTCCATCCTCAACAAAGCGGACATCAACCTCGACACCCTCCGCCGCCGTCTCGACCTGGAGATCGAGCGCTTTCCCAAAGTCTCCGGCCCGGCGGCCTCGCCCGATCAGATCTACATCACGCCGCGCCTGCAGAAGCTGCTGACCCAGGCCGAAGACGAAGCCAAACACCTCAGGGACGAGTACGTCTCCGTCGAGCACGCGCTGCTGGCCGCTTCGGAGGAACGGGGCGCGGCCGGACGTCTGTTCAATGAACTCGGCCTCAGCCGGGACCGCCTGATGACCGCGCTGCAGGAGGTCCGCGGCAACCAGCGCGTCACCACACAGAATCCCGAGACCACCTATGAAGCGCTGGAAAAGTACGGCCGGGATCTCACGCGCATGGCCGCCCAGGGCAAGCTGGACCCGGTGATTGGCCGCGACAATGAAATCCGGCGCGTGATCCAGGTTCTGTCCCGCCGCACCAAGAACAACCCGGTGCTGATCGGCGAACCCGGCGTGGGCAAGACCGCCATCGTCGAGGGTCTGGCGCAGCGCATCGAGCGCGGCGACGTGCCCGAGGGCCTGAAAGAGAAGCGCGTGGTGGCGCTGGACATGGGCGCGCTCATCGCCGGCGCGAAGTTCCGCGGTGAATTCGAGGAGCGCCTGAAGGCCGTGTTGAAAGAGGTGCAGTCGTCCGAAGGCGGCATCATCCTGTTCATCGACGAGTTGCACACCGTGGTGGGCGCGGGCAAGGCCGAGGGCGCCATGGACGCCGGCAACCTGCTCAAGCCCATGCTGGCGCGCGGCGAGCTGCACTGCATCGGCGCCACCACGCTGGACGAATACCACAAATACATTGAAAAGGACGCCGCGCTGGAGCGCCGTTTCCAAACGGTGCTGGTGGACCAGCCCTCGGTGGAGGACACCATCTCCATCCTGCGCGGCCTGCGGGAGCGCTACGAGCTGCACCACGGCGTGCGCATCAAGGACTCCGCGCTGGTGGCTGCGGCCGTGCTCTCGAACCGCTATATCAGCGACCGCTTTCTCCCCGACAAGGCTATCGATCTGATGGACGAGGCGGCCGCCAAACTGCGCACCGAAATCGACTCCATGCCGGCCGAGCTCGACGAAGCCTCCCGCCGCGGCATGCAGCTCGAGATCGAACGCGAGGCGCTGAAGAAGGAATCGGACGCGGCGTCGAAGGAGCGCCTGGTCAGGATCGAAAAGGAGCTGGCCGAGCTGCAGACCCAGGCGAGCGCGCTGCAGGCCCAGTGGCAGGCGGAGAAGGAAGCGGTGGCCCGGCTGCGCGCGTTGCGCGAGCAACTCGAACAGACCCGTCTGGAAATCGAGCGCGCCGAGCGCAGCTACGACCTCAACAAGGCGGCCGAGCTCAAATACGGCAAACTCACCGGCCTGCAGAAGCAACTGGAAGCGGCCGAACAGCGCCTGCAGCAAAAGCAATCCGCCGTGCGCCTTCTGAAAGAGGAGGTGGACGAAGAGGACATCGCCGACGTGGTGAGCCGCTGGACCGGCGTTCCGGTGTCCAAGCTCCTCGAGGGCGAGATGAAGAAACTGCTGGCGCTCGAAAGCGAGCTACACCAGCGCGTGGTGGGCCAGGACGAGGCCGTGCTCGCGGTATCGGAAGCCGTCCTCCGCGCCCGCTCGGGATTAAAGGATCCTAATCGGCCCATCGGCAGTTTCATCTTCCTCGGCCCCACCGGCGTGGGCAAAACCGAATTGGCGCGCGCGCTGGCCGCGTTCCTGTTCGACGACGAGAAAGCCATGATTCGCATCGACATGTCGGAATACCAGGAGAAGCACGCGGTGGCCCGGCTGATTGGCGCGCCTCCCGGCTATGTCGGTTACGAAGAGGGCGGGCAACTAACGGAAGCGGTGAGACGTCGTCCTTATTGTGTAGTGCTGTTTGACGAGATTGAGAAGGCGCACGGCGATGTCTTCAACGCGATGCTGCAGATTCTTGACGATGGCCGTCTGACCGACGGTCAGGGCCGAACGGTGGACTTCAAGAACACCATCGTCATCATGACTTCCAACATGGGCAGCCATCGCATTCTGGACTACCGGGGCGATTTCGACGGCGCCGGCTACGACCGCATGAAGGAAGCCGTGACCGAGGAGTTGCGGCGGCACTTCCGCCCCGAGTTCCTGAACCGCGTGGACGAGATCATCGTGTTCCACGCGCTGTCGGAAGAGCATCTGAAGCGCATTGTCGACATCCAGCTCGCCGGTCTGCGGAAGCGGCTGGCGGAACGCCACATCGAACTGGAGCTGTCGGACATGGCGCGTGCGCATCTGGTTCGCAGCGGTTACGATCCGAATTACGGCGCGCGCCCGCTGAAGCGCGCCATCCAGCGGGAGATTGAGACTCCGCTGGCCCGCCGCATTCTGGGCGGCCACGTACACGACGGCGAGCGCGTCTTCATCGACGCGAGCCCATCGGGCCAACTGAGTTTTGAAACGACTAAGGTTTGAGAGGAATTCAAAGATGAGCCGAGTGATGCAGATCCGCCGTTCGACGGCGATCCTCGTGATGCTGATTTTTTCGTTGCCACCGCGCAGGCCGCCACCACCGAAGCCTTCCAGAGCGGAAGCTTTGCGCCGGTGGTGCAGCGCGCCATGCCCGCGGTGGTGAACATTTCAACCACTTCGAAGGTCAAGGTGCAGGACAACCCCTTCGGCTCGGATGGTGGTCCCTTTGACGACTTCTTCCGCCAGTTCTTCGGCGGACGCGTGCCCCAGCAGCCGCGTGAACGAATTGCGCACGCGCTCGGCTCGGGCGTGGTGGTGAGTCCGGATGGCTACATCCTCACCAACAACCACGTCGTCGAGGGCGCAACCGACATCAAGGTGTCCTTCTCCAACCAGAAGGAAATTCCGGCGAAGGTGATTGGCGCCGACGCGGCTACCGATCTCGCCGTCATCAAGGTGGACCAGAGCAATCTGCCCACGCTGCCGCTGGGGAACTCCTCCAACTCTCAGGTGGGCGACATCGTGCTGGCCATCGGCAACCCGTTCGGCCTCGGCCAGACCGTCACCATGGGAATCGTGAGCGCAAAGGGGCGCTCCGGCCTCGGCATCGAGAACTTCGAGGACTTCATCCAGACCGACGCCGCCATCAACCCCGGCAATTCCGGCGGCGCGCTCATCAACACGCGCGGTGAGCTGATCGGCATCAACACCGCGATCTTGGGCGGCCAGACCGGCGGCAACGTCGGCATCGGCTTCGCCATTCCGGCCAACATGGCGCGCAACGTCATGGAGCAGCTCATCAAGACCGGCAAGGTGACCCGCGGCTTCATCGGCATCCTGCCCAACGCCATCGCCCCCGGCGAGGAGCAGGCCTTTGGACTGAAGCCCGGGCAGAAGGGCGTGGCCATCAGCCAGGTGGACCCGAACACGCCGGGCGCGAAGGCCGGCCTGCAGGTGGGTGACGTCATCGTCGCGGTCAACGGGAATCTGGTGCAGGACGAGAACTCCTTCCGCCTGCAGGTTGCCGGCATGGCGCCGGGCACCAAAGTGGAGCTGCGCATCGTCCGAAACGGCGAGGAACAGACTGTGCCGCTGACCCTCGGCGAGAACACGCAGCTCGCCCGTGCCCTGCGCGGCCGGCGCGGACAGGGCCCCGGCGGGGATCAGGGTGGCGGCGGCGAAGTGAGCGCGCTGGCGGGCGTCCAGGTGGACAGCCTCACCCAGGACATTCAACAGAAGCTCAGCCTGCCCACCCGGGTGACCGGCGTGGTGGTGACGGATGTAGCCGAAGGTTCGGTCGCTGCCGAGGCCGGGTTGCAGGAGGGCGACGTGATCGAGCGGGTGAACCACCAGAAGGTGACCAGCCCGTCGGACTTCGATGCGGCGGTCAAGGCGTCTGGCAATCGCCAGGTGCTGCTGCTGGTGTACCGGAACGTCCAGGGCGGCCAGGGCGTGAGCCGGTTTATCGTGATCCAGAACCAGAGCAAGTAACCTAATTCGGGGACGTACACCTAAATCCCCAATTACGGGTGGGGAAAACGGCAGACCGACTACTGCATGTGGTACCTGGCAGGCTCAACCAATACAAGAGACGGTCCGCTTTGGGCTTTGGAAGCAGGTCTATTTGGGGAACGAGGTGTACGTCCCCGAATTACGCAACCGGATGGCGGATGAAGCATCAGATTAGTTGAGTCCAGAGGTGTCAATTATGTCCGAAACCAACCCCATCCAGACCCTCCCCGTGCTGCCCCTCAAGAATACGGTGCTCTTTCCGTATCTCCTGATGCCCCTCGTGGTGGGCCGGGCCAGCTCGCTGGCCGCCGTCGAGGCCGCCCTCGCCGCCGAAGACAAGCAGATTGTCCTGTTCTCGCAGAAAGACGCCAACGTGGAAGCGCCCACGCAGGACGACCTCTACGCCGTCGGAACCAAAGCCATTGTGCGCCAGGTGAATCGCCATGACGACTCGGTGGAGCTGCTGGTGGTGGGCATTGAGCGCGTGGCGCTCATCAAACTGGACGCCACCGAGCCGTACCTGCGCGCAAGGGTCCATCCGCTGCCCCTCCCCGAGGACAAGGGACCGGAGGTGGAAGCGCTGCACGGCGCTCTGACCGAGCTGGGCTCCCGGGCCATTTCGCTGGCTCATCCGAATTCTCCGCAGGAGCTGGGCCGCCTGCTGACCGCCAACGACGATGCCCTGCGCCTCGCCTGGCTGCTCTCCTCGATGTTCGGCGTCGACCTGGCGAAAGGGCAGGCGCTGCTGGAGGCGCCCACTCGGGCCGAAGCGCTGCGGCTGGCCCACGCCTTTCTCACGCACGAAGTGCAGGTGCTCGAGCTGCGCAACAAGATCACCTCCGAGGCCCGCACGGAGATGTCGAAGGATCAGCGGGAATACCTGCTACGCCAGCAGTTGAAGGCCATCCAGCAGGAACTGGGCGACAAGGACGGCGAACAGGCCGAGGTGGAACAGCTTCGCCAGCGCCTGGAAAAGACCGATCTGCCGGACGACGCCCGCAAGGAGGCCGAGCGCGAGCTTTCCCGCATGGAGAAGCTGCCCACTTCCGCGCCCGACTACCACGTCCTCCGCACGTACCTCGAATACGTGCTGGAGCTGCCCTGGAACAAGTACAGCGAGGAGAAGCTGGACATCGCCCACGCGCGCCAGGTGCTGGATGAAGACCACTTTGGCCTGAAGGACGTCAAGGGGCGCATCCTGGAACAACTGGGCGTGCTGAAGCTCAACCCGGACGCGAAGGCGCCCATCCTCTGTCTGGTGGGGCCTCCTGGCGTGGGCAAGACGTCGCTGGGGCAATCCATCGCGCGGGCGCTCGACCGCAAGTTCGAGCGCATGAGCCTGGGCGGCCTGCACGACGAGGCCGAGCTGCGCGGTCATCGGCGCACCTATATCGGCGCCATGCCGGGCCGTCTGATCCAGGCCATCCGGCGGGCCGGAACGAAGAACCCGGTGCTGATGCTGGACGAAGTGGACAAGCTGGGGCGCGATTTCCGGGGCGATCCGGCCGCGGCGCTGATGGAGATTCTGGACCCCGCGCAGAACAAGGACTTCCGCGACAACTATCTCGACCTGCCCTTCGACCTCTCGAAGGTGCTCTTCGTCACCACGGCCAACGCGCTGGACACTATTCCGCCGCCGCTGCTGGACCGCATGGAGATCCTGCGCCTGGGCGGCTACAGCGAAGAAGAGAAGATGCAGATCGCGCACCGCTATCTGATCCCGCGCCAGTTGAAAGAGGCCGGGCTGACGGTGGAACAGATCCTGCTGGGCGACGACACACTGAAGAAGATCATCACCGGCTACACGCGGGAAGCCGGGCTGCGGCGGCTGGAGCGCGCCATCGGCCGGGTGGTTCGCAAAGTGGCGCTGCAATTCGCCGAAGGTCACGAGGGTGCGGTTACCGTGACGCCGGCCGACCTGGACGAGATGCTGGGACCGGAGAATTACTCGCCGGAGCAGATGCGCCGCGAGCTGCCTGCTGGCGTGGCAACCGGCCTTGCCTGGACCGAGGCGGGCGGCGATGTTCTGTACATTGAAGGCACGCTGCTGCCGGACGGCAAGGACCTCACACTCACCGGCCAGCTCGGCGAGGTGATGCAGGAGTCGGCGCGCGCGGCCCGCAGCTACCTCTGGTCGCATGCCGGGGAGCTGGGCATTGACCCGGCGCTGTTCAGGACTGCCGGCGTGCACATCCACGTGCCGGCGGGCGCGATCCCCAAGGACGGGCCGTCGGCGGGAGTGACCATGGCCACGGCGATGGCCTCGCTGTATACGAAGCAGCCGGTGCGGCCGGACGTGGCCATGACCGGCGAGATGACGCTGACCGGACTGGTGCTGCCCATCGGCGGGGTGAAGGAGAAAGTGCTGGCCGCGCGGCGGGCCGGCGTGCGCACGGTAATCCTCCCGAGGATCAACCAGAAGGACCTGCGCGAGTTGCCCGACCACGTTCGCCAGGAGATGGAGTTCGTTTTCGCGGACCGGATCGAGGACGTGCTGCGCGTGGCCGTGCCTTGTTTGCGGGAGCGGCTCGAATTGACGCAGAATCCCACTATTGCTTCAGCCGCCTGAAGCCGATAAGAAGGCCAGGTGCGAGTCGCGTTGAGGCTCACGCACCTCCCTGGAGCGAATCTCATTCTTCACGCGGGGCCGCAAGGCCCCGCTTTTGTTTTCCGAGCAATCCGGCGGAATGGTAAAGTAAGGATTACGATGCCGAATGTAAGGAGAGAAGCGAAGATCACCAGCAAAGGCCAGATCACGGTTCCCCTCGATATCCGCCGTGTGCTGGGCGTCAAGCCGGGGGACCGGCTGGTGTTCGAAACTGCCGGTGAGAACGTGAGTGTCCGCCCGATCCGCGCGCCAGGCTCGTTTGAGAAGTACCGTGGTATTGGCGGCGCCGAACTTCCCACCAGCCGCCGTGAACTGGCGCGTTACATGCGTGAATTGCGCGGCAGATGAGCACGGCCATCGATACCAATGTCATCGTATCGCTCTGGAGCCGAGAGCCGAAACTGAGCGCGCCGGCCAGCATCGCGCTGGAAACGGCCGCTGCTGGTGGAGCGTTGGTGGTTTCCGCGCCTGTTTTTGCCGAGTTAATTGCTTCACCAGGATTCACCGAAGATGACGTCGCCGAGTTCTGCGTGGGCGCCGGAATCGACGTCGAGTGGCAGATCACCGAGAACGTCTGGCGCGAGGCGGGAAAAGCGTACCGCGCGTATGCCCAGCGCCGCCGCCGCTCTGGGGACCTGCATCCGCGCCGCATCCTCGCCGACTTTCTGATTGGCGCACACGCCCTGGTGAACGAGCACGCCCTGCTGACCATGGACAAGTCCGTATACCGCGCGGCGTTCCCTGCCCTGAAGCTGCTCACCTTCTGACCCGGCGCAAGGGGTGTAGCATTCAACTGTCATGTCTCACCACGTTTGTCCCTGGTGGCTCGGCTATCTGCTGGCCAGCCCGTTGCGGCGTTTTTCGCAGGATCCGGCCGCGATCCTGTCCCCTTACATTCGCGAAGGCATGACCGTGCTCGAACCCGGGCCTGGCATGGGCTTCTTCACGCTGGAACTGGCCCGGCGGGTGGGAGCCTCCGGCCGTGTGGTGGCCGTGGATATCCAGCCGAAGATGCTGGCCGTGCTCAAGCGCCGGTTGGCGAAGCGCGGCCTGCTCGCGGGAGTGGACGCCCGTCTGGCCGAGCCCGACTCGCTGGGCCTCGCGGATCTCAACGGCACCGTGGATTTCGCGCTGGCCTTCGCCATGGTGCATGAACTGCCGGACGCCGCGTTGTTCTTCGCTGAAGTAGCGGCCAGCCTGAAGCCGGGCGCCTCGGTGCTGCTGGCTGAACCGCGCGGCCACGTGAAGCCGCCCGACTTCGAGGCCGAGCTGAAGCTCGCGGCGGAAGCGGGCCTCCGGGTCACGGACCGTCCCTCGATTCCGCGCAGTCATTCTGCGTTGCTAACGAAGGGCTGACGTTCCTCGTCGTCAGAGTGATAGATTACATGTTTGCGCGCAAGACGCCGTTGGTCTCGTGCGCCGGGTCCCCGGGAGCGACTCCATGAAAACACCAAGTGGTCTTCTTGTTGTATTCCTTTTCTGCGCCGGCGCGGCGTTGGCGCAGACCAGCGTGCCGGTGGTCACCGGCAATGCCAGGGTCGACAAACTGCTCAGCCAGATGACCCTGGACGAGAAAATCGCCATGATCCACGGCGACGCGGAACCGCCAGACACGGATCAGGGGCAGCCGGGCTTCCTGCGGGGCATCCCGCGCCTCGGCATTCCTTTTCTGCGCATGGCCGACGGACCGCCGGGCGTGCTCACCCGGATTCCTTCCACCGCGCCCACCTCCACCATGGGCCTTGCCGCGACCTTCAGCCGCGAGGACGCCGAACAGAACGGCGTGGTGATCGGACGCGACGCGCGCGCGCTGGGCATCGACGTCGTGCTCCAGCCGTTCATCAACATCGATCGCGACATCACGTTTGGGCGCGGCTACAACACCTTCGGCGAGGATCCGGTGCTCACCGGGCAGATCGGCGCGGCGTTGGTTCGCGGCGCCCAGAGCCAGGGCGTCATGGCCCAGGCCAAGCACTACGTTGCGTACGACGGCGGAAACGACAACGTGGTCGACCAGCAGACGCTGCACGAGATCTACGTCGCACCGTTCGCGGATGCGGTGGCCGCGGGCGTGTCCTCCATCATGTGCTCGTACAACAAGGTGAACGGGCCGTATGCCTGCGACAACGCCGACACGCAGAACAAGATTCTCAGAGAGGAGATCGGCTTCCTGGGATTCATCACGTCCGACTGGGGCGCCACGCACGGCACCGCTTTCATCAACAACGGCCTCGATCTGGAGATGCCTGGCACCGGATTCACGCCCACGTACTTCAGGCCCGAACCGCCGCCGCCCCCAAAGCCGGTGGGCGCGAACTTCGATTTCGGCGACTTTGGCTTCGGAGGCGCGGTTCCCGAAGAGCCGCCGCCCGCGCCGTTCGACTTCAACTTCCCGAAGGCTCCGCCGGCGCTGGGCATGCTGAACGCGGTGAAGAGCGGCGTGGTGAAGGAAGAGACCATCACGCGCGCGATCGGGCGGATTCTGGTTCAGATGGACAAGTTCGGACTCCTGGATGGCAAGGGCAAGCACGACGTCACGCCGATCCCGGAGGAAGCGGACGCTCAGGTTGTCCGCAAGACCGGCGGCGACGCGGCGGTGCTGCTGAAGAACGACGGCGGCGTGCTGCCCCTGAAGGCGGCCGACCTTGCGTCGCTGGCGATGATCGGCCCGGGCGCGGGACAAACAATTGCCGTGGGCGAGCCGGGCGAGAAGGCGCTGGGCATCCCCGCGCGGCAGATTGGCGCCGTGCAGGCTCTTCGTGAGCTGGCCCCCGATGCGCGCGTGATCTACGCAGTGGCGGACGACATGGCCGGCGTCGCGATACCCGCCTCCGCGCTGTCGCACGACGGCCAGCCGGGACTTGTGCGCAGCGACGCGAAAACCAACGCGACCCAGGTGGACGCCCAGCTCGATTTCACCAATTCGAACGGCAAGGCGTTGCCGGCGGGCTCGGCATGGAAATGGACGGGAACGCTGACCGTTCCCTCCGCGGGCGCGTACCTGGTGAACCTGCAACTCCTGGGCACCGTCGGTTCGCTCACCATTGACGGCAAGCGGGTGAGCCGCACCGGCGATCATATGGGAAACATGCACGGGAACATCCTGCACGCGGGAGAGCACAACATTGTGCCCACCCCGGACGGCCTCGACAATCTGAGACGCAGAGTGGAACTGACCGCCGGCGCGCACGCCCTCACCGTGACCACGACGGCGGATGTCTCAGGCAATCCCGCGCAGGTTCGGCTCGCCTGGGTGACGCCCGAACAGGAGAAAGCGAACTACGACACGGCGATCGCAGCGGCGAAGCAGGCGAAGACGGCGGTGGTGTTCGCGTGGTCGCGCGGCCGGCCGTGGTTCGGCATACCGGGCAACCAGAACCAGTTGATTGAAGACATCGCCGCAGTGAACCCGAACACCATCGTGGTGTTGAACGTGAGCCAGCCGGTGGCGCTGCCCTGGCTGAGCAAGGTGAAGGGCGTGCTGCAGATGTGGTTCCCCGGCGACGAAGGCGGCTGGGCCACGGCCGATGTCCTGCTGGGCCGGGTGAGCCCCGCCGGGCGCCTGCCGTTCACGTGGATGAAGTCGCTGGATCAGGGTCTCGCCAACGACCCGGCTCATCCGGAACGATCTTCCAAAGGCGTCAAGGGGAAGACCACCTATGCCGAGGGCGTCAACGTCGGCTACCGCTGGTTCGACAAACAGAACATCCAGCCACTGTTCCCGTTCGGCTTCGGCCTGTCGTACACGAAGTTCGAGTACTCGGACCTGAAGGTGGCGACAGCGGGCGATGGCGGGCTGGATGTCAGCTTCGGCCTGCACAACGCCGGCGCGATGGCGAGCGACGAGGTTCCGCAGGTGTATCTGGCTGCGCCGAGCCAGCCTCCCAAAGGGGCCCAGTTCGCGCCGCGCGCGCTGGTTGCTTTCGACCGCGTCAGCGTGGCGGCGGGCGAAACAAAGAATGTGACGCTTCATGTGCCGCTGCGCGGACTGCAGTACTGGTCTACCGCGGACGGCAAGTGGGCGCTGGCCACCGGACCGCGGACCGTGCATGTGGGTGCGTCTTCGCGGGATCTGCGCGTGCAGGCCGAGACGACGATTCAATAGGCGGTGCGATCAATGTGGGGCAGGATGAAATCCTGCGCGGCGGTTGATTACCGCCGCTGTTCGCGTGCAAACGTGGCGGTGGGCCGATTGACAATCGGCCGCAGCTTGACAAGCTGCCCCACAAAGCAGCATAGCCGCAACCCGGGGGCAGGCCGGTTGAAAACCGGCCGCAGGCTGAAAGCCCAATGGCACTTAACTTTTGGCGGCATTGGTTTTCTGGGTCTTTCTGGTGGGGAAACCCTGTGGCTTGGGCCAAACGACCCGGGGTGCGGATCGTCTGGGTCGGTTAGGCAGCTTCGAC
>JBEKZH010000113.1:0-10744 GCA_049510065.1 Bryobacteraceae bacterium
TCATCCCGCCACTGTGGCGGAATGTCAGAGGGCCGGGGACAGGACGGTCGAAGTGCTTCTCGGCCTCTTCCAGTACCCCATCGCCCGAGGAACCTACTGCAATCCCCACGAGCCCGCCGTGTGGGGTGCGTGAAGAGGCGACCACCTGCAAACAGGGCAGATGCGCGTGTGGGGCGGCCTCTATCCTGGGTCACCCAGAGCGAACGCCTTCTCCGAGAGGCGGGTCAAGAATGCGTGGCAAGTGTTTTGTACTCGCACTCTCACTGGGGATTCAGTTCCCACCAATTACATCATGAGTCACATCCGACAAGCGCGTCGCTCAGCGACGGACCTCATTATTGCGGACCACAGCGGCAGTGACGGCCGGCGAGGGCACAACTGCAAGTGCGGTCATGGCTGTGCCGCCTCCTTCTTCGCCGCCAGCATCACCAGCCGCGCGTAGCACTCCAGCGCCTTCTCCGACGGAACTGCCCGGGGTTCTGCACGCCCGCCCGCTCCAGTTCCGCAAGGTACCGGGCCTCGCCCAGCTGTTCCCGCACCCCTCGAAATACTGCCGCATCTCGCCGAAGTTCTTCCACGGCTTCACCGTCGCCCCGTCCTCCACCGGCCTTGCCGTAAACACGCGAGCGCGAACCCAAGGCGACTCTGTCTCAGGACAGAGTCCACCTCAATCCTCAGCGGATAATGGTATTGTTCCACCCAACGAAGATTCTGACGGCAACTGTTGGCGTGAAGTAAGCTGGTGTTCATTGTTGCCAGCTCGGCCTTCCACACCGAAGGAGACCGGCCCCTGCCGTTGCGATGACGGCAGTACTGTAGTGAGAATTCAAACACGGCGAAAAAGGATTGGAATGTCTCCACCCGGCCTGGCGGAAGAACGGGAAGCAAATCCCCGCCTGCCGGTCGAGGGAACCGCGAACGACGCACGAAGGTCCTGTCGCCCATGGCCATTGGTATTCACGCTGATCGCTCTGGCGCTGGCGATGGCCAGTCTGGAATTCGTCCATCCCCGCTATTTTTCGGATGACGACAATCGCGACATGAGCCTGCCGCCGCTTGTGTTCAACTACCAGTCTCTCCAGCACGGCGAACTGGCGGAATACTCATTTCACACATTCGCGGGAGCGCCGCACCTGGCAAATGGGCAATCGCTGGTTCTCTATCTTCCGGCTTATGCAGCTGCGTGGACGAGCGGCAAAATACTCGACGATGTGTATTTGTCGGTGGAAGCGCTCACGATCTTCCATCTGCTTCTTTCCGGCGCGGGTGTTTTCCTGTTTGTGCGCTTGTTGACTGGAGACTCGTCTGCGGCTTCACTTGCCGCACTGGCGTTTCCTCTCTCCAGTTTCTGTCTGTTCGTCGGACGGCAATGGCTTTGCGTGACGGCATGTGCGGCCTGGTTCCCGTGGATGCTTTATTTCGCGTCACGGTCGTGGCGGGCTAACACGCCGAGCTGGCTGATTGGTCTGTCGCTGTCCCGGCTGCTTCTGCTGTACTTCGGGTACACGCAATACTTCATCTGGGCTGTTATCCTGGAGTGCTTCGTTTGGGGGTTGGCCGGCTGGCTCACAGCCGGCGTGTATGTGCGCTCGCTGCGGGTTGTTCGCGTAGCATCGGCGTACGTTCTGTCATGGATAGCCGCCGCGTTTCTGGGGCTTCCTCTGCTGTGGCCGCAGTATCAGCAGACCGCCGGTTCTTACGCCAAGTCGGCGGCACTCAGTGTTCGTGACTTCAAGGTGTACTCGATGCCCGCTCGGGCCTTCTTGCACGGGCTGTTTCTGCCCCTTTCCACGAATCCGACCGTGACATCCGTCGATCTTTGGCCGAGCGTGTTCTACGTTGCGCATGTCGCCGTGCCGGTGTCGCTACTGGCCTTCGTGACGCTGATCCCGGCTTGTTTGAAATGGGGGAAGCAGGCGAGGATCTTGGCAGGTTTCTGGGGACTCACCATACTTGCGCACGCGTTATCGGCGAACTGGTTCTGGGTGGTCCTATATCACCTGCCCATGTTCAATCGATTCCGCTGGCCGTTCAAGATACAGTTGTTCACGTCGTTCTTTCTCGTCTGTGCGGGTGCCGCGGCGCAACATTTCTGGTCAGGAAGGCTGCGCGGTTCCATTCGTTCGTGGCTGATCGCGTTTGTGCTGGTCGCTACTCTCATGGACTTTGCCGTGGTGGACGCGTTGCACAGGCCGCGCGGCTGGATTGACCAGGTGCCGCTGACTGCAGAAGACCCTCTGGCGGCGGCGGTGAAGCCCGGGCGCGTGTTCAGCTTGGGGTATCGCGTCAGCGAACAATGGCCGCCGTGGACGAATCGTAGTCGAAGCATGGGCTACGCGTACGCCCAGCTCTGGGGCTACGACGATCTGGGCGGCTACGACACGCTGGCTCTCGCCACAAGCGCGCGTGTGTCCGTGGGGGCCATACATACTGCTTCGTGGGAGGGACCGCCGGAACGGCTTCCGCTCGACCATTTCCGCAACTGGGGAGTGCAATGGTACATCGTGAATGCCCACGCCCCGGCATACGCGGACACCCTCGCGAGACAGGGTGTCGAAACCGTCTCGGTGGAGCCTGATCGAATCGTCATGCAGGATCCGCACGCCAGACCGTTCGTCTGGTGGGAGGACGGAAACCCCACGTCTATTGCGGTGGACAGGCTCGTGAACTACGCGGATTTTCGTTACATGCGCAGTGAAGCGGGAACCCTGATCGTCAATCTCGTTGCTCTCTCCGACCTGCGCGCGGAAGTCGACGGTCGGCCGATGCCCTGCGGGCACGATGCTGAAGGCCACGTGCGGGTGTTCCTGCCAGCGGGCCAGCACACCCTCCGCCTGGCGTACCGGAATGAGGCATTCCACAACGGCCTTCGACTGGCCGGTGTTGGATTGTTCCCACTACTTGCGGGAGTGTGGCTGCTTCGTGGGCCGAACGCGCGCCCGGAGGTCGCCTGCGAAGCCTCCGCCAACGCAGGCAGCTCGTCCGAGTAGCCGGTCATGCGCGTAATCAGCGCCTCGCAGCTATCTCATAGTGTCCGAGAATCCCATCTGATTGAGAATCATGGCCGCGGGGCCTCGTCGGGGTCCCGAGTTCGGCGATAATGAGTGGCGCAGATGCGGAGAGACCTGGATTCCTTCCAGTTCCTCCTGGTCACCATCGGTGGCTGGATGAACCAACACCACATTCAGATCATCGACTGCCTTCGCGAGGAGAACCGGGTCCTTCGCGACCAATTGGGCGGCCGACGGCTGCGGTTGAATGCCGACCAGCGCCGGCGGCTTGCGGTGAAGGCCAGGTTCCTCGGTTGGCGGACGCTCGCCGAGGTGGCCAGGATCGTCACCCCGGAAACCTTGTTGGCCTAGCACCGGAAGGCGATCACGGCACCGCGTCACCCATACAGACTTAGAGCACTACCAGCAGGTGCTCAAGGCGAGACTGCGGGGGCTCGGGACTATCCCTTGAGAGAGAGATCAAGGTAGGGACGAAACACATCAACACCACGAGGCCAGAGTGTGTCACCAAAGAGGCTTTGTGGGCAGGCTACGCCCGTTTTGGGCCAGCGATCTGACAATTGCCTCTTGAACCTCCGAGACCTCAATCTGTTTCATGCAAATGTTATCTCTGCATGTCTTCATGAGAGGCGTTCCATAACATGGGGAACAGTGGCCCTGATGACGAAGGGTGTGGACAGTCCCGCGTCCGGCAAGCGGTCTGGTTTGCTGGAAAATGCCGGGCCCCCATAGCGACACCAGCGGCGTGCCGAGTGCAGCGGCCATATGAGCGGGCCCGGAGTCAATGGTGACATAGAGGTTCAGGCGATCGATGAGGGCCGCTAGCTCCAGCAGCGACAGATCCCCGGCCAGATTCAAACAAGGAACAGCGGCGCGCTGAGCTATGAACTCGGTAAGAGGGCGGTCACTACCCGAGCCAGACAGCACCACGCGGGCCCCAAGAGTCTCGGTGAGCCATCGGGCAACCAGGGCGAAACGTTCCGGCGGCCAGCTTCGGAGACGCGTGTCGCCGAGAGTTTGCGCTCGGCGGCCCCAACCCGCATGAAGACCCACAAGAAGGCCGCCGCTGCTGATGCCGGCGTGGTCAAGGCGCCGTTGTACGTCGGCCTTGAGCGCAGCCGGATAGTGCAGCTCCATATCGAGCCCTGCCGCCCGCGCCCCGAGGATCTCACCCACATCGAGGTGGTTCTCGATAGAGTGCCTGGCGGCGTCGAACGGGACTTGTTCGATTCTGTAGCCCGGGATGGCGCCGTACGCGATCAGGCGCGCCGCATTGACCCGGCACGCGAGATCGAGAAAACTGCGGTGGCTCTCAAGAACCAGAGTCCAGTCGAGGTCCAATGCCCTCAACCGGCGGATCAGCCCCCTCTTTTCCGGGCTCAGCCCCGCCGGTACATGCCGGTACGCCAACCCAACCACTCGATCCAGGTGCGGATTGTGCTTCAACACTTCACTTACGCCACTGAAGCAAATGAAAACCAGATGGGCGTTGGGGAAAGCAACGCGCAATGCCCGCACCAGAGGCGTTGCCATCAGGGTGTCTCCAATGGCGCCGGCTCGGATGATCAGAATACGCGGACGCTGCGAGGAGGGCGGCTCACCGCGCAGGCCGATACTGTTGACGCCGGCATAGCCGCCCGACAAGAAGGTTCTCAGACGTGAGAGCACAAGATTGCCCGGAACTCCGTTGAAAGTTAGCGACCCTCGACCCTCATAGGCTACGCCACGGCTGCTCCCTTCGCAATCCGTTTTCTGGAGACGGCGCAGGGTCCGGAAAACAGAACGGCAAGGTGTAGCAACGCGGATTATCTCAAGCGGCGGGTCCACCCCGGGCGACTGTAGACGAAAATGTAGCTGTCCGTCGCATCAGGTTCCAACAGGATCAACAGCCTGCAACTGTTGCACGGAATTCCAGCCACTGAGAATAGAATGAATCTCAGAAGCGGACCTCCTGTATCATTGGCAGGTGCCATTGATGTCCTGTGGTCCGCAATAATTCCATCCGCGCTAAGCGACCTCCTTTCCCAGACGATACTCATGATGTAACCCGCAGACGTTGATTTCACTGAGTAACCGGCGGGTACCTTGTGGCTGTGGACGCTGGCCGGAACCCTGGTCTGTGAGCTCCGGAATTCCGGGGCCCAACGAGGAGTGGGGACGTCCACGGTTGTAGTGGACAGCGAACTCGTTGACGAGAATCCTCAAGTGCGCTCATTGAGCGGGATGAAATAGTCCACGCACTCCCGGCGGATGGTCCCGATCAGCCTTTCGCAAAAGGCGTTCGCCGTCGGTGCTCGCACTGGCGTTTTCAGAACACGCAGGCCGAACCCGTTCAGCGATTCATCTACGCTGGGCGAGAAAATGCAGTTGCGGTCGTGAATCAGGAAGCGGTACCGATGGTCGAAGGCCAGGAACTCGCGAAACTGCTGGATGGTCCAATCGGCAGTCGGATGGGCGGTCACATTGGTGTGCAGGATCCGACGCGAACCGACCTCCATGGCCACGAAGACGTACAGAATGCGGAAGCGGGCGGTCACCGAGACGAAGAAGTCGCAGGCGACGATAGCTCTGGCATGATTTCGCACGAATGTCGACCAGCGCAGATTTGTGGTTCTGTTGCCAGAGGGTCCGGTGCTCAGATACTTCCGCACTGTTCTTGGTGAGACCAGATGCCGAGTTTGAGGCTCAGCTCATTGGCGATTCGCTCTTCGCCCCACGTCGGGTTCTCGCAATCCATCTGGCGGATCAGGCTGCGGATGTTCCTGGGCAGGGCGGGTCGGCCGCGCTTTCGTGACTTCCAGCGCCAGAAGAGTCGGAAGGCCGTGCGGTGCCATCTGACGAGTGTTTCAGGTCTGACGATCACCAGGGAGTCACGCCAGTCGAAGAACCGCGCGAGTACGACAAGCGTCAGGCGGCCAGTGGCGGTGGCCCGCCGCGGCCTGACATTGCGCTCCTGGAACAAAGCAAGCTGCTTTCGAAGGAACAGATTCTCAGCCAGCAGTGCCGTGCGGCTGAGTAACAGCAGACGAATCAGAGCGAGCAATCGTCATTCTTCCACCGACAGACCGCAGTCGCCTGCTAGTGCCTCGTTGTGAATACGTCTGCGAAGCGTTAACATTGTCACTCGGAACGGCTGCAATCCATTGATCTCACGTCGGGACGACATTTTGCGGAGCACGACGGAAGGCTGGCACTCCGTCGCCCGGCCGTTGGTTGTGGGCGCGGGCACCCTGCTGTTGCTGTCCCTGTCGGTACTAGCGGTCTTGTCCAGCGCCGCGGCGCGTACCATTCTTTTCGAGGAATGGCGGGTTGCAGATATGACCCTCCGATTTAGTCTCAGTTCAGGCTCTCGCGTGAAGGCAAGTACGTCCAAGGATGAAGCGATGAAGGCCGGGGGCCAGATCGAAGGAGTCACGGGAGGTCTTCTTGCCCGTTTATAAGTTTCCGATCCGGCCCGAACTCATCGAGCTGCTGCTGAGTCTGATGGCTGGAGGTGTTATGTACACCGCCGCGCGAAGGCGCGCTGGCTGGATTGAAGCTTTGGGACAAGCCATTCGGAGAACTGCCAGGCGCAGGGCCCGGTGGATCGCGGTCTCCGCTCTTCTCGGTCCCGGTATCCGGCTTGTGCTCATTCCGCTGGTGCCGTTTCCGGGTCCGATCGTGCATGATGAGTTCGTCCACCTGCTTGGCGCGGACACGCTACTGCACGGCCGTCTGGCCAACCCACCGCTTCCGTTCTCCCATCACTTTGAGACAGTTTACGTCATCCAGAAGCCGAGCTACGCTTCGAGCTATCCCCTGGGGGGGGCCGCGTTCCTCGCCGCCGGCTGGAAGATCACGGGCCATCCGTGGTTCGGAGTCTGGCTGGCGATGGTCTTGTGCTGCGGCTCCATCGCGTGGATGCTGTACCGTTGGATCCCGCCGCCCGCGGCATGGACAGGAGGTTTGCTGTGCAGCGTCTCCTTGGGATTGTCGTCCTTTTGGATGAACAGCTACTTTGGCGCGGCACCGGCAGCAGCCGGCGGAGCCCTGGTATTTGGCGCTCTGCGGCCGCTCATAAAGACGGCCCGGCTCAAGTACGCCGGAATTGTCGCCGCCGGCTGGACCCTGATCTGGTTCACCAGGCCTTATGAGTCGCTGATCGTGGGACTGATTGTCGCAGCGACCGTTGCGTTGTCGTTGAAAAAGCTGTGGAGGGCGGTGGTGCTCATCTGCGGAGTGGTTGCGCTGGACGCCGCGGCCTTCGCATATCACAACGAGCGAGTGACCGGAGACCCACTGCTGACTCCCTATCAGCTCACGCAAAAGACACAAGGCGTGCCGCACGCGTTTCTGTGGCAGAGCGAGATTTCCGAGCCTCCGAACTTAACGCCGCAGCAGAAACGCATGTACCTCTTCCAAAGAGATCACTATCGCGAGGCAAGATCGCCGACGCGGTGCTGGCCGCTGCGGTGGGACAACCTGAAGAAGATCTGGGCGATGTATATCGGCTATCCGCTGACCATCCCGTTCCTGCTTTCTCTCTTCGCGAAGAGCCATAAGGTTCGGACGCTGAGCATCGTCCTCGGCGTGGGCCTGGCGTGGAGCATGTTGTACCCGCGTATTCTTCCCAATTACGTGGCGGCGCTGGCGGCCCTTTTCATCGCGCTTAGCGCGCGCGGGTTGCTGGTGCTCACGCACTGGCGCCGTCCCGTGGGAGTGTGCCTGGCTCTGGCGTTCTGTTTGGGAACGGCTCTGACGGGACTGCGCGTGCTGCATGGCTGGTATCTCTACGGCGCGCCCGGCAATCCCACCCAGCGCACGCTTGCGGCACGGCGATTGGAGTCCACGCCGGGGCGTCACTTGGTGTTCGTGCGCTACGGTCCCCAGCACAGCGTTCACGACGAATGGGTTTACAATCGGGCGGATATCGGCAGCGCCAAGGTGGTATGGGCGAATGATCTGGGAGAAGAGCGCAATCGCGAGCTGATTAGTTTCCTGGGCGACAGGCGGGTGTGGCTGGCCCTGCCGGACGAACGTCCGGCGCTGACCCCCTGCGCGGCCGGCATCGGGACGCGGTAGCGCGAGGGGGCATTCCACGTGTCGCCGGCCGAAGCGTAGTCGCACCAGCGAACATCGGTGGAAGCGCGGAAGGCCGCGCGGGGTGGTCTGTCTTTCTCTTTCCCCACGGGCCTCTCGCGATGGCTGCAAACTGCCGCTCTGCTCTGCTCGAAGCCGTCTCCACGTTTCTCTCAGTAGTCTTCTGCGCGCGGGTCCGCTGTGGTATCCTGCCGTCAAACCGGGCGGCAATCGCGGAGTGGCAGAAGCCGATGAAAGGTTCATCGGCGGCGAGTGGCGCTTCCCCGCGCAAGGCCCGGAGGCCAAACGCATGCTGATATCCGCGGGCACGCTGGGCACCCTGAACCAATGCGATTTGAATCTGTGGGAGTACATCGTGCTGGCCGGGCTCGGCTTCAGCGCGTGGTATCACGGAAGGTTTCCGGCGAGCCGGACCGCCAAACGCCTGCGGCCATTTCATCCGCTCGGTCGCTTCCGGTTGCGCCGCGCCTGGCAGGGGCCGTCTTCACAGGACTCGTCACCATCCTGCTGCGTGTGGCACTGTTGCTCGTGCTTCCGATTCCCGACGTGGCCGGACACGACGAGTTCAGCTTCCTGCTGCAAGCCGACACCTTCGCGCACGGACGCCTGACCAACCCCACGCATCCCATGTGGCAGCATTTCGAGAGCATCCATATCCTGCAGCGGCCGACCTGTCAGTCTATGTATCCGCCGATGCAGGGGGTCATTCTGGCCGCGGGCCAGTTGGCCGGGAACCCATGGTTCGGAATGCTGCTGGCCAGCGGCCTGATGTGCGGCGCTCTTACGTGGATGCTGTACGGCTATCTTCCGCCGGAGTGGGCCTTGCTGGGTGGAATTCTGGGAGTATGGCGATTCGGTGTCTTCAGCTATTGGACGAACGGCTACTGGGGTGGCGCAGCCGCCGCGCTCGGGGGCGCGCTGCTGCTGGGTGTGCTGCCCTGCCGGGCGGCGGCGTTATGTGTGGCTCGGTTGCCTGGGTCTGGCCATCCTCGCCAACTCGCGCCCGTATGAGGGTATGCTGCTCGCCGCGGGCGTCGCGATGGTGTTGGGGTGGGAGTGGGCGCGTCGTCATCGGGTTCGGGAGCGTCCAGCTCAACGGTGGGTCCCCGGCTGGCGCTAGGCGGCTCCGGGACTGCTTGTGCTATTGGCGGCCGCCGGGTGCACGGCGGTCTATTTTCACGCAGTCACGGGAAGCGCCTTTCGAATGCCCTACGAGGTCAATCGCGACGTATGGATGGCCGATGACGCAAGCATGGATGACCCCGGCGCTGACGCCCATGCCGCTCCGGCACAAGTCGATGCAGGATTACTACATGTGGGAGAGGCGTTATCACGATCAGTTCCACTTGCCGTCTTTGTTCGCAAAAGAACTGTCGACACGCTTCCGGAAGCTGTGGAGTTTCTACATCGGTCCGCTGCTTTCGCTGCCGCTTTTGCTCTTTGGACGCCGTGCATTCCGTTCGCCGCGCCTTCAACCGCTGCTGCTGCCGGGCGGCCTCGTGCTTGCGGGAATGCTTGCCGGGCACTCTGGGGCGCCCCACTACCTGGCTCCGATCACCGGCGCGATTCTCGCGTTCACGGTGCAGACGATGCGACACTTGCGCGTTTGGCGGCGGGAGAATCGCACCGGCGCGCGTCTGGGTGTCGCGATCCTCACGGCGCTGATTCTGCTGCTCGCGGCCCGCGCCACCGGACGGCTTCCAATGCGCGTCAGCCCTTTTTCCGGGTGCTGCGTCCAGCAGACCGACCGCTCTACCCCCATTCGCGCGGCTGTGCGGGCGGAACTGGCGCGGATGCCCGGCTCGCAATTGGTGATGGTGCGCTACGGGCCCGATCACAATTTCTTCGAAAAATGGGTTTATAACGCGGCGGACATCGACACCGCCAAGGTTGTTTGGGCCAGAGAGTTAACCGAGCCGGAGAATCAGAAACTGCTCGCCTACTTTCACAATCGCACCGCCCTGTTGCTGGAGCCCGACAGCCACCCACCCCGGCTGACGCTGTACCAACCGCCGGGCGGCATCGCGGTAGTATTCCAATTCAGGACGCGCAGATTCCATAGCAGGTACAACCAGGATGTGCGAAAGGGAGCGGAACAGGCGCTGGGAAACCGGCCGGCTTGAGAGGATTTCGGCGGCCCACAGCAGCATGAGTATGTCGTTCGCCAGATGGCGCATGGCGTAGGGTCCGGAAAACAGAATGGCAAGGTGTAGCAACGCGGATTATCTCAAGCGGCGGGTTCACCCCACCACCCTGTAGATGATTCTGTAGCTGCGCGGTGCACCCGGGTTCAACAGGGCTCAACAGGGCTCAACAGGCTTCAACAGGCTGCCCGTATCTGCTTGAAACCTAAGCAGTTGAAAACAAGGCGTTTTCGGGATGTGCCGGAAACTGCCTTGGGCACAGTGGATCGCATGATTGTTTTCAATGACTTACAGATAGATCACCTGTCTAAAAGACAGGAGGTCGCTCCTGCCGAGCGAGCCTGGTCGCGCTTTCGGAGGTCCGGATTGTTGAACCTTGAGGCAACGACCAGCTCTCCCGAAAACTGCCGACCTGCGATCTCAGGCCGAAGCGCTCTTTGGCTCGATTGCGACAGTTAGCCCGAGCTGCTGAAGGCGCTTGACGTAATAACGCTGCAAGCCAGCGCTGCG
>JBEKZH010000114.1:0-10586 GCA_049510065.1 Bryobacteraceae bacterium
TCTTCCGCTGCAGCATCGCCACCACCTGCGCCTGCTTGCTGCCCTCGCGCGGCCCGGCGGCCTCCTGCGGCTTCGCGGCCTTTTTGGCTTTGGGCGCGTTCTTCGCGGGGGTGGTCTTCTTAGCCGTCCTGCCCTTCGCGGGCGCGCCCTTGGCGGCCCGTGCGCCACCTTTGGCCTTCCTGTTGGCCTTCGGCTTCGCGGGTTCCGCTTCGGGCGCGGCGGCCTCGCCGAGCCCCTGGATGCGGTCCCAGATGCGGCTCACTGCGCCTTTAGTGTTCTTAACCCCCTTCACCGGGGTCACGCCCGGCAGGCTGTTCCAGATGGCCATCAGGCGCTCCGCCGGCCAGGCGGCGGCCAGTTCCGCCAGCTCCTGCTTGCTGGCGAAGGAATCGAACGGGGTGGTGGTTGTGGCGGCGGCTTCCTCTGCGGAAGCAAACGCCGTGATGTTGTTGTCGCTGTCAATCGTGAAGGTCGTCATAATCGTTTTCCCTGGTGCCACGCTCTGCGCGGTCATGACATGGATCACTCCGATGTGCTTGAAAAGCAAGGTAATTGTGCCGGGAATCGACGATTCGCGGACCGTAATGGAGGTCACTCTTGAAGGACCTGAGCACTCTGTCCCGGTTGGTGGGATTTGGGGGTAAATGAAACCGCCAGGTGGAAAATTCGGCCGCAAGAAAGAAGAGGCCATCGCCGCGCTGCTTACTCAGCGAAACATCGATGAAGCCGCCAAAGCTGCCGGAATAGGAACCAACACGCTGCTCCGCTGGCTGAAAGTCCCGGAGTTCCAGACGGCGTACCGGGAGGCCCGCAGGGACGCTTTCAGGCAGGCCATCGCGCGGCTCCAGCAGGGCACATCCGCGGCTGCCACCACCCTTCTGAAAACGATGATTGAGGCCGGCACGCCACCGTCGGTCCGTGTCCGGGCGGCCGAGGCGATCTTCAATCACGCGGCCAAAGCCATCGAGATCGAGGACATCGAGGCGCGCGTGACGGCTCTGGAAGCGGCGGCGGAGGCAGCGAAGCGGTAACTGGATTCCTGGAGAGAGCCATGCCGAATCTGCACAGGCGGTTGCGCAAGCTCGAATCGAGGCTGATGGATGCGAGCCGGCTGGTGCCGCACTCCCACGCCTGGCTGGAGCATTGGAAACGGAGGATCGAACAGTACATGACCGAAGAAGGCGGCATTCCCATGGAGGCCATCGACGAGATCTGGGCGGCGGGCGGCGACGAAGAGCTGGAACGGTGGCTGGCCAGGGAACGCATACAGCCCGCCTGAATCGATTCGTTGTTGCGGAGGACCCATGAAGACCGTCATCAGGAGGCTCGCCCGGCTGGAGGATCAGTTTGTCCCTCCGGGCCAGAAGGCTCGGAAATGCTTCCGTATGATTGTGTTCCGATATGGCGACAAGACGAGTTTGGAAAACGCCAGGTGCAAAAGGACGCTCTCTCCGGACGGCACTGTGATGGAGTTCGTGGAACTCGTTGGCAGCGGCCCTGGGCCCGACAGCGTAACCGAGGAGGAACTGGACCGCTGGGTTGCCGGGTTTCCGATAGAGGTTCCGAAGGTGGAGAGGTCGATATGAAGGCGCTGACCACCCGCCTGCGGCGGCTCGAAGTCCGATTCGAGTCCAGGCTTGCGGCAATGCAGCCGGCGCGGCCCTCGCTGGTACCGGCCATCGTCGCAGCGCTAACGCGTTGGGGAATCGTCCGAGAGGCAAATGAGAGCGTGTGCGAATGGCTCGCGCGGGCTATCGGACTAACCCCGCGAGAGCTCAGGACGGAATTGATGCGCCGCGCCGGTCTGGATCGTAGGTAACGGAGAATGATCAGCGGGAAGCTCTCCGCGCGATTGGAACGATTGGAATCCCGCTTCATACCGGCTGGTGAGCAGATCGTGCTTCAGGTCGTCTACATCGCGCCGGACGGAAGCTCCGAAGACGGACCGCGCTATACAGTTCCGAGCAGCCCGAATCCACCCTGGCGCGACTCGCGGCGCTGGCGACGCCGCGGAGATAGCTACCGATAATGACGGTTATCGTTCCAGACTTCGGCCTGCAGCCCGGCAAGTTACTTGCGACCGATGCGATCAATCTCGCGTTGGATAGCCTCTTCCTCAAGCTTGGCCAACGGCAAACATAGGAAGAGAGTGATCCTACGATCAAGAATCGTGAATGCTTCGAAAAATGCGCGCTCAATCTGTTGCGGCGTGCCTTCAACCGCTGCGGGGTCCGGTACTGACCATCGAGCCGTCAGCGGGTGTCCGGGCCAGACCGGGCACACTTCACTGGCGGCCCGGTCGCACACCGTAAACACGAAGTGCATCGTAGGTGCATCGGGCGTAGCAAACTCATCCCAACTCTTGCTGCGCAGCCCCTGCGTCGGCATGTGAGCACTCGCTATCTGTTTGAGTGCCTCGGGGCGAACCTGACCGGTGGGGGTGCTCCCCGCACTGTACGCGGTGAAATTCGGGAGACCCTTCCGGTTCATTATTGCCTCAGCCATTATCGAGCGCGCCGAGTTGCCGGTGCACAGGAACAGCACGTTGAAATTCCGCGGTGTCGGTGTCATTTGGCCCTCCGAAGCCAGTCCTTGTGCCATGTGTGTTTACCCTGTTGCAGATTGGAGAACGGGCGCCGTTCTGGGCGCGTTAGCAAGCTGGCGCAACCGGTCGGGTCCGACCGGTTCAACAGGCTCCCAGGCAACGACGGCTGTGCGGCGGGAGAACCGCTCCCGCACCTCAGCGATAAACGGTCGTTCCCGTTGACCTCGCTCCATCAGAACTGGATCGCTGAATCTGTTGCCGGCGAAGGTCTGATTCACCACCCAGGCGAATGGTTGGATGCCAGCCCTCGCCAGATCATCCTGCAGCCGCGCCGCTTCGTGGACGGGAGTCGCCTCCGGCAACGTCACGATCAGAACACGGGTAAACTCGGGATCCCGTAATCGGGGCAGCAGCCTCCGCACCGATTCCGGCAGATCGCTCATGGTTCGAGTAACCTCTCGATGGTAGGCTTCGGCCGCATCCAGCAACAGGATCGTGTGCCCTGTGGGCGCAGTGTCCAGGACTACGAAGCCGTGCTCGCCTTCCGCGACGGTCCGTGCGAATGCACTGAATACCGCGATTTCTTCTGTGCACGGCGATCGCAGGTCCTCTTCCAACAACGCCATCCCCTGGGAGTCCAGGTGGGGCGCCGCTTTCGCCATCACGCCCTGCATATACTGGCGAGTCTCGGTAGAGGGATCGATCCGGCTCACATACAAACTCGGGACGGATTCACCAACCGTTGCCGCGACGTGAGCCGCCGGGTCGGTTGTGCTCAGATGTACGGGATGTCCGCGGTGAGCCAGTTCAATGGCAATGGCCGAGGCGATCGTGGTCTTTCCTACACCGCCTTTACCCATCGTCATCACTACACCGCGATCCATCTTTTCGAGTTCGTCGATCAAGGCAGAAAGAGGGAGATCCGATTGGACCGCCTCGGGTCCGTCGCGGCGCTCCACCCTGGGAATCTGCGATGCGCGATCGAACACTCGCCCGAGATTCTCCACGCCTAGCGGAGCGTAGGGGAGCAGAGGGATCTCGGCTCGTGGAAGCCCCGCAAGGTCGGCAGGCATGCCGGCGAGTGCGTTCCGGCCGCGAGCTTCCAGGGCGCACGCTGCCGCATCATTGCGATCCTGCGCAACGAAGACACCATTGAGAAACAATCGCTGATTGACGACACCCATCTCTGCCAACTCGCCTCTCGAACGATTCGCTTCGGCGAGCGCGGAGCGCTCCGGCCGGCTAACGAGAAGCACCGTTGTCGCTGCGGCGTCAGTGAGTGCTCTCAGGCTGGAGTCGTAGAGCGATCTCTGGGTTTCCAGACCGGACAATGGCCCGAGGCAGGACGTGCCGGTTGTATTCTCGGCGATGAATCCCGTC
The DNA here is from genome assembly GCA_049510065.1 of Bryobacteraceae bacterium. Lineage (GTDB taxonomy): Bacteria > Acidobacteriota > Terriglobia > Bryobacterales > Bryobacteraceae > CAWACP01. The sequence goes on from JBEKZH010000114.1 coordinate 3,926, forward strand.
CATGCAGCCGGCAGTTTCAACAGGCGAAGCGTATGCCCCGTGGGAGCCGTGTCGAAGATGATGTGATCGAATCCCGCCGTCGCCTGTACATCGCCGAGCAGTTTTGTGAACTCGTCGAACGCCGCGATCTCAACGGTACACGCCCCGGATAGTTGTTCTTCCATGCTGGTGATGGAGGCTTCCGGGAGCACTCCGCGGTACGGCCCGATGACCCGCTCCCGATAGGCCCTGGCTGCGGCTTCCGGATCGATGTTCAACGCAAAGAGTCCCTCGGCGCCGGGAATCGCCGTGGGCTCGCCGGACAGGTGAACTCCCAGGACTTCGTCCAGATTCGAAGCCGGGTCCGTGCTGACCAGCAACACCTTCTTACCTTGACGGGTCATCATCACGGCCGTGGCGCAGGCGAGCGATGTCTTGCCTACACCCCCTTTGCCGGTGAAGAAGAGAATCCGGGTCGTGTTCTCCGGGAGGCCGGTCATGTTTTCAGCTATCACCGCGGTCTTCCCTAGCAACACCGCGTCTTGATCACCGTTAGTCTCGCATCGTCCTTCACTGGTTCTGGCGTGAGCTCTGAGCTCTGGTCCGGCTCGACACCTGCCAGGCGCGCCAGTTCATGTCGGTTCGGATAGCAGCCTATGCTGACGATGAGGCCATCGAGCAGGATTAGAGGCAGGCACTCGTTGCCGTGCTCTTTCAGGGCGATCCTGACGACCTCGTTGGCGGCAAAAGCCTGGGGCTGCTGGGCCAGGTTATATCGCTCAACAGCGATTCTCTGGTTTGCCAGCCAGTGGAGATCCGCGGCAAATTGGGCGAGCGCCGGATCGACCGTTGGCCCGCACACCCCCGTCGAACAGCACATCGGGGGATCAAAGACTTCGATTCTCAACATGAGGACTTCTCCTTGGTTCGGTTATCGACGATTGGCGATGGTCGGAACACAAAAAGAACCTCCGCCTTTAGATGATGGCCACGAGGGCTTTTAGCCGACGCAGGCCATCGAAATTGATGCAGTAACCCACCCGCGGCCCGTCTTGCGAACTACGCACCAGGCCGGCTTCCTTCAAAATGCGCAGATGCTCTGAAACAGTGGATTGGGCCAATGGAAGCTCATCGACGATCTGGCTGCATACGCGGGCCTCTTTTCGCGAGAGCATCCTCAGGATCCGAACTCGTGCTGGGTGGCCGATTGCCTTGGCAAGTCTTGCCAGTTCCTCGTCCGCTTCGAGCCCTTCCAGCGTGAGCAGGCTCACTTCCGTAGGGACGGCTTCTGGCGGGCAACATAGCTGGCCGTCGGCACCATTCTCGGTCATAGTAAATCGTCGATTAACGATATCACGATTGGGCCAGTACCGTCAATCGCTGATCTTCGCGTTCACATTCTTACCCAAATGAACAGGCCACGCAGTCTGTGCGGGAGGCAGTCGGTGGACGAAAAGTGGGCTTTCCGGGAAACTTGCCGGCGCAACGACTACCGATAATGGCTCTTATCGTTCCAGGGCGGACAGCGACCTACTATGATCTCACCGGGTCAGCGGACAGCGCTCCGGGTCTAGCGGCAGCGCACCTCAGCGGAGCATTCACCGCTAACATCGGAGCCTGCCACTATTCCGAAATCAGACAGCTTCCCTAGACAAGATCGCACCTCGACTGCAAGAGAGTACAATGGCCTGCGATGAAGGAATCTAGAGACGTCTTCATTTCTCGCGCTGGCCCGGATTCCGAAACAGCTGTTTGGATTGCTCGAGAACTGAAGTCGCTAGGGTTTACGGTCCTTCTGCAGGATAACGATTTCGGACCTGGCGAATCCTTTGTCGGCAACATGGATCTCGGTTCGCAGTGCAAACGTATCGTGGCGTTGCTTTCACCTGAATATTTTGCGTCTCCACACACAACCGCAGAATGGCAAGCTGGTTACGTCAAGGATCCGGACGGGACGCGCGGTGTTCTCGTGCCAATACGCTTGCGTGAGTGCATCATTCCACCCTTGATCGGGCGGCTGACATATATTGACTTCCTTGGGCGAAACGACGACGAACGCCGATTCCTCCTCCGGCGGTTCTTTGGGAAACACATCTACCGACGGACATTTATTTCAAAGCTCCCTCCGATCAGTCCAATGCTCTTCGGTCGGGATAAACAGCTTGAGGATCTCGACGCTGCTTGGATTAACCCACAAGTCCGAGTCGTTGCGATTGTGGCCCCAGGGGGGGTAGGCAAGACTTCGCTGGCCATCAATTGGTGGCACCGAAACCAAGCAAGAGGCGCGATGCAGGTTCTCGGCTGGTCATTCTATTCGCAAGGTGCAGCGGAGGATTGCCAGGCCTCTGCCGATTCGTTCCTCGATAGGGCATTACGAGTCTGGTTCAAGGTTGTCGATCCGCCAAAAGACTCTTGGGAACGTGGGATGCAACTCGCCGAATTGGTCCGCAAGGAGTCCACGCTTCTGATCCTTGATGGGTTGGAGCCGATCCAGCATCCGCCAGGCCCCATGTACGGTCGATTGAAGGATCCCGGCATGGCAGCGTTGCTCAAAGAACTGGCCGCCCAGAATTTTGGGTTGTGCATATGCACTTCGCGGCTGCCGTTGGCCGACTTAGATGACTTCGTGAACTCGGGCGTTTTCTTGATGGACTTGGAGAACCTGACGCCCGAGGACGGCGCGACGTATCTACGAGCACTCAAGGTTGTAGGCCCAGATGCTGAATTGCGATCCGCATCGGGTGAATTCGGCAATCACGCACTGGCCTTGACCCTTCTTGGACGATACCTTCACGATGCTTGTGAAGGGGACGTGCGCAAGCGCGACGAGATCCCAACCCTCTTCGCTGAGCCGAACAAGGGTGGACACGCCCGGCGCGTCATGCGTCAGTACGAGGTGCTCTATAAGAACAGAGCAGAACTGCAGGCACTGCGAATGCTTGGCCTTTTTGATCGCCCAGCCGATCAAGGGTCCATCGCGGAGCTGCGCAAGCTACGCTTCTTTTCTGCGCTGTCCACCGATCGCGATTGGAACGTCGCGCAAACTCGGTTGCGCGAGGCTCGCCTGGTCTACGACGCGGAGAAGGACGGATCGGTTGATTGTCACCCGCTGGTCCGCGAGCACTTCGCAGAGGAGTTTTGCGTAGCGCACGCCAATGCTTTTCGCGAAGCTCATAGCCACCTCTACGAAGGCTATGCGAAGCAAGCTCCACATCTGCCAGACACGCTGGAGGAGATGACGCCGCTGTTCTACGCCGTCTACCATGGCTGCAAGGCTGGCCGGCATCGTGAGGTGTTTGACAAGATCTATTTCGATCGCGTGCTCCGGCAAGAAGAGTGTTTCCTCTGGAAGATGCTTGGCGCTTTTGGCGCTAACCTTGCACTCCTAAACAACTTCTTTGAGTCTGCTTGGACGGTGCCGGTCGAGGCCTTGAGACAGACGCATCAGTCGTGGCTCATTAGGGAGGCAGCGTTTTCGCTTCGAGCTTTGGGGCGTCTATCCGAAGCCGAAGAGCCCATGGAACTTGCCGCGCAGGCGGCCGTGGAGAATGAAGACTGGAAACAAGCGGCGATTGGTTTCGGCAATCTCAGCAGTCTTCAGGCTTCGCTCGGATCTCTTTCCGCCGCCATCGAATCCGGTCGAACGGCCGCAACGCTTGCTAACCGCGGCAGCGATACCCCGGAGCAGATCAAAATCAGTACGAATCTGAGGCTGGCCTCGGCTCTGTATCGGGCCGGACACTTTAGCCAAGCCTCCCAGATTTATGAGGAATCAGAAGCAATGCAGGCGAAGGTTGAACCCGAGCGCCCACTCCTGCATTCGGTGGGAGGATATCACTACTGCAATCTGTTACTCGCGCAGGGACGCGGCGCTGACGTGCTCGAACGGGCCGCCCAGACGCTCAAGTGGACAGAAAGGTGGCTTCTCCCCGTTGCTCTCGACCATCTCTCCCTCGCGCGCGCCTATCCATCCGGTTCAGCAGAGGCACGTGATCACTTAGATGAGTCCGTGAGAGGTATCCGCTTGGCCGGACAGACTGATTACCTTCCCTTCGGTCTTCTAGCCCGCGCAGCGAACTTTCGCGATCTGAGCGACTTCGCGCGCGCCCAGAAAGACCTGGACGATGTGCGAGTCCTCGCCGTGCGCTGTGAGATGCGACTCCATCTCACCGACTACCATCTGGAACAAGCCCGCTTGGATCTTGCACAATTACAACCCGACTCAGCTCGGACTCATGCCGCCCACGCCGCAAGGTTGATCGCTATGACTGGCTACCACAGCCGCGACAAGGAACTAGCGGGAGTCGAAGAAGCGATCCTTGCCCGGAAGACTCAGGTCGGCTCGGATTGACTCGTTGGTTGATCTCAATCAGCGCTACAGCCTCCGATTTGTAAAACGGTCCTTCAGTGATGCTGGGGTTTCCTTGGGAAACTGCACGGCGGAAACCGCCGAGACCGCCAAGAAGGCTGCCGATAATACGAAATATCGTTCCAACGCCGGCGGGGATTGTGCGCCCGATAGGTCCTGCTGGCACGGCAGCGTTACCGCCTCTCAGGGGAGAAGAGCGTTCCGTCCCGCACGGAAACAATTGACATCAACCCATGAGACGGCAAGATTGTTTATGACTGAGGCCGCCACCTCGCCGATAGCCAGGCTCGTGGTTACCCCGAAACCACCGAGACCGGAAACGTGAAACAGACCGCGCGTGTCCGGATCCCAACCGATCACGGGACGCCGATCTGGCGTGAACGTTCTAAGACAGGCCCAGTTGCGGCGCAGGGCCACGGCCGATAGCCCCGGAGCACACCGCAGGAGCTTGTCCACCAGAAGGTCCGTGACATCGGGATCGACGGAGGGAACGCTCTAAGCGGTCTGCTGAATCCCTGAACCCCGAAGACTTCCCCGCCCGACGACATAAAAGACCAGTGTAGTGAGAACTCCGCAACACCGCTGGAACTCAGCCACCGCAAGGCGCTGGCGAAGATCCCCAACCGCGCGACAAGCTGGGTGGGGGGCTACCGATATCCCGAGTTAACGCCACGACTATCGGCGACTTACAGGGCTGAATAGAGGGCTTGCTTCCAGCGCGGGGCGTCGACGGCCCAGTAGACCTTCGCATTGGGTTCGCGTTCGATCAGGTCCGCCCACGTTGCGCGATTGTGCGCGTTGCCCGCGACGCCAAGGCGGTCGACCACAGTCATTCCGCGCGTGAGTTCAGTGGCCGTTTCGATGTCCGCGTAGTGGTGGCTCGCCTGGGTGCCGATGGAGGGGTCGAGCGCAATCGACATGGCCACCGGGTCGGGCAGTGAGATACCATCCTCGCCGGTTTGCACTCGGTAGGCGGCGCGCGCCGTGCTGTTGCACTCGACGGTGAAGTGGGCGAGCTCGGTGCCGATGCCGTTGATGTGTTCGATGTCAGCGGGAGCGAGCACCGCAGGGCCACGGCAGAGCTGCCATCCGACCAGTTCAACGGGCAGTCCGCTGCGAAGGACGATGCGGGCGGCCTCAGGGTCGACCCACATGTTGTATTCGGCCGCGGGCGTGACGTTGCCTTCGCAACAAGGAGCTCCACCCATGACGACGCAGCGGCCTACGTTGTGAGCGATGTCGGGCGCCTGCGAGAGAGCCAGGGCGATGTTCGTGAGCGGGCCTAGGGTAACCACCGTCAGGTCGGGGTTGGCGCGGATGGTGGCGATGATGGCTTCGACAGCGTGCTGCTTTTCGGCACTGCGGCTCGGGGGCGGGTATCCGTGATCCCCGAGCCCGTCGTGGCCGTGAAACCACTCGGCGGTAGTGAGAGGACGGGCCAGTGGCTTTTCGGCGCCCGGATAGACGGGAGTGTCGGCGCCGCAGAGTTCAGCGGTATAGAGCGCGTTGCGTGTGGCCTGGCGAACGGGAACGTTGCCGGCCACGGTGGTGATGGCGATGACGTGGGCGGTGGCCGAGCGGAGCGCCATGATCAGCGCAACGGCGTCGTCGGAGGCGGTATCCGTGTCGATCAGAATCGGCTCTGGCACGCCTCACAGCATAGCAGCGAGTTCGGCTCGTCAACGTGTATCCGCCCAAATGCTCAATTGGTGGCCGAGAAGCTACCGATAATACCCCATAACGCTGCCTCGGGATCAATGTGCCAGAGCTTCGTGTGCGGTTGCAGCGTCAGGCATCCGAAGAGCCAGATTTCTCACGAGTAGCGTGGCCGACCGACTGTGCTGTTGCCGGGGTCCGACAATTGCGATAAACGAGATTACGGCCGCAACCCAATCATGAGCCCGGTGATTCCCGGCAGGCGCGCGTGGCGGATCTCGCGGAAACCCGCCTCGCCGAGCCAGCCAGCATACTCCGGCTCGCTGTAGCTGCTGCCGCCGCGCGTGCCCACCAGCATGTTGAGCGCGAACAGCGCGGCGAAGCGGGGAGCCGTCTTGTCTGCCTCCAGGATGAAGTCCTGAATGACGACGCGGCCTCCGGGCGCCAGCGCCTCGCGGCAGCGACGCAGCAGGTCGAGATTCTCCTCCGGATTGAGCATGTGGCAGATGGCCGAGACAAACACCAGGTCGTATCCTTCGCCCAGCCGGTCGGAACGCAGATCGCCGACGCGGACCTTGACGCGGTCCGCCACACCGGCCTCCTGGATGTGGCGCCGCGCGATGGGCTCGACGGCGGCCAGGTCCAGGATATCGGCCC